>JBBSPV010000003.1:0-164843 GCA_038258425.1 Solirubrobacterales bacterium | reverse complement strand
TCCCCGCCGGTACGGGGGTCCCGGGGCGCCAGAAGCTGCCCGCGCCCCCCAACCCCCCCCCGGCCGGGGGGGGTGGGGGGTGGCCGCGGTTGCGGCCCCATGCGGGCCCCAACCTCGCCCACCTCCGCGTCAGCGGCCGCGTTCGGCGCGTCCGCGTACGCGTCGCAGCATGGCCCGCATCACGAGCGCGTGGCTGCCGCTGGAGATCACCAGCGCCCGCCACGCGCGCCCGGCGGCGCCGGGGAACTGCGCCCAGGTCGTGGCCGACAGCGTGCCGCCGCTGTCGAGGTCGAACTGCAGCACGTAGCTCGCGAGCCGCTCCTCGCCCTCGAGGATGAGCCTGCGCGGCGGCTGCGCGGCGATCACCCTCAAGCCCGGCAGCTCGGCCCCGCGCGCCGGCACGGGCGGCCCGCTCGTCCGGGCCGGCCGGCAGCCGAGGACCGCCGCGACCGCGTGGGCGAGGCGGCCGTCCACGCCGCCGAGGGTGGAGGCGAGCGCGTCCCAGGTCCGCTCGGCGGGCGCGTCGACGAACAGGTCGTGGCGGTCGATGCGATCCATGCCGCTACTGCGTCAGGGCCTCCACGACCTTGGCCGTCTCGAGGATCTCGAAGCCGTACGGCACGCCCGCGGGCACCGCGTAGGTGTCGCCCGCGCGGACCTCGGCGGGTCCGGCGTCACCGATGCGGACGCGCAGCGCCCCCGCCAGCACGTAGGCGACGTAGTCGTAGTCGTTGGCGTGCTCGGGGGCGGTCTCGCCGGCCGGCTCGCCCTCCCACAGGCGCACCCGGAGGCGGTCGGTGCCGGCGAGCAGCTGCTCGCCGCGCTCCCCGGTCTCCGCGTCGGCGCCGTTGACGATCAGGTTCTGGGCCATGGACGGACCCTGCCCGCCCGGCCCGGCCCGTACGCCGGGATGCGCACCCGGGCGCTGCGCCGCGAATACGCTGCACCGATGACGGTCGGCCGTGACGGGGGGGCTGGCGCCGGTGGCCAGCGCCGCCGGGGGGCTGGCGCTGGCGGCCAGCGCCGCCGCAAGCGCCGCGCCCTGCGCGCCGCGCTCGGCGCCATGGTCGCGGCGAGCGCCCTGCCCTACGGCTACACGGTTGCGCTCTGGAGCTCCGGGGCGCTGCTGGAGGGCGTCCATGGCATCCCGAGCGTCGGCGCGGTCATGGGCTTCGCCGCGGGTGCGCTGACCGGCTTCGGGACGATGGGCCTGCTCGCGCGCGGCGCGCTCGCCCCCTCGGAGGCGAGCGACGAGGTCGGTCATCGCGTGCTGGCGGGCGTGTTGCACTGGGTCTCGGTCGGGGTTGCGGTCGGCGCGGTCGCGCTGCTCGCGCACGTGCCCGGCTGGGCGGCATGGCCGCTCGGCTCGTTCGCCGCGACCTGCGCCTACATCGGCTGCGCGGGCGTCCAGCTCGCCCTCGTGGCCGGATGGGGCGCCGGTCCCCCCGCTCGCTGACCGGGTCTCGCGAAGCGGCAACCGGCCGAGTGCCCCGCCCGTACGACACCCGACGCGGGGCCTGTGGTCGAATGTGCCCGGTGCCCGCGCCGGCGAAGCCCATCAGTCGCCGGCGGGTGCTCCTCGCCACGGTGACGCCGCTGGCCTCGATCCTGGGATCCGGGCTGCTCATCATCGTCCCCGTGCTCGAGCGCACGCTCGGCGCCCTGTCGGTGCTCGGCGCAGCGGCGGTATGCGCGGTCGCGTGGCTCGTGGGGACGGCGATCCGGCACTGCGTGCGGGTGGTCGAGCCGCTGGCCGACAAGGGCGAGCTCGACGCGGTCACGCACGGGCTCGACCGGCTGGCCGACGCGGTGATCGTCGTGGCGTACGTGATCTCCGTCGCGCTGTACCTGCGGATCATGGCCGAGTACCTCGTCGGCTACGCCGTGGACGGCGGCTCACCGACCGTCGAGCGGATCGTCGCCTGTGCGGCTGTCGGACTGATCGTCGGCATCGGCGTCAGCCGGGGCTTCGGCGGACTGGACCGCCTCGATCGCGTCTCGCTGGTCGCGGTGCTCGCCCTGACCACGGTCCTCGGCGGAACGCTGCTGCTCCACGACGGGGGGCTGGTCACGGGCCCCGGCCTGACGCTGCCGCCGGTTCCCGACCTCGGCGTCGGACAGGTGCTGCTCGTGCTTGGAGGGATCGTCATCACCGTGCAGGGGTTCGAGACGGTCCGCTACCTGGGTGACCAGTACGACGCCGAGACGCGCGTGTGGGCCTCGCGCCTGGCTCAGGCGATCGCGGCCTCGATCTACCTCGGCTTCGTCGCCGTGGCTACGCCGGTGATGGGGCTGGGCACGCCGGCGGGCGCGGACGACACGCTGCTGGACGTGACGGGTCGCGTGGCGCCGTGGCTCGGGCTGCCGCTGGTCATCTCGGCCGTGCTGAGCCAGTTCAGCGCCGCGATCGCCGACACCGTCGCCGCCGACGGCAACCTGCGCCGGCTCGTCCGCTGGATGCGCGGCGCCCGGCCCTACCTGGCCAGCGGTGTGGCCGCCATCGCCCTCGCGGCCACCGTGCAGACGTTCACCATCGTCGCCGTCGCCTCCCGCGCCTTCGCCGCCTACTACGCGATCCAGGCGCTGATCGCCCTGCGCACCACGCCGGGGACCGTCGCCAGGATCGGCTACGGCGCGCTCGCCGCGCTCATGACGGCGGTCACGCTGCTCGCCGAACCCGCCGGCTAGCGCGCCTGGCCGCTTCCGCAGCTGAGCGCTCTGCCTCACGTCCCCGACAGGGCGCGCCGGTAGGACACCGGGTCGGTCGGGCCCTCCGTGGCGACGAGGAGGACCCGGCTGGCCGGCCCGAGCCCCGCCGCGTCGCGCAGCTGCGCGCCGCCGGGGTCGGTGGCCAGCTCGCGCAGTCCGGCGAGCGGCGCGGCCCCCGACTCGCCGACGGCCATGCCGGCGCCGGCCAGCTCGCGCACGGCGGCGCCGACCCGCGCGTCGTCGACGGTGACCGTTCCGGCGACGCCGGCGCGCAGGCTCGGCCACGCGGCCGGGGAGACCTCGGCGCAGTCGAGGCCCGCCATCGTCGTGCCGGGCGTCCCCACCCGGGTCGGCTCCCCCTCGCGCAGCGAGCGCGTGAGGCAGGCGGCGGTCACCGGCTCGACCCCGACCACGCGCGTCCCGGTGTCGGCGCCGAAGCGCGCCGCGGCGGCGGCGAGCGAGCCGACGCCGACGGGCACGAGGATGACGTCGTGGTCGCCCTGCCCCGCCGCCTCGGCGAAGAGCGTCGCGTAGCCGTCGATCACCCAGCGGGCCGGGTCGGACGCTCCGACGTCGGCGACCTCGAGGCAGCCGGCGCCCTCGCCCGCCTCGCGCGCGAGGGCGACAGCGTTCTCGTAGTCGCCGTCGACGACCTCGACCTCCGCGCCCTCGGCGGCGATCGCCTCGCGGCGGGCCGCGGCCGAGCGGGCCGGCAGGAACACCCGGCAGCGCAGGCCCCGCTGTGCCGCGACGTGCGCGACCGCGCGCCCGTGGTTGCCCGCGCTGGCGGCGATGAGCGTGTCCATCGCCGGCTCCCGGCGCAGAGCGCGCTCGACGGCCCAGGCGGCCCCGAGGACCTTGAACGCCGGCAGGCCGAGCCGGTCGGACTCGTCCTTGACCGAGACCGCGGCGACGCCGAGCTCGGCGGCCAGCGCCGCCAGGGATCGCATCGGCGTCGGCCGGTAGCCGGGCAGCGAACGCGTGGAAGCCGGCGGCGTCGCCCGCGGGCGACGCCACCGCGGTGGCGTCCGCGGCCGGGTTGACGAAGCAGCCCACGCGCGCGCCCACGCCGCCCACGCCCGAGAGCTAGCCGTTGAGCGCCCCGTCCAGCTCGCGCTTGAGCTTGAGCTGCTCGGCGATCTTGACCATGTCCTTGCGGTGCTCGCCGCCGACGAAGGTCACGCCGATGCCCGTGCGCCCGGCGCGGCCGGTGCGCCCGACGCGGTGCGTGTAGGTGTCGGAGTCCACGGGCGGGTCGAACTGGATGACGTGGGAGATGCCGTCCACGTCGATGCCGCGCGCGGCGACGTCGGTGGCCACGAGGGTCGGGGCCTTGCCGGCCGTGAAGTTCGCCAGCGCCCGCTCGCGCTGGCCCTGGGTCTTGTCGCCGTGCATGGCGACGGCCTTCACGCCCTGGGTGCCGAGGCGCTTGACGAGCCGGTCGGCGCCGCGCTTGGTGCGGACGAAGACGAGCGCGAGGTCGCGGTCGTCCGTGGAGAGGTGGTCGACGAGCGCGTCGAGGCGCTCGTCGCGCTCCACGGCGACGAAGCGATGCTCGATGTCGCTCGTGCGCTGCTTGGCCGGTACGTGCTCGTGGCGGACCGGGTCGACGGTGTAGGCGCGGGCGACCTTGCCGGCCTCGCCGTCGAGGGTCGCGGAGAAGAACAGGGTCTGGCGGTTCTCCGGGCACTGGCGGACGATGCGGTCGACGGCGGGCTTGAAGCCCATGTCGAGCATCCGGTCGGCCTCGTCGAGCACGAGCACGTCGACCGCCGAGAGCGAGAAGGCGCGGCGGGCGAGGAGGTCCTCGAGCCGGCCGGGGGTGGCGACGAGGATGTGCGCGCGGGCGGCGAGCTTGGCCTGCTTGTCGAGGCCGACGCCGCCGTAGACCGTGGCGATGCGCAGGCCGCGGGCCGCGGCGAGCGTCTCGAGGTCGTCGTGGATCTGGCGCACGAGCTCGCGCGTGGGGGCCAGGACGAGCGCGGCCGGAGCCGCATCCTCGGGCTCGATGACCTCGACGAGCGGGACGCCGAAGGCGAGCGTCTTGCCCGAGCCGGTGGGCGACTTGGCGAGCACGTCGGTGCCGTCGAGGACGTCCTCGATGACGAGGTTCTGGATGGCGAAGGGGGCGTGGATGCCGCGGCGCGCGAGTGCGTGCACCACGGATCCGGACACGCCGAGATCGGCGAAGGACTGCTGGGGGGACATCGGAAAGGCTCCTGACGGCGGCCGTGGGTTCAGGCCGCGTGTGAATCGGGAGAGACTGCTGACTCCCGAAACGCCCGCGTGAGCGGGGAACCTGAGCAAGCTGCCTCGCGTCCGGCGTCGATGCCGGGCGTGCCCTGACCCTAGCGGCTCGCCGCCGATACCCGTCGGAGGCGGGTCCTAGTGCTGGGTGACCTCGACCACGGAGGCCTGGTCGCCCTGCGCCGCCCGGTCGCGCGCCATGCGAGCCACCGCCTCGTCGTCGCGGGCGGAGACCCGGCCCGCGCGCACCCACCCGTAGCGGAAGCACAGGCCCGCGGCGAGATAGGACGCGGAGGCCAGGTGATGGGCCCGCGAGCCCGCCGGCCGGCGCAGCACGCGCAGCGCCACGCCCGCGCGCACCAGCCACTTGGCGGCCTGGATCCAGCGCCCGGAGGCCCCGGACTCCAGCGGCTCGGCGAGGTGCTTCAGGCGCGCCCCGTTGAGCTGGGAGAGCAGCAGCTCGACGGTCATGGCGCCGGCCTCGACGCGACCGAGCGCCTCACGCGTGGTGTCGCCGGGCCGGCGGCCGGTGGCCACGAGCGCGAGCCGGCAGGCCGACGCGCCCGTCGCCGTGGCCGTGGCCACGAAGATCGGCCCGAGGAAGAGGTGGCTGCGCGCCCACACGGGCACGGCGGTCGAGGCCAGCAGCACCCCGGTGTAGGAGCCGAGGTAGCCGCCCACGAGCGCGTTGAGCGCGCCTAGGCCCCGGCCCGCGCGGTCGGCGCCGAGGAGGTCGGCACCCACCGCCGCGGCGCCGACGGTCGAGAACGTCACGAGGCACCACGCGCCCATCGACATCGGCGAGCGCGGCTTGAAGATCCGCAGCATGTTCAAGAAGCGCGCGGGGCGGCCGAGGTCCATGATCAGCAGCAGGGGACACGGCAGCGCGGTCGCGACGGCCAGCGCCCGCGCCACGCGCGCCGAGCCCGGGTCGCCGGTGAGATCGCAGGCGAGGCCGACGAACGAGGACCCGGCGGCGATCCCGCCGAACCAGAAGTACAGCGGCACCTCCCACGTCCACACCGCGGGTTTCATCATCGGGCCCTGCACGACCGTGACGTCGTCCGGAACAGATGGAGACCGGGCTTCGCCCTCCTCCCGGCTTTCGGCCTCCGGACCTCGGAAGCTCGGTCCTGCGGACGACGTCACATAGCTCGTGTCGTCCTTGTAGAGGAACGACCACGTCGCGTCCGACCAGTCGTCGGACTGCAGCTGCACGGGCGAGTCGGCGTGCACGCGGCGCCAGCGCCCCGGCGCCCCCGGCTTGCCCAGCGCCGGGGTCATGTCCCGCAGGATCGCCTTCGGGTGCTTCACGCGTCACCCCGCCGGCGCCGCCGCAGCGCGCCCGCAACGGCGTCGGTGACGATCCCGGCGACCATGATGCCGGCCAGCACGGGGGAGTGCGGGGTGTCGCGCTTCATGGCGAACGCCCACGCCACCGCGCCCGCCGCGGCGAGGCCGGCGCCGACCGCCGCGCCCGTGGCCGGTCCCACCTGCTGCTGGATCGGCGAGTCGGCCGCGGCCGGCAGGCCGTAGCGCTCGGGCGCCTCCGTGAGCAAGAAGAAGGCGCCGAGGCCGCCGGCCATCGTGTCCTGGTCCCCGTAGAGGTAGGCGCCCTCGATCCCGCGCTCGTGCAGCGTCGCCACGCGCTCCTGGGCGCGCACGATGAGCTCCTCGCGCGGGCCGAACTGGATCGAGTCGGTCGGGCAGGCCTTCGCGCACGCCGGCTCCAGGCCGTCCTCGAGGCGGTCGTAGCAGAGCGTGCACTTCGCGGCGCGACCGTCGTCGGGCGCGCGGTCGATGACGCCGAACGGGCACGACGGGATGCAGTAGCCGCAGCCGTTGCACACGTCGGGCTGCACGATCACCGTCTCGAACTCCGTGCGGATCAGCGCGCCCGTCGGGCAGGCGTCGAGGCAGCCGGCGTTCGTGCAGTGCTTGCAGACGTCGGACATGAACACCCAGCGGTCCAGGGTCATGCCGCCCGAGGCGACCGCGAGGAGGTCGACCTCCTCCGGCTCGTGGACCTCGGGCTGGGTGAGGACCTCGACGAACCGGACGTGGCGCCAGGTGGACGCGCCGAGCGAGCCCGTGTGGTCGTAGGAGCCACCCGCGCGCAGCTCGCCGCCGTCGGCGGGCAGGTCGTTCCACTGCTTGCACGCGACCTCGCAGGCCTTGCAGCCGATGCACGTCGTCGTGTCGGTGAAGAAGCCCATGCGCTGGACGTCCTCGGCGCCGCGGATCGCCACCTCGGTCATGTCTTGCCCTGCTTGGGTCGCTCGGCGGGATGGTCGTGGTCGGGCGCCAGCCCGGCCTGGGGCGGCTCGTGCTCGCCGGCCAGGCGCGCGGTCGACTCCCCGACGCGGCGGCCGGCGCGCACGTCGCAGGACAGCGCCTTGGTCGTCTCGATGGAGACATTCGGGTCGCCCGAGAGCGACAGCAGGTCGTTGGCCGCGTCGCCCGTCGCCTCGCCGGCGTAGCCCCAGTGGAACGGGAGCGCGACCTGGTGGACGAGCTTGCCGTCGACGCGCAGCGGGCGCATCCGGTCGGTGACCTGCGCGCGCGCCTCGATCTCCGCGCGCGCCGTGGAGATCACGAGCCAGCCGCCGTCCTCGATCCCGCGGTCTCGCGCGAGCACCGGGTCGAGCTCGGCGAACATCTCGGGCTGCAGCTCGTTGAGCCACGGCAGGAACCGGCTCATCCCGCCCGCGGTGTGGTGCTCCGTGAGCCGGAAGGTCGTGAGCACGCACGGGTACCGCGGGTCCCCGGACGGGTTGTACGGGTTCTCCGGCCGCGACCAGCGCATGGCCACGGGGTTGGCTCCCACGTCCGGGTACAGCGGGTTGTCCGCGGGGGACTCGATCGGCTCGTAGTGCGCCGGCAGCGGGCCGTCGAGCAGGCCGGACGGCGCGTAGAGCCAGCCCACGCCGTCGCCCATCATGATGAACGGCTGGTCACCGGCGATCGCGTCCATCCCCCGGGCGCTGCCGTCCTGCGGCGGGCGGTACGCCGGGTCCTTGTCGGCCACGTAGTCCGGCGCGTCGTAGCCCGTCCACGTGCCCTGCTCGGCGTCCCACCAGACGTAGCGCTTGCGCTCCGACCACGGGTTGCCCGCCGGATCGGCGGAGGCGCGGTTGTAGAGGATGCGGCGGTTGCTCGGCCAGGCCCATCCCCACTCGGGGGACACCCAGCCGCCGGGGGCGTCGAGGTCGCCGGGCTCGCGCCGGCGGGCCTGGTTGACGCCGTCGGCGAAGATCCCGGAGTAGATCCAGCACCCCGACGCGGTCGAGCCGTCGGCCTCGAGGTCCTTGAAGCCCGACACCGGGGCGCCGTCGGCCACGGTGTAGCCCGAGACCTCCTTGACGACCTCGTGCGCGTCGGGCTCGCGCTCGGGCCCGTGCACGCTGTAGTCCCACCGCAGGTTGCGGATGCCCCAGTCGCGCGCGAGGTCGGAGGCGGCGTAGTGCTCCTTGACGCGGCGGATGAGGTGGTACATGAACCACAGCTCCGAGCGCGCGTCCCCCGGCGGGTCGATCGCCTTGTCGCGCCACTGCACGAGCCGCTGCGTGTTCGTGTAAGAGCCCTCCTTCTCCACGTGGGCGGCCGCGGGCATGAGGAAGACCTCGGTCTGGATGTCCTCCGTGCGCAGCTCACCCGACCGCACCTCGGGCGAGTCCTTCCAGAAGCTCGCGGTCTCGATCTCGCCGAGGTCGCGCACCACGAGCCACTTGACGTTGGCCAGCGCGCGCCGCATGAGGCCGCCGTTCTGGGAGCCGACCGCGGGGTTCTGGCCCATGCAGAAGAAGCCGTCGAGCACGCCGTCGAGCGCGCGCAGCATCGTCGGAAAGTGCGAGTGGTTGCCCGAGATCCGCGGCAGGGCGTCGAAGCCGAAGTCGTTCTCGGGCGTGGCCGCGTCCCCGTACCAGGCCTTGAGCATGGAGACGATGTACTTGTCGAAGTTCACCCACCAGCCGCGCTCGGCGCCCGAGGAGGCGACGTAGGTCGACAGGTCGAGCCCGCCCTCCTGCGCCCGCGGCATCGGCAGGTAGCCCGGAAGCAGGTCATAGAGCGTCGGGATGTCCGTGGCGCCCTGGATCGTCGCGTGGCCGCGCATGGCCATGATGCCGCCGCCGGGGCGGCCCATGTTGCCCAGCAGCAGCTGGAGGATCGCGGCCGAGCGGATGATCTGCACGCCCGACGCGTGGTGGGTCCAGCCCACGGCGTAGACCCAGGCCGAGGTCCGCTCGCGCCCGGAGTTGGCGATCATCGCGTCGGCGACCTCGAGCAGGTCGCCGGCGGGGACGCCCGTGATCCGCTCGACCATCTCGGGCGTGTAGCGGGCGAAGTGGCGCCGCAGGACCTGGAACACGCAGCGCGGGTGCTGGAGCGTCTCGTCGCGCTCGACGGCACCCTGCATCATGCCCTCGCCCGTGGCCTCGTTGAAGGACTGCATGGAGTGCTCGCGCAGGCCGGCGGGCGAGGAGATCTCTCCGCCCTCGTAGCGCCAGCTGGCACGGTCGTAGGTCCCGGTCTCGGGGTCGAAGCCCGAGAAGACGCCGTCGAGGTCGTCCGTGTCCCGGAAGTCCTCCGAGACGAGCGTCGCGGCGTTCGTGTAGTGCTTGACGTACTCCTCGAAGTAGCCGCCCGTCTCCAGCACGTGCCGGATGATCCCGCCCACGAAGGCGATGTCGGTCCCCGCGCGGATGGCCACGTGCTTGTCGGCCACGGCGCTCGTGCGCGAGTAGCGGGGGTCGACGTGGATGATCTTCGCCCCGCGCTCCTTGGCCTTCATGACCCAGCGGAAGCCCACGGGGTGCGCCTCGGCCATCGAGGAGCCCTCGATGACGACGCAGTCAGCGTGCTGGAGGTCCTGCTGGAACGAGGTGGCGCCGCCGCGCCCGAACGAGGTCCCCAGACCGGGGACCGTCGAGGAGTGTCATATCCGGGCCTGGTTCTCGATCTGGACGGCCCCCATCGCGGAGAACCCCTTCTTGATCAGGTAGTTCTCCTCGTTGTCCAGGGTGGCTCCGCCCAGGTGGGCGAAGCCGAGGGTGCGGTTGACCGGCCGACCGTCCTGATCATCGTCCTGCCAGCCGTTCTCGCGGGCGGCGATCACGCGCTCGGCGATCATGTCCATCGCCTGCTCGAGCTCGAGCTCCTCCCACGCCGTGCCGCCCGGCCGGCGGTACCTGACCTTCGTCAGCCGCCCGGGCTGCTGGACGAGCTGGCGCGAGGCGGAGCCCTTGGGGCACAGCGTGCCCTGGCTGATGGGCGACTTCGGGTTGCCCTCGATGCCGACGAGCTCGCCGTCGCGCGTGTAGACGAGCTGGCCGCAGCCGACGGCGCAGTACGGGCAGATGGACTCCGTGGCCGTGAGGCCGGCGATGCGCGAGCCGGCGCGCTTGGTCTCCTTCGACGCGGCCACGGGTCCCATGCCCCAGTCGGCGAGCCTGCCGGCGACGGGCAGGCGGCGAAGGCGGTCAAAGCTCTTCGGACGGGCCATTCGCGCCGGATTCTGTCACGCGCGCACCTGTCGCGCGGGGACGTGGCGCGCGGGCGCAGCGGCTAGGTTCTTCCCCGACCGAGCGAGGGAGTCCGCCGTGCGGCAGTTGACGAGCCTGGACGCGCAGTTCCTGGCCATGGAGTCCGCGAGCACCTACGGGCACGTGGGCGGGCTGTGCCTGTTCGAGCCGTCGACCGCTCCGGGCGGGAGCTTCGGCTCCGATGACCTCAAGCGCGTCGTCGGAGCGCGCATCGACCAGCTGCCGCCCTTCCACCGCCGGCTCGCGACGGTCCCGCTCGGGCTCGACCACCCGTACTGGGTCGAGGACCCGGATTTCGACCTCGACTTCCACATCCGCGACACGGCGGTCGCGCCGCCGGGCGACGATCGCCAGCTGGCCCAGACCGTCTCGCGCATCTTCGCCCGCCCGCTGGACCGCACCCGGCCGCTGTGGGAGCTGTACTTCATCCACGGGATCGCCGGGGACCGCGTCGGCGTGCTCACGAAGCTCCACCACTCGGCGGTCGACGGGGTGTCCGGCGCGGAGATCCTCGGCGTGATCTTCGACACGGCGCCCGACGTGCCCGCCGACGACGGCCGCGGCGACGGCTGGCGGCCGGAGCGGATGCCGTCCGAGCTGGAGATGCTCGGTCGCGGCGTGCTCGGCCTGGGTCGCCAGCCGCTACGGGCGCTCGGCTCGCTGCCGGCCGCCGTGCCGAACCTCCTCGACCTTCCGGGGGCAGCCCTCATGCCCGGGGTGCCGCGGCTGCAGCGCGCCCGGGCCTCCGTGCAGCGCCGGTTCGGCGCCGGCCCCGACGCCGAGCTCGTCGACGTGCGCACCTCGCGCGCGCCGAAGACGCGCTTCAACGCGCCGGTCACGCCGCACCGGCGCTTCTCCTTCGGCTCGCTCGAGCTCGACGACGTCAAGGCGATCAAGAACGAGCTCGGCATCAAGGTCAACGACGTGGTGGTCGCCCTGTGCGCGACCGCCGTGCGCGACTGGCTGCTGGCCGCGGGCGAGCTGCCCGACGAGCCGCTGGTGGCGCTCGTGCCGGTGTCCGTGCGCACCGAGGAGGAGGTGGGGACGTTCGGCAACAAGGTGACCGGCATGGTGCTGCCGATCCCGACCGACGTCGCCGATCCGCGCGAGCGGCTGCTGCGCGCGCACGAGGTCCTCAAGCGGGCCAAGGACCAGCAGCAGGGGCTGCCGGCCTCGCTGATGACCGACGTCTCGAACTTCCTGCCGCCTGCCCTGTTCACCCGCGCGGCACGACTCGCGCTCGAGGTCACGGGGCGCGTGCGCCCGGCGCTGAACCTCATCGTCTCCAACGTGCCCGGCCCGCCCATCCCGCTGTACTGCGCGGGCGCCCGGCTCGAGGCCCACTACCCCGTGTCGGTGATCACGGACGGAGTCGGGCTCAACATCACCGTGATGAGCTACCGGGACAAGATCGACTTCGGCATCGTCGTCGACCACGACATGGTCGACGACGCCTGGACGCTCATGGAGTCCTGCGCCGAGGCGCTCGACGAGCTCCTCGAGGTCATCTGCGGGCGCCGCCGGACGCGGACGCCGGCGCCGGCCTAGCCCTGGCCGGCGTTGGCGGCGACGTACTTCGCCACGGCGATCGCGTCGTCGCCCGCGTAGAGGTTCGCGGGCATCGCGCCCGGGCCGTTGGCGATCGCGGCCTGCACGCGCGCCCGGTTCGGCTTGAGCTCGTCGAGGTTCGGGCCGAAGGAGCCGTTGGTCCCGGCGGCCGAGAGCGTGTGGCAGGAGCCGCACGCGCCGGCGAACAGCGCCTTGGGCTTCTTCGCCGCAGCTGCGTCCCCACCGCCGCCGCCGCCACCACCGGAGGAGGAGCCACCGCCCTCGGACGCGCTGCCGCAGCCGGCGACGCCCACAGCGGCGAGCACGAGGAACGTGACGAGACGGCGGGACCGGCTGGGCATGACGCGGGAGGGTAGGACCCGGAGATGGACGGCCCGCTGGACCTCGTGGGCGAGCGGGTCGCCGTGCGCGGGGTCGGCCTGGATGTCCTGAGGCCGCGCGACCCGGACGTCTTGCTCGACGAGCACGCCTTCGAGCACGAGGAGTTCCTGCCCTACTGGGCCGAGCTGTGGCCGAGCGCCCTCGCGCTCGCCGACGCGCTCATCCGCGTGGGCGTGCGCGGACGCCACGTGCACGAGCTCGGCTGCGGACTTGGCGTCCCGGCGCTCGTCGCGGCCCGGGCCGGCGGCGACGTGCTGGCGACGGACTGGTCCCCGGCCGCGATCGAGCTGCTCGAACGCAACGCGACCGCGAACGGCATTCGCCTCGCGGCACGGCGCTGGGCGTGGACGGAGCCAGCCGGCGGGCTCGGGGTGGCCCGCGACCTCGTCGTCGGTGCCGACGTGCTCTACGAGCGCCGCAACGGGCCGCAGCTGCTGCGGGTCCTGCCCGGGATCGTGGCCGACGGCGGCGAGGCCTGGATCGCCGATCCCGGCCGTGCCCTCGCGCCGGACTTCCTCGCCGCGGCCAGGGCTGGCTGGGCCGTCGACAGCGTCGCCCACGACGGCCCGCCGACGGTCACGGTCCACCGCCTGCGGGCGCGCGGGTGACGCGCTCAGCGCGATGCCGGCGACGACGGCGAGGCCGCCGGCGAGGCTCGCCTGCCCGAACGGGTCGCCGAAGACCACGGCGCCGAGCGCCGCGCCGACGAGCGGCTCGAGGTTGACGAACGCCCCGGCGACCTCGGCCCGCACGCGCGCCTGCCCGTAGGCGTAGAGCGAGAACGGCACGAGCGAGCCGACCGTCACGAGCGCGACGGCGGCCAGCGCCTGGCCGGTGGTGGGCAGCGTGGTCGGCGCCGCGTTCCCGGCGAACAGTGCCAGCGGCAGCGTCGTGAGCGCTGCGCCGGCCATCTGGATGGCGGTCACGGCGATCGGGTCGCGGCCCTTCAGCAGGCGGGTCTGGGCGACGATCGTCGCCGCCGAGAGGACGGCCGAGACGAGGATCAGGCCGTCGCCGGTCAGGCTCGAGCCGCCGCCGGTCCCGGCCACCAGGCCGATGCCGCCGAGGGCGAGCATAAAGCCGAACCAGGCCGCCGGGCCCGACGCGCGGCTGCCGATCGCCGCGGCCGCGAGGGCGACGAGGACCGGCACGGCGCCGAGGATGACCGCCGCGTGCGTGACGCTCGTGCGCTGGATGCCGACGTTCTGGAGCACGATCACAGCCCCGAAGCCGACCGCGCCCCACGCCGCGACGGCGGGCGTGGCCGCCTCGCGCAGACGGCCGCGGGCCAGCAGCGCCAGCACGGGGGCGGCGAGGCCGAAGCGCCCGACGGTCGTCCAAGCGGGGTCCAGCCAGCCGAGCACGACCTTCGACAGGGGCACGGTGAGCCCCCAGGTGAGGCCGGCGACGGTGAGGGCGAACAGGGCACGACGCATGTCCCTCACGCTAGACCGGCACCGCAGATACCTCTTGCCGACGGCCACGTTCACGCAATATCGTTTCGTCACATGGACTTCGAACTTGATGACGTTGACATCGCTCTGCTCGGCGAGCTGGAGCGCGACGCCGATCGCACGAACGTCGAGCTCGCCCGCATCGCCGGCCTGTCGCCCGCCGCCACGCTGCACCGCGTGCGACGGCTCAAGGACGCGGGCGTGATCCGCGGCGTCCACGCCGAGGTCGACCCCGAGGTGGCCGGCTTCGGCCTGCTCGTCTTCCTCGCGGTCACCATCGGCCGCCACGACGAGACCGCCCACGACCGCCTCCACGAGGCGGTGCTGTCCATCCCGCAGGTCGTGCGCGCCGACTGGGTCTCGGGGGAGACGGACGCGCTGCTCGAGGTCGTCTCGCGCTCCGTCGCCGAGCTCCAGCGGGTCCAGCTGCTGCTGTCCTCGCGCGGCGGCGCGCAGCGGATCACGACCTTGCTGCGCCTCGAGGTGCTCAAGGCCCCGTCGCCGCTGCCGCTCACCGAGCCCGAGGCGCGCATGCCGACCCGGCGGGTGCGCCGCCGCCGGGCGGGGTAGCGCGCTGGGATGGAGACCCCCGGCGAGCGCGAGCACGGCTACGACGACGAGGTGGAGCAGGAGGCCTACGAGCAGGCCGTCGGCGAGGAGGCGGCGGGCGACCAGGACGCGGGACCGGCGAGCGACCCGACGGCCGACGCCGACCGCGACCAGGCCGAGGGCGAGTAACCCGCGGGCGCGGAGGTCCGGGCGCCCCCGACGACCGCGTTGCTCCTAGCGTCGGGCGGGTGCCCGAGCTCACCCACACCGCCGTCGGCACCTGGAGCGGGGGCCGGTTCATGCACTTCGGCGAGCCGCTGGACAACGCTCGGCTCGAGGCGCTGCTGCGGCCGGGCGACGGCATCGGCACGGTCCTGACCGCCGACGCCTACGGCGCGGGCGAGGCCGACGCGCTGCTCGGCCGCGCCCTGCGCGGGGTGCCGCGCGAGGACTACTGCCTCGTCGGCGCCATCGGGCACGACTTCTACCGCGGCGAGCGCGAGGGGGCCAAGGGCTTTCCGCGCTTCACCGACCCGCGCCTGCGCGGTCCCGACGAGTACGCCGCCTACGTCCGGATGGCGACCGAGCGCAGCCTCGAGCGCTGCGGCGTCGAGGCCTTCGACGGGCTGCTGCTGCACAACCCCGACCGCACGGGCTACACGAGCGCTGCCGTGTGGGACGCGCTGGAGGCCGTGCGCGACGCCGGCCTGACACGGCGGCTGGGCGTCGCCCCGGGGCCGGCCAACGGCTTCACGCTCGACGTCATCGACTGCGTCGAGGCGTTCGGGGACCGGATCGACTGGGCGATGCTCATCCTCAACCCGCTCGAGCCGTGGCCCGGCGAGCTCGCGCTGCAGGCGGCGGCCGGCAGCGCCATCGACGTCATCACTCGCGTCGTCGACTACGGCGGCCTGTTCCACGACGACGTTCGCGCCGGCCACGAGTTCCCCCGCTACGACCACCGCCGCTTCCGGCCCGAGGGCTGGGTGGCGCGCGGACTCGAACGGCTCGAGCGGATGCGGCCGATCGCCGAGGGCCACGGCCTGACGCCGCTGCAGCTCGCGTGCCAGTTCAACCTCGCCCATCCCGCCGTGCGCTGCGTGGCCCCGACCCTCATCCAGGAGGCCGGCCCGGGCGCCAAGCCCGTCGAGGCCAAGCGGGCCGAGCTCGCCGCCGTGCCGGCCCAGGTCCTGCTCACGCCGGCCGAGGTCGACGAGTTGCGCGCGATCGGCGACAACCGCGGCTCGATGGCGCTCAAGGGCGGCGTGCCGGACCACGAGGGCGAGGCGCGCCCGGACCGCTGGGCCCTGGACGAGCGGCTGGCCGACGTGGCCGCGCGCTGGGGCATCGAGCCCGGGCGCGACCTCGTGCCGGCCACCGGGCGCTGAAGGCCGGGCCGCCGGCGCTGCGGTGCAACGGCAAGGCCGGCTGGTGATGAGGTGCGGGCGGCGTCGCGGTCAGCCGGCTGGCGGGATGATGCCCTGCGGCGGCTGGCTGGGCGCGTCGGACTGAGCGTCAGTCGCGCCGTGGTCGTCTCAGCGACCATGCCGCGACTGAAGCCGACCGGGTGCCCGCACTTGCGGCTGCGGAGCGACCGGTTCTGCGGTCACCGGCTCGCGCCCGCAGCGCGCGCCGGGACCAGCGGCCGCGGCTCAGACGGCCGTCAGGGGACCGCAGGCGGAGACGTCGTCGAGGAGCCGCTGGGCGCGCTCCTCCGTCCACCGCTCGCTCTCGACGAGGTGGTGGACGAGGTCTTCCGTGCCCTCGAGCGCCTCGCGGGCGCCCGGGGCGTCGATGCTCTCGGAGAAGAGCAGGGTGTCGGCGGCCTCCCGCAGGCGCTCGACCTCCTCGCGCTGCAACTTGGTGCTGCCGAGGTCCTCGATCGTCGCGACGACCCGGCCGTAGGCGGTGGCTCGTTCGCTGGTCATGGCTCCAGTCTAGGCGCCGCCCGGACGTTCAGGGGCGGTTGCGGAGTGCCCGCGCGTCCGCCTGCGTCACCTCAGGAGGTGCTGCCCGACGGCGGCGCGCCGGGGTCGGGCCTGGGTGCGGCGGCGGCCGGGGCCTCCGGCTCGGTGGGCGGCTGGGGCGAGGTGGGCGCGGTGGGCGCGGCCGCACCCGGCTTGGCGGGCTTGGCCGGCTTGGGCCCGGCGGCTGCAGGGCGCTTCTTGGCCGGCTTGGGCTTCGGGGCCGCGGGGCGCGGCCTGGCCGGCTTCGGCGCCTCCGCCGAGGCCTTGGCCGGCGCGGGCGCCTTGGCCGGCGCGGGGGCCGTCGCGGGGGCCGAGGTCTTGGCCTCCGCCGGGGCCTTGGCCGGCGCGGGGGTCTTGGCCGGCGCGGCGGCCGTCGCGTCGTCGCCGGTGGATCCGAGCGGCGCGGCCTTGCGGCCCTCGCCGGCGGCGGCCTGCTGGGCCGGCGTCTTGACGCCGCCGGCGGCGGCGGTCTTGTCGCGGCTCACGCGCGGGGTGCGGCCCTTGGCCGCCGCCTTCGTCTTCGCCGCCGGCTGCTTCCTCGCCCGGCCGCCGGCCGGCGTGGAGGGGGCGGGGGTCTTGGGCTGGTGCAGCTGGCTCTCGACGCCGCTGACCTCGGGTACGGCCGCGGCGGCGGCCTGGGCGGCCTTGATGTCGGCGGCGGTCCTGACCTCGCCGTGGAGGGTCACCTCGCGGTTGGCGACGGTCACCTTGACCTTCGAACGGGTCACGCCGGGCACGGCGTAGACGGCCTGCTCGACTTTGTCCTTGATCGTCGGATCGTTGAGCGGCTTGGCCGGCTGGCCACCACGGCGCAGCAGATGGAGCAGGCCCTCGGCCTGCCTGGCGGCCTCGCCGGTGAGCTTCGCGCCGCGGCCGAGGATCGGCTTGAGGGTGTCGAGAAGATTGGGCATCGGGTTGAGCATGCCCGGGCTCCGGTGGGCCAAACGACTCGGCACGGGGCCCGGCGCGTCCGGCGTGTCAGCCGCCCCCGAGCACGCGGTGGGCGCCGACCGAGTCCCCGGCGGGCACGACGGCGCCCGCCTCCAGCACGGCGCCGGGCCCGACCCGGGCTCCGTCCCCGATGCGCACGGGCGCGGTGCGCACGCCCTGGTGGCGGATGGGGACCTCCACGTCGGCGTGGACCGGGGCGAGGTCCGTGGCGACCACCCCGTCGCCGAGCCGGCAGCCGGCGCCGAGCTCCACGCGCTCGTGCGCGACGAGGGTGCAGCGCTCGCCGAGCACCGCACCCGCGCCGATCCGCAGTTCGCCGGCGCGGGCGTGCAGTCGGCAGCCGTCGAGCAGCACGCAGCCGTCGCCGAGCACGATCCGGGCGCCCGGGGCCGCCTCCAGCAGCACCCCGCGCCCGAGGCGCGGCGCGCCCTGGACGACGACGCCGGGACGCCCGCCCGCGAGCAGGCCGCGGACCCGGTGGCGCAGTGTCCGCCGGCCGGGCACCCGCGCCGTCGGGGGCACCGCGCTCCCGGCGTCGAAGCCCCCGGGGTCGTCCGCGGCCGTCACCGCGGCCGCTCCCGCGCCCGGCGGCGGGCGTCGCGGACGGCCTGGCGCCCCCACCAGGCGGCGTAGCGGGCGCGGGCCACCACGTCCGTGCGCTCCTCCGCCAGCGCCGCGGGCCGAGCGCGGACGGCCATTCCGGCGGCGGCCAGGACGTCGGCGGCGCGCTCGGCGATCGCGACCATGCCGGGAGCGGTGGGGTGCACGGCGTCCGGGAGCAGGACGCGCGCTCCCCGGAGGTCCTCGAGCCCGCAGACGAGCGCCTCGTGTGCCGCGGCCTGCCGGCGGAGTACGGCGTCGGCGGCGCGGACGTCGGCGCCGGCCCGCGGCCGGCCGAGGTCGAGCGGGACGGTGAGCACGAGCGCCCGCCGCGCGTGGCCGGCCAGGGCGTCGAGGATCGCGCCGACGTCGGCGTCGAAGGCCGCTGCGTCGAACGCCGTGCCGCGCGCGTCGTTGGCGCCGACGTGGAGCGTGGCCAGGTCGTAGGGCCCCGCGAGCCGGGGGAGCTGCCCGGTCACGACGTCGGGCGAGCGCGCGCCGTCCGCCGCGAGGTTCGTGAACGGCAGCTCGAGCGCCTCCGCGAGCCAGTGGGCCCAGGACTGCGGGTGCACGCCGAGCGCCGGCGCGCCGCCGCGGCCGCGGGTGATCGAGTCGCCGAGCGCGACGAGGCCGCGGGTGACCGTCATGGCAGGGGGTTCTACCGTCGAGCCCATGTCCGACGATTCCCAGGGCCCGTCCGTCGAGCGCGTCCGCGAGCAGCTGCGACGCGAGGAGGAGCGGCCGGAGCCGCCGCGGCGCGACGACGCCGCCGACCCGCAGCGCCAGCGCGAGATGCGCGAGCGCGTCGAGCCGGCCGGCGACGACGCGGAGTAGGCCGGCGCAGACCCAGGGGTGGTCGAGGTTCGGGCCAGTAGGTGGCCTTAAGCTCGACCACCCACCCGCCCCTGCGCCTCGGTGAGCTCGCGCAGGCGCGCGGCATGCGCCCCGGTCAGGGCACCCGGCGCCATCCGCCAGCGCCACGAGCGGCCCTTCGTGCCCGGGAGGTTCATGCGCGCCTCCGAGCCGAGCCCGAGGACGTCCTGGGCCTGCATCATCGCCAGGTCGCAGCGGGCGGCCAGGGCGAGCTCGATCATCGCCCAGTGGACCTCGTCGCCGCCGGCGCGGACGCCCGCCGCCCGCCAGGCCCGCGCGACGAGCCCGCGGCGCCGCGGCCCGAGCGTCGCCCACCAGCCGACGACCGTGTCGTTGTCGTGCGTGCCCGTGTAGACGACCTGGTGCGTGCGCTGGTTGACCGGGTCGTGGGTGCCCGGGCCGGCGTCGGGGTCGAAGCCGAACTGCAGCACGGCCATGCCCGGGAAGCCGAGGCCGTCGCGCAGCGCCTTGACCTCGTCCGTGATCACGCCGAGGTCCTCCGCGACCACCGCGAGCTCGCCGAGCTCGGCGGCGGCCGCGTCGAACACTGCGCGCCCGGGGCCCGGCTCCCAGGTGCCGTCCATCGCCGTCTCGTCGCCCGCCGGGATGGCCCAGAAGGACGCGAAGCCGCGGAAGTGGTCGACGCGGACGAGGTCGAAGAGCTCAAACGTGCGTCGCAGGCGCTCCGTCCACCAGCGGTAGTCCTCCCGGGCCAGCGCGGCCCAGTCGTAGAGCGGGTTGCCCCACAGCTGCCCCGTCTCGGAGTACGCGTCGGGCGGCACGCCGGCGACCGCGTCGTCGCGGAACAGCCCGGGCCACGCGCGCTCGTCGGCCGAGTCCGGGGCGACGTAGATCGGGACGTCCCCCATGAGCGCGACCCCCCGCTCGCGGGCGTACGCGCGCAGCTCGGCCCATTCGCGGTCGAAGCGGATCTGGTCGCGGACGTCGCCCCCGAAGGCCTCCCAGCCGTCGATCCAGTACGCGTGGGCGGCGCGGAACGCCTCGACGTCCGCGTCGGCGACCGGCGCCTGCGGGTCCTCGAGCAGCGCGGGCCACGCGGCGAAGGCCGACGGCGACTTGTACGGCGAGCCGTGGCGGTCGGGCGGCCCGAGCGGCAGCAGCTGCCAGACGGACTGGCCCGCCGCCTGCAGCCAGTCGACGAAGGCCCGCGCCTCGGGCCCGCGGCGCCCCGACGGCAGGGAGGTCGGATGCAGCTGGACGCCGCTCGCGTGGGGGAGCCTCACCCGGGCGATGCTCGCACGTTTTCGCGCGTCCCGATCGGGCAGGATCGGCCCGTGTCGGAAGCCAGCACCCTCGCGGCCGTCGACGCCCTGCGGGAGGGGGCGCCGCCGTCGCGACTGCGCATCGAGGCCCCGGAACCGACGGTGGACGGCGGCCGCTTCGCGGTCAAGCGCTGCGTCGGCGATCGCGTCGACGTCTCGGCCGACGTTCTGCGCGACGGCCACGACGTCCTGCGCGCCGTCGTCCGGGCGCGCCCGGCCCGCCCCGGCGAGCCGTGGCGCGAGCACCCCATGGTCCACGTGGACGCGCACGTGCGCGGCGACCGCTGGGCCGGGAGCTTCGAGGTCGACGAGCCGGGCGCCTGGGTGTGGACGGTGCTGGCCTGGGTCGATCCCTTCGCGGCCTGGCGCGAGGAGGTCCAGCGCAAGGTCGAGGCGGGCCTCCAGGATCTCGCGGGCGAGCTCGCCGAGGGCGCCGTCATGCTGCGCGCCGCCGCAGCGCGCGCCGACGGGGAGCGCCACAGGACGATCCAGGCGGCGCTCGGGCTGCTCGAGGACGAGACGGCGGGCACCACCGCGCGCACCGACGTCGCGCTGACCCACGAGCTCCACGTCGCGGTGGAGGCCGTCCAGGAGCGCTTCGAGGCGACGGACATGGAGCCGCACGCCGCGGTCTGGGTCGACCGCCTGCGGGCCCGCTTCTCGACCTGGTACGAGCTGTTCCCGCGCTCCTGGGGCGGCTTCACGGGCGTGGCCGAGCAGCTGCCGCGGCTCGCCGAGCTCGGCTTCGACGTGCTCTACCTGCCGCCGGTTCACCCGATCGGCGAGACGAACCGCAAGGGCCGCAACAACACGCTCGTCGCCGGGCCAGAGGACCCCGGCGTGCCGTGGGCGATCGGCCTGCAGGGCGTCGGCGGCCACGAGGCCATCCACCCCGACCTCGGGACGCCGGAGGAGTTCGAGGCGCTGACCGCCGCGGCGGCCGCGCGAGGCATCGACGTCGCGCTCGACCTCGCCATCCAGTGCTCGGCCGATCACCCGTGGCTCACGGAGCACCCCGAGTGGTTCAACCGCCGCCCGGACGGGACGCTGAAGTACGCGGAGAACCCGCCCAAGAAGTACCAGGACATCTACAACGTCAACTGGAACACGGAGGACTGGCGCGGGCTCTGGCAGGCGGTCTACGAGATCACGCTCGGCTGGGTGCAGCGCGGCGTGCGGGTCTTCCGCGTCGACAACCCGCACACGAAGCCGTTCGCGTTCTGGGAGTGGCTGATCGAGGAGATCCACCGCGATCACCCCGACGTGCTCTTCCTCGCCGAGGCCTTCACGCGGCGCAAGGTCATGCAGCAGCTCGCCAAGCTCGGCTTCAGCCAGTCCTACACGTACTTCACCTGGAAGAACGCCAAGTGGGAGCTCGAGGAGTACCTCACCGAGCTCGCGCACGGCCCGGAGCGCGAGTACTTCCGCCCGAACCTCTTCACGAACACGCCGGACATCCTCAACGCCTACCTCGTTGACGGCGGCCCGGCGGCCTTCTACATCCGCCTCCTGCTCGCCGCCACGCTCAGCCCGACCTACGGCATCTACTCCGGCTTCGAGGCCTACGAGAACACGCCGCTACGACCCGGCTCGGAGGAGTACCTGGACTCGGAGAAGTACGAGCTCAAGGACCGCGCCCTGGACGGGCCGATGCTGCCCTTCGTCGAGCGCGTCAACGCGGTCCGCTGCGAGCACCCCGCCCTGCAGCGGCTGTCGAACCTCCGCTGGATCGAGACGGAGTCCGACGGCGTGCTCGCCTACGCCAAGCGCTGGGAGCAGGACCTCGTGCTCGTCGTCGTCACGCTCGATCCGCGCACGGTGCAGGAGGCGGTGGCCAACGTGCCGGCCGACCTCGGGCTGCCGCCGGTGTTCGCCGTGGAGGACCTCCTCTCGGGCGAGCGCTTCGACTGGCACCTCGGGCGCAACTACGTGCGGCTGGACCCCGACTTCCGGGTCGCCCACGTCCTGGCGGTGCGCCACTGAGTGCCGTGGCCGGCTCGCTGAGGGCCGCGGACCCGGCGGCCCTCGAGGCGTGGCTGCGCGGCCGCCGCTGGTTCGGCGCCAAGGCCGCGGCGCTCGCCGGCGTCGCCGTCGGCGAGGTCGTCGAGCTGCGCGGCGACCTCGCGCTCGCCCTGCTCGACGTCGGCTTCGCCGCCGGCCCGCCCGACCGCTACCAGCTGCTCGCCACGCCCGCCGGCCCCGGCGAGCCGGTCGTTTCCGGCGTCCACGACGCGCTCGAGGACCCCGCGGCGGCCGTGGTCCTGACCCGCCTGATGGAGGCGGCCGGCACGGCCGGCGCGCACGTCGCCTTCCACTGGACGGGGGCCCTGCCGGCGCTCGGGCCGGGCGCGACGGCGCGCCCGATGGGCGTCGAGCAGTCCAACACGACGCTCGTGCTCGACGACGCGCTCGCGCTGAAGGCGTTCCGCCGGCTGCTGCCGGGCGAGAACCCCGAGCTCGAGATGCTGCGCTTCCTCCAGGCCCATGGCTTCGCTCATCTGGCCCCCGTGGCCGGCTGGTACGACTGGACGCGGGACGGGCAGCCGACGACGCTCGGCGTCCTGCAGCGCTTCGTGGCCGGGGGCCGCGAGGGCTGGGCCTTCGCGCTCGCCGAGCCCGACGCCTTCCTGGCCCGCGCCGGCGACCTCGGCCGGGTCACGGGCGAGATGCACCGGGTGCTCGCCGCCGATCCGGGCGATCCGGACTTCGCCCCCGAGCCGCTCGGCCGTGGCGCCCTGGCGGTGCTGGCCGAGCGCATCGGCGCGGGAATCGACGCGACGTTCGCGCGCCTGCCCGAGGGCCTGGAGGCCGTCGCCTCGCTGCGCGGCCGCGGCGCGGAGCTCCAGGACCGGCTCGGCCGGCTCTCCGGGCTCGGCGACGGTGGTCGGGCGATCCGCCAGCACGGCGACTTCCACCTCGGCCAGACCCTCGTCACCGACGCGGGCTGGGTGCTGCTGGACTTCGAGGGCGAGCCGGCCCGGCCGCTGGCCGAGCGCCGGCGCAAGGTCTCGCCGCTGCGCGACGTCGCGGGCATGCTGCGCTCCTTCGCCTACGCGGCCGCCGCCATGGAGCGGCTGACCGGACGCCGGGCGCCCGCCGGCTGGGAGGCCGCTGCGCGCGAGGCGTTCCTGGCCGGTCATCGCGACGCCGTCGACCCGGCGCTGCTGCCGGCGAGCGGCGCGGCCGCCGCCGAGCTGCTCGCCGCCTACGAGCTCGAGAAGGCCGTCTACGAGCTCGACTACGAGCTCAACGCCCGGCCGGACTGGGTCGGCATCCCGGCGGCGGCCATCGGCCGGCTGCTCGGCGACTGACCCGCGGTGACCGCAGTTGCGGCCGCCAGGTGGCCGGAGGTGCGGTCGCGCCGGGCTCGGCGCAGCAGGACGGCGGCGAGCACGCCCGCCGCGAGCATCACGGCCGCCTCGACGCGGAAGGCCGCCGCGAAGCCGTCCGTCAGCGCCTGCAGCGGGCCGGCACCGGCGGCGGCGACGTCGCCCGTGCGGCCCGTGGCCACCGTGGTCAGCACCGCGATGCCGATGGCGCCGCCGACCTGCTGGGCGCTCGTCATCAGCCCGGAGGCCAGGCCGCCGTCGCGCTCCTCCGCGTCCCCGGTGGCGAGCGCCATGACCGGGACGAGGGCCGTGCCGAGGCCGGCGGCGACGAGCACGAGCGCGGGCAGCACGTGCGCGCCGTAGCTGCTGCCCGGGTCGAGCGTGCTCATGAGCCACAGCCCGCCGCTCGCCAGCCCGAGCCCGGCGACGATCGGCACGCGCGGGTCGACCCGGCCGGTGAGCTTCGCCGTCAGGGCCGACAGGAGCCCGAGCGTCGCGCTGAAGGGCAGGAAGGCGAGGCCGGTCTGCAGCGCCGAGAGCCCAAGCACGCGCTGGAGGTAGAGCGTCTGGAAGAAGAACATGGCCAGCAGCCCGCCCGCGGCGAGGAAGACGACCGCGTCGGCCGACATCGCTCCCGGCCGGCGCAGCAGGGCACGCGGCACGAGCGGCGAGGCCGCGCGGCGCTCGGAGGCCGCGAAGAGCCCGGCGAGCCCGAGCGCCCCGGCGAAGCCGAGCAGCGAGCGCGCCGAGGTCCAGCCGGCGTCGCTCGTCTCCACGACGGTGAAGACGAGCACGAGCAGGGCGAGGGTGCCGAGGACGGCGCCGCCGACGTTGGGGGCCGCGCGGCGGTCGGAGCCCTCGTCGGCGGGGATGACGCGCGGCACCGCGGCGAGCGCGAGGAGCGCGACGGGGAGGTTGACGAGGAAGATCCAGCGCCAGGAGACGGTCTCCACGAGCGCGCCGCCGGCGAGCAGCCCGGTGGCGGCGCCGAGTCCCATGAGGCTCGCCCAGGCCGACAGCGCCCGGCGGCGCTCGCCGGCCTCGCGGAAGGTCGCCAGGAGGATGGACAGGGCGGCCGGGGAGAGCAGCGCGGCGGTGATGCCCTGCGCCGCGCGGGCGCCCACGAGCACCTCGTCGGTGGGCGCGAGGCCGCAGAGCGCGGAGGCGGCCGCGAAGCCGGCGAGGCTCGCGGTGAAGGCCCGCCGCCGGCCGACGCGGTCGGCCAGGCGGCCGCCGATCAGCAGGAAGCCGCCGAAGGTGAGCAGGTAGGCGTTGACCACCCACGACAGCGAGGACTCGGAGAAGCCGAGGTCGCCGGCGATGGTCGGCAGTGCGACGTTCGTGATCGTGTCGTCGACGAGGAGCATGAACTGCGCGAGGCACGCGACGAGCAGGACGAGGGTCGTCCCGGCGAGGGTCCGGCGGGTGGGGGGTGCCATCGGCCCGAAGCCTTTCTACGAGTGGAGAAGTTCTCCGACTGTAGAACCGGCGCGGTCGCCTGTCAAGGCGACTGCGATACTGCCGCTCGTGCCGAGGGTGCCCTCCAGCGCAGAGCGTCGCGCGCGGCTGGTGCTCGAGGCGCGCCGGCTCGTCGCGGGCGGCGGGCTCGGCGCGGTCACGCACCGCAGCGTCGAGGCGGCCGCCGGGGTGCCGCACGGCTCGGTGACCTACTGGTTCGGCAGCCGCGACGGCCTCGTGGACGCGATCGTCGACGACCTCGTGGCCGAGAGCCGGACGCAGGTGCTCGCCATCGCCGATCAGGTCGCGGCCGGCCTGGCCGCCGGCGCCCCCGACCTCGAGGCGATCGCTCATGGCCTCGCGGCCTGGATCGACGGGGGCCGCGAGCGCCACCTCGCCCGGCTCGAGCTCGAGCTCGCCGCCGTGCGCGAGCCGCGGCTGCGCGAGCGGATGTTCGAGGCCTCGCAGGTCTTCGTGGGGATCTGCATCCCGCTGGCCGAGGCGATCGGCTCCGACGACCCGCCGCGCGACGGCCGGGCCATGGCCGCGATGGTCGACGGCCTCCTCCTGGACCGTCTCGCCCGCCCGTCGGAGGGCACCGCGGTGCTCGTGGCCGCCCTCGGCCGGCTGCTCTCCTCCTGGCGCTCGGCCTAGCCTGCCGCGGGTGCTGCGCCCCACCACCGCCCTGCTGCTCGACTCCGACGGCACGCTCATCGACTCCTACGCGCCGACCCAGGCCGCCTGGGTGGCCTGGGCCGAGCGCCACGGGCTCGACGGCGAGACCGTGGCGACGGCCGCGCACGGCGTGCCGGCACTGCAGCACATCGAGCGCTGGGCGCCGTGGCTGGACGCCAGGGCGGAGGCCGACGCCATCGAGCACCAGGAGGCGACGGCCGAGGCCGACGTGGACGCCTTCCCGGGGGCCGCCGAGCTGCTGGCGCTGCGCCCCGGCCGCGTCGCCGTGGTGACCTCCGGGACGCGCCGGCTCATCGAGCGGCGCTTCGCCGACGCCGGGCTCGAGCTGCCGCCGGCGCTCGTCGTCGCGGAGGACATCCAGCGCGGCAAGCCGGACCCGGAGCCCTACCTGCTCGGCGCCGGCCGGCTCGGCGTCGAGCCCGCGGACTGCCTCGCCGTCGAGGACGCGCCGGCCGGGATCGCCTCCGCGGCGGCCGCCGGTTGCCAGGTCGCGGCGGTCGCCCAGACGCACGCGGCCGACGCGCTGGGCACGGCGGACGCGGTCTTCGCCGACCTGCGCGCGCTGCTGGCCGCGCTGGCCGGCTGAGCTCGGCAAGCCGTTCGGGTTTCGCCCCTCCCGGTGTGGATACAACCGCCAGGATGAGCGAGCTCGACCAGCTGGTGGAGGGCCGCCACGGCGATCCGCACGCGATCCTCGGCGCCCACCAGCGCGACGGCGACGTCGTCGTCCGCGCCCTGCGGCCCTCAGCCGACACGGTCGCCGTCCGGCCCGAGGGCGGCGAGGCCGTCGTCGCCGAGCAGATCCACGCGGGTGGCCTGTTCGAGGCCACGCTGCCGAAGGCGACGCTGCCGCTGCGCTACGAGCTCGAGGTTGCCTATCCCGACGGCCACACCTTCACGCTGCGCGACCCCTACGCCTTCCTGCCGACCCTCGGCGAGCTCGACGTCCACCTCGCCGGCGAGGGGCGCCACGAGGAGCTCTATGACCATCTCGGCGCGCACCCGCGCGAGGTCGAGGGCATCGGCGGGGTCGCCTTCGCCGTCTGGGCGCCGGCCGCCCGCGCCGTGTCCGTCGTGGGCGAGTTCAACGCCTGGGATGGCCGGCTGCACCCCATGCGCTCCCTCGGCTCCAGCGGCATCTGGGAGCTGTTCGTGCCCGACGTCCCCGAGGGCAGCCGCTACAAGTTCGAGATCCGCACCGAGGCCGGCGACCTGCGCCTGAAGGCCGACCCCTACGCCCAGGAGGCGGAGGTCCCGCCCGAGACGAGCTCCGTCGTGCACCGCTCCCGCCACGTGTGGGGCGACGAGCAGTGGCTGGCGCGGCGCGCCGAGAGCGACCAGCTGGCGCAGCCGATGTCGATCTACGAGGTCCACCTCGGATCCTGGCGCCTGAACCCGCTGGACGGCAACCGCCCCCTGACCTTCCTCGAGCTCGCCGACGAGCTCGCCGCCTACGTCAGCGACATGGGCTTCACCCACGTGGAGCTCATGCCGGTCATGGCCCACCCGTTCGCGGGCTCGTGGGGCTACCAGGTGACGTCGTACTTCGCGCCGACCCCGCGGCCCGGCACGCCGGACGACCTCAAGGCGCTCGTCGACCGCCTGCACCAGCACGGCATCGGCGTGCTCATGGACTGGGTGCCCGCCCACTTCCCGCGCGACGACTGGGCCCTCGCGCGCTTCGACGGCTCCGCGCTCTACGAGCACGAGGATCCTCGCCGCGGCGCGCACCCGGAGTGGGGGACGCTCGAGTTCAACCTCGGCCGCAACGAGGTGCGCAACTTCCTCGTCTCCAGCGGCCGCTACTGGCTCGAGCGCTACCACGCCGACGGCCTGCGAGTCGACGCCGTCGCCTCCATGCTCTACCTCGACTACTCGCGCGAGGCGGGCGAGTGGGTCCCCAACCGCTTCGGCGGCAACGAGGACCTCGAGGCCGTCGACTTCCTCAAGCAGCTCAACGAGGTCGTCTACGCCCGCGAGCCCGGCGCGCTCACGGCGGCGGAGGAGTCGACCGCGTGGCCGGGCGTCTCCCGCCCGACGTACCTCGGCGGCCTCGGCTTCGGCTTCAAGTGGAACATGGGCTGGATGCACGACACGCTGGCCTACTTCCAGCAGGATCCGGTCTACCGGCGCTTCAACCACCACAGCCTGACCTTCTCGCTCGTCTACGCGTTCACGGAGAACTTCGTCCTGCCCCTGTCCCACGACGAGGTCGTGCACGGCAAGGGGACGCTCTACGCGAAGATGCCCGGCGACCCGTGGCGCAAGCACGCGAACCTCCGCGCGCTGTACGCCTACATGTGGGGCCATCCCGGCAAGAAGCTCCTCTTCATGGGCCAGGAGTTCGCCCAGGAGCAGGAGTGGAACGAGGAGCGCTCGCTGGACTGGCACCTGCTCGAGCAGCGCGACAAGCAGGGCATGCAGTCGCTCGTGCGCGACCTCAACCACGTCTACCGGGACCGCCCGGCGCTGTGGGAGAACGACTTCGAGGGCGACGGCTTCTACTGGCTCGAGCCCAACGACGCCGAGCAGTCCGTGCTCGCCTTCGCCCGCACCTCCAAGAACCACCGGGACGTGGTGGCGATCTGCCTGAACCTCACACCGGTGCCGCGCGAGGGCTACCGCCTCGGCCTGCCGCGCGCCGGCCGTTGGACGGAGGCGATCAACACCGATTCGAGCCACTACGGCGGCTCGGACGTCGGCAACTGGGGCGGCGTCGAGGCCGAGCCGATCCCGTGGGGCGGCCAGCCGTTCTCCGCCGTGCTCACGCTGCCGCCGCTCGGCGGGATCTGGCTCGTCCCCGAAGGGTGATCCCGGGGGGCCGTCATGCGCAGACGCATGACGCGATGCAGCTTCGCATGGTACGGTCTGAGCGGTGCCGAAGACCGTGCAGATCCGCGACCTCGACGATGACGTCTATGCGAAGCTCGCCCGCCGGGCCGCCGAGGCCGGGGTGAGCGTGCCGGAACTGCTGCGGGCGGAGGCGGCGCGCCTGGCCACGCGCCCTACCGTCGAGGCGTGGCTGGCGCGTACCCGTCGGCGCTCCACGCCGGTGGGAAGGGCAGAGGTGCTCGCGGCGCTCGGGGAGCAGCGGGGCGACTGGCCTCATGCTCGTCGTTGACGCTTCCTGCCTGTGCGAGGTCGTGATCGGCGCTCCGGAAGCAGAGGGGATCCGTCGGCGGCTCGCAGACGATCCTGACCAGGCCGCTCCACACGTCGTGGATGTCGAGGTGCTCGGCATCGTCCGGCGCGAGTATCTGCGAGGCGGACTGGACCGGACGGAGGCGACGCAGGCGGTCGAGGACCTCGAAGACTGGCCGGGCGAGCGGTACGGGCACCGGCTCCTCCTCTCTCGCGCGTGGCACCTTCGAGACACGGTGCGCGGCTGGGATGCGATGTACGTCGCCCTGGCGGAGGCACTCGACGCCACGCTGATCACCACCGATCGGCGGCTTGCCGCGGCCCGGGGGCCCGCGTGCCGGATCGAGGTCGTCCCGTGAGGACCGGCTCACCGAAGTCATAGCCCAGCGGTCTTTGGCTTCTAGCTGGCAAGCTCGGCGCCCGAACAGGCCTCGGCGAGCCAGACGACGAGTGCTTCGGTGGAGGCAAGAGCCGCCGGTGGGGCGCTGCTCGGAGGGTGCTCCATGACTGACGCGGCCAAGGCATCGAAGGCTTGCGCCTGGGTCCATCCGAAGCCCTCCAGCCAGCCGGTCGGACCCAGCTTGGCGACATAGTGAGAGGGCGCGCGCGGCTCGTAGAACAGCCGGACGAGCGGGTCATCCATCGTTCGTCACCCGTGGCATCCGTGGCATCCTCGTCACGGCACCGGACGGTCGGCTGCCAGAAAGGACCCGCTCGCCTCCCAGGGTGATCCCGAACCGCGTAAGGGCGATCCCCAATGGTCAAGCCGCGCCCCGGTCGGCAGCCTTGACCGCATCATGTCCGACGCCCCCACCGCCCAGCTCCCGCCGAACCCGACCCCGCCGCCCGACCCGCCCAGGCGCCTGACGCGCTCGAGCTCCGACCGCGTGCTCGCCGGCGTGGCCGGCGGCCTCGCCCGCCACTTCGAGCTCGATCCCGTCCTGGTCCGGCTGGCCTTCGTCCTGCTGACGATCTTCGCGGGCTCGGGCGTGCTGCTCTACGTCGTTCTCGCCCTCGTGTTGCCCGGCGACACCGCGCACGACCCGGCGGCGCCCGCCGCCCGCCCGTCGGACTCCACCCTGAGCAAGGGCGCCATCGCCGTGCTCATCCTCGTCGCGCTCGTCGCGCTGCCGTTCGTCGGCGGCGGCCTCGTGCTCTTCGCTCCCGGGCTCATCGCGCTCGCGCTGTTCGCCGCGCTCGCCGTCTTCCTCGTGCGGGCGCTCGGCGGCGAGCGGACGACGTCCGAGGTCCTGCTCGCCCTGCTGGCCGTCCTCGTGGCCGTCGTGGTCGGGATCGGCGCGGGCCTGGCCACGGCCTTCGGCGGCGGGACCGCCGTCGCGGTCGTCGTCCTCGCCGTCGGCGTCGTGCTCGTCGTGGGGGGCCTGCTCGGCGGCATCCGCTGGCTCGTGGTCCCGGCGCTGTGCCTTGCCCTCCCCGTCGTGTTGGTGGTCGCCGCCGACATCGACCTGCGCGGCGGCGTCGGCAACCGCGAGGCGCGGCCCGCGTCCGTGGCCGACGTCAAGCCCGCCTACAGGCTCGGCGTCGGCCGGCTCGTGGTCGACGTCCGCGACGTGCCCTTCACGGGCCGCACGGACGTCAAGCTCGACGTCAAGGTCGGCCAGGCCCAGCTCATCGTGCCCCGCGGAGTGTGCGTGCAGACCGCGGCCGACGTCAACGCGGGCCAGGTCAACGTCCTCGGGCGCCGCTCGGAGGGCGTCGACGTCGGCTCGGACCAGCGGCCCCAGCCGCGGCCCGGGCGGCCCCTGCTCGTGGTGGACGCCAAGGTCGGGGTGGGCGAGGTCGTCGTCAGCCAGCGCCGCCGCGCCGACGGCGACTTCGGCGGCACCCTCGGCCTCGAGCGCCAGCCGGCCTGCCGGTGATGCGCGGCGGGCGCACCGATCCGGTCACGTTGGCCGCCGGCGTCGCGGTGACGCTGCTCGGCCTGCTCTGCCTGCTCGACCGGACGGGCACCCTCGACCTGAGCCTCGCCTACGGCGCGCCGGCGGCCCTCGCGGCCGCCGGCGTCGTGCTCGTCGTCCTCGGCTTGTCCCGCGACGGCTGACACCATGGGCACCATGGAGGCCGCGACCGCTCCGCCCCAGCGCCCGCCGCTGCGCCGCGACCGCGCGGCCGCGCTGGTCGGCGGCGTGTGCGCGGGGCTCAGCCGCCGCTTCGGGGTCGACCCGATCGCCCTCCGCATCATCTTCCTCGTCGCCTCGGCGGCAGGGGGGATGGGCCTCGTCGCCTACGGCCTGCTGTGGGCGGTCGTGCCCGGTATCGGTGATCGAGCCTCCGGCTCCGCCCGGGTGCGGCTGCCGGCGGGCGGGCGCGGCAGCGCCGAGGTCGCCCTGGGCATCGGCCTGCTCGTGCTCAGCGTCCTGCTGCTCTTCCGGGCCTGGGGCCTGTGGGTGGGGGACTCGGTGGCCTGGCCGCTCGTGCTCGTGTCGGTCGGCGCGGCGGTCATCTGGCGCCAGTCGCAGGCCGGCAGCGCCGAGGCGACCGAGTCGCGCCCGGAACCGGTCACCGAGGCCGGCGCGGCGGAGCGGCGGGCGGTGCCGTGGTCGAGCCGGCTCGCGGGTGCCGCGCGCGGCCGCGCCCTGCTCGGCGCGGCGCTCGTCGTCGGCGGCGCGCTCGTCTTCCTACAGCTCAACGACGCGCTGCGGCCCGCGCGCGACGTGGTGCTCGCGGTCGTCGTCGTGCTGGTCGCCGCGGCGCTGATCCTCGCGCCGTGGTGGCTGCGCCTGTGGCGGGGGCTCTCCGCCGAGCGCGCGGAGCGGATCCGCTCGCAGGAGCGCGCCGAGATGGCGGCGCATCTGCACGACTCCGTGCTGCAGACCCTGGCGCTCGTACAGGCGCGGGCGGAGGATCCCCGGACCGTCGCTCAGCTCGCCCGCCGCCAGGAGCGCGAGCTGCGCAGCTGGCTCGACCACGGCTCCGCGGGGGACCGGCCGGCGACGCTGGCCGCTGCGCTGCGGGCCGCGGCGGCCGAGGTCGAGGACGGCCACGGCGTCACCGTGGAGGTCGTCACCGTCGGTGACCGGGCCCTCGACCCGGCCGCCGAGGCGGTGTGCGCGGCGGCGCGCGAGGCGCTCGTGAACGCCGCGAAGTTCGCCGGGGGCGACGAGCCGATCTCCGTCTACCTCGAGGCCGGCCCCGACCGCGTCGAGGTCTTCGTGCGCGACCGCGGGCCGGGCTTCGACCCGGCCGCGATCCCGGCCGACCGGCGCGGCGTGCGCGAGTCGATCGTCGGGCGCATGGCCCGCCACGGCGGGCGCGCGTCCGTGCACGCGGCCTCCGGGGCCGGCACGGAGGTCGAGCTCGTGCTGGACGAGGGTCGCCGGTGATGATCTCGGTGGTCATCGTCGACGACCACGCGCTGTTCCGGGCCGGCGTCCGGGCCGAGCTCGAGGGCCTGATCGACGTGGTCGCCGACGTCGCCGAGGTGCCCGAGGCGGTCCGCACGGTGCTCGAGCTCGAGCCCGACGTCGTGCTCGTCGACGTCCACAGGCCCGGCGGCGGCGGGGTGGCGGTGATCGGCGACGTGCTTGCGCAGCGGCCCGCTCAGCGCTTCCTCGCCCTCTCGGTCTCCGACGCGCCGGAGGACGTCATCGCGGTCATCCGCGCGGGCGCGCGCGGCTACGTGACCAAGGCGATCGGCGGGGCCGACCTCGCGGACGCCGTGCGGCGCGTGGCCGGCGGCGACGCGGTGTTCTCCCCGCGCCTGGCCGGGTTCGTGCTCGACGCCTTCGCGGGCGCCGGCGGGCCGGCCGCCGCTGCGCCGGACGGCGCCGGCGCCGACGACGCCGAGCTCGATCAGCTCACCCCCCGCGAGCGCGAGGTGCTCCAGCACATCGCCCGCGGCTACCTCTACAAGGAGGTCGCGCTGCGGCTCGGGATCTCGGCGAAGACGGTCGAGGCGCACGTGTCCTCCGTGCTGCGCAAGCTCCAGCTCTCCACCCGGCACGAGCTCAGCGCCTGGGCGGTGCGGCGGCGGCTCGTGGACTAGGCGTCGTGGTCGCGCACGAGCTTCGCGGGCGCGTGCGTGCGCCAGGCGAGCTCGAGCAGCTCGGCGAGCTCGGCCTCGGCGATGACGTCCAGGCGGACGAGGATCGCCGGGTAGCCGTCGTAATGGGGCAGCGTGAAGTACGCCGGGTCGCCCGACTGCAGCAGCGCGGCCTTCTCCTCGTGGTCGACCTTGACCACGAGCACGTCGGGCTCCTCGCGCAGCCGGCAGAGGAAGGTGCGGCGCACGCGGAAGGCCGGAGTCCCGTAGGACGTCCCCTCCTCGCAGCCTTCAAGCCGGCCGACCAGCCGCCGGACGTCGTCCCAGGTCACGCGAGCACCTCGAGCGCATCGCCGAGGCGCACGAGTCCGGGGGACACGACGACGCCGTGGACGCCGAGCGCGAGCGGCTCGGTGGTGCCGACGGGCCGCGTCCGGCGCAGCTCCTCGAGCGTGTCGCGGTCGGCCACGCCCGTGTCGGGATCCTGGCTCGTCACGAGGCAGCGCCCCGTGTGGCCGGTGACGCGCACGACCGCCCCGCCCACGGCCAGCTCGCGGCCGACCCACGCGTCCTCGGCGTGAGCGTCGGTCCCGTCCACGCCGAGCGTCATGCGGAAGCGCCGCGGGTCGAGGCCGTGCAGCGACGCGACGGACAGCAGCGACACCGCACCGCCGTGGGCGCGGTCCACGCCGGTGCCGGCCTCGCCCAAGCGGACCAGGCGCAGCGGCTCGCCGGCGTGGTCGCTCAGCGCCGCCGCCCAGGGACCCCGGACGACGCGGCCGGGCCGCAGGCCGCCGAAGAAGTTCGACGCGACGGCTTCCCCGAGCACCACGTCCCCCTCGACCCGCGCGCCGTCCGGCAGCGTCAGGGCGAGGCGCCCCGCGGCCTCGTCCCATACGGCGGCGATCTGGACCAGCCGGCCGCGGCGCTTGCCGTTGACCATCCGGTCCTTGGCGTCGACGAGGTGGAATCCGCGGTCGCCCGGAACGCCGTCGCGCGTCAGCCGGGCGGTTTCGAGGATCTGCAGGCCGAGGCCCTTGACCGGGGCCGCGTACAGCCAGGCGACGCGGGGCACACGTGCATCCTGTCACGAGGCTTGGCCCGGGAGCGGGCCGGATAGGGTCGTCGCCGTGCCGAGCGACCGCCACCCGTGGGAGCGCCGCCTGGGCGCCCACCCGGCGGCCCGGGCCCGTTGGGCCCTGCGCTGCTGGGCGCCCGCCGCCGCCGAGGTCCGCGTCCGCGTCGGCGGCGCCGAGTATCCGCTCACCGACGCCGGCGGCGGCATCTGGGAGGCCGAGGTGCCCGCACAGGAGGGCGAGGACTACTGGTTCGTGCTCGACGGGACGGCGTGGCCGGACCCCGCGAGCCGGTGGCAGCCGGACGGGCTGCGCGGGCCGTCGCGGCTCGTCGACCCGGGCGCGTGGCGCTGGACGGACCAGGGCCACGACCCGCCGGCGCTCGAGGATCTCGTCCTCTACGAGCTCCACGTGGGCACGTTCTCAGCGGCGGGGACCTTCGACGGCGCCATCGAGCACCTCGACGCCCTCGCCGAGCTCGGCGTCAACGCCATCGAGCTCATGCCCGTCGGCGAGTTCCCCGGCCGGCGCGGCTGGGGCTACGACGGCGTCTACCTCTCCGCGGCGCACTCCGCCTACGGTGGCCCGCACGGCCTGCAACGGCTCGTCGACGCCGCGCACGCGCGCGGGCTCGCCGTGATCCTCGACGTCGTCTACAACCACGTCGGCGCCTCGGGCAACCAGGCGCTGCAGGCGTTCGGGCCCTTCCACACGGACGCCCACCAGACCTTCTGGGGCGCGGCGATGAACTTCGACGACGCCGACTCGGATCCCGTGCGGGAATGGGTGCTGCAGTCCGCGGAGACCTGGATCCACGAGGTCCACGTGGACGGGCTGCGCCTCGACGCGATCCACGCGATCTTCGACTCGAGCGCCGAGCACCTCGTCGCGGCCATCTCGCGCCGGGTGCACGCCGCGAGCCACACGGCCCTCGTGATCGCCGAGTCGGGCCTTAACGACCCGAAGGTCGTGCGACCGCCGAGCCAGGGCGGCTGGGGCTGCGACGCGGCCTGGGCCGACGACTTCCACCACGCGCTGCGCACGCTGCTCACCGGCGACCTCGAGGGCTACTACGCCGAGTTCGGCCGCGTGCGGGACCTCGTCAAGGCCTTCCATCGCCCGCACGTCCACGACGGCACCTACTCGACGTTCCGCCGCCGCCGCTTCGGCGCGCCGGCCGAGGCTGCGCTGCCGGAGCAGTTCGTCGTCTTCAGCGCGAACCACGACCAGGTCGGCAACCGGGCCCTCGGCGAGCGGCTGCCGGATGCCGTGCGCCCGCTCGCCGCGCTGCTCACGCTGCTCTCGCCCTTCACGCCGATGATCTTCATGGGCGATGAGTACGGCGAGCCCGCGCCCTTTCAGTTCTTCACCGACCACATCGACGAGGAGATCGCCGTGGCCACCCGCAACGGCCGGCGGGAGGAGTTCGCGGCCTTCGCCGGCTTCGCTGCCGAGGACGTGCCCGACCCCGAGGACGCCGCGACGTTCGAGCGCTCCAGGCTCACGCGCGCGACCGACGCCGGGCTCGTGCGCCTGCACCGCGACTGCCTCGCCGCGCGGCGCCGGATCGCGGCCGGCGACGCGGTCGCCGCGGGCGACGAGCAGGGCCGGTGGCTGCGCGTGGGCCGGGGCGACCACGTGCTCCTGGCCAACTTCGGCGCCGAGGCGGGCGTCGTGCCGCTGGAGGCGCCGGCCGCCGAGGTCGTCGTCGCCACCCATCCGGGCGAGGTTCGACTCGCCGGGGGCGGCGTGACGCTGCCCGCCCTGGGCGGGGCGCTCGTCCGGTGAGCGAGCGCGGGACCTGGCCGGGCAAGCCGTACCCGCTCGGTGCCACCTGGGACGGCACGGGGACGAACTTCGCGCTGTTCACCGAGAACGCCGAGCGGGTCGTGCTGTGCCTGTTCGACGAGGACGGCACGGAGGAGCAGGTCGAGGTCTGCGACGTCACGCACTTCCAGTGGCACGTCTACCTGCCGGGCGTCGCTCCCGGGCAGCGCTACGGCTACCGGGTGCACGGGCTCTACGCGCCCGAGCAGGGGCATCGCTTCAACCCGTTCAAGCTCCTCATGGACCCGTACGCGAAGGCGATCGAGGGCGGCGTCGACTTCGCCCAGGGCAACGTGCACCCCTACGTGCCGGAGGCCGGCTACGGCGACGCCGACCTCGAGATGGACGACTCCGACGACTCCGACGCGATCCCGAAGTGCGTCGTCGTCGACGAGCGCTTCCAGTGGCAGGGCGACCTCCCGCCGGACCGCCCGTGGTGGGAGACGGTCATCTACGAGGTCCACGTCAAGGGCTTCACGAAGCGGATGCCCGAGGTCCGTGAGGACCTGCGAGGCACCTACGCCGGGCTCGCCTCCGAGCCGGCCATCGCGCACCTGCGGGACCTCGGGGTCACGGCCGTCGAGCTCCTGCCCGTCCACCACATCGCCGACGAGTCGTTCCTGCACGAGCGGGGGCTGACGAACTACTGGGGCTACTCCTCGATCGGGTTCTTCGCGCCGCACTCCGGCTACTCGGCCAGCGGCGCCACCGGCGAGCAGGTGCGGGAGTTCAAGGGCATGGTCAAGGCCCTGCACGCGGCGGACATCGAGGTGATCCTCGACGTCGTCTACAACCACACCGCGGAGGGCAACCACCTCGGCCCGACCCTGTCCTTCAAGGGCGTCGACAACAAGAGCTACTACCGGCTCGTGCCCGGCGACGAGCGCCACTACATGGACTTCACGGGCACGGGCAACTCGCTCAACCCCGTGCACCCGTCGACGCTGCGGATGATCATGGACTCCCTGCGCTACTGGGTGATCGAGTGCCACGTCGACGGCTTCCGCTTCGACCTCGCCTCCGCTCTGGCCCGCGAGCTCTACGACGTGGATCGCCTGTCGGCGTTCTTCGACACGATCCACCAGGACCCCGTCCTGTCCCAGGTCAAGCTCATCGCCGAGCCGTGGGACGTCGGCCCCGGCGGCTACCAGGTCGGCAACTTCCCCGTCCTGTGGTCGGAGTGGAACGGCATCTACCGCGACACGATGCGCGACTTCTGGCGTGGGTCGGCCGGCCCGGACGCCTTCGCGCGGCGCCTGACCGGCTCGGCCGATCTCTACGAGGAGGACGGCCGCGACCCGTTCGCGTCGATCAACTTCATCACCGCTCACGACGGCTTCACCCTCCACGACCTCGTCTCCTTCAACGAGAAGCACAACGAGGCCAACCAGGAGCACAATCGCGACGGCACGGACGACAACCGGTCGTGGAACGGCGGGGTGGAAGGGCTGACGGACGACCCGGAGATCACGGCGTTGCGCGCTCGCCAGGTCCGCAACTTCCTCACGACGCTCGTGCTCTCGGGCGGCACGCCGATGCTGCTCGGTGGCGACGAGCTCGGCCGCACGCAGGGCGGCAACAACAACGGCTGGTGCCAGGACTCCGAGATCTCCTGGTTCGACTGGAACCTCGGGCCGGAGCAGGAGGAGCTCTTGGAGTTCACGCGGCGGCTGATCTCCATGCGCCGCGAGCACCCGGTCTTCCACCGGTCCTCGTTCCTGGCCGGCGAGGAGCAGGAGGGCTCCGGCCTGCCGGACGCCTGGTGGTTCCGGGCCGACGGCAACCGGATGGGCTCGGCGGACTGGTCGTCAGGGCACCCGGTGCTCGGGCTCTTCCTCAACGGCGAGGAGCTCAACTACCGCGGTCCGCACGGCAAGCGGATCACCGACGACTCCTTCCTGATCCTCGTCAACGCCCACCACGAGAACGCGACGTTCAAGCTCCCCGTGCGCCGCTTCGGCGGGACCTGGGCGGTCGTGCTGACGACCGCGGACGCGCCCGCGGTGGACGCGCGCTACGAGCACCTGGCCGACATCGAGGTTACCTCTCGCTCGATGGTCGTGCTGCGCCGCGCCGGCACGTAGGGGACGGGGCGGCTCGGCGTCGGCGTCGGCGTCGGCGTGGGCGTGTGGGGGTCCGGGGTGGGGGTGGTCGAGGTTAAGGCCAGTAGTTGGCCCCAACCTCGACCACCAGGGGTGAATCGTGGGCTCCCGCCGCCTAGGAGGGTCATGGACTCTCCCGCCGCACGCGTCAACGCGCTCGCCCTCCGGCAGCAGGGCGTCATCTTCCACGAGCAGGCCCTCCGGCTCGGCCTGTCGGCGAAGCAGATCAAGACGTGGGTCGCCACGGGCCGCTGGCGGCGGCTGCACCGTGGCGTCTACGCCGTCGGGCACGCGCCGCTGAGCGACCTCGGTCGAGCCCTCGCCGCCGTCTTCGGCTGTGGGCCGGGTGCGCTGTTGAGCCACCGCTCGGCCGCCGGGCTGTGGGCGCTGCAGGGCATGCCGACAGGACGGCCGCACGTGACGTGCCCCGTCCCGCGGGCTCGGCGCGAGGGCATCGTCGTGCACCGCAGCCGGCGGCTCACGTCGGCCGAGGGCACGCTGCGTCGTGGCATCCCGGTCACGACGCTCCCACGGACGATCGTCGACCTCGCCGAGGTGGGCACCGAGCAGGAGGTCGAGCGCTGCGTCCGCAGCGCCGAGCGGCTCCACGGATTCGACCGGACGGTCCTCGAGCCGATCCCCGGCCGGCGCGGCACCCGCCGCCTGCGGTCGCCGGCGCACTTCACCCGCGGCCACCTCGAGCGCCGGCTGCTCGAGGTCCTGCGCCGCTTCGGGCTCGCCCTCCCGGAGATGAACGTCCGGCGCCACGGCATCGAGCTCGACGCCGTCTGGTGGGAGGCCGGGATCGTGCTCGAGCTCGACGACTGGGCGAGCCACCGGGACCGCGAGGCGTTCATCCGCGACCGCAAGCGCGACCGGCGCCACCACGTCGCCGGGCTGCGTCCGATCCGGGCGACGTACGAGGACCTCACGGTCGACGTCGAGGCGTTCGTCGCCGAGTTGGCGCAGCTCGGCGTCCCGCCGGCGGCCGCCGCGCGTGGGGGTGGGCGAGGGTGAGGACCACCGGGGGCCTGAACCGCGAGCACCCCAGCCGCCACGCCACGCCAGCCGCCCCGCGACGCCAGCCGCCCGCCGCCAGCCGCCCCCGCGTTCGCCCGCCCCGCAGCGGGTAGCGTCGCGCCCGTGACCGACCTCCTGGCCACCTACCGGCTCCAGCTCTCCCCGGACCTGACCTTCGCCGACGTCCGCGCGCTCGCGCCCTACCTGCGCGACCTCGGGGTCAGCCATCTCTACCTGTCCCCGACCCTCCAGGCCCGCAAGGGGTCCACCCACGGCTACGACGTGGTCGACCCGACCCGGGTCTCCGAGTCGCTCGGGGGCGAGGCGGGCCTGCGCGAGCTCGGCGCGGAGCCAGAGCTCGGCCTGATCCTCGACATCGTCCCCAACCACATGGGCACCGGCGACGAGAACCGCTGGTGGGCGGACAGGGCCGAGCGCGAGCGGGTCTTCGACGTCGAGCCGGGCACCGACTTCTACCGTCGCTTCTTCGACATCGACGACCTCGCCGCCGTCCGCCAGGAGCGCGAGGACGTCTTCGAGCTCACCCACGGCAAGACGCTCGAGCTGCTGCGCGACGGCGTCATCGATGGCGTCCGAGCCGACCACCCGGACGGCCTCGCCGACCCGGCCGGCTACTGCGAGCGCCTGCGCGACCACGGGGCCCGGCACGTCTGGCTCGAGAAGATCCTCCACCCCGGCGAGCCGCTGCGCGACTGGCCCGTCGACGGCACCGTCGGCTACGAGTTCCTCAACGACGCCCAGGCGGTGTTCGTCGACCGCGGGGCGGAGGAGCAGCTCACGACGCTGTGGACGGAGCTATCCGAGGACCCGCGGCCCTTCGAGGTCGTCGCGCTGGAGGCCCAGCTCGAGCAGGCCGCGCAGACCTTCGCCCGCGAGCTCGACTGGCTGCAGCGTCTCGCCCCGCGCTTCGGGACGGAGGTACTGGCCCACGCGCTCGCGGCCCTGCCGGTGTACCGCACCTACGTCGAGCCGTGGAGCGGGCGGGTCGACGCGCTCGACCGCCGCGACGTGGCGGCGGCGGCGATGGACCCCGAGCTCGCCCGCGTCCTGCTGCTGGAGGAGCGCGGCTTCGACGAGTTCGTCACCCGCTTCCAGCAGACCGCGCCGCCCGTGACCGCCAAGGGCGTCGAGGACACCGCCTTCTACCGCTACAACCGGCTGCTGGCGCTCAACGAGGTCGGCGGCGATCCCGGCCGCTTCGGGATCGGCGTCGAGGCGCTGCACCGGGCCAACGCCGAGCGGGCCGCGCGCTTCCCGCGCAACCTGCTCGTGTCCTCGACGCATGACACCAAGCGCTCGGGTGACGTCCGCGCCCGCATCGGCGCCCTCTCCCAGACGGCGCTGCGGGACGCCTGGGACGCCCTGGCGCGGGCCTGGGTCCCGCGCGCGCCGGACGCGACCAGCGGCTTCCTCGTGCTTCAGACGCTTCTCGGCGCGCACCCGGTGCAACCGCTGGAGCGCCTCGACGGCTTCCTCGAGAAGGCCCTGCGCGAGGCGAAGCTGCGGACGAGCTGGGTCGACCGGGACGAGGCCTACGAGGCGTCCGTCAGGGCCTGGGCGCGCGGGCTGCTGACCGACGACGAGTTCCGCCGCGACTTCGACCCGCTCTGCGACCGCGCGGTGCTCGCCGGCCGCCACGCCGCGCTCGGCCAGCTCGCGCTGCGGCTGACGAGCCCGGGCGTCCCGGACGTCTACGGCGGCGACGAGCTCGAGTACCTCGCGCTGGTCGATCCGGACAACCGGCGTCCGGTGGACTTCGACGCCCGCCGGACGGCACTGGCCACCGCCGGCGACGGCCGCCACCCGAAGCTCGAGCTCCTGCACGCCGTGCTCGGCCTGCGCCGTCGCCGGCCGGCGGCGTTCGCCGGCGCCTACGAGCCGCTGGAGGCCGGCAGCGGCGTCTGCGCCTACGTCCGCGGCGAGGGCGAAGTGCTCGTCGCCGTGGGCGTCGCCGAGACCGCCACGGGCGCCCTGCGGCTCACTCCGGGCCTCGCCGGCCGCTGGCGCGACGTGATGGCGGGCACCGACGTGCAACTGCGCGACGGCATGCAGGTCGCCGGCCACGGGCCGCTCGTGCTCGAGCGACTGTGAGGGCTTCCGACGCGACGTCGGCCGGAGGTCCGAGCTCGCGAGGACCGGAGGACGAAACACTCCTGCAGGTCCTCATGGTCTCCTGGGAGTACCCCCCGGTGGTGCAGGGCGGGCTCGGCCGGCACGTGCAGCGGCTCGCCGAGGGCCTGGTCCTCGAGGGCGTCCGGGTGGACGTGCTCACCCGCGGCGACCCCGCGCTCGCCGACGAGGAGTCCCGCGCCGGTGTCGCCGTGCACCGGGTCGAGGTGCCGCCCTTCCCAGCCGAGGACATCGAGCACTTCGTGGCCTGGGTGGCGGACCTCAACGACCGCCTGCGCGCCGCCGGCCGCGAGCTCGTCGAAGCCCGTGCCCCGGACGTCGTGCACGGCCACGACTGGCTCGTCGCCGGCGCCTGCGGATCCCTCGCCCGCGAGGCCGGCCTGCCGTACCTCACGACGATCCACGCGACGGAGTTCGGCCGTCACCACGGCTGGGTCGGCAGGCACCCGCAGTCCCACGTGCACCGGACGGAGCGGCGGATGGCCAAGCGCGCGGACGGCATCGTGTGCTGCTCGGCGTACATGCGCGCCCAGGTGGCCGACGTGTTCGGGATCGGCGCGACCGCCCCCGCGGTGATCCCCAACGGCGTCGAGCCCGCGGCGCCCGCCGTGGACGGCGCGGCGCTGCGGGCGCGCCTGGCGGGCAGCGCCGACGGGCTCGTGCTGCTGGCCGGCCGCCTCGTGCACGAGAAGGGCTTCCAGGTCGCGCTCGACGCCCTGGCCGCGGTTGCCGGGCGCACGGACGCCGACGTCCGCTACGTCGTCGCCGGCGCCGGTCCGTACGCGGGCGAGCTGCGGCGCCGCGCGCAGGCGCAGGGACTCGAGGACCGAGTGACCTTCCTGGGATGGGTCGGCGACGACGTGCTCGCCTCGCTGTACCGCGCCGCCGACGCCTGCCTCGTCCCGTCGCTCTACGAGCCGTTCGGGCTCGTGGCGCTCGAGGCCATGGCCGCCGGCTGCCCGTGCGTCGTCGCCGACACCGGCGGCCTGCGGGAGCTCGTGCCGGAGGGCACCGGCCTGCGCGTGCGCCCCGGCGACGCCCGCGCCCTGGCCGCGGCCCTCGAGCGGCTGCTGGGCGACCCGGCCCTGGCCGACCGCCTCGCCGGTGCGGGAGCCGCGCACGCGCGCGCCCACGACTGGGCCGGCGTCGCCCGCCGCACGCGTGCGATCTACGCCGGCCTTCAGGCCTCGGTGACCTCGACGCCCTCGCCGTCGAAGCTCAGGGCGCCCGCCAGCGCGGTGCAGCCGTCCAGTGGAGCCTCGTAGGTCCAGGCCGCGTCCGCGCCGCCGGCGACCGTGAAGTACGACGCATCGCCCTTGTACGGGCAGTGCGTGGTCTTGTGGCTGGGCTCGAGGGCCGCGGAGACGTCGGCGCGCGGCACGTACCAGCGGTTGGGCAGGCCGGTCTCCGAGACGAGCAGGGGGTGCGCGGACTCCGCCACGACCTCGCCGCCGACCGTCACCCGGATCTCCCGGGAGGAGGGACGGACGTCGACGCGGTGGAACGGGTCGCGCAGGTGGCCGCGGACCTCCTCGTCCTCGTCCAGCCAGGTGTCCATGCGGTCGAAGTACGGCGCCACGAGGCCGTCGAGCCACGGCACGAGCGGCTCGGGGTACCCCCAGATCGCGTTCGGGCGCGTCTCGCCGCCGGCCAGGACCGTCCAGTAGGCGGCGTCGCCCTTGAACGGGCAGTGCGTCGTGTGGTCCGTCGGCTCGAGCCGGTCGACGGCGACGTCCTCGCGCGGGACGTAGAGCACGGGGAGGAGGTTGGACTCGTGCAGCAGGGAGGCGCGGACGGAGTCCAGCACGGTCACGCCGCCGACAAGCGCCCGGACCCGCCGCGGGAAGGGCTGGAGGTAGAGCAGGTGCTTGGGACCCTCGACCGCGTAGTTGACGTCGTGGGGATGCGGCGTCGCGAGCGGGCCGCCGCCCATGGTGAGGCTCACAGCCGCTCACCCGCCAGCGTGAGGTACTCGTCGGCGCGCTGGGTGAGCCGCGTCAGGCCGTACGCGTCGAGCACGGCGCGCTTGCCGGGGGCGCTGTCCCCTCCCGCCCCCAGGGGGCCGCTTCCCCGTGCCGCGTCCAACCGGCGGATGAGTTCGGCGATCTCGGTCAAGGGAACCTCCTCGAGGGTGCGGGGACCCAGTGCGCGGACGCGCACCGGGGGCTGGTCCGGCAGGCGCAGGACGTCCTCGTCCGAGACGATACGCCGCTCCTGCGCGAGCCAGTGCGCGGCACTCGAGAGTGGCGCGCGAGCGGCCGTGGTGAGCTTGCGGCCGCCGGCGGCGCGGTTGTAGAGCGCGTAGGCGCGGGCCGCCAGGACCGGGCCTTCGACGGCGACGATCGCCTCCAGCGCGGCCATCAGGCGCGGTCGCGGCGTGGTCCGTGGGTCGCCGACGGGCTCCGGCTCCCACGCGTCGTAGGGGTCGAGCTCGACGTGCACCGTCGCCGGGCGCGTGGCGGTTGGTCCGCGCGCCGGTAGCGGCGGCGGCAGCGGCCCTTCGGGCTCCGGCGCCCGGCGGACCCACTCGAGCACGGGCCAGCTGCGGACCTCGTCGGCCCGGGCGCCGGGGGACGCCGGCAGCGTCAGCACGCCGACGCCGCCGGCGGCGCCGAGCAGCCGCTGCTCGTCGAGCTGGACCCGGTCGGGCGCCTCGGGCCAGCCCGTGAGGACCAGGGCGACGACCGCGAGCCGGGCCGCGCGGGCCGCGGCGAGGCTCAGGCGGGCGACGGTCCCGGCGTCCGCGGTCACCGGGAGTGCGAGCACGACGGGCAGGCCGAGCTCCGCCGCGAGGTCACGCACCGTATGGCGGGTGCTCAGGGGCGCGAGCAGTCCGCCGGGCACGGCCGCCACCACCCGGCCGTCGGCACCGGCGCGCTCGCGGACGGCGGCGGCGAGGGCGGTGGGATCGAGCTCGACGCCGGCCTCGGCGGCCGCGACGGCGGGGGAGGCGAGGGTTCCGAACGCATGGAGGGCGTCGGCCTCGTCGTCGCCGAGCACGAGCACGCGAACCAGGCTGGAGCCGGCCGCTTCGCGCCGCAGGACGGCGTTGAGCGCCGCCGCCACCGAGCCCTCCCCGGCCCCGTGCTGGAGCCCGACCACGAGCAGCCCGTCCATCACGCCGACCCTAGGGGTGCCGGCCCCCCCGTGCGTGCTCCGGTGCCGCAGGCCGTGGCATGCTCTCCACCATGGCGCTCGCCGGGCCCGCCGCTCCGCCCATCCACATCGACGACGTCCCCGAGCAGGCCTGGGACGTCGGCGAGCTGCGGGCGACGCGTCGGCGCCGCGGCGCCGCGGCCGGCGCGCATGCGCTCGGGGTGGCGGTCATCGAGCTGCCGCCCGGGGGTCGCGCGCCCCCGCCGCACAGCCACGCCGACGAGGAGGAGGTCTTCCTCGTGCTGCGCGGCGGCGGCCTGAGCTGGCAGGCCTCGAGTTCCCGGGACGTCCGCAGCTACGCGATCGGCGAGCGCGACGTGCTCGTGCACCCGGCGGGCGGCGACGCGCACACGCTCATCGCCGGCCCGGAGGGGCTGACCGTGCTCGTGCTGGGGGAGGGGTCGCGCACGCACATCACCTGGCTGCCGCGCACCCAGGGCTTCTGGCTCGGGCCCCGCTGGTCACCGGCCGACGCGCCGCACCCCTTCGCCGCCGACGCCGCCCTCGGCCCGCTCGAGGTGCCGGAGCCGACCGCCGAGCGCCCCTCGACGATCGCCAACCTCGCCGACCTGCCCCTCACGGAGGGCCGTCGGGGGCGCTTTGCCTGGGCCACCCGCGACGCGCGGGCCGTCGGGGCGCGCCGCCTCGTGCTGGCCCACGACGCGATGCCGCCCGGCACGCTGAACACCGCCAGGCACTGGCACACCACCCGCGAGGAGTGCTTCTACGTGCTCGCCGGGGACGGGATCGCCCGGATCGGCGACGCCGAGCACGGGCTGCGCCCCGGCTCGTTCTTCCTGCGGCCGCCCGACTCCGGCGTGCCCCACCAGACCGAGGTCGGCCCGGACGGCATGGAGCTCATCACCATGGGCGACCTCGTGCCGGGGGACCTCTGCGCCTACCCCGACAGCCGCAAGATCCGGCTCACCAACGGCGTGTGGGTCCCGTTCGGCGACTTCACGAGCCCGTGGGACGGGGAGGAATAGCGTTCGCCGTCCGGTCGTGGCAAGCCCCGACCTCCGGAGGCGTCACGTCAGCAGCACGGCGGCCGGCACGAGCAGGTACTCCGCGAAGAACAGGCCCCAGACCTGCATGTAGAACGTCGTGAAGGCGGCCTGGTCGGTGACGTCGACCCGGACGGCGAGCCACCAGACGATCGCCAGCGCGCCGAGCTGCGTCGTCGCGAGCACGACGGGCTGCGCGTCGTCGAGCAGCAGCGGCCCGAGCACCGCCATGCCGGCGTAGGCGAGGGTCAGTGCCGTCAGGCCCATGCGGAACGCCGTGCGCTGCCCGAGCCGGACGGTGAAGGTGCGGATCTCGAAGGCCGAGTCGCCCGCGAGGTCGGGCACGTCCTTGAGCACCGCGATGGCGAAGGAGAACGGCATGACGAACGCCGTCAGCGCCCAGACCGCGGGAGGCACGTCCATGCCCGAACCGAAGGCCAGGGAGAAGTGCAGCGCGACGCCGAGATTGACCACGAGCGACCGGACGACGGAGATGCTCGCCGACGCCGCGACCGGGAAGCGCTTGAGCCGCAGCGGCGGGCACGAGTACGCCCAGCCGATGGCCAGGGCGACGCCGACGGCGAGGGTCTCCACCCACCCCTGCGAGACGGCGAGGCCGAGCGGCACCAGCGCCGACGCCGCGACGATCCGCCGCGCCGCCGCCAGGGACAGCTCGCCGGCCGCGATCGGCAGCCGCGGCTTGTTGATGCGGTCGATCTCGACGTCGGTGATCTGGTTGATCCCGGTGATGAAGAGGTTGACCGCCAGTGCGGCGACGAGCGTCAGCGCGAGGTGGAACGCCGCCCGGCCGGCGGGCAGGTCCGCGAGGCCGTGCGCCGTGATGGCGAAGATCCCGGCCACGCTGAGCGCGGTGCCGACGAGCGTGTGCGGGCGACCGAAGCGCCACAGGACCGCCAGGGCGACGACCCCCGAGCGGGGGCGGACGGCCAGTGACGACGCGGAGTCGGCCATCCGGCTCGCTCAGCCCCGAGCGCGCCGGCGGGACACCAGGCTGGCGACCGCGCCGATCGGCACGAACACCGCCCCGGCCGCCGAGCCGGCGACCCAGCGCGCCCACCGCCGCGCCGTCATCGGCTCGCGCACCGACTCGCGCGCCACCGCGCCGGCCGCCGGCGACGGGCCCGCGCCCGGCTTGACGCCGGCGATCGAGATCCCGTAGCGCTGCGCGGTCCAGTCCGGGGCGACGTACTCCAGCCGCACGTCCTCGAAGCCGGCGGCGGTCATCCACTCCCGGTAGTCACGCTCGGCCGGGAAGAGCATCCAGAGGTCCGCCAGGCGCCGGGCCAGCGGTCGCTCCGGCGGCAGCGGACCGACGACGCACGCGACGCCGCCCGGCTTGAGCACCCGGTACGCCTCGGCGAAGGCGGCCTGCGGGTCCGGCCAGTACTCGATCGAGCCGCAGGACACGTAGCGGTCGAAGCGGTCCGTGTCGAAGGGCAGCGCCTCCGCGTCGCCCTCGACCACCGTGCAGTCGCGCAGCGCCGGCTTGGCCCGTGCCCGGCCGAGCTGGTGCGGGCTCTGGTCGAGCAGCGTCACGCCGCCCGCGTCCACCCGCTCGACGATCCCCTCCGTCGAGAACCCCGTCCCGGCGCCGACGTCGACGACCTCCAGGCCCGGGTCGTCGAGCCGGGCCAGCTCCAGCGCCCGGGTGCGCATGGGCGCCGTCCAGAACAGCGGGTTCACCCAGCGGTCGTAGAGCGGGGAGACGAAGCGGTAGAACCAGAAGGCCTCCGACTTGTGCTGGATCAGGCGCGCCATGTCGGTGGGGGTACCCAGCTTCCCCGGGTAGAGCGCGCCAGGAGATGACGGTCGAGGACGCCATGGAGCGCTGGGCGGGCGAGCCGACGGTCCGCAGCTACCACCGCCGCGTCGTCGACGCGGATCCGGCGCGGCTGTGGGAGGCGGCGCGCAGCGTGCGCCTCGACGACACGCGGACGCTCGGCCGGCTCGTCCGCTGGCGGATCCCCGACACGCCGGGGGAGCTGACCTTCCACGCGCTGTTCCGCCGCTACCCGTTCACCGAGCTCGAGGCCGGCGAGACCTGGTCGCTGTCGGGCCTGTGCGGCCGGATCTGGACGGTGCAGCGCGACTACCCGCGGCTGAGCGGGCCGGAGGACTTCCAGGCCTGGGCCGAGCCGGGCACCGTCCGCGTCCTCTTCGCCCACTGGACGCGGCCGACCCCGGACGGACGTCGCGCGGAGCTCGTCTCGGACGCCCGCGTGGAGGCGGTCGACCGCGCCGCCGCCCTGCGCATGCGCAGCCTGTGGGCCCTCGTCGGGACCTTCGAGCGGCTGATCGGCGCCGAGCCCCTGGTCGTCGCCCAGCGCCGCGCGGAGGCCGGCCGTTGATAGCGTCCGTCCGATGCGACGCGGCCATCGCCTGCCGGGGAGCTTCGCCGCGGCGGCCGCGATCGTCCTGCTGGCCTGTGTGACCTCCCCGGCCCGGGCCAACTTCGTCGCCAGCACGAGCGACCCCGCGGGAGATGCCGCGGATGGCAACCCGGCGCACGACCTGACGGCGATGACGCTGGATTACGACCGCCGGACCGGGATGCTGTCCGGTGCGATCCGCCTGCGGCAGGCGCCGGCGGGAGCGCGGAGCTTTCTGACGTTCGCCGCCGGCCGTCGCACGCCCACCGGCTGCGACGGCTACCCCGCGGGGGTCTTCGGCTCCTACACCGACGAATCCGGGGCGAGCTGGCTGCGCCTGGACGCGGCCGGCGCCCCGGCCGCCGCCCGCGGCGACGCCGACAAGCGCGGCGCCGACGAGGCGGTCCAGTCCTTCACCGCGAAGGCTCGCGCCCTTGCCGGCCAGCGCTTCGACTGCGTCGTGGCGGTGCTCTCGGAGCCCGGCAACCCGGCCAACGTCTACGACGCTGCCGGGCCGGTCGACCTGCGCGGCAAGCCGGCGCTGACCCTGCGCGTCAAGCGCGTGCCCACGCGTCTGCGGCCCGGCGTCAAGCGGTCGATCGCTGTGACACTAAGCAACACCGGCGACGGAGCCGCGCGCGGCGTGAAGCTGAGCCTGAGCCGTGCGCGCGGGCTGTCGGTGAAACCGCGCAAGCGGACCGTGCGCCGGCTCGCCGCGGGGGCCCGCAAGACGGTTCGCGTCTCCGTACGGCTCAGCCGGCGTGCCCGCCCGGTCACCAGGCTGCGGATCGTCGCCCGGTCCGGGCGCCTCGTCGCGCGCCCGCAGGTCCGCCTGCGGTCGGGCCCGTCGCGGGGCGGTGGGGGCAGCGGGGGCGGGGGCGGCGTGCCGACCGTCTGCACCCGGTACGCGCCCGACCCCTTCGGCGACACCGGCGGGTCGCTCATCCTCGTTCCCTGCGTTCGCTAGCACCCGTCCAGCGGCGTCCCGCGCTCGAGACCGGCGAGCTCGGTCTCCCCGCGCCACAGCACCCGCCGGCCGCGGCGCACGACGACCGCCAGGCGCCCCGCGAGGTGCTGGTGTGAGCGCGCGACGGCCCGGCGCTCGGCCACCACCGGCACGGGCAGTACGTGCGCCGCCCCGGGTTCGGCCTCCGCCTCGAGCTCCACCTCGTGCACCGGCCCGCGGGCGCGGACCCGCCAGCGCCCCGGCGCGCTCGCGGTGACCACGTGGGCCAGCGGCGGTGCCAGGCGCAGGACCCGGCCCGGCTCCAGGGCGACGACGAGCGCGGTCGGCGCCCCGACCACCAGCCGCCCGCCGGCGAAGGCGACGGACGCCGCGTCGGCGCCGAGGTCGTGCGCCTGCCCCCACCACCAGTGCCCGGCGAAGCGCGAGCCCCAGTTCTTCTCCGCGTAGGCCCGCCAGCCGTCCAGCGACCACGTCTCGCCGTCGACCTCGAGGACCCCGCGCGCGGCGGCGAGCGGGAGGTGGGGGTGCCAGTACTGCCCGAGCCCGGGGACGAGCTGGGCGGGCCCGAGGCCCCCGAGCCAGCGGCGCGGCCATGGCAGCACGACCTCGAGCGCAGCCTCGAGCGCGACGCCGCCCAGGCGCACGCGCAGGCCGCGCTCGTCGGCGCGCAGCACGTCGCCGGCCTCGACGCCGAGGCGGCCGGGGTCCAGCCGGCACTCCGGCACGATCGCCTGGTGCACGCGGCGCGCGCCCGGGCCGGCGTCGGTGGCCACCGCGACGAGCGCCCAGGCGCCGCCGGGCGCGCGGCACGCGCCGCACAGGACGACGACGACCCGTCGGGTGGCGGCGTCCGTGAAGCGCCAGTAGTAGCCCTCCATCCCGATCCCGTGGGCGGCCGCCGGATCGCTCCAGGGCGGGTCCGCCCCCATGCGCCGGTAGGCCCGCAGCATGCGCTCAGGCACGGGGGGTAGGTTCGCGGAATGGCACGAGAGCTGCACGAGCTGCTGCGAGGCGGCGACTTCTACGAGGGACCACGCTTCCAGTCCGGACGCTGGTGGTTCTCGGACTTCTACAACCACGTCGTCCAGGCCGTCGATGCCGACGGGGCTGCGGAGACGGTCATGGAGGTGAAGGGTCAGCCGTCCGGGCTCGGCTGGATGCCCGACGGCTCGATGCTCGTGGTCTCCATGACCGACCACAGGCTGCTCAGGCGTGACCCGGACGGCGCGGTGACCGAGCACGCCGACCTCACGCCGTACTGCGGCGGGCACCTCAACGACCTCGTGGTCGACGACCAGGGCCGCGCCTACTGCGGCGACTTCGGCTTCGACCTCATGGCCATGGGGACGCCGGGGCTCGGCTCGCTCACGCGCGTGGACCCCGACGGCACGGTCACAGTGGTCGCCGAGGACCTCTACTTCCCCAACGGCACGGTGATCACCCCGGACGGCCTGTCCATGATCGTGGGGGAGACGGCCGGCAACCGCTACACGGCCTTCACCGTCGCCGAGGACGGGTCCCTGACCGACCGCCGGGTCTGGGCCCAGTTCGCCGAGACGCCGCCGGTCGCCGACAGCGCCGAGGAGATGCTCGGCGGCCTGCGCGTCGCGCCCGACGGGTGCTCGCTGGACGCCGAGGGCCACATCTGGTTCGCCGACGCGGTCGGGAGCCGCTGCGCCCGCGCCGCGCCCGGCGGCGACGTCGTGGACGAGGTCCCGGCGCCGGAGGGGCTCGGGATCTTCGCCTGCCAGCTCGGCGGCCCGGACGGGACGACGCTGCTCATGTGCGCCGCGCCGGACTTCTTCGCGCACAACCGCGCGGGCGCGGGCGAGGCGGTGCTGCTCACCACGGAGGTCGACGTCCCGCACGCCGGCCTGCCGTAGGCCGGCGTGCGAATCCGCCACGGGCGCGGCCGCCGACCGGCAGGGCGGCAGTCGCGTGATGGCCGCCCTGGCGACCAGATCGCGACTGACGCTCCGGGGGTGGGTACGGACGGCGGGGCGCGAGTCGCGTCGTGGTCGCTCTGGCGACCGCTCGGCGACTGACGCCCAGTCCGCGGCGACGCCTGACGCCGGGTCCGCGGCGACGACTGACGCCCGGTCCGCGGCGACGCCTGACGCCCGGTCCGCGGCGACGCCTGACGCCGGGTCCGCGGCGGCGCCGGCCGCTGGGGACCGGTCCGTCCCTCAGGCGTAGACCGGCTCCGCCTCGGATCCGGCCTGGGCAGGCGCCTGCGCCTCCGCCGGCGCCGGCGCCGGCGACCGCAGGACCGCGACGGCGATGACGAAGGCGACCGCCGCCAGCGCCGCGCCGATGAGGTAGGCGAGGTGGAAGCCGGCGTTCAAGGCCGTGGCGGCCGAGGCGCCGTCGGCGAGCCGGGCGCCGGTGCGCTCCGTGGCGAGCGTCGCGAGCACGGCCAGGCCGATGGCGCCGCCGACCTGCACGCTCGTGTTCACGAGGCCGGAGGCCAGGCCCGAGTCGCTCGGTGTCGCCCCGGACATGGCGAGCGTCATCAGCGCCGGGAAGCCGAGGCCCGCGCCGAAGCCGATGAGCACCATGGGCGGCAGCACGTCGGTCACGAACGTCCCGTCCACCGGCGTGCGGGCGAACAGCAGCATCCCGGCGCCCATGGCCACGAGGCTCGGCAGCAGGGTCGCCCGCGGGCCGAAGCGCACGCTCAGGGGGCCGGAGAAGCGCAGCGACATCGCGCCCATGACGAGCGTGGAGGGCAGGAAGGCCAGCCCGACCTGGAGCGGGTCGTAGCCGAGGATCCGCTGGAGGTACAGGGCGCCGAGGAAGAACATGCCGAACATGCCGACCACGAGCAGCGCCTGGACGACGTTGGCGCCCGTGACGTTGCGCGAGCGGAACAGGCGCAGCGGCATCAGCGGCTGCGCGACCCGGGCCTGGCGCGCGACGAAGGCGGCCAGCAGGGCGACGGCGACGGCCCCGAGCCCCAGCGTCGGGGCCGAGCCCCACCCCCGCTCGCCGACCTCGAGGATCGTGTAGACGCCGAGCATCAGGCCGGCGGTGAGCAGCACCGCGCCCGGGAGGTCGGCGCCGGCGCGCAGGCCGAGGCCCTCGCGGCGCTCGATGAGCCGCAGGGCGAGGGTCGCGGTGACGATGCCCACGGGGAGGTTGATGAAGAAGATCCAGTGCCAGTTGATGGCCTCGGTCAGCACGCCGCCCGCGAGCAGGCCGATGGAGCCGCCGGCCGAGGCGACGAAGCCGAACACGCCGATCGCCTTCGCCTGCTCCCGCGGCTGCGGGAACATCGTGACGATCATGCCGAGGATCACGGCGGAGGTCAGCGCGCCGCCGACGCCCTGGACGAAGCGGGCGGCGATCAGCAGGCCCTGGCTCGGGGCGACGGCGCACAGCAGCGAGGCGGCGGTGAAGATCGCCAGCCCGATCAGGAAGATGCGGCGCTGGCCGATCAGGTCGCCGATCCGGCCCGCGAGCAGCAGGAGCCCGCCGAAGGCGATCAGATAGGCGTTGACCACCCAGGCCAGGCTGCTCTGGGAGAAGCCGAGATCGTCCTGGATGGACGGCAGGGCGACGTTCACGATCGTCGCGTCCAGGACGATCATCAGCATGCCCGCGCAGAGGACGTAGAGCGCCGCCCAGCGACGGCGGTCGCCGGCGGTCGAGGTGTCGGTCTCAGTGGTCATGCCGACAACCTAGCACGCTGATTGGAAAATCCAACTATAAACTTTGAAAGGCCGACTGAGATCCCGCTAGACTGGGCGCCATGGCCGGCAAGCGCACCTACGGGGACGTGTGCGGCACCGCCCGGGCCCTCGACATCGTCGGGGAGCGCTGGGCGCTCATGGTCGTGCGGGAGCTGCTGCTCGGCCCCAAGCGGTTCACCGACCTCCGCGCCGGGCTGCCCCACATCGGTCCCGACGTGCTCTCCCAGCGCCTGCGCGAGCTCGCCGACGCGGGCCTCCTGCGCCGCCGCACGCTGCCGCCGCCGGCGGCCTCGCAGGTCTACGAGCTGACCCCCCGCGGACTGGAGCTCGAGCCCGTCGTCGTCGCCCTCGGCCGCTGGGGCGCCCGGCTGCCGATGCCCGAGGAGGAGGTCGGCATGAGCTTCGACGCGCACATCCTCTCTCTGCGGACGCTGTTCGACCCGGTCCGAGCCGCCGGCTTCGACGCCCGCCTCGAGCTGCGCCTCGACGACCAGACCTTCGACGCCGAGGTGGCCGACGGCCGCTTCCGGATCGAGCGCGGAGCCGTCGCGGACCCGGACGCCGTCGTCGAGGGCAGCGCCGGGACGGTGCTCGCCGTCGCCCACGGCCGTCGCGGGCTGACCGAGGCCCTGGCCGCGGGCGAGCTGCGCCTGGCGGGCGACGAGGCGGCCGCCACCCGCTTCCTCGGGCTCTTCCCGCTGCCCGAGCCCGTCACCTAGGCCGAGGAGCCCGCGGTCCGCAAGGACCGGCCGGGTGGCCGGGCGTGCAGCCCGAAGCGCCGCGGCAGCGCGTCCGCCCCGCGCATCGCGGCGACAACGCGCTCGGCCAGCGCCGGGCCGTGCTTGAACCCGTGTCCCGAGCCCCCGCCCACGAGCCACGTCCGCGGCAGGGACGGGTGCTCGGCGGCGATGAAGTTCGAGTCCGCGGTCAGCTCGTAGCGGCACGTGCGCGCCTCGCGGACGGCGGCGTCGGCGAGGCCGGGGAAGCGGCGGGCGACGTAGGCCCGGGCGGCGGCCTCGCCCTCCGGGCTCACCGGCGGCAGGTCGGCGTCCGGGTGCAGGTCCGGGCCCTCGACGTCCGGGGCGGCCTTGACGCCGTGGCCGTCGAGATCGGCCGTCCCGTAGGCGGCCAGGTCGTAGTCGACCCAGCAGGGCACGGACGCCTCCGCCCACGCCTCGCCGCCGTCGAAGAAGAGCAGCTCCTGACGGGTGACGCGCAGGTCGACGAGCCCGGGGAAGAGCTGGCCCAGCCAGCCGCCGCACGCCCACACGACGGCGCCCGCGGCCAGCCGGGTGCCGTCCTCGAGCACCACCGCGCCGTCCCGCGGCGTGGCCCGGCCGCGCTTGAGCACGACGCCCTCGTCGCGGCCGGCCGCCACGAGGGCGCGGACCGCCTCCGCGGCGCGGATCGCCCCGGCCTCCGGCTCGAAGAGCACGAACTCGAGGTCGTCGCCCCGGAAGGACGGGAAGCGGCGGCCGGCGTCGGCAGGGTCCAGGCGCTCCACCGGGATGCCCTGCGCGCGCAGCGTCCGCTCCGACGCGGCCTCCCACCCGTCGGGGCGCTGGGCGAACCACGCGACACCGCGCTCGAGCAGCAGCTCGGTGCCCGTGGCGGCCTCGAGCTCGCGCCACAGCTGCCGCCCCCGCTGGGCCATCGCCGTGTAGTCGGCCTCGTCGCCGTGGGCGCAGCGGTACAGGCGGGTCTCGCCGCCCGACGAGGCGCGCGGATCGCCCGGCTCGTGCTGGTCGACGAGCGTCGTGACGACACCCTCGCGGGCCAGCAGCCAGGCGATGGACGCCCCGAAGGTCCCGGCGCCGACGACGATCGCGGAGTCCACGCCTGCAAAGCTACCGGGCATGCTCGTGGCTCTCGCCGCCGCCGCGGTCCTCGCCGGGCCGTCCGCCGCTGCCGCCCCCAAGCCGGCCCTCGTCTGGTCGCCCATCCCGTTCGGCGCACGGCGCCGGGCCGAGATGCGCGCCTACGCGAGGCGCCACTACGGCGTGCGCGACGTCCGGCTGCGCCATCCGAAGGTCATCGTCGAGCACTACACGGCCACGAGCACCTACCGCTCCGCCTACAACACGTTCGCCGCCGACCTGCGTGACCCGGAGCTCGGCGAGCTGCCGGGCACGTGCGCGCACTTCATCGTCGAGCGGGACGGCACGATCCACCAGCTCGTGCGCCTGCGCTACATGTGCCGCCACACGGTCGGGCTCAACGACCGGGCCTTCGGGATCGAGCACGTCGGCCTGCGCGACGGCGACGTCATGGGCAACCCGCGCCAGCGCCGGGCGAGCCTCGCGCTCACCCGCTGGCTGCAGGCCCGGGCCGGGATCCGCACCCGCGACGTGATCGGGCACAGCGAGAGCCTGTCCTCCCCGTACCACCACGAGCGCGTCGCACGGCTGCGGACCCAGACGCACGGGGACATGACGGCGGCGACCATGCGGCGTTACCGGCGCCTGCTCGGGTAGGAGGACGACCATGGTCCTGCTCGTGCGCCACGGAGAGACGGAGTGGAGCCGGGACGCCAAGCACACCGGCCGCACGGACGTCCCGCTGACCGACGAGGGCCGTGAGCAGGCGCGGCTGGCGGGCCGGCGTCTCGCCGGCCGATCGCTCGCGCTCGTGCTGACCTCGCCCCTGCAGCGGGCGACGGAGACCGCGCGGCTCGCGGGCCTCGGCGACCGGGCCGAGCTCGAGCCCGACCTCGCCGAGTGGGACTACGGCGACTACGAGGGCCGCACGACCGTGGAGATCCGCGAGGAGCGGCCGGGCTGGGACGTGTGGACGGACGGCTGCCCGAACGGCGAGACCGTCGACGAGGTCGGTGCCCGCGCCGACCGGGTGATCGAGCGGGTCCTGGGCGTCGACGGTGACGTCGCGCTGGTCGCCCACGGCCACCTCCTGCGGGTGTTCGGCGCCCGCTGGATGGGCGTGGCGGCCGTCCGCGGAGGCGCGCTCGCGCTCGCGACATCCGCGGTGTGCGAGCTCGGCTGGGAGCGCGAGCGCCGCGTGCTCGAGGACTGGAACGACACGAGCCACCTGCGCGGGGACGGCTGAGCGCCGGCTACGCGGGAGCCGGGCCGGCCGGCACCGCGGCAGCCCCTTGCGCCTGCGTTTCGAGCCGCACCTCCTCTTCCGCCTCCTCGACCCGGCCACCGGGCATGGCCGCGAGTGCGACGACGAAGGCGACCGCCATGACGCCCGCCATCACGTAGAGCACGGTCCCGATGGAGTGGGCGAAGTCGACCTGCACGGCGTCGAAGAGCTCCTTCGCGCGCGCGCCGGTCTGGCCGCCGAACCCGCCGCTCCCGCCGCCCGTGCGGCCGCTCACCGCCTCGGCGATCCGGTCGGCCTGCCGCGTCGGCACCCCGGCGCCGCCGAGGGTCGTCTCCAGGCGCGACGTGTTCTGCGTGAGCAGGATCGTCCCGAGCGCCGCCAGGCCGAGGCTCGCCCCGAAGTTGCGCACGGTCTGGGTGATGCCGGTCACCTCGCCGTAGGCGGTCCGGGAGGCGCGGTTGAGGGCGTCCGTGCTCACCGGGCCCAGCACGAGGCCGACGCCGGCCCCGGCGAGGGCGACGAAGTACCACTGGTTGCCGAAGGACAGGTCGGGCACCTGCGAGCCCCAGAGGAAGAAGCCGACGGCGGCGATCGCGCAGCCGGGCACGACCGTGGCGCGCGCCCCACGGCTGTCGAGCACCCGGCCCCCGCGCTGGGCCGCGATGGTGAAGCCGCCGAAGAACACGAGCAGGAACAGGCCGGCGTTCGTCGCGCTCTCGCCGAGCGCGATCTGGGCGTAGAGGCTCGCGAAGAAGAACAGCGGCACGAAGCAGACCGAGAGCAGGAAGAGCACGACGTTGTCCACCGCGAAGGCGCGACTGGCGAAGATGTCGAGCCGGACGAGCGGGTTCGGCACGCGAAGCTCCCAGACGCAGAAGGCGGCGAGGAGGCCGGCGCCCAGCACGATCGACGCCCAGGTCTTGCCGTCCCCCCAACCCCAGACGCTCGACTGCTGCAGGCCGAGGACCAGCAGGCCCATTCCGCCCGAGATGAGCACCGCCCCGCGCCCGTCGATCCGGCTCGGCCGCTGGTCCTTGGGCAGTTCGGGGATCGCGTCCCCGGCCCGGACGGTCAGGAAGATCGCGATCAGGGCGATGGGGACGTTGATCCAGAAGATCGAGCGCCAGGTCCACTCCGTCAGGTAGCCGCCCGCGAGCGGGCCGACGGCCGTCAGCCCGCCGGAGGCCGAGAAGAACACGGCGAGCGCCTTGCCGCGCTCGCGCAGCGGATAGGCCGAGATGACGATCGCCAGCGCGGAGGGGAAGAGGATGGCGGCGGCCGCGCCCTGGACGATCCGGAAGACGATGATCCACGCCTCGCCGATCCCGCTCGTCGGGGTCGCCCCGCACAGGGCCGAGGCGGCGGCGAAGAGCGCGACGCCGGTGATCACCATCCGCCGGTGCCCGAGGATGTCTGAGAGCTTGCCGCCGAACGCGAACAGCGCCGACAGCGAGAGCAGGTAGCCGTTGACGATCCACTGCGCGCCCGTGGCGCTCAGCGACAGGTCCTTCTCGAGCTGCGGGATGGCCAGCGCGACGATGGTCTGGTCGATGAACATCATCGCCACGGCGAAGATCATCGCGGCGAGGACGAGGCGTTTGTGGCTCTGGGACATGGCGAGCGTGAGCATGTCAGGTCCGCCGGGCGCAGCGCCAAGCGGCGAGCGGCGGCCGGTCCTAGCCGGCGCGCCGCCCAGCCGGGCGGGCTCGCGCGGCGGCCTCGACCCTCACGCCCACTCCGCGAGCAGGGGCGCGTGGTCCGACGGTTTCGGCCCCTTGCGGAAGCCGCGGTCGATCCCGCAGGACTCAAGGCCGCCGGCGAGCTCGGGCGTCACCAGCACCGCGTCGATGCGCAGGCCGAGCTTCTTGTGGAAGTGGCCGGCGCGGTAGTCCCACCAGGTGAAGCCGGGCTCGTCCGGATGCAGGTGGCGGAACGCGTCCACGGTGCCGGCCTCCACCAGCGCGCGAAAGCGCCGGCGCTCGGGCTCGGTCACGTGCGTGGCGCCCTCGAAGGCCGCGGGGTCGTAGACGTCGAGGTCGGTGGGGCAGACGTTGAAGTCGCCCGCCACGACGAGCGGGCCCTCGGCCGCGAGCGTGCGGATGCGCTCGGCCGCAGCGTCGAGGAAGGCGAGCTTGGCGACGTAGAACTCCGAGTCCACGGCGCGGCCGTTGGGGACGTAGACGGCCGCGAAGCGCACCCCGGCGACGGTGGCCTCGAGCCAGCGCGCCTCGTCGGCCGCCGGTTCGCGGGGCAGCCCCGCGCGCAGCTCGGCCGGCGTCTCGCGGGCGAGGACGGCCACCCCGGCCCAGCGCCCGGCGGAGTGATGCGCCGCCCGGTAGCCGGCGGCCGCGAGCTCGGCGCCCGGGAACGCGCCGGCCTCCGTCTTGGTCTCCTGCAGCAGCACGACGTCGGGGGCGTGGGCCTCGAGCAGCTCGAGCACGCGCGGCAGGCGGGCCTTCAGCGAGTTCACGTTCCAGGTGACGAGCTTCATGCCGCCTGCAGCAGGTCCGGCCCCTCGTCGTCGAGCCCGCTCCGGTTCACGCGCGGGTTCGCCGGCACGGACCGCATGCGCTGCGCCTCGAGCGGGACGAGCAGCTCCCGGGCGTCCGCCGGGGAGAGGTCGTCGGAGAGCCAGGCGGCCTCGGCCTCCGGGCCCGGCAGGATGACCGGCATGCGGTCGTGCAGCCGCGCCACGAGCGGGTTCGGGGTCGTCGTGACGATCGTCGCCGAGGCGAGCCAGCCGCCCTGCGGCCGCGACCAGCCCCAGAGGCCCGCGAAGGCGAACGGCTCACCGCCGTCGACGGTGAAGCGGAAGGGCACGCGCGGCGCCTTCTTGTCCTCCGGGCGCAGCCACTCGTAGAAGCCGTCCGCGACGATCAGGCAGCGCCCGCGGGGGCTCTCGAGGCGGGCCTTGAACGGCGCCTTCGTGGCGACGGTCTCCGCCCGCGCGTTGAACATCGGCGGCCCCTTGAGGTCCTTGGCGTAGCCGGGGACGAAGCTCCAGCGCACGAGGTGCGCCTCGCGGCCGCCGTCCTTGCCCCGCACGACGGCGACGGCGTCCTCCGTCGGCGCGACGTTGAAGCGCTCCAGGCCGCCCGACCCCGGCATGGCCGCCCCGAAGCGGTCCGCCAGCGCCCGGTGGTCGCCCGTCGTGAGCGTGTAGCGCCCGCACATGGCCGCCAGCGTACGACCCGTGACCGCACTTGCGGACCGCGTGCGACCGCAAGTGCGGTCACCCCCGGCGGAGCCGCGCGGGCAATCCTGACCGCAGTGGTAGGATTTGAGCTCGTGATGTTCACGACGAAAGCTGAGTACGGCGTCCGGCTGCTGATCCGGCTGGGAAGCCATGGCGGCTCCCATCCGGTCTCCCTGAAGTCCGTCGCGGAGGCCGAGCAGCTTCCGCTCGCCTACCTCGAGCGCATCGCCGCGCTACTCAAGAAGGCCGGTCTCGTGACCTCCACGCGCGGCGCCCACGGCGGCTACGTGCTGGCCCGCCCGGCGGAGGAGGTCAGCATGGACCGCGTCGTCCTCGCCCTCGAGGGCGCCATCGCGCCCATGGACTGCTTCGTGGACGACCCCGGGTCCGAGCACCGCGTCCAGTGCTCCCACCACGACGCCGACGCGCAGCACTGCGCCACCAAGCTCCTCTGGACCCGCGTGCAGCTCGGCGTCATCGCCTCCCTGCAGCGCACCACCCTCGCCGAGCTCGTCGCCTTCGCGACCCGCGAGCCCGACCTCGCCGAGCTGTCCCCCCTCGACCCCCGACCGAGCTGAGATCCCCCCATGGCCGACCTGCAGATCACCAACCTCCACGTCTCCGCTGCCGACAAGCAGATCCTCAAGGGCGTCGACCTCTCGGTCGGCGCCGGCGAGATCCACGCGCTGATGGGCCCCAACGGCTCCGGCAAGTCGACGCTCGCCAACGCCGTGATGGGCGCCCCGGGCCTCGAGGTCACGGAGGGCTCCGTCGCCTTCGACGGCGTCGACATCACCGAGGCCGCGACGGACGAGCGCTCGCGCGCCGGGCTGTTCATGGCCTTCCAGTACCCCGTCGCGGTTCCCGGCGTGACCGTGGCGAAGTACCTGCGCACGGTGATCAACGCCCACCGCGAGGCGCGGGGCGAGGCCGCCATCTCGCTGAAGGACTTCCGCAAGACGGTCGAGGCGGCGATGGAGCTCACCAACGTGCCGCGCGAGTTCTCCAACCGCTACATCAACGACGGCTTCTCCGGCGGCGAGAAGAAGCGCATGGAGATCCTCCAGCTCGCGCTGCAGGAGCCCAAGCTCGCCGTGCTCGACGAGACGGACTCCGGCCTCGACGTCGACGCGCTGAAGATCGTCTCGGCCGGCGTCAACGCCGTGCGCGAGCGCACCGGCCTCGGCGTGCTCATCATCACCCACTACCAGCGGATCCTCGAGTACGTCGAGCCGACGCACGTCCACGTGATGTTCGAGGGGCGCATCGTCAAGGAGGGCGGCCCGGAGATCGTCGCCGAGATCGACGCGGAGGGCTACCGGGCCATCCGCGAGGAGGTCGAGGCGGCGGCCTAGCCATGTCCGTGCTCGACGTCACCGACCTGCGCGCGCAGTTCCCCGTGATCGCCGACGGCGCGCTCGCCTACCTCGACTCCGCCGCGACCGCGCAGACCGCCCTGCCGGTCATCGAGGCGATGGACGGCTACTACCGCGAGTACCGGGCCTCCATCCACCGCGGCGTCTACGACCTCGCGACCCGCGCCACGGACGCCTACGAGGCGGCGCGGGTGACGGTCGGCGAGTTCGCCGGCTCGTCTGCCGCGGAGACGATCTTCACGCGCAACGCCACGGAGGCGATCAACCTCGTCGCCTACGCGTGGGGCGGGACGAACCTCTCGGCGGGCGATCTGGTCGTGCTCACGGAGATGGAGCACCACTCGAACATCGTGCCCTGGCAGCTCGCCTGCCAGCGCGCGGGTGCCGAGCTCGCCTACGTGCGGGTCACCGACGACGGCCACCTCGACCTCGACCACCTCGACGCGCTGCTGGCCCGCGGGCCGAAGCTCGTCGGCGTCGTGCACGCCTCCAACGTGCTCGCGACGATCAACCCGATCGCCGAGATCACCCGGCGCGCCCACGCGGCCGGCGCCGTCGTCCTCGTGGACGGCTCCCAGGCCCTGCCGCACCTGCCCGTCGACGTCGCCGCCCTGGACGCCGACTTCTATGCCTGGACCGGCCACAAGCTCTACGGCCCCACGGGCATCGGCGTCCTGCACGGCAAGCTGGAGCTGCTGCGCGCCATGCCGCCGTTCCTCGGTGGCGGCCACATGATCAACAAGGTCGGCGAGCAGGAGTCCACTTACGCCGAGGGCCCGGCGAAGTTCGAGGCCGGCACGGGGTCGATCGCCGAGGCGATCGGGCTCGCGGCGGCGTGCGACTTCGTCACCGGGCTCGGGGCGGACGTGCTGGTCGAGCACGACCGGGCGATCGGCTCCCTTGCGCTCGAGCGGCTCGCCACCGTCCCGGGGCTCACCGTGCACGGACCGGTCGACGTGGCCGAGCGCGTGGCGCTGGCCTCCTTCGTGCTCGACGGCGTGCACCCCCACGACGTGGCCGAGATCCTCGGCAGCCGCGGCGTCTGCGTCCGCGCGGGCCACCACTGCGCGCAGCCGCTCATGCGCCGCCTCGGCGCGCCGGCCTCCTCGCGCGCGAGCTTCGCGATCCACTCCGCGCCGGACGAGGTCGAGCGGCTCGTCGACGGGCTGCACCGGGTGCGCGAGGTCTTCGAGCTGGACGCGGACGCGGCCTAGCCTGGGGACCGGATGGACGACCTCTACCGCCAGCAGATCCTCGAGCACTACAAGCGCCCGCACAACTGGGGCGAGATCGAGGACGCCGACCTCGAGTTCGAGGACACCAACCCGCTCTGCGGGGACGAGCTGAAGGTCCAGCTCAAGGTCCGCGACGGCAAGGTCGCCCAGGTCGCCTTCTCCGGCCACGGCTGCGCGATCTCGCAGGCCTCGGCCTCCATGACCTCCGACGAGGTCGTCGGCATGCCGGTGGAGGAGCTCGTCCGGCTCGACAAGGCGTTCGTGCTCGAGCTGCTCGGCATCGACATCTCCGCCACGCGGATGAAGTGCGCGCTGCTGAGCCTCAAGGTGCTCAAGAGCGCCGGCCTCGGCTCGGCCGCGAGCTGGGAGACCGAGACGCAGGCCTCCGCCGCCCAGCGCGGCGAGTCCGCGCCCGCCGCCGGGCTGTAGCGCCCGCGAGGCAGCCGCTGCGCAGCGCGTGGGGTGGCGCCCGGCGTCAGATGGAGCCGGGGCCTCATGGCTCCGGGGCTCCCGCAGGGTGAGACTTTACCCAGTTCCACTGGTAGAACCGGCGTCCAGCCGGCTCACCACCAACGGAAGGGGATCGGTCAGGATGTTCCGTCGACTACTCGTCGCCGTGGACGGCTCTTCGAGCGCGCAGGGCGCCCTCGACGAGGCCATCGACCTGGCGCAGGCCACCCACGGGCGGCTGACCGTCGTCACGGTCGCACCCGAACCGTTGGCCTGGAGTCTCGGCGCCTCCTGGGCGCCCGTCGACGCCGGCGACCTCGAGGCGCGGGTCGATCGCGCCTGTCAGGCCACGCTCGCGGCCGCCGTGGAGGCGATACCCGCAGAGGTTCCGGTCACGACGGTCTTCAAGCGCGGCGCTCCGGCCCCGGCGATCATCGAGGTGGCCGGCCAGGACCATGACCTCGTCCTCATGGGCTCGCGCGGCCACGGTGATCTCCACTCGCTGATGCTCGGCAGCGTCAGCCGTCGCGTGCTGCACGCGAGCCCCGTTCCCGTGCTCGTGGTGCGCCGCTCGGCGAGCACCGACCGCGACGATGTCCCGTCCTCCCTCGCGGCGGTCGAGACCGACGCCGCTCGGCTCGCCCGGGCCTGAGGACGTCACCATGGCCGGGGCTCGACGCCTCGAGGTGCCGGAGATCATCCGTGACCTCAGGGATCGCTCGGACGGGACCGACGCCGCGCGCGATCGAGTCGCCGGCGCGGTTCGGCGCTGAGCGGCCGGGCGGCGAGCGCGCGCGCCGCGGCCGCTGCGCCCTCTGCGTCGGCCAGCGCCTGCTGGAGGTTGCCGAAGCCCTGGCTCATGCGCGCCACCATCGGCTCCAGCCTCGGGCCCGCGCCCGCCGGGCCCTGGACCGGGAGCGCGCAGGCGCTCGTCTGATGCAGTCGGGGCGCGGCGCAGCCGAGCTCGTGCAGCGCGGCCTCGAGGCACCCCAGGATCGCCGGCACCGCTCGTGCCGCCTCCGGGTCGGCGGCGATGCGGCGGATTCCCATCGCCGCCTCGACGAGGTCGCATCCGCGGTCGTAGAGCTCATTGTCCGGATGGTCGACGGACGGCGATGACGTGGCCGAGGTGGGCATCGTCACAGCGTGCTGCGCGCCGGCGGCGGGCGCCATGCGGTCCAGCCTGTAGAGGCGGGTCGCCGGCACCGCACCCGCGTCGTGGGACGGACCGCCGCACCACGCGAGCGCCCTAACGCGCCGGCGCTCCCCACCGGGGTCGGAAACGAGGGGATCTGCAGTCATGACCGCATGGCCCTCGCGCGCTCCGGCGGACATCCTGCTGCTCATGACGTACGGCGACCCAGGGGCGATGGCCACCCGCGTGCTGCTCAGCGCGCCGGAGATCGACGAGCTGGTCCGCGAGCTCGAGGCGCTGCGCGCCGCACATCAGGCCGAACTGGCCGAGCGCCTGTCGGACGCGCGGGCGTCCGGGAGCGCGGGCGACGACGACGACCGCCTGGCGGTGCTGGAGGACGCGGCGGTCGACGGGGCGCGCATCACCCAGCTCGAGCAGCTGCTCCGCTGCGCCTCGGTGGTCGACGCCGCCCCGACCGCGGACGACGGGGCCGGCCTCGGCTCGGTCGTCCGGGTCAGGGACGTGCCCACGGGACGCACGGCCGAGTACGAGTTGGTGGGCCGGCGCGGCGCCGGAGCCGGCGACGGTCAGGTCTCGCTCGGCTCGCCCGTGGGGGAGGCGCTGATCGGGGTGCGGCCGGAGGACGTCGTGCGGGTCGAGCTTCCCCACGGGCGTGCGCGCACGCTGCGCGTCCTCGGCGTCCGCACCAGGACCGTCGATCCCGGTACGACGCCGGCATGACGTCCGCCCGCTCGACGCCGGAGCGCGGTGAGCTGGGGCCGCGGGGGCAGCGCGGCTCGATCGACCGGCCGGCGGGTGAGCCGACGATCCGCGTCGCGCTCCTCGACGACCATCCGGCCGTGCTCGCCGGCGTGCAACGGCTGATCGGTCCCGCGCCGGACGTGACGGTGGTCGCCGCCGCCCTCGGGGCCCGCGAGCTGACACGGCAGCTCGCGGGGAGGCGTCCCGACGTGGTCGTCGTCGACTACGACGTGGCGCGGGGCGACAGCCTGTCGTACTGCCAGTACCTCAAGCGCGACCTGCGACCCCCCGCGGTGATCGTCTACTCGGCCTACGCGAGTTCGGCGTTGACGCTGGCGGCTCGGGTGGCGGGCGCCGACGCGGTGGTGGACAAGGCCGAGCCCGCCTCCACGCTCCTCGCCGCGATCCGGGCGGTGGCGCGCGGCGCGACCGCGATCGGTGCCGTTCCGATCGACGTCCACCGCTCCGCCGTCGCCAAGCTCGACGACGCGGATCTGCCCATTCTGGCCATGCTCCTGGACGACGAGCCGTTCGAGGCCATCGCGCAGACACTGGACCGCGACCCATCCGAGATCGCCTGGCGCGCCCGGCGCATCGTGGCCTGCCTGCGCCCTCGCCTGGCCGACCCGCGCATGAGCCCTCGGGGGTGAGCCGGCGTGGACGCCGTGCGTCCATGACTCGCCGGGTCTGGACACCCGGCGGGGGACCGGCGTGGGAGGCTTCGGGGGTGCGCATGCGGTTGGCGTCGTTGTCGCTGTTGTGGCGGGTGTTCCTGACGAACGCCGTCGCCCTCGGGCTGGCGACCGTGGCGCTGGTCTTCACCCCGGTCACGGTGTCGGTGCCGGTGGTCGCCTCCGAGCTGGTCATCCTGCTCGTCGGGCTGGCGGCGCTGCTCGGCCTGAACCTCGTGCTGCTGCGGCCCGCGTTCCGACCGCTGGACGAGCTCGTGGCCACGATGCGCAGCCACGATCCGCTCTCTCCGGGTACGCGCGTCCGCGTCGCCGGGGGACCGAGCGTCGTCGCGCTGGCGCGGGCGTTCAACGAGATGCTGGATCGTCTCGAGTCCGAGCGGCGCGAGAGCGCGCGCCAGGCGCTGTGGGTCCTCGAGGGGGAGCGCCGGCGGGTCGCCCGCGAGCTCCACGACGAGGTGGGGCAGACGCTGACGGGCGTGATGCTCCAGGTCGAGGGACTCGCCGCCGCGGTCCCCGAAGCGCTGCGCGAGCCGCTGGACGAGCTGCGCGAGACGGCGCGGCACGGAACCGTGGAGGTGCGGCGGATCGCGCGTCAGCTCCGTCCCGACGCGCTCGAGGACCTCGGGCTGCAGAGTGCGCTCCAGGCGCTCGCGAACACCTTCGCCGACCAGGCGCACGTCCGGGTCGACCGGAGGCTGGAGGCGACCGTGCCCCTGTCGGACGAACAGGCGCTCGTCGTCTATCGCGTCGCCCAGGAGGCCCTGACCAACGTCGCCCGCCACGCCCACGCCGAGCGGGTCTGGCTGCGGCTGGAGCACCGCGACCAGCAGACGGTGCTGACCGTCCGCGACGACGGCCGTGGGCTCTCGCCCGCCGCGCTCGCGTCCTCCTACGGGATCCGGGGGATGCGCGAGCGGGCGATGCTGATCGGCGCCGACCTCAGCCTCGACGGCGAGTCCGGCCGCGGCACCGAGGTCCGACTCCGCCTTCCGCTCGACCCCACGACGCCGTGACGACACCGCTGAAGACCCGCATCCTCATCGCGGACGACCATCCGATCGTGCTGAAGGGGTTGCGGACGGTCCTCGACGCCCAGCCCGATCTCGAGGTCGTCGCGGAGGCGACCGACGGCGAGGAGGCGGTGGCGCGCGCGCTCGCCGAGGACGTGCACCTGGCCGTCCTCGACGTCTCCATGCCGCGCAAGACGGGGCTGCAGGCGGCTCGCGAGATCACGCACCGCGCGCCGGAGGTGCGCGTCGTGATGCTGTCCATGCACGACAACGAGCAGTATCTCTTCGAGGCGATCCGGGTCGGGGCCTCGGGCTACGTGCTCAAGAGCGCGGTCGACCGCGACCTCGTCGAGGCCTGCCGGGCGGCGATGCGAGGTGAGCCGTTCCTGTACCCGGGGGGCGTGCGGGCGCTGATGCGCGAACACCTCGAGCGCGCGCGGCTCGGCGAGGCCACCCGCGGCGATCTGCTGACGCCTCGCGAGGAGGAGATCGTCAAGCACGTCGCCGAGGCACGCACCAACGACGAGATCGCCGAGCTGCTGCACATCTCCAAGAAGACCGTCGAGCGCCACCGGGCGAACGTCCTCGAGAAGCTGGGCATGCGCGACCGGGTCGAGCTCACGCGCTACGCCATCCGTCGCGGACTCGTCGAGCCCTGAGCGGCGCGCGGGCGCCCGGGCCGAGGATTCATCGCCGGCCGAGGTCGGGATCGCAGCCCACCACGGCGCGGCGGACGGAGCTGGGACACCGGGGCGACGACGCGGGGGCCAGGGGGCGACCGCCCGCTCCCCCGGCGCCGCCGCGTCGCGCGCCTACGGCCGCAGCCTGACGACGATCCCCATGTGGTCGGAGGCCCACAGGCCGGCCCGGGTGCGCGCCGCGTCGCCCGTGCGCCAGCCCTTCAGCGCGTCGAACCCACGCCCCAGCACGAGGTCGATGCGGTGATCGATGCCCGCGATGGTGTTGTCGTCGACGGTCTCGGACAGCCCGGAGGAGTAGCCCCGCCGGGACGACCTCACGCGCAGCCACTCGTCGTCGAGCGGCATGACCATCCGGCGGTAGGCCGACCAGTGCGGGATGTCGCCGTCGTTGTAGATCGTCGGGTCCTTCGGGTCCGAGTTGCAGTCGCAGACCATGACCACGGGCCGCTTGCCGGCGCCGGCGACCGGGCCGCGCATGAGCTCTGAGGCCTGGGCCAGCGCCGTGTCCGAGCGGGCCGACTCGAGGTGGGTCGTGACGAAGCGGAACTTCTTGCGCCCGATCCGCGCGTCCGCGTAGAGATAGCCGCGGGTGAACTCGAAGGGGATGCCCGACAGCGAGACGGCGTAGTTGTGCCGGTAGTTGGCCGAGCGGGCGCGGCGGACGCGCACCCGGCTGCCCTTGCGGCGCAGGATCACGTCGTGCATGGTCAGGCGGGCGTTGAAGCCGTCCTGTTCGGCGGTCGCCGAGCCGTTCGGAAAGGCCGGACCCTCGACGTCGGCCTCCTGCTGCACGCGCACGGCCCGGTAGGGGACGCCGGTCTTGCGCGCGGCCGCCAGCAGCAGCTTGAGGAAGTCGTAGTCGACGTGGGTCGCGGTCGGGGTGCCGAGCTTGTCGAGGCGGTAGGGCCCGCGGCGCCAGGTCGCGACCTCCTGCAGCCCGACGAGATCGGGCTTGCGCGCGGCCAGCTCGCGGGCGAGGAGCCTGGCCCGCGCGGGGAAGTTCGTCTGGTCGACGATCCGGCGCGTGACGAAGTTGGCGTTGCCGAAGGCGTCGAGCGCGGCGAGGCCCGAGAGCCCGGCCGTGGCCTCGACGGGCCGGTAGATGTCCCCGCCGAGGTAGAGATTGCGGGTCATGACCGTCACGTCGCGCGCCTGGGCACGCCTGGCCTTGGCGTCCGCCGGCGCGACGACGCCGCCCACCCCCGCCACGACCGTGAGCGCCCCCGCGACCCAGCTCCGTACCTGCATCAGCTCTCCTCTCGATGGACCTGCGGCGCCGGATCCTACGCCGCCGCGCCGCTACACTTGACACTTCAAGTCCGACCTCCACGGTCGGACTTCCGGAATCCCGCTGAAATGGCCCCGCTGATCGACATCTGCCCGCTCTCCGAGTTCCCTCCCGGCGCCACGCGCGTCGTCGAGCACGAGGACACGGAGATCGGGATCGTCAACTGCGGTGGCGAGCTGCTGGCGGTCGAGGACCGCTGCTCGCACGACAACGGTGACCTCTTCGATGGGGACATCGACCTGAAGGCCTGCACCGTCGAGTGCCCCCGGCACGGGTCGCTGTTCGACCTGCGCACGGGCCGCCCGCTGAACCTGCCTGCCTACGTCCCGGTGGAGACCTTCCCCGTCACCGTCGAGGGCGACATGATCCGACTCGAGGTAGAGGACTGATGAGCACACCCGAGATCCTTGCCGAGCAGGACACGCTCAAGGACATCAACGCGGACTACGCGGAGCGCTTCGGCTTCCACGACGCCGAGAACTACCTGTACAAGGCTCCCAAGGGCCTGACCCGCGACACGGTCCTGCACCTCTCCAAGCACAAGCAGGAGCCCGAGTGGATGCTCGAGTTCCGGCTCAAGGCGCTCGACCACTTCCTCTCGCGTCCGCAGCCCACCTGGGGCTCGCCGATGCTGGCCGAGGTCGACTACGACAACATCCACTACTTCGTCCGCGCGTCGGAGAAGGCGTCCAAGACCTGGGACGACGTCCCCGAGGACATCAAGAACACCTTCGACAAGCTCGGCATCCCCGAGGCGGAGCGCAAGTTCCTCTCCGGCGTCGGCGCGCAGTACGAGTCCGAGGTCGTCTACCACCAGGTCCGCGAGGACCTCGAGAAGCAGGGCGTCGTGTTCATGGACATGGACTCGGGCCTGCGCGAGCACGAGGACCTCGTGCGCGAGTACTTCGCCTCGATCATCCCCTCCAACGACAACAAGCTCGCGGCGCTGAACTCCGCGGTGTGGTCGGGCGGCTCGTTCGTCTACGTCCCGCCGGGCGTGCACGTCGAGATGCCCCTGCAGGCCTACTTCCGGATCAACACCGAGAACATGGGCCAGTTCGAGCGGACGCTGATCATCGCCGACGAGGGCTCCTACGTGCACTACGTCGAGGGCTGCACGGCCCCCGTGTGGACGACGGACTCGCTGCACTCCGCGGTGGTCGAGCTGATCGCCAAGCCGGGTGCGCGCATCCGCTACACGACGGTCCAGAACTGGTCGCAGAACGTGTTCAACCTCGTCACCAAGCGCGCGGTCGCCGAGCGCGACGCGACGGTGGAGTGGGTCGACTGCAACCTCGGCTCGAAGCTCACGATGAAGTACCCGTCCGTCTACCTCACGGGCGAGCGCGCCCACGGCGAGGTGCTGTCCATCGCCTTCGCGGGCAAGGGCCAGCACCAGGACGCCGGCGCGAAGATCATCCACGCGGCGCCGAACACGACGTCGAACATCTTCGCCAAGTCGATCTCCAAGGACGGCGGGCGCTCGTCCTACCGCGGCCTGCTCGAGGTCGCCAAGGGCGCCACGGGCTCGAAGTCCACGGTCGTCTGCGACGCGCTGCTGCTCGACGAGGACTCCCGCTCGGACACCTATCCGACGATCCGCATCTCCGAGGACGACGTCAACGTCGGCCACGAGGCGACGGTCTCCAAGGTCGGCGACGAGCAGGTCTTCTACCTCATGTCCCACGGGATCCCCGAGGACGAGGCGGCCAAGATGATCGTCAACGGCTTCATCGAGCCGATCGTCAAGGAGCTCCCGATGGAGTACGCCGTCGAGATGAACCGGCTGATCGAGCTGCAGATGGAAGGCTCCATTGGCTAGCGCCGCCGCCGTCTCCGAGCCGGAGTGGGTCGCGGCGCGCCGGGAGCACGCCGCGTCCCTGGCCGAGGGGCAGGCGCTGCCGTCGTTCAAGGGGGCGTCGGGCTGGGAGTTCACCGAGCTCGGCCGGAGCTTCGCCCTCGAGGCGTTCCCGCCGGCCGTGGGCGGTCCACTGCCGTCCGTCACCCCCGCGCACCTGCTGACGCCGCCCGAGGGCGCCACGGAGCTCCTGCAGGTCGACGGCGCCACGTCGGAGGGCCTCGCGGTCGAGGATCCAGGTTCGCTTCGCTCGCAAGCGGTCGTGCTGCCGCTGGACGTCGCCGTCGCCGAGCACCCCGAGCTCGTCGAGCCCTACCTGGGCTCCGTCGTCGGGCTGGACGAGAGCTCGGACCTCTTCGTGACCACGAACGAGCGGTCGTGGACCGGCGGTGCGTTCGTGTGGGTGCCGCGCGGCGTCCGCGTCGAGGCGCCGATCCTCCTGACCACCGTCTCGGCCTCCGAGGGCAACGCCCTGCACCGGCGGACGCTGATCGTGCTCGAGGAGGGCGCGGAGGCCGAGGTCTGGGAGCAGCACCTCTCCCTCGACGGCGAGGCCCAGACCCTGCTGAACACCGTCGTCGAGCTCCGCGTGGGCCAGAACGCGCAGCTGCGCTACGTCAACGTCCAGGACCTCAACGAGAAGTCCTACGTGTTCGGCAACCAGCGCGCCGCCGTCGAGCGCGACGGCCGGCTCGAGTGGGCCGCCCTCGGCTTCGGCGGGGCCACCGGCCGCGTCCGCATGGTCACGACCCTGACGGGCAAGGGCGCCGAGGCGCGCGTCACCGGCGCCTACGCCCCGCACGGCCGCCAGCACGTCGACTACGACACCTACCAGGAGCACGCGGCGGAGAGCTGCATCTCCGACCTCGCCTTCCGCGGCATCCTCAACGGCCGCGCCTCCTCGGTCTGGCGCGGCATGATCAAGGTGGATCCCGGCGCCCAGCAGACCGACGCCTTCCAGGAGTGCCGCAACCTGCTGCTGACCAAGCGGGCGCACGCGGACGCCATCCCGGGCCTCGAGATCCTCGCCAACGACGTGCGCTGCACGCACGCAGCAGCCGTCGCGCAGATCGACGAGGACCAGCTCTTCTATCTGCGCTCGCGCGGCCTCTCCCTGACCACTGCCCGCCGCCTGATCATCGAGGGCTTCCTGTCCGAGCTCGTCGGGCGCTTCGGCGAGGGGTCGGCGCTGCGCGACGCGGTGGCGGACGCGCTCGAGTGCCGGCTCGAGCTCATCCTCTAGGCCGGGCTTCGAGTCCGAGCCCGCGAGCCGCGCCGACGAGGCGGGCGTCGGAGGTCAGGCGGCGCCGGGCGCCGACCGTCTGCGCCGCGTGCAGCACGCAGCGGGTCGTGGCCGCGACCACGTCGGGATCTGAACCCCGTGGATCGGCGGGCGGACCCATGAGGTCCACGACAGCGACCACGGCATCGCCACACCGGCCTGGCGCCGCCGGCGAACCGCGACGGCTCAGGCCGCCGCGGAACCAGGCTGAGCCGTCACGCGCCTACCGCACCGCGCGCGCGCCGTCGCCGGGCAGCCCCGTCTCCTCCGGCGTTCGCTCCGTCGTACCCGCCCCGTGCTCGGACGCCGGTTCGTCGCGGCCGTAGAGGTAGAAGTAGGCGCCGGACACGAAGACCGCCGCCCCGACGAGGTTGCCGAGGAAGGCGAAGATCCAGTTGAAGACCGCGTCGCCCCAGTTGATCCCGTCGACGCCGGCGAAGATCGCGGCGGGCAGGAAGAACATGTTGGCCACGACGAGGTCGAAGCCCATGGCCACGAAGGCCATGATCGGGAAGAAGATGGCCAGCACCTTCCCGCCGATGTCCTCGGCGCCGAGCGCCATCCACACGGCGAGGCAGACGAGCCAGTTGCAGCCGAGCCCGCGGAGGAAGATCTCCCAGGCCGACTCCGTGTCGCCCTTGAGCGTCGCGATCGCGCCGAGCCGCTCGAGGGGCAGGGGCTGGGTCACCACGCCGGACTTCACGGCGAGGAAGTACGCGACGAAGAGCGAGCCGAGCAGGTTGCCGACGGCGACCAGGCCGAAGTTCGTCGCGACCCGGCCGGCGCTGAGCCGGCGCCGCATGGTCGCGAGCGGCAGCAGCGCCATGTTGCCCGTGAGCAGCTCGGAGCCCGCGATGACCACGAGCACGAGGCCGAGCACGAAGGCGAAGCCGGTGAACAGCGTCGGCAAGGTGCCCCAGGTCTTCGGATCGAGCCCCGAGGAGACGGCGATGGCGACGAGCCCCGCGAAGGCGATGTAGGCGCCGGCGAGGAAGCCGCCGACGAGCACCTTGCCCGGACTGAGCTGGGCCTTGGTGATCCCGGCTTCCGTGGCGGCCTCGGTGATGCCCTGCGGCGTCTTGAATCCCATCTCCGGCTCCCCTTGACTCGACGGCGTTGGAGGGCGGCCTTACCCCGGCTCGCGGGCGCGGCAATCCGGGCGCACGGGTTTGGCTACCGTCCCTGCGACGATGAGCTCACCCGCGCGCCGCCCCTCCAGCCGTCCCAGCCGCCGTCAGCGCGAGGCCCGGGCCTACCGCCTGACGCTCGCCACGGGCGGGTTCGCGGTCGCGACCGTCGTGACCTTCCTGCTCGCCCTGGTGACCGCCTTCTCCTGGGGCATCGTCATCCTGCTGGCGGTCGTCACCGCCGCCCTCGGCTTCGCCCTGCGGGGCACGCTCGGCGGCTAGCCCGACCACTCGAGTGCGCCGCTCCTCGCCGGCACGGACGGCCAGGATGCCGACGTCCCCGCCGAGCGCGCCGCCGCCTACTCCGACTCGGCGCCCGGCCCGGCGGGGCGCCGGGCGGGGGTCTCAGGGCCGGCGCGGGACGGCCGGGCGGTCGTCGCCGTGATGGTGCGCAGCGCCGGTCGACGTCGCCTTGGCACCGCCGGGGGGCGTGTCAGGAGCGTCGGCGAAGGCACCGGAGAATGCCGCGGCGGTCAGGACGAGGCCCGCGGCGGCCACGGCCAGCGCGCGGGAGAAGGGAGCGGGGGTGCGGACGCTGCTCGTGTGCATTGACACAATGTGGCGGTGCGGGTGACCCCTGTCGTCCCCCGTGCGGACCATCCGGCCTCCCCACAGCGGAGGACCCGGCTCACACGGCGCTGGCCGGGAACGGGAACCGCGCCGGGACGGCGTTCGCGGCCCCGTCCCGGCCGCGCAGCGCCGCGTCCGTCACGGCGTAGCCCCAGTTGACCAGCCGCTCCCGCCGCTCGGGGTCCATGGACGCGAGCCGCGTCGGCGTCCGGGCGAGGTCGCGGGTCTGCTCCAGCGGGCACGGGAGGACGTCCTCGGTCCCGAAGCTCCCGATCGCGGAACGGATGCCCCAGTAGGCGCCGTCGCGCGTGCCGGCCGCGAGCCCGTCGAGCACCTGCCGGCGGCGCAGGCTGCGGACCTGGTGGTCGACGACCTTGAGCACGCGCAGCGTCTGACGCGGCCAGTCCAGGGACGGCTCCGGATCGTCGCGTGTCTGGCCACCGGCGTCGGAGACGAGCACCGTCCGGCAGACCTTCCACACCGTCTCCAGCCCGAGGTTGTCGTAGACCCCGCCGTCCGTCAGGCGCACGAGGCCGCGATAGGCGGGCGTCCCGAGGTCGTTGCCCTCCACGGTCCTCCAGTCCTCCCGGCGCAGGTCGAGCTCGAAGGGCGACAGCACCGGCGGGAAGGCCGAGGAGCACGCGACGGCGTCCGCCAGGCGCGTGCGCGGAGCCGGCACCGTGCCCACCCGCCAGTCGGCGAGCTCGCGCCGCGAGAGCCGCAGCAGCTCGCCCGAGGCGAGGTTCGTGGCGCACAGGACGAAGCGCGGCGCCTCCGGCAGGTCCTGGAGCGTCGCGTCGGCGAACAGGCGCTCGGCGTAGAAGTCCGCGAGCCGCTCGCCGACCCGCTCCGGGCCGAGTATCCCGCCGAGCACGGCGAACACGTCCAGCGTGTGCCCGGCGAGTGCCAGCACGGGGTCGGCGACGTGGGCCTCGAAGCCGCGCCCGACGCCGTCGGACCCGAAGGCCAGCCGCGGCCAGGCGAGGGCGAGCGCGCCGGCGACGATCGAGCCGCCGGAGACGCTCGCGATCCGGTCGAGCGCCGGCAGCCGGCCGAGCTCGTTGAGCCGCCACAGCACGCCAAGGTGGAAGAGCATGGCCCGGTAGCCGCCACCCGACAGGCACAGGCCGACGCCCGTCTCCGGTGCCGTCCGGTCGTCCGTCGGGAGCCAGCGGACCGGCTCGACCGCGGCGGGCTGCGTGGCCATCGCCCACGTAGGCTCTCACGCATGCGGTTCTCCGTCGAGCCCGCGCCCAACGGGGGCTGGCGGGTCATGCTGCGTGGGGCCGCAGCGCCGCTGTCGGTGCACGACACGGAGGAGGAGGCGCGAGAGCGGCTCGCGGCCTACGCGCAGGGGGCCGCGGCCGCCGCGGCGCCGACCGCGGAGACCGGTGAGCCGCGGGGTGACCGGTTGACGCTTCCCGACGGGGGTGAGGTCATCGTCCGCCCGGTCGAGCCGGAGGATCGGGCCCTGCTGCTCGACGGCTTCGAGCGTTTCGGCGAGCAGTCGCGCTACCAGCGCTTCATGGGCCCGAAGAAGGGCCTGAGCCCGACCGAGCTTGAGTACTTCACCGAGGTCGATCACGCCGAGCACGAGGCGATCGGCGCTCTGGATCCGCAGACCGGCACCGGCGTCGGGATCGCCCGCTTCGTGCGCGAGCGGCGCGGCGGGCCGCGCGCGGAGGCGGCGGTCGCGGTGGCGGACTCCTGGCAGCACCGGGGCGTCGGCTGGGTGCTGCTCGAGCGGCTCGCCGACCGCGCCCTCGCGGTCGGGGTGCGCGAGTTCTCCGCGTCGCTGCTGGCCTCGAACCGGGCGATGCTCGCGCTCTTCGCGCGGCTCGGCCGCATGGAGGTCCGGCACGACTCCGGCACGACGACGCGCCTGACCGTGCACCTGCCCGCGGACGGCACGGCCGGGCTGCGGGAGGCGCTGCGGGCGGCGGCCACGGGCGAGGTGCGCGGCTAGAAGTCCCCGCAACGTGCGGTGATCGCCGGGGCGCGCCCGGGACCGCACGTCGCGAGTCTGCCGTCTGAAGGGCCATGAGCCGCCCCGACGACGATCCGGTGATCGCGGTGATCTCCGACCACGCGGCCTCGCTGCTGGGCATCGCCCGCCGGCACTCGCTCTGCGCCGACGACGCCCAGGACGCCTATCAGCGGGCGCTCGAGATCTACCTCCGGCGGATCGATCGCGTCCGGCCCGCGACGGCCGCGGAGTGGCTGCGCACCGTCTGCAAGCGCGAGGCGCTGCAGCTGAGCGCCGCCCGCCGGCGCGTGCTGCCCGTGGAGGCCGTCGACTGGGACGGGTGCCCGGCGGACGGGGGCCGCGACGCGGACGAGCGCGCGGGGTCGACCGAGCGGGTCGCCCACGCGGCCGAGGCGCTCTCCGCCTGCAAGGCCGACGAGCGCCTCGCCCTGCTGCTCAAGGCCGACGGCGCGTCCTACGCGGAGATCGGGGCGGAGCTCGGCTGGACGCGGACGAAGGTCAACCGCGCGCTCACGGAGGGTCGCCGGCGGTTCCTGCGCCGCTACGCCGACGTGGAGTCGGGCGCCGCCTGCGTCGCCTACCAGCCCGTGCTCTCCGCCGTCGTGGACGGGGAGGCGACGCCGGAGGACTTCACGGCGCTGCGCCCCCACCTGCGCCACTGCGCCGGGTGCCGGGCCACGCTCGGCGGGCTCTACCGCGCCGAGCCGGTGCTCCGGGAGGCGGCGTGATCCGATCGGGCGCCCGCTGCGCAGAAGTCCCTCATACACGCGGACGTTCGCAGGATGACCACCAGCCGCGCACGGAAGCGCAAGGTCAGCCGAGCAGCGCCGTTACCAGTACCACGCATGCTCGACCCCGGCCACCCGATCCTCTCGACACCCGCCACCCGGGTGCCCCTGCACCTGAGCGTCAACGTCGACGACGAGTGGCTCGAGGCGATCGAGTTCGGACAGGTCGTCGACGGCCGCTCCGACGCGCAGCTGTGCGTGATCTCCGACGACGTGCGGCTCGTGCTCGGCGGCCCGGCCGGCCCCGTGGTCGGCTTCACCGTGCACCGCTACGCCGGTCTCGACCTCGAGGCCCTCGAGCCGCTGGCCTTCGGCGGCCCGCGCTTCTCCATCCCGGCGCTCGGCCTGGACCGGGCGAGCCTCGGCGAGGCCGTGCTCGCGGTGCGGTCGCGCTTCGACGAGCCGACCGCCGACGTGCGCTTCTTCAACCGGGCCCTGCAGTTCGCCGAGGACGAGGGCGACCTCGAGTCGGCGGCCTTCAACTGGCGCGCCTGCCTGCAGGCCGGGGACATGCGCGGGCACTTCGGCCTCGGCTACACGTACTTCGACCTCGGCCGCCACGGTGAGAGCTACGACCACCTGCGCCGCTACACCGAGCTCGCGCCGGACAACGCCTGGGCGTGGCTGTGGCTCGGTCGCGCCGCCGAGGCGCTGGGGGAGCTCGACGAGGCTCGCACGGCGTACCGCACGGCGCTGCGGCGCGAACGCGAGGGCTCCTTCCGCACGGACGCGCTCGAGCGGCTCGACGAGCTCGACAGGCGCGGCGGCGACCGCCTGTCGCGCTAGCTGCGGACGGGCCGGCACGACGCACACCCCGGCGTCCCGGCGCGCTCCCGGCGTGGCACCATGGGCCCATGGCCGACGATCCCACGGGCTGGGAGGAGATCGCCCGCCACGACGTGGTGATGGCGACGGTGCGCGAGTTCGCCGAGCACACGGGCGCGGCCCGGGTCAGCGTCGTGCTCGACCGCGGCGACGGACGCGCGGCGCCCCTGCTCGAGTGCGAGCCGGGCACGGCCCTGACCGTCACGGCGGGCGAGCAGACCTTCGTCGTCCCGCCCGACGCGCTGGCGGGCGTGCCGGCGCTGCCCGTCGCGCACCCGAAGGCGCCGCCGCGCACGGCGATCGAGGTCGACGCCGCCCTCGGGCAGGTCTCCGCCCCGATCGGGGTCGTGCCGGCCATCGCCGCGGCAGTGCAGGAGCTCGCCCGCGTGCTCGGCGGCCGGACGGTCGCCGTGGCCGACTTCGCGACCCGCGGGGAGGCGCCGCTGACCTTCGCGGCCCGGGTCGGCGAGCCGATCGTGCTCGCGGTCGGCGAACAGCAGTTCGAGCTGCCCGGCTGATCGGTCAGGCGGTCGTCCCAAGGCGACCGGAATCCCCGAATATCGGGTACTAGCCTCCTGGCCGTGGCCGTCGACGACGCCCCCAAGTCCTCCCCGAAGTCCGTCGAGGAGCGCGAGCGGGTCATCGTCCGCTTCGCGGGCGACTCGGGGGATGGCATGCAGCTCGCCGGCTCGCGCTTCACCGACGCGACGGCGGTGCTCGGCAACGACCTCGCGACCCTGCCGGACTTCCCGGCCGAGATCCGCGCACCCGCCGGCACCGTCGGCGGCGTCTCCGCCTTCCAGATCCACTTCGCCGCGCGCGACATCCTCACACCCGGGGACACGCCCAACGTCCTCGTGGCCATGAACCCCGCGGCGCTGAAGGCGAACCTCCCGACGCTCGAGCGGGGCACGACGATCATCGTCAACGAGGACGCCTTCACCGTCCGCGGCGTGCAGAAGGCCGGCTACGCGGTCAACCCGCTCGAGGACGGCACGCTGGAGCCCTACCAGGTCAAGCGCGTGCCGATGACCTCGCTCGTGCAGCGGGCGGTCGAGGGCATGGAGGGCGTCACGAGCCGCGACGCGCAGAAGGCGAAGAACCTCTTCGCGCTCGGCCTCGTGTCCTGGCTCTACGACCGGCCCGTCGAGGTCACGGAGCGCTGGATCGAGGGCAAGTTCGCGTCCAAGCCGCACGTCATGGAGGCCAATCTCGCGGCCTTCCGCGCCGGCTGGAGCTTCGGCGAGACCTCCGAGCTCATCGACGTCCAGGTCCGCGTCGCGCCGGCCACGGACGTCGAGCCGGGCACCTACCGCAACGTCAACGGGACCCAGGCCACGGCGCTCGGCCTCGTCGCCGCCTCCGTACGCAGCGGGCTGCCTCTGCTGCTCGGGGCCTACCCGATCACCCCGGCCTCCGAGCTGCTGCACGAGCTCTCGCGCCACCGAGACCTCGGCGTGCGCACGATCCAGGCCGAGGACGAGATCGCCGCGGCCTCGATCGCGCTCGGCGCCGCCTTCGGCGGCCACCTCGGGGTGACCTCGACGTCGGGTCCGGGGATGGACCTCAAGACGGAGACCATCGGCCTTGCGGTGATGCTCGAGCTGCCGATGCTCATCATCGACGTCCAGCGCGCCGGGCCCTCCACCGGCCTGCCCACCAAGACGGAGCAGTCCGACCTGCTGCAGGCGCTCTACGGCCGCCACGGCGAGTCGCCGCTGCCGGTCGTCGCGCCGTCGAGCCCGGCCGACGCGTTCGACACGGTCTACGAGGCGGCTCGCATCGCGATCATCTACCGCACACCGGTGATCGTCCTCTCCGATCTCTACGTGGCCAACTCGTCCGAGCCGTGGAAGCTGCCGGACGCGAGCTCGCTGGCCCCGATCGAGCCGGGCTTCCGCACCCAGCCGCCCTCCGAGGACGCGCCGTTTGCGCCCTACGCGCGCGACGACCGCCTGGCGCGGCCCTGGGCGATCCCGGGCACGCCCGGGCTGACCCACCGCATCGGCGGCCTCGAGAAGGCCGACGGCACGGGCGGCATCTCCTACGACGGCGACAACCACCAGCGCATGACCGACCTCCGGGCGGCGAAGGTCGCGGGCGTCGACGTCCCCGACCTAGAGGTCTCGGGCGACGAGGACGCGAGCCTGCTGATCCTCGGCTGGGGCTCGAGCTGCGGCGCCATCCGCGCCGGGGTCCGCCGCGTCCGCCAGGCCGGGGGCAGGGTCGCCGTCGCCCATCTGCACCACCTCAATCCCCTGCCGGCCAACACGGGCGAGGTCCTGCGCCGCTACGACCGCGTCCTGCTGCCCGAGATGAACTCGGGCCAGCTCTCCAAGGTCCTGCGCGCGGAGTTCCTCGTCGACGTGGAGCCCTATACGAAGGTCAAGGGCCAGCCGCTGTTCGCCGCCGAGATCGAACGGGAGATCCTCGACCGTGTCTGACCATGTGACGTCGCCCAGAGCAACGAGCCTGCGAGATGCGGCCGGTCAAACCACGTTCACGAAGGCCGACTTCCAGTCCGATCAGGAGACCCGCTGGTGCCCGGGCTGCGGCGACTACGCGATCCTCTCCGCGGTCCAGGGGGTCTTCCCCGAGCTCGGGATCGCCCCGGAGAACGTCGTCTTCGTCACCGGGATCGGCTGCGCGGGCCGCTTCTCCTACTACATGGACACCTACGGGATGCACGGCATCCACGGGCGCGGCCCGGCGCTGGCCACCGGCCTGGCCGCGGCGCGCGACGACCTCTCCATCTGGATCGTCTCCGGGGACGGGGACGCGCTCTCCATCGGCGGCAACCACCTCATCCACGCTCTGCGTCGCAACGTCCCGGTCAAGATCCTGCTGTTCAACAACCAGATCTACGGGCTCACCAAGGGCCAGGCGTCGCCGACCTCCGAGCTCGGCAAGATCACGAAGTCCACGCCGTTCGGGTCCATCGACGGGCCGTTCAACCCGGTGTCGCTGGCCCTCGGCGCCGAGGCGAGCTTCGTGGCCCGCACGGTGGACACGGACAAGCAGCACCTGCCCGCCATGCTCCGCGCGGCCGCCGCCCACGAGGGCACCGCGCTCATCGAGATCTACCAGAACTGCCCCGTGTTCAACGACGGTGCCTTCGACGCGCTGCGCGACAAGCGCCAGAGCGGCATCAACGCGATCCGGCTCGAGCACGGGCAGCCCATCGCCTTCGGGGTCGAGGGCGCCGAGCGCGGGGTCGTCCGCGATCCCGGCACGGGGGGCGTCCGCGTCGTGGACGTCGCCGACGTCGGCCGGGAGAACCTGCTCGTCCACGACGCCCACACGGAGGACCCGTCCCTGGCCTTCGCGCTGTCGCGCCTGTCCTCGGTGCCCACCGGCCCGACGCCGATCGGCATCTTTCGCAGCGTGCAGCGACCCGTGTCCGGCCGCGAGCTCGGTGCCGAGCTGGGCGCCAACCGCGCGGCCGTCGGCACGGAGCGGCTCGACGCGCTGCTGCACACGGGCGACACCTGGACGATCGCCTAGGAGCCTGATTCCGCACAGGCGCGGCCTGACTAGCATCGCCCGAGCCGTGCCTCTGTTCTGCCGTCACAACCGCCTCGAGGCGAACTGCCCCATCTGCTCGCGCGAGCAGGCCGCCAAGCGCGGCCGCCCGCCCGGCGCGGGCAGCGCTGCGTCCGGACGGCGCGGCGGCGCCGCCGCCGCGCGCCCGTCGGCCCGGCGGACGGGCTCGGGCCGCGGGAGTCGCCGGCTCGTGACCAAGCGGCTGCAGCGCCCGGCCGAGGACGGCTACGCCCACGCGCTGATCCCCGGCGTGCGGGCCACCGCGGACGCCGAGCGCCTGGCCCAGGCGCTCACGCTCGCGGCGGACCGGCTCGCGTTCCCCGGGCCCTATCCGGTCCTGGCCGAGCTCGAGGACCTCGAGGAGGCCTACTGGCTTGCCTTCCTCCTCGCGGTCGCCGGCCCCGACAACGCCGAGCTGCAGGCGGCGCTCGGCGCGGCGCGGCCCGCCTGGGCCGACGGCGGCGTCGACGGGCTCGGGCCGGAGCGCAGCGCCACCCTCGCCGCCTACCGGGCGTGGGTGCAGCGCCAGGGCGGCAGGCAGGCCGACGCGCTGGCGGGCGTCGCGGCCTGGACGCCGGCCAAGCGCTTCGCCCGCACCTTCGACCGCCTGGCCCTGCCCGGGTTCGGCCGCCCGGAGCGCTTCGAGCTGCTGCTCGGGCTCGCCGCCGCCGGGCGCCTCGACGTCGAGGCCGACGCGCTCCATGTGGCCCAGGCCCACGACGACGCGACGACCCTCGCCGCCAAACGGGCGCTCTCCTCGGGGGACGCGATGCTGCTCGAGCGCCGCGCGGCGGCGCTGGCCGAGGGGACGGGCGTGCCGCTCGCCGCCCTGGACCGGGCCCTCGCGCTGTGGGACCGCCCCGGGCCGCTCGGGACGCCCGACGCGGGGCGGCTCGCCGCCGTGCGCGCCGCCCTGCGCGTCGGGTGAGCGGGCGCCCGGCCGGCGCCGCGCGAGCCGCCGGCCCGACCTCGCCCGCCCGCCCGTGGCGCGCCGCGGTGCTCGCGTGCCTCGGGCTGGCGGCGCTCTCCCGGCTGGCGCCGAGCGTGGCCACCTACGACCCGATGTCGTGGGTCCTGTGGGGTCGGGAGATCGCCCACGGCACGCTCGCGACCACGGGCGGGCCGTCCTGGAAGCCGCTGCCCGTGCTCTTCACCACGCCCTTCTCGCTCGCCGGGGACGCCGCCCCGCAGCTGTGGCTGCTCGTCGCGCGCGCCGGCGCGCTGCTCGGCGTGGTCATGGCCTTCCGGCTCGCCGCCCGGCTCGCGGGCCCGGCGGCCGGGTCTCTCGCCGGGCTGGCCGTCCTCGCCTCGCGCGAGTTCGTGTTCGGCGCGTGGCGGGGCAACTCGGAGGGCCTGCTCGTCGGGCTCTCGCTGTGGGCGGTCGAGCGCCACCTCGACGGCCGGCGCACCGCCGCGTTCCTGCTCGGGCTCGCCGCCGCGCTCCTGCGCCCGGAGGTGTGGCCGCTGTGGGGGCTCTACGGGCTCTGGCTCGTATGGGACGACCGCCGGCCACGGACCTGGGCCGTCGTGCTGGCCGGCTTCGCGCTCATCCCGCTGGCCTGGCTGCTGCCGGAGTATGTCGGCTCGGGGGACCTGTTCCGCGCCGCGACCCGCGCACGCACGCCAAACCTCGACTCCCCGGCCTACGCCGCCTTCCCCGCGGGGGAGGTCCTGCGGCTGAGCCTCGCCGCGTTGCCGCTGGTGGTGGCCGTCGGCGCCCTGCTGGCGCTCGCGGCGGCGCTGCGGCGGCGGACGGGCGAGCACGACCGTGTCGCCGTCGTCCTCGGTGGCGCGGCCGTGGCGTTGCTGCTCGCCGTGGCGGCGATGACCCAGGCCGGCTTCTCCGGCAACCTGCGCTACGTCGTGCTCCCGCTGGCCTTCGTCGGCGTGCTGGGCGGTGCCGGCTGGGTCGAGGCAGGCCGCGCCGCGCGAGCGCGCGGGGGCCGCCTCGCGGGTCTCGCGGTCCTCGCCCTCGTGCTCGCGGGCGGGGCCCTGGCGGTCGTCTCGAGTCAGGACAGCTGGCGCCACGAGGCCACGTCGGCCCGTCGCGAGGCCGACGGCATCGCCGACCTGAACCGGGTCGTCCGCCTCGCCGGCGGGGCGCGCGCGATCAACGCCTGTGGCGCCGTCTACGCGACACGGTTCGAGGTGCCCGCCGTGGCGTGGGTGCTGCACCGTCACCTCTTCCAGGTGCAGATCTTCGCCCTGCCGCCCGGTGCGACGCTCGCCCTGCGCGGATACGCCCTCTCGCGCGACCCGCGCTTCAGGCCCGTCGCGGTCACCCGACGCTGGGTCGCCGGTCGCGCATGCCGCGACTGAGCCACCGCGCGCCCGCCTACCATCCTGCGCCATGGCGGTCGCGGCGACCACCCGGAGGCGGCCGCGCGCGTGGGCGCTCGCCCGCGCGCCCCTGACGGCGGGGGCACTGCTGCTCGCCCTGACCGCCGCCTCGGCGCTCGTGCTGCGCACGGGCCAGATCGGCGCGGGCTACTGGATCGACGAGGGGCTCTCCGTCGGCATCGCCGACCGCCCGCTGACCAGCATTCCCGGCGTCCTGCGCCAGGACGGCTCGCCGCCGCTGTACTACCTGCTGCTGCACGTCTGGCTGCGGCTCACGGACAGCCGGACGGAGGAGAGCACCCACCTGCTCTCCGTGCTTCTCGCGTGCCTCGCGGTGCCCGTCACCTGGCTGCTCGTGCGCCGCCTGCTCGGCGTCCGGGGGGCGTGGATCGCGGCCGTGCTCGTCGCGGGCTGCCCGTTCCTGACCGAGTACGCGCAGGAGACGCGGATGTACGCGCTGGTCACGCTGCTCTCCCTCGTCACGTGCGCGAGCTTCCTCGGCGCCTTCGCCTTCGAGCGCGGACGGCGCTGGAGCGTCGCGTCCGGCGTCGCCATGGCCGGCGTCCTGTACGCCCACAACTGGGGGCTGTTCCTCGGGCTCGGCCTGGCCACCGCGTGGGCCGGCCTCCTCGCGCTCGCTGCGCCCGGCGCGTCCCGGCGGGGGCTCGTGCGCGAGGGGCTCGTGGCGGCCGGCGTTGCGCTCGTGCTCTACGCGCCGTGGCTGCCGACGCTCGCGTTCCAGGCCGTCCACACCGGCGCGCCGTGGGCGAACCCGCCGAGCTTCGAGGACCTGTGGCGCTCGCCGCTGCGCCTGCTCGGCACCGTCGGCCAGTACCTGCTCGTGCTCGGCACGGGGCTCGGGCTCGTAGGCCTGTGGCGCGCGCATCCGCGTCGCTGGTCGCCCGAGGCGCGCGCGGCCGCCGCGATGGCCGTCACCGCGGTCGTGACGCTCGTCGTGCCGTGGCTCGTCTCGCAGAGCTCGCCGACCTGGGCCTACCGCTACCTCGCGGTGGTCGTCGCGCCGCTGCTGCTGTTCGCGACCGTCGGACTCGCACGGGCGCGGGCGCCGGGCGTCGCCGTCGTCGTCCTCGTGGTCGCCGCCTGGTGGGGCATGACGCCCGCCCCGGAGGTCAAGAGCAACGTCCGCGGCGTGGCCTCCGATGTCGAGCCGGCGCTCGCCCCGGGCGACCTGGTGATCAGCACGCAGCCGGAACAGGTGCCGGTCCTGCACCACTACTGGCGCGGCGTCGGCGGGCTGCGCTGGGCGACCCTGTGGGGTCCCGTGGCGGACCTCGGGGTCACCGACTGGCGTGACGGTGCGTCGCGCATCGAGGCCACGAGCCCGCAGCGCGACCTCGCGCCCCTGCTGGACCGCGCGCGCCCGGGCGAGCGGGTCGCCCTCGTCACGCCCGACGTCTCGAACCTGTCGCGCTGGCGCGCGCCCTGGACCACGTTGGTGCGCCAGCGTTCCACCGCCTGGGAGGCCTGGATGCGCAACGACCGCCGCTTCCGGGTACTCGACGTCCAACCGGCAGCGGGGTACGTCCGGCAGCCCAACTCCATACGCGTGGAGCTGTGGGTGCGCAAGCCGATACCCTGATGCGCTTCCTGCAGCTCACCGTCGATGCCACGCGGGCACCGGCGGCGAGCCCGTCGCCATGAGCACGTACCAGCCCGACACCTCCGAGTTCGACCTCGTCCCCGCCGGGTCCTACGCCGAGGCGGACGGGGGCGGACCCAAGCTGCCGGTCGCCGTGCTCGGCGGCGGACCGGCCGGTCTGACGGCCGGCTACCTGCTGGCCCGGCGCGGCCAGCCCGTCATCGTGTTCGAGGCCGAGGACCAGGTCGGCGGCATCGCCAAGACCGAGGTCCGCGACGGCTTCCGGTTCGATCTCGGCGGCCATCGCTTCTTCACGAAGTCCAAGGAGGTCAACGACCTCTGGCACGAGGTGATGCGGGAGGAGTTCCTCCTGCGCCCGCGTCTCTCGCGCATCTACTGGCACCAGAAGTACCTCCAGTACCCGCTGGAGGGCATGGACGTCATCCGCAAGCTCGGCCCCGTCGAGCTCACCCGCGCGCTGCTCTCCTACCTCGCGGCCGCGATCCGGCCCAAGGGCAACGAGGACGACCTCGAGTCCTGGGTCTCCAACCGCTTCGGCAAGCGTCTCTACGAGCTGTTCTTCAAGTCGTACACGGAGAAGGTGTGGGGTGTGCCGTGCACCGAGCTGCGCGCCGAATGGGCGGCGCAGCGCATCAAGGGCCTGTCCTTCTTCTCCGCCGCCAAGGCCGCCTTCTTCGGCAACCGCGGGGAGATCAAGTCCCTCATCTCGGAGTTCCACTACCCGCGCTTCGGGCCGGGCCAGATGTGGGAGACCATGGCGGACGAGATCATCGCCGCCGGCGGCGAGATCCGGATGAACACCGCGGTGACGCAGATCGACTCGGTCGACGGCCACGTGGAGGCAGTGTGGGCGGCCGGGGAGCGTGTCGCCTGCTCGCAGGTCATCTCATCCCTCCCGCTGCGGCTGACGGCCGGGATCGCCGAGCCCGCGCCCCCCATGCCGGTCCAGGACGCCGCGCGCGGCCTCCGCTATCGCGACTTCCTCACGGTCGCGCTGATCATCGACGGCGAGGACCTCTTCCCGGACAACTGGATCTACATCCACGAGCCGGACGTGCGCGTCGGCCGGATCCAGAACTTCCGCTCCTGGAGCCCGTGGATGGTGCCCGATCCGACGAAGGCGTCCGTCGGGCTGGAGTACTTCTGCTTCCAGGGCGACGACCTCTGGGACGCCGACGACGACGTGCTCGTCGAGCTGGCCAAGGACGAGATCCACCGCCTCGGGCTGGCCGATCGCGACCGGATCGAGCGCGGGTTCGTGACCCGCGTGCCGCTCGCGTACCCGATGTACGACGCGGACTACGGGGCGCGGGTCGAGTCGATCAAGGGGTGGCTGTCGACCTTCGACAACCTCCAGCAGGTCGGCCGCAACGGGCTGCACCGCTACAACAACTCCGACCACTCGATGCTCACGGCCATGCGGGCCGTCGAGAACGTCCTGGACGGCACCCACCACGACCTGTGGGCCGTCAACGCGGAGTCCGTCTACCACGAGGAGCACGTGGAGGACGAGCACCCGTACAAGCGCGCGCCGGAGACCCAGGCGATGCGTGAGCCGCTCGCCGAGCGCTGAGCTCGTGCACGGCGGCGGGTCGAGCCTGAACGGCATCGCGACCGGCGGTCCGTCCTTCTGGTGGGCCCGCCGCGGCGGACCCCCGGCCCGGAGGCCGTCGCTGCCCGGGCCGCTGGACGCCGACGTGGCCATCGTCGGCGCGGGCTACACGGGCCTGTGGACGGCGTGGTACCTCAAGCAGGCGCGCCCGGACTGGCGGATCGTCGTGCTCGAGCGCGAGCACGCGGGCTTCGGCGCCTCCGGGCGCAACGGCGGCTGGCTCTCCGGCCTGCTCGCCGGGTCGCGCGAGGCGTGGGCGGCCACGCACGGCCGCGACGCCGTCGTCGCGGCCCAGCGGGCGATGTTCGCCACGGTCGGCGAGGTCGCCGGCTGGGCGTCCGCGCACGGCGTCGACTGCGACCTGGTCGTCGGGGGCTCCGTCGACGTGGCCACGACCGCGCCCGCCCTGCACCGGCTGCGCGAGCGGGTCGCGTGGCAGCGATCGTGGGGGTTCGGCGAGGAGGACTGGCGCGAGCTGAGCCCGTCCGAGCTCGACGGCCGCCTCCGCGTGCGCGGGGCTCGCGGCGGGGCGTTCACGCCGCACTGCGCGCGGCTGGATCCGGTCAAGCTCGTGCTCGGGCTCGCGGACGCCGTCGAGGCCGCCGGCGTCGAGCTCTACGAGGGCACCGCGGTCCACGAGGTGCGCCCCGGCGTGGCCGACACCGAGGTCGGCGAGGTCAGGGCGCGCTGGGTCGTCTCCGCCCTGGAGGGCTACACCGCCGGGCTGGCCGGCCGCAAGCGCACGCTCGTGCCGCTGAACTCCTCCATGATCGTCACCGAGCCGCTGGGGGAGGCGCTCTGGGCGGCGATCGGCTGGGAGGGGATGGAGACGCTGCGCGAGGTCTCGCACGCCTACTGCTACCTCCAGCGCACCGCGGACGGCCGGATCGCCATCGGTGGCCGCGGCGTCCCGTACCGCTTCGCCTCCAGGACGGATCGCGCGGGGGAGATCCCCGACGCGACCGCGACGGCCCTGCGCGATCGCCTGCACCGGCTCTTCGGCGACCTCGGCGGGGCCGGCGTCGCCCACGCCTGGGCCGGGACCCTCGGCGTCTCGCGCGACTGGTGCCCGTCCGTCGGCGCCGATCCGGCGACCGGCCTCGCCTGGGCCGGCGGTTACGTCGGCGACGGCGTCTCCACGACGAACCTCGCGGGCCGGACCCTGCGCGACCTGCTGCTCGGCGAGGCGACGCCGCTGACCCGGCTGCCGTGGGTCGGACACCCGTCGCCGGCGTGGGAGCCGGAGCCGCTGCGCTTCCTCGCCATCCGCGGCGTCTACGGGCTCTACCGGCGCGCCGACGACGCCGAGGAGCGCACGGGCCGCCCCTCGCCGCTGGCCGCGGTGGCCGACGCGGTGGCCGGGCGCTGAGGGCATCGCGCCGCGCGGCTGCGGGTACCCCCGGCCGCACATGACGGACACGCCCGCCCCGGCCGCCGACCGCCGGCACAGCGACCAGGCGGCCCCCGGCTCGCCGACCGACATCCCGCCCGTCGGCTGGTTGAACACCGCCAGGCGGGCCTTCGCGGAGTTCCGGTCCGACGACATGATGGTCTGGGCCGCGGCCCTGACCTACTACGCGGTGCTGTCGGTCTTCCCGGCGCTGCTCGTGATGGTGGCCCTGCTCGGCGTCGTCGGCCAGTACCCGCAGACCTCCGACGCCGTGCTCGAGATCGTCGGCCAGATCGGGCCCAAGAGCGCCGTCGACACGTTGCAGGGGACGATCGAGGGCGTCGTGAAGAGCTCCGGCGGCGCCGGCGCCCTGCTCGGGATCGGCCTGTTGATCTCCATCTGGTCGGCCTCGGGCTACATCGGAGCCTTCTTCAAGGCGGCCAACACGATCTACGAGGTGCAGGAGGGCCGGCCGTTCTGGAAGCTGCGGCCGATCCAGCTCGGGCTCACGATCTTCTTCCTGCTCGTCGCGGCGTTCGGCGCTGTGGTCTTCGTGGCCAGCGGCAGCCTCGCCAGGTCGGTCGGCGACGTCATCGGCCTCGGCGACTCGGCGGTGGCGGTGTGGAGCTTGGCGAAGTGGCCGGTGCTCGCGGTGGCCGTCATGGCGCTCATCGCGTTGCTCTACTGGGTCGCGCCGAACGTCCGGCAGCCGACCTTCCGGTGGATCTCGCCCGGCGGGGCCGTCGGGCTCCTCGCCCTCGTGCTCGCCTCCACGCTGTTCGAACTCTACGTCGCGAACTTCGGCTCCTACAACAAGACCTACGGGACGCTCGCCTTCGTCCCGCTCTTCCTCACCTGGCTGTGGATCTCCAACCTCGCGCTGCTCTTCGGCGCGGAGTTCGACGCCGAGATCGAGCGCCAGCGCCGCATCGAGGGCGGCATGCGCCCGGCCGACGCGGAGCCGTTCCTGCCCATGCGCGACGAGCCCGGGCAGAGCAAGGACGGCGCCGATCTCGCCCGCGAGCACGTCGAGCAGGCGGAGGGCGGAGCACAGACGGAGACGGAGACGGAGACGGAGACGGAGCCGGAGGGCGAGGCGAGGCCGGAGGGCGAGCCGGCCGCGGCGGGTGAGCCGGCCGCGACGCGCTCCGTGCGGGCCGGCGGGCCGACGACCAGCCGCCACCGCTCGGGTGGCCTGCTCGGTCGTCTGCGCGGCCGCTGAGGCCCGGGGCTCGGCGGCCGGGCGTCAGTCGGGTTCTGGCTGCCAGGGCGACCGGAATCCGCCTGGCGCTCGCCGGCCGGCTCGCCCGCGGCCCGACTCGCGCCCGCTCAGTGGTCGGCGACGGTGCCGTCGGCCGGCTCGAGCGGCAGGTCCCGCTCGTGCCACGCGGAGATGCCGCCCGTGAGCGAGTAGGCCTCGTAGCCGGCGCGGCGGAAGGCGTTGGCGGCCATGCCGGACCGGCTGCCCAGGCGGCAGTAGAAGAGCACCGGTGTGTCGCGGTCGAGCGTCTCCGCCTGCGAGGCGAGGTGCTCGAGCTCGATGGTGCGGGCGCCGGACAGACGCCCGGCCTCCACCTCGTAGGGCTCGCGGACGTCGACGAGCTGGACCTCGCCGGCCTCGATGAGCTCGGCGGCGCGCTCCGGGCCGACCTCGATGGCGTCGTCGTGGAACGTACTCATGGTGCCCGGCACGGTAGGCGCTGCCGGCCGGCTGACCATCCTGGCGCGTAGGCGCTCAGAGGGTCGGTGTGACCGGTGGCGAACCGGGTACGTATCGGCCGTCCACTGCTCAACCAGCCGAGTCCCCGGAGGTGGTCCACCGCCGGGGGGCGGGGGAACCAGTCGGGTCCTGCGTGTCCAGCGCCGGGCCCTGGGGCGAATCGCCGGCCCGGTGCCGGCGTAGCGCGGCCTTCTTTCGCGCGAGCCCGTCAGCTAACCCCGTAGGCGCCGAAGAGAAGGGGTTGCTCCGTTGCCGTCCCGAGGTCGCCCGATCGCGCTCGTCGCCTGCCTGCTGGCGGCCCTGCTCCTCCCCGCTACCGCCGACGCCCGCCGCGGGGCCTTCGGGTCCCGGGTGCTCAAGACGGGCTCGCGCGGCAAGGACGTCCGGACGCTGCAGGGCTACCTGACCCGGCTCGGCTTCGTCACCCCGGTCGACGGCAGCTTCGGGCGCGGGACGGCCCGCCTCGTGCGCGGCTGGGAAGCGGAGGCGCAGCGCCGCGTCGACGGCCGCGTCTCGCGGCCCGCCGCGCGCGCGCTGCGGGCACAGGCCCGCCGCGCGGCGGCCGCGCCGGCGCAGGAGCCCGGCGACGAGGTCCTCACCGGCGGCACGACCTACGCGGCCCAGGGCCCCGGCGCCCCCGTCGAGCACGCGCGGCTCGAGGCGGACGGCACCGCGACCGCCCCCGCCTCCGCCCCACCGGAGGTCAGGGCCATCGTCGCCGCGGGCAACGCGATCGCCTTCAAGCCCTACGTCTACGGCGGCGGTCACGGCCGCTGGACGGACCGCGGCTACGACTGCTCCGGGAGCGTCTCCTACGCCCTGCACGGGGCGGGCCTGCTCGCGCGCGCCCTCGACTCCACGGGCCTGGAGTCCTTCGGTGCGGCCGGTCCCGGACGCTGGGTGACGATCTACGGCAACGCCGGGCACGCCTACATGATCGTCGCGGGCCTGCGCTTCGACACGAGCGGCGCCTCGGGCCGCAAGGGCGGCACGCGCTGGACGAACCAGGCCCGCTCGAGCGCCGGCTACGTCGCGCGTCACCCGCGCGGCCTGTAGCCCTCCGGCGCGTCAGGCCTGCCGCGGGTCCGTGATCAGGCGGGCGCCGCGGCCGTGGGTGACGAAGCTCAGCGACCAGCGGATCAGCACGAGCAGCCGGTTCTGGAAGCCGATGAGGTAGAAGAGGTGGACGCCGAGCCAGAGCAGCCAGGCGGGTGCGCCGCTGACCCGCAGCGGGCCGATCTCGGCCACCGCCCGGCCGCGGCCGATCGTCGCGACGTTGCCCTTGTCGCGGTAGCGGAAGGCCGGCGTCGGGCGGCCCTCGAGGCGGTCGCGCACCAGCCGGGCCGCGTAGGTGCCCTGCTGGATGGCCACGGGCGCCACGCCGAGCAGCTCGAGCGCGCCGCCCCGGCCGTCGCGCACCCGCACCATGTCGCCGAGCACGACGACCTCCGGGTGGCCGGGCAGCGTCAGGTCCCGCTCGACGGTCACGCGGCCCGACCTGTCGGCCTCGGTGCCCGCCGCCCCGGCGAGGGCCTGGGCGAGCCCGGAGGCGCGCACGCCGGCGGCCCAGACGACCGTGCGCGTCGCCACGCGCTCGCGGGTGCCGTCGGGCGCCTCGAGGGTGACCGCGTCCTCGCCGACGTCCACGACGGTCCGGTGCAGGGTCGGGGTGACGCCGAGCTCCTCCAGCGCCTGCGCGGCCTTGGCCGAGAGCGAGGGTGAGAAGCTCGAGAGCAGCCGGTCGCCGGCCTCCACGAGCAGGATGCGGGCCGTGCGGGAGTCGATCGCCCGGAAGTCGCGGCGCAGCGTGTCGCGGGCCAGCTCGCCGATCTGGCCCGCCATCTCGACGCCGGTCGGGCCGCCGCCGACCATCACGAAGGTCAGCTCGGCCGCACGCCGCTCCGGGTCGGACTCGAGCTCGGCCCGCTCGAACGCCCGCAGGACCTGCGAGCGCACCGACAGGGCGCTCTCGAGCGACTTGACCTCCGCGGCGTGGGCCTTGAACTCCTCGTGGCCGAAGTACGCGTAGCTCGAGCCGGCGGCGACGATCAGCGTGTCGTAGGGGACCACCGCCGGCCCCTCCACGCCGGGCTGGTGGGCGAGCCGCACCTCGCGCGCGCCGAGGTCGAACCCCGCGACCTCGGCCAGGAGGACGCGGACGTTCGGCGAGGCCTTGAACAGCGCCCGCAGCGGATAGGCGACCTCTCCCGGGGAGAGGGCGCCCGTGGCGACCTGGTAGGTCAGGGGCTGGAAGAGGTGGAAGTTGCGCCGGTCGACGAGCGTCACCTCGACGGAGGCGTGGCGCAGCCCCTGGACGGCGCGCAGACCGCCGAAGCCTCCACCGATGACGACGACCCGTTGCACTGCCGCCCCGGCGGGCCGCGCCGTCAGTAGCGGTCGCGGCGGTTGACCGTGGCGCCGTCGTCGCGGCGTCCGAAGGCCATCAGGAGGGTGATGGCCAGCCCGATCACGCCGACGATCATGAGGATCAGCCCGACGGTGGGGAGGTCGATGCTGTTGACGGAGTCGTTGATCGCGTAGCGCAGGATCGCGCCGACGGCGATCAGGACGAGTGAGGTGCCGATGCCCATTGGACGCTGGACTCTACCTACGATGCCGGACCATGACGACCGCTCCCGCCGAGACGCAGTACGACCTGACCCCGGAGCAGATCGACTTCCGCGACGCGATCCGCCAGATGGTGCGCGAGCGCGTCGCCCCGCGGGCGGCCGAGATCGACGCCAGGGCGGAGTACCCGTGGGACCTGCGCAAGCTCTTCGCCGAGCTCGATCTCTTCGGCCTGCCCTTCGCCGAGGAGTTCGGCGGCACGGGCACCGGGACGCTGATGCTCAACGTCGCCATCGAGGAGGTGGCCAAGGCGTGCGCCTCGAGCTCGCTGATGCTCGCCGTGCACGAGCTCGGGACGCTGCCCATCCGCCGCTTCGGCTCCGACGAGCTCAAACGGCGGATCCTGCCGCGCTGCGCCACGGGCGAGTGGACGGGAGCCTTCGCCCTCTCCGAGCCCGACGCCGGGTCGGACCCCGGCGGCATGCGCACCCACGCGCGGCTCGACGGCGACGAGTGGGTCATCAACGGCGCCAAGAACTGGATCTCGAACTCCGGCGTGGCGGACTTCTACGTCGTCTTCGCCGTCACCGACCGCGAGCAGCGGCGCATCACCGCGTTTCTCGTCGAGGCCGACCGCGCGGGCTTCTCGATCGGCAAGCTCGAGCACAAGATGGGCATCAAGGGCTCGCCGACCGGCTCGCCGGTGCTCGAGGACGTGCGCGTGCCGGCCGCCAACGTCATCGGGGAGGTCGGCCGCGGGCTGCGCGTCGCGCTCGGGACGCTCGACCACTCGCGCCTCGGCGTCGCCGCGCAGGCCGTGGGCATCGCCCAGGGCGCCACGGACTATGCGGTCGCCTACGCGAAGGAGCGGGTCCAGTTCAAGCAGCCGATCTTCGAGTTCCAGGCCATCCAGCACAAGCTCGCCGAGATGGAGACGCGGACGGCCGCGGCGCGGGAGCTCCTCTACCGCGCCTGCGCCAAGGTCGACCGCGATGCTCCGGACAAGGGCAAGTACTCCGCCATGGCCAAGGTCTTCGCCGGCGACACGGCGATGGCCGTGACCGTCGAGGCGGTGCAGGTGCTCGGGGGCTACGGCTACGTGACGGAATACCCCGTCGAGCGCATGATGCGCGACGCGAAGATCACCCAGATCTACGAGGGCACCCAGGAGGTCCAGCGTCTCGTGATCGCCCGCTACCTCTAAGGAGCCGTCCCGGCGGGTCCGCGCCCCGTACCATGGGGCCGGTGGGCCCGCCCTCGCTGCGCCGCAACCTCGCCGCCTCGACGGTCGCCCTCTGCGTCGCGGTGCTCTTCATCACGGCGGTCCGTGGCCTGCCGGCCGACTACCCCATGCGCCTGATCCAGGGCGCGCTGGCCGCAGCCGGGGCACTCGGCCTGCTCGGCCTCGCCGTGGCCGCCGTGACCACCCGCCTCGGCGACTACCGGCATTCCGACGACGAGGCGGAGTTCGAGCTGCTCGTGCGGCGCTCGGAGCGCCTCGCCCGCGAGGACCTCGCGGCCGAGCCGGGGGAGGGGGAGTTCATGGAGCTCGACCCCTACGACCCGCGGGACTTCGAGGAGCTCGTGCGCGACGCCCTCGACGAGCTGCCCGACGTCCTGCGCTCGGCGCTGGAGCGCAACGTCGCGGTGATCATCTCCGACTCCGGCCGCCGCCACCGCGCCTACGGGCTCTACATGGGCGACACGGTCGCGCGCGACACGACCTCGGACCGGATCGTCATCTTCCGCGACACGCTGCTGCGCGACTTCGGCCACGACGCCGACGAGCTGCGCGCGCAGGTGCTGCGCACCGTCCGCCACGAGCTGGCCCACCACCTCGGAGCCGACGAGCTCGGGGTGCGCGAGCTCGGCCTGTGACCCGAGGGCCGGCCCGATGATGATCGTCATGACGCCGGAGGCCACGGAGGCCGACGTCGTCGCCGTCCGGGCTCGGCTGGAGACCGTCGGCGTCCACGTCCTCGTGCTTCCCGGCGAGCTGACCACCGCGATCGGCGCGATCGGCGATCCCGAGGGCGTCGCCGAGCTCGGCCTGGAAGGCATGGCCGGCGTCGACCGCGTCGTCCCGATCTCGCGGCCCTACAAGCTCGCCTCCTCCGAGCTCGCCCACCACGAGCCGACGGTCGTCGAGGTCGCCGGCCGGCGCGTCGGCGGCGGGACCTTCACGCTCGTCGCCGGCCCCTGCACGGTTGAGAGCCGCGAGCAGACGCTCGAGGTGGCCCGGGTCGTCGCGGACGGCGGCGCGGCGATGCTGCGCGGCGGGGCGTTCAAGCCGCGCACCTCGCCCTTCGCGTTCAGCGGGCTCGGCGTCGCCGGGCTCGAGATCCTGGCCGAGGCCAGGGAGGTCACGGGCCTGCCCGTGGTCACCGAGCTGCTCTCCGGCCAGCACGCGGAGGCGGTCGCCGCCCACGCGGACGTGATCCAGATCGGCGCACGCAACATGCAGAACTACGCGCTGCTCGAGGTCGCGGGCAAGCTCGGCAAGCCGGTGCTGCTCAAGCGCGGGCTCTCCTCGAGCCTCGACGAGCTGCTGCAGGCCGCCGACTACGTGCTCAAGGAGGGCAACCCGGACGTCATCCTGTGCGAGCGCGGGATCCGGACCTTCGAGACGGCGACGCGCTTCACGCTCGACCTCGGGGCGATCCCGTGGCTGAAGATCCACACCCACCTGCCGGTGATCGTCGACCCGAGCCATGCGTCCGGCGACCGCCGGCTCGTCGAGCCGCTGTCGCGCGCGGCCGCCGCGGTCGGCGCCGACGGCATCATGGTCGAGGTCCACCAGGACCCCGACACCGCGCTGTGCGATGGGCCGCAGGCCCTGTACGCGACCGATTTCGCCGCCTACGCCGACCACGTCGCGGCCCACGCCGCGCTCGTCGGCAAGCCGCTCGCCTGACACCTCCGAAAGGACCCTTCCCCATGCCCGAAGCCGTGATCGTCGATGCCGTCCGCACCCCCATCGGCCGCGCGTTCAAGGGCTCGCTCGTCGACGTCCGCGCCGACGACCTGGCCGCCATCCCGCTCCGCGCGCTCGCCGAGCGCAACCCGCAGGTCGACCTCGGCGACACCGTCGACGTGATGATGGGCGCCGCCTCGGCGTGGGGCGAGCAGTCGGCCAACGTCGGGCGCAACGCCCTGCTGCTCGCCGGCTACGACCACCACGTCCCGGCCACCACGGTCAACCGCTTCTGCGCGTCCTCCTTGCAGACCCTGCGGATGGCCTTCCACGCGATCCGGGCCGGGGAGGGCGATCAGTACGTCGCCGCCGGCGTCGAGTCCGTCTCCCGGGCCGGGCCGGGCGCCGCGATGCAGGACGAGTTCAAGCACCCGCGCCTGGCCGGCGGCGACGGCTCGCTCTACGACGTCTACATCCCCATGGGCAACACCGCCGAGAACGTCGCCGAGCGCTGCCAGGTGTCCCGCGAGGACCAGGACGCGTGGGCGGCGACCTCCCAGCAGCGGGCGGTGGCGGCGCGCGACGGCGGGCACTTCGACGCCGAGATCGTGGCCGTGACGACGCCGGACGGGACCGAGGTCGCGCGCGACGACGGCCCGCGCGCCGGGACGACGGCCGAGGTGCTGGCCGGCCTGAAGCCGGTCTTCCGCGAGGGAGGCACGGTGACGGCCGGCAACGCCTGTCCGCTCAACGACGGGGCCGCCGCGGTGCTCGTCATGTCCGCGGAGCGGGCCGAGGCGCTCGGCCTGCGCCCACGGGCGCGCATCCTCGCCTCCTCCGTCGCCGCCATCCGCCCGGAGATCATGGGCCTCGGCCCCATCCCGGCCATCCGGGCGCTGCTCGAGCAGGCGCAGATGACCATCGATGACATCGACATCGTCGAGATCAACGAGGCCTTCGCCGCGCAGATCGTGCCGTGCCGCGAGGAGCTCGGCATCGACGCGGACAAGCTCAACCCGTTCGGCGGGGCGATCGCCCTCGGGCACCCGTTCGGCATGACCGGCGCGCGGATCATGACGACGCTGCTCAACGGCCTCGAGCAGACGGGCGGGACCTACGGCGTCGAGTCGATGTGCGTCGCGGGGGGCATGGGCATGGCCATGCTCGTCGAGCGGCTCGAGGCCTGATGGACCTCGGGATCGCCGGCCGCCTCGCGGTCGTCACGGGCGGCGGCTCGGGCATCGGGGCCGCGCTCGTGGAGCGGCTGCGGGCCGAGGGTGCCGAGGCGCTCGACGCGTCCCGCTCGACGGGCGTCGACGTCACGCGGCCGGACGCGCCGGAGCGCGTCGCCGAGCTCGCCGGCGGCCGGGACGTCGACATCCTCGTCAACTGCGCCGGCACCTCCTCCGTGCGCCCCGTGGACGAGCTCACGGACGCGGACTGGGAGCTGCAGTGGGGGCTCAACGTGCTCGGCCCGATGCGGCTGATGCGGGCGCTGGCGCCCGGCATGGCCGGGCGCGGCTGGGGGAGGATCGTCAACGTCTCCTCCTCCTCGGGCAAGCGGGCGTCGGCGACGAGCGCCGCCTACACGGTCACGAAGACCGCCGAGCTGTCCCTTTCGCGCGTGTTCGCCGACGAGTACGCCGGTACTGGCGTGCTCGTCAACGCCGTCGCGCCCGGACCGGTGGACGGGCCGCTGTGGATGGCCGAGGGCGCGATGCTCGATCAGCACGCGGCGGCGAAGGGCATCTCGCGCGAGGAGGCGCTGGAGGCCCAGCGGGCCAAGGTGCCGATCGGCCGCATGCTGCATCCGCACGAGCAGGCCGACGTCATCGCCTTCCTCTGCTCCGAGCGCGCGTCGGCGGTCGCGGGCGCGGCGTGGTCGGTCGACGGCGGCATCGTGCCGTCGATCATGTGACGTCCGGGCTCAGGCCGCCGCCTGCCTCAGGCCGCTTCGGGCCGCAGCCTCGCCGGCCATGCGTCGCGGATCCGCTCGGCGACCTCCGCGGGCCGCTGGTCCTCGGTGCTGAGCGCGAGCGCGACGCCATCGAGACCGGCGATCATGGGGCTCAGGCGGGCGGCCGCGGCGGCGAGCTCGTCGAGCTCGGTGAAGGTGTCCGGCTCGCGTTCGATGATCCGACGGAGCAGCGTCTCGGGCTCCGCTTGCAGGCGCACGACGACGTGGTCGTCGGCGCCGATCGCGCCGAGGACGTCGCGCAGGTCGCCGTTGTTGTCCACGGTGACAGTTGCGACCAGCAGCTCGTAGCCGAACCGCCGGTAGAGCCCGCATATCGCCGCGACGGGCATCGGCCACTGTTCGTCATCCGAGTGGCGGATGCGCCGACGTCAGCGCCTCGACCTCGAGCGTGGCGTGACGGACGTCCTCGGCCGACAGCGCGTCGGTGAGCTCCAGCACCGAGGTCTTGCCGGCCCCGGACGGCCCGTGAGGACGAGCGCGAACACCGCGGGCCTGGGTCAGCCCGCGGGACGGCCGGCGTGCTGCAGGGCGTTGAGCACCCACTCGTCGGGCGGCGCGCCGCGCAGCCCCTCTCGGGTGGGGTACAGGCGGCACTTCAGCCCATAGTCGGTGCGCTCCCCGGCGCCCGCTTCGATGTCCTCGCCGTCGACGCGCAGCGTCGGCGAGCCCAGGAAGCGCTCGCGCTGGGCGGCGGCGTCAGACTCCACGCGGCGCTCGTGCACCGGCACGTCCACGTCGGCCCGGGCGAGCAGCTTGCGCAGGCGCGGCAGGAGCGTCTCGTGGCTCGGGCAGCCGTCGAAGTACAGCAGCTCGATCTTCATGGTCGACAGGGTCGCATGATCCTCGCGCCGCCCAACGCCGGCCGGGACGCGCTGCGACGATCGAGTAGTGGTTGCGGTCGCCGGCCCTCGGCTTCGACGCTCGCCATGACGGGGGCTTCAGGCGATCGCGCCGGCGCCCGCGTCGCGCGCGACGAGCCGCGCGTAGTGGCCGCCGGCGGCCAGCAGCTCCTCGTGGGTGCCGCGCTCGATGAGCTCGCCCTCGTCGAGCACGACGATCGAGTCGGCGTCGCGGACGGTCGAGAGCCGGTGGGCGATGACGATCGTCGTGCGCCCGGACTCCAGCTCGCGCAGCGCCTCCTCCACCGCGCGCTCCGTCTGCACGTCGAGCGCGCTCGTGGCCTCGTCGAGGACGAGCACGGGCGGGTTGCGCAGGATCGTGCGGGCGATGGCGATGCGCTGCTTCTCGCCGCCCGAGAAGCGGAAGCCGCGCTCGCCGACCACGGTGTCGTAGCCCTCGGGGAGGCGGGCGATGGTCTCGTGCACCTGGGCGGCGCGGGCGGCGCCCTCCACCTCGGCATCCGTGGCCTCCGGCCGCGCGAAGCGGAGGTTGTCGCGCACGCTGGCGTGGAACAGGTAGGTCTCCTGGGAGACGACGCCGACGGTCGCGGCCAGCGACGCGAAGGTCGCCTCGCGCAGGTCGACGCCGTCGATGCGCACCGCGCCTCGCTCGGCGTCGTAGAGCCGTGCGGCGAGGTAGCCGAGCGTCGTCTTGCCCGACCCCGTCTCGCCGACGATCGCGGTCTTCGTCCCGGCCGGGACGGTCAGGTCGATGCCGCGCAGGGTCCAGGTGTCGGCGTCGTAGCGGAACCAGACGTCCTCGAACGCGACCTCCCCGGGGCCGGCGGGCAGCTCGCGCTCGCCGTCCTCGATCTCGACGGGCATGTCGAGGTACTCGAAGACCCGGTCGAAGAGCGCCATGGACGACTGGACCTCGACGCCGACGCCGAGCAGGGAGTTGATCGGGAAGAACAGCCGGGTCTGCAGGGTCGTGAAGGCGACCACGGTGCCGATCGTCACCGCCTCGGGCGAGACGCCGGCGAACAGGTACACGAGGGCCGGCATGACGGCGAAGGACGTCTGCACCGCGGCCATCGACCAGCGGCCGGCCATGCGGGAGGAGACCTCGAGGTCGGCGAGCCGCCGCGACTCGCCCGTGAAGCGCTCGGCCAGCTCGTCCGAGCGGCCCATCGTCTTGCCGAGCAGGATGCCCGAGACGCTCAGCGACTCCTGCACGAGGGAGGAGATGTCGGCCATCGCGCCCTGGCGGACGCTCGCGATGGCGCGGCGGCGGTTGCCGACGCGGCGGGCGACGCCGACGAAGAACGGCAGCACGGCGAGGGAGAAGACGGCCAGGCGCCAGTCGAGCAGGACCATGGCCACGAGCGTCGCCACCACGGTGGTGACGTTGGAGGCGATCGACGTGGCGGTCGTCGTCACGACGCTCTGCACGCCGCCGATGTCGTTGGCGATGCGCGACTGCACCTCGCCGGTGCGCGTCCGGGTGAAGAACGCGAGCGAGAGCCGCTGCAGGTGGGCATAGACGTCGGCGCGCAGGTCGTGCATGACCCGCTGGCCGACCGAGTTGGACAGATAGGTCTGCCCGACCCCGATCGCCCCGGTGACGATCGCCACCGCGACCATCCCGCCCACGAGCCAGCCCAGCAGCCCGACGTCGCGCTCCGGCAGGGCGGTGTCGAGCACCGCGCGCAGCAGGAAGGGGGAGACCATGCTCACCGCCGCGGAGACGACGATCATCGCGAGCACGACGCCGAGCGGGCGCCGGTAGGGGCGGAAGAGGGCGGTGATCCGGCGCGTGCGCGTGCGCGTGGGCGCCTCGGTCACGGGCGGGATGCCGCGCCCCCGGCGCCCACGGGGGCGGACGCCTCGGCGACGCCGCGCCGCGCCACGTCGGCCTCGTGGAGGCGCTCGATGTCGGCCATGTGCGGGCGCGCCTGGGCGGCGGCCACCGGCTCGAGCAGGCCGCGCAGCGGCTGGATGAGCCGGATCCAGCCCGGGGCGCAGACGCGCTTGGCGCGGCCCTCGACGCCCGCGACGACGGCCTTGGCTGCGTCCGCGAGCGGATAGGTCTTCGAGAACGGGGGCTTGAGGCTCGAGCGCATGCGCTCGAAGGCCGGGTTGCGGTCGGCGCCGCGCACCATCTCCGTGTCGATCCACGAGAAGTACGCGCAGCCGACGTCGACCCCGTGGTGGGCGACCTCGACCCGGAGCGCGTCCGCGAAGGCCTCCACGCCGGCCTTGGACGCCGAGTAGGCGCTCATCAGCGGCGGGTGGGCGATGGCGGCCACGGAGGCGACCGGCAGGGCGTAGCCGCGGGCCTCGATCAGGTGCGGCAGCACGGCCCGGAGCGTCCGGTAGACGCCGACGAGGTTGACCGCGATGACCCGCTCCCACGCGTCCGGGTCCATGGTCCGCACCGTGCCGCCGCTGGCGATGCCCGCGTTGGCCACGGCGACGTCGAGGCCGCCGAGGGCGGCCACGGCCCGCTCGATCGTCTCGTCGAGCGCCTCGTGGTCGGTCACGTCGACCGGGTAGGCGGTGGCCCGACCGGCACTCGCGGCGGCGACCTCCTCGAGCCGCTCGGGCTCGAGGCCGAGCAGGGCCAGCGTGTGGCCCCGCTCGGCGAGCCGCGCGGCGGACTCGGCCCCGATGCCGCGGGCGGCGCCGGTGATGAGGATGCGACTCATGCCGCGATCATGACAGCGTGGTTTCGCCGTCCGCTCGTCGCAAGCTCCTCGCTCCCGGCGACGTGACTCCTTCGAGCGCGTGCTCGAGGACCTCGTCGACGCTCATGGCCGGGTGGAAGGTCATCGCCTCCCGCACGTCGGCCGGCACGTCGTCGAGGTCACCGCGGTTGCGCTCGGGCAGGATGACCTCGGTCAGCCCGGCCGCGTGCGCCGCGAGCACCTTCTGCTTGAGCCCGCCGATCGGCAGCACCCGGCCCTGCAGCGTGACCTCGCCGGTCATGCCGACCGTGTGCTTGACCGGGCGCCCGGACAGCAGCGAGGCGAAGGCCGTGACCATCGTCACGCCGGCGCTCGGGCCGTCCTTGGGGATGGCGCCGGCCGGCACGTGGACGTGGAACTCCCGGTCCTCGAAGGCCTCGGGGTCGACGCCGAGCTCGTCGGCGTGGCCGCGCACGTAGCTCAGGGCGATGCGCGCGGACTCCTTCATGACGTCACCGAGCTGCCCGGTGAGCAGCAGGCCGCTCGCGCCCTTCATCGTCGTGGCCTCGACGAACAGCACGTCGCCGCCCGTGCCCGTGACGGCGAGGCCGGTGGCCACGCCGGGGACCGCGGTGCGCAGCGCCGCCTCCTGCCAGACCTTCTGGCGCCCGAGGGCGTCGCGGACGACGTCGAGCGTGATCTCCACCGGGGCCTCGACCTTGGCGGAGGCGATCCGCGTCGCGGTCTTGCGCAGCACCTTGCCGAGCTCGCGCTCGAGGTTGCGCACGCCCGCCTCGCGGGTGTACTCGGCGATCACCGTGCGCAGGAGCTCGTCCGTCACCGTGACCTCGTCCTCGCGAAGGCCGTTGCGCTCGCGCTGGCGCGGCCACAGGTAGCCGCGGGCGATGGCGACCTTCTCCTCGACGGTGTAGCCGTCGAAGGCGATGACCTCCATGCGGTCCAGCAACGGGCCGGGGATCGTCTCGGCGACGTTCGCCGTGGCGATGAACATGACCTCGGAGAGGTCGATCTCCACGTCGAGGTAGTGATCGCGGAACGCGTGGTTCTGGGCCGGATCGAGCACCTCGAGCAGGGCCGCGCTCGGGTCGCCGCGCCAGTCGGCGCCGACCTTGTCGACCTCGTCGAGCATGATCACCGGGTTCATGGTCTTCGCGTCGCGCAGGGCGCGGACGAGCCGGCCCGGGAGCGCGCCGACGTACGTGCGCCGGTGGCCGCGGATCTCGGCCTCGTCGCGCACGCCGCCGAGCGACATGCGGACGAACTCGCGGCCCGTGGCGCGGGCGATCGACTCGCCGATGGAGGTCTTGCCGGTGCCGGGGGGGCCGATCAGCGTGAGGATCGCGCCGGAGTCTCGGCTTCGCCGGACGCTCGTCGCGAGCTCCTCGCTCCCGGCGACGTCAGCGCGCCGCTCCTCGCGGAGCTTCTTCACGGCGATGTACTCGACGATGCGGTCCTTGACGTCCTCGAGCCCGGCGTGGTCGGCGTCGAGCACCTCACGGGCGACGACGGGATCCAGGCGCTCCTCGGAGCGCTCGCTCCACGGCACCTGCAGCAGCCAGTCGAGGTAGGACCGGATCGTGCCGGCCTCCCCGCCCTGCTCGCCGAGGCGCTCGAGCCGGCCCAGCTCCTTCTCGGCCTGCTCGCGCACGGCCTCGGGCATGCCGGCGTCCTCGATCTTCTGGCGGTACTCCTCGACGACGGACGCGTCGTCGTCGCCGAGCTCGCGGCGGATGGAGTCCATCTGCTTGCGCAGGAAGTAGTCGCGCTGCTGCTTCTCGGCGCCCGACTGGACGTCGTCGCGGATCCGCGAGCGGACCTGCAGCTCGGCGAGGCGCTCGCGCTGGAGCTTGACGGCCAGCTCGAGGCGGAGGGTGACGTCGAGCTCCTCGAGGACCTCGAGCTTCTCCTGTAAGGCGACGTCGGGCGCGTAGCCGACGGTGTCGGCGAGGGCGCCGGGCTCACGGACGGCGCGGAGGAACTCGCCCACGCGGCTGTCGGCGCCGCGCAGCTCGAGGATCTCCTCGACCACGGCGCGGTACTCGCGCTCGAGCTCGCGGCTGCGGCCGTCCACGGGGGACGGGTCGGGGTGCTCGGTGACCTCGACGCGCAGCCGGCCCTGGGCGTCGGAGGAGCCGGCGCCGACGACGCCGCGCGAGACGCCCGACAACTGGGCCGCGCGGCCCCCGCCGGGCAGGCGCACCGACTCGCCGACCTGGGCGATGGTGCCGACCTTCGCGTACTCCCCGTCGTGGCGGGGCACGAGCAGCACGCGCTCCTCATCCGCGGTGTCCACGGGGAGGGTGACGTCCATGGTGGGGAAGACGACGGTGTCGTCGAGCGGGATGAGGAGGAGTGAAGACATGGAATCCTTAGTCACTTGCAATCTGGAAGTGAGTCTAGCGAACTCATGCTTGCGGGCGCAACCTTCTGGCGCGGTGGGCGCGGGTCGGACCCGCTCGGCGGCGCAGCGCGCCGCGGACCGGTCCCGGAAACGGCGGCGGGTGAGGAGAGCGCGATTCGCCTCGACAACCGGCGTCAGTAGCCGCAAGAGGCGGGAGCAGGGCGATTTCGCGAGCCTCGCCCGCCTTCTGCCTGCCGCCTGCGCCGGGGGCTGAGCATGCTCGGAGCGTCAGTCGGCCTCTGGTCGTCCTGGCGAACCGGCGGCGCCTGATGCTCCCCCCTCGCCCTGGCCTCTACCTGGCGTCAGTCGAGTCCTGGTCGCCAGGGCGACCAGCGGGCGACTGACGCCCGGCCTCCACCGTCCGCGTCGGTCGGGTCGGCCCCCCGCCGCGGCCCGGACCCGCGAGGCCGGGCGGGACCCCGCGCCCCTAGCCTGCCCGCGATGCGTCGCGTGTGCGTCTACCTCGGCTCGTCGCCGGGCGCCGATCCCGCCTACGCAGACGCGGTGCGCGAGCTCGCCGAGGCGCTCGTCGAGCGCGGGCTCGGCGTCGTGTACGGCGGCGGCCGGGTGGGGCTCATGGGCGTGCTCGCCGACGCGGCGATGGCGGCCGGCGGCGAGGTCCACGGCGTCATCCCCACCGGCGTGCTCGAGCGCGAGGTCGCCCATCGCGGGCTCACGGAGCTCCACGTCGTCGGCACCATGCACGAGCGCAAGGCCCGCATGGCCGAGCTCGCGGACGCCTTCGTCGCCGCCCCGGGCGGCGTCGGGACCCTGGAGGAGACCGTGGAGATGCTCACCTGGTCCCAGCTCGGCCTGCACGCCAAGCCGGTCGGGCTGCTCGACACCGCCGGCTACTGGGAGCCGCTGCAGGCGTGGCTCGACCACGCGGTGCGCCAGCGGTTCATGCGCGAGGAGCACCGGCGCATGCTGCTGAGCGCCGCCGAGCCCGGGGCGCTGCTCGACGCGCTAGCGGCCTGGACGCCGCCCGCGGTCACGAAGTGGCTGGACCGCTGAGGGCCCGGACCTCGTCGAGCGCGTCGTCCAGCGCCCCGGCGACGAGGTCGAGGCCGGGCCGCAGGCGCGCGTCGGCCAGCAGCCCGAAGCCCACGCCGCCGTCGTAGGAGAGCACGCCGACGCTCAGGCCCTGGTGGGCGGGGTTCAACGGCACGGCGGGCACGACCTCGAGCAGGCGGCTGCCGTTCATGTAGAAGGGCTGCTGCGGTCCGGGGACGTTGGAGACGACGAGGTTCATCGCGCGCACGCCGCCCAGCGCGCGGACCATGACGCCGCCGACCAGCGGCGGCACGGCCCCGGCCGCCCCGGCGATCACGGCCCCGGCCCGCACGGCGGCCGAGGCCCGCAGGTCGCCCATGGCGGCGCTCACCACCGGCACGGCCGCCTGGAGGCTCGCGGCGCGGACCGGGAGGTCGACGAAGACCGTCGAGATCCGGTTGCCGCCCTCCTCGCCCTCGGCCCGGATGGAGACCGGCACGAGCGCCACCGGATCGCGGCCGCCGAGGTCCGTCCCGGCCGCCTCGAGGTAGCGGGCGAGCATCCGCGTGACGACGGCGAGGACGACGTCGTTGACCGTGCCGCCCGCCGCCCGGCCGGCGGCCTTGACCTCCGCGAGCCCGGCACTGCGCAGCGCGAAGCGGCGGTTGGGGGAGATGGGGGCGTTGAGCGGCGTCATCGGGGCCTGCGGGCGCTGGCGCGCGAGCTCCGTCGCGAGCTCCGTGGCGCGGCGCACGTCCGTCGCCGCCTGCCGGGCCGACGTGTCCAGGGCGCGCAGGGTCCCGTCGAGCACGAGGCGCTGGGCACGGGCCAGGGGCCGGGTAGCGACCGTCGCGAGCAGGTGACGACGGCGGTCGAAGCCCTGCGGCGTCCAGCCCTCGCCCGGCGGCTCGATGGGCAGCGGTTCGGGCGTCGGGTCCAGCAGGACCATGCCGATCCCGACGGCGGCCAGGCCGTCCGCGAGCGCATGGTGCATCTTGGCCAGCAGCGCGGCGCGGCCCTCGCCGGGCCCGCCGGGGTCGAGGCCCTCGACGACGTGGAGCTCCCACAGCGGCCGCGTCCGGTCCAGCCGCCGCGACATCTCGCGCGCCACGTAGGCGGCGAGCGCGTCGCGCGTCGGCTCGGGCAGGCGGGCGTGGCGCAGGTGCCAGTCGAGGTCGAAGCCGTCGTCGTCGACCCACACCGGGTTGGCCATCCCGAAGGCCGGGTCGGCGAGCCGCTGCCGGTAGCGAGGGACGAGATGCAGGCGCTCGGCGAGGCGGCGGCGCACGGCCGCGACCGACGTCCCGTCGCCGCCCTCGAATACGAGCAGCCCGGCTACGGCCATGTTCACGGGTCCCCGCTCGGCCTGGAGCGACCCGCGGTCGGCGGCTGAGAGCTCCGTGGTGCTCACGGTGCAGGGAGCATGTCACGGCGCGCACCACCCCGGGTTAGGCCGCGAGGCTCCGGGTACGCGCTCCGTCGATGCTCGGGTCGAGGGAACCGGCAGGACTCACCCGCCGCCAGGCGCTGGCCCGGTTCGGTGCGGGCGCGGCCACCCTGGCGCTGCCGGGCGCGCTCGGCGCGTGCGGCGGGTCGGGAGGCAAGGCGAAGGTCGCCAAGGCGGGCGGCGACCCGTGGCGCCGCTACGCCGGCACGACGCTGAACTTCATCTCGGAGAACACGGCGCCGACGCTCGCCATCGGCGCCAACCTCGCCGAGTTCGAGCAGCTCACCGGCATCAAGGTCAAGATCACGCAGCTCGAGCTCAGCGCGCTCGTGCAGAAGGTGGCGCTGGACTTCGCCTCCGGCCTGGGCAACTACGAGGTGATCTACGCCGACCCGTACCAGATCCTCGCGCCGTACCACAAGGCGCTGGCGCCGCTCAACCAGTTCCAGGACGACGAGGACCTGCCCTCCGCGCACGACATGGGCGACTTCATCCCGACCCAGCTCGAGGCGGCCGGCAAGTTCGAGGAGGCGGACGTCGTCTACGCGCTGCCCTACGACGCGCCGACGATGATCTGGATGTACCGGCAGGACCTGTTCGAGAAGTACGGGGACCGGATGAAGCAGGACCTCGGGTTCGACCCGACGCCGTCCATGGACTCCACCTGGGAGCAGTACCTGAAGATGGCGACGTGGTTCGGCAAGCACGCGACGAAGGACGTGCCGTACGGGACGCTGCACATGGCCAAGCAGCACGACGCGCTGATGAACGACTTCTCCAACGTCCTGTGGTCCTTCGGCGGCGACTACTTCGGCAAGGGCGACAAGGTGGGCGCCCTCGGCGCGACGGACCCCGGCGAGTCCCTGCTCACCAAGGACGCGGCGCTCAAGGCGGCCGACTTCTACCAGCGGCTGCTGCGCGTGGCGAGCCCGTCGAGCCTCGGCTGGGACTGGACGGGGGCGGCGGAGGGCTTCATCGCCGGCAAGGCCGCCATGGCCCCGCTGTGGCACGAGGACGCCGCCACCGTCGAGGGCTCCGCCCTGAAGGGCAAGGTCGGCTTCGCGCCGCTGCCCAAGGGCCCCGCCCGGCGCTCGGACATGTACGGCGGCACCGGCATCGGCGTCAACGCGACGGCGTCCAAGGACGCCCAGCGGGCCGCCTGGCTGTTCGTCGTGTGGGCGACGAGCAAGAAGACGCAGCTCACGAACCTCAAGAGCGACGTGGGCGGGGGCACCCCGACGCGCGCGTCGGTCTACCAGCTGCCCGAGGTCGTCAAGGCGCGCAAGCCGCCCTCGAAGATCCCGAACATCCTCACCTACGGGGCGATCGAGGAGGCCTGGAAGCCCGACAACATCGGGCTGCGGCCGAAGATCCCCGCCTGGAACGCGTGCGACACCGCGATCTTCACGGCGCTGTCGAAGATGCTGGCCGACGGCGGCGACCCGGAGAAGTTCATGCGCCAGGCCAAGCAGGGTGTCGACGAGGCGATCGCCAACCAGAAGGAGCTCGCGTGAGCACCGCCGCCGCCGGACGGGTCCGCAGCCGCACGGAGCAGACCCGGGCTCCCCGCCGCGGCCCGCGCCTGAGCTTCAACGGAGCCATGCTCGCGCCGGCGCTGGCGCTGCTCGCGCTGCTCTCGCTGTTCCCGTTCTTCTACATCATCGCCATGAGCTTCTCCCGGGTCGGCCTGCTCGGGGGGATCACCCTCACCTGGGCCGGGTTCGACAACTGGACGCGGCTGTTCACCGACAGCGCGGTGGGGGCGAGCTGGCTGCGCTCGATCGTGTACTTCGCGCTCACCGTCGGCCTCGAGATGACGCTCGGCATCGGCTTCGCCCTGCTGCTGCACGCCACCAAGGTGCTGCGCAACCTCAGCCTGTCGCTGATCCTCATGCCGATGTTCATGGCGCCGGTGATCGTCGGGCTGCTCGGGCGCTTCCTCACCGACTCGACCTACGGCCTCTACGCGTACGTCCTCACGCAGCTGCACCTCTTCTCGGGCGACCTGCTCGGCTCCCCGACCGCGGCCTTCCTCTCCGTGACGCTCATGGACGTCTGGCAGTGGACGCCGCTGGTCACGCTGATCGTGCTCGCCGGCCTGGCCTCGGTGCCGGGCCCGCTGCTGGAGGCCGCGCAGCTCGACGGGGCCAACTACGTGCAGCGGCTGCGCCACATCGTCTTCCCGTCCCTGACGGGCGTGATCGTCGTCGCCCTGCTCATCCGCTCCATGGACGCGATCCGCTACTTCGACATCATCACCAACACGACGGCCGGCGGCCCGGCGGACGCGACCAAGACCGTGCCCATCCGCCTCTACGAGACGGGCTTCCGCTTCTTCGACCTCGGCTACGCGGCGGCCATCGGCCTGTCCATGCTCGCCGTGTCGATCCTGCTGGCCAACCTCTTCCTGCGGATGCTGCGCGGCCAGGGGGTGACGTCGTGAGTGCCATGGCCGGCGCGCGCGAGCGCCGTGGGATCGGGATCGGCAAGGGCGCGTTGCTCGTCGTCGTGCTGCTGTGGACGCTCATCCCGCTGTTGTGGATGGCCCTGTCCTCGCTCAAGCCGTCCGCCGACATCACCTCGGGCTCGATGACCGTCTTCTTCAAGCCGACGTTCGAGCACTACAAGGCGCTGTTCACGGGCGGCAACAACATCGCGCCCTACATCCGCAACTCGATCGTCGCCGCGGGGGTCTCGACGCTCATCGCCGTCGTCCTCGGCTCCATGGCCGGCTACGGCCTCGCCCGGGCGCGCTTCCGCGGCAAGGACCACGTCGCCTTCTGGATCATCTCGACCCGGATGGCGCCGATCGCCGCGGTCATCCTCCCGCTCTTCGTCATCTTCCGCTTCACCGGGCTGCTCGGTTCCGTGTTCGGGCTGATCGTCGCGTACCTGACCTTCAACCTGCCCTTCGCGATCTGGATCATGAACGCGTTCTTCGCCCAGCTGCCGCCGTCGCTGGAGGAGGCGGCGATGACCGAGGGCGCCACGCGCTGGCAGGCCTTCCGCCACGTCGCCCTGCCGCTCACCCTGCCCGGCCTGGCGACGACCGCGGTCCTGTGCCTTGTGTTCTCCTGGAACGACTACGCCTTCGCCTCGACGTTCTCCGGCCCCGACTCGCAGACGCTGCCCATCGCCGCGTCCCAGCTCGTCACCCAGACCTCGATCGACTGGGGGCAGCTGACGGCGATCGGCACCATCGTCGTGGCCCCGATGATCATCTGCGGCCTGATCGTGCGCCGCTGGCTCGTCACGGGCCTGACACTCGGCGCGGTGACGGGCGAGTAGCGATCGCTCGGCGCGATGGTGGAACGCGCGGGTCGCGGCGGGCAGCGTGAGGTGGTCGAGGTTGGGTACCAGGGTGGGCCTTAACCTCGACCACCCCCGGCGTGGCTGGTCGCCGGGCCCCGCCGACTAGATCCGGCCGGCGTCGCGGGCGGCAGCGACCGTCTCGGCGAGCACGGCGCCGGCGTCGTGGCGTGGGCGCCAGCCCAGCGCGCGCCGGGCGTGGCCGGTGTCCATGACCACGGGGTGCGTGAACGCCGCGATCCACTGCGCCTCCGGCGGCATGAGCGGCAGGCGCTCGACCAGCCGCGCGGTGGCCCGGACGCCGGCGCCGGGCACGCGCACGGCGTGCCAGCCGAGCGCGTGGGCCACGTCGGAGACCGTCACGAGTCCGTCCCCGGCGAGGGTGTAGACGCCGGGCTCGCCACGGCCAAGGATGGCGGCGACGAGCGCGTCCGCGACGTCATCGGCGTGGACGAGCTGGAAGGGCACGCCGGGGTCCGGCAGCACCGGCCTGAGCAGCGGCAGCCGCCCGAGGGCTTCCCGCACGGCGTCCGGCACGTGGGCGGCCAGGCCCGCGCCGGGGATGCTGTCCGTGAGCAGGAGCGCGTCGGCCCCGGCGACGATGCAGGGGCGGAAGACGTAGCCGTCGACGTCCGTGTCGCGCAGCGTCGCCGCGAGCACGCCCTCGAGCTCGGCCTTCTGGGCGGAGTAGTCATGGCTCTCGGTGCCGCGGGGCGGCACCGCCTCGGTCAGCGGCGACGGGTTGTCGGCGTGGAAGCCGTAGGCCGCCACGGACGACGTGTAGACCACCCGCCGGCAGCGTTCGGCGGCCACGGCGGCGGCGAAGACGTTGCCCGAGCCCTCGAGGTTGATCCGCCGGGTCTCCTCCGCGCCGCCCATGATGAGGAAGGCGAGGTGGACGACGACGTCGGCCTCGCCGAAGAGCGCGTCGAGCGCGGGGCGGTCGAGCACGTCGCCCTGCCGGTAGCGCGTCTTGCCCAGGCCCGCGGCGGCCGGGTCGAACGGCCGGCGGGCCATGCCGAGCACCGCGTCGACCTCCGGGCAGCGGTCAAGCGCGCGCAGCAGCGCCCGCCCGAGGTCGCCCGTGGGACCCGTGACGGCGACGCTGAGACTCATCGCGCCCCCGTCGTCGTGTAGCGCAGGAGCAGGTCGCCGCCGTCGCGCAGGACCCACTCGAGCCGCAGGCGCCGCGCCGCGTCCACGTCGAGGCCGGCGACGATCCGCAGGGCGTCCGTGGCCCCGCCGGCGAGCACCGGCGCGAGCGTGAGGAACAGCTCGTCCAGCCCGCCCTCGGCCACGAGCGCCCCGAGCACCGTCGGGCCGCCCTCGCACAGCGCGGCGCGCACGCCGTGGGACGTCTGCAGCGCGGCCAGCGCGGCCAGGGGCGAGGGCTCGTCGACCTCGACGACCTCGACCCGGGCGCGCACCCCCTCGGGCACCCTCACGGCTCCCGGCCGGCAGACCACCGCGACCGGCTGCTCCGGCGCGTCGAACAGCGGCGCCTCCCACGGCACGTCGCCCGAGCGGGTCGGGAGCACGAGCCACGGATCGCCGGCGAGCCCGAGCGCCTCGCGAGCGGCGCGCCGCTCCTGGCTCGCGACGAGCCGGCCGAAGGTCTCCGCGCGCACCGTGGCGGTGCCCACGAGCACCGCGTCCACGACGCCGCGCAAGGCGAAGAACATCGCCCTGTCGCCCTCGCCCCCCAGCCCGGTCGAGCCGCCGTCGAGGGCGACGCGGCCGTCGAGGCTCGCCACCATGTTGGCCAGCACGTAGGGGCGGCCGGTCGTCACGCGGTCCCACGGACGGGTCCCCGCGAGCCGCTCGAGGGGATCGACGGGATCGCCGGGCGGCAGGAGGGACTCGAGGCGCACGCGGGGCCCAGCGTAGGTAGGGTCGCCACGGCATGTCGCGCGCGAAGCTCGGACGGGGGGAAGTCGTCGCCGCCGTCGGCGGGGTCCTGCTCGCCGTGGCGCTGTTCCTCCCGGCCTACTCCCCGAACGCCGACAACCCCAACGCGGTGGTCGACGGCAGCCGCGACGCCGCCTCGATCTGGCAGGCCAACGGCCTCGCGCGCTTCGTCATCCTGCTCGCCGCCGTGGCGCCCCTGATCCTGCTCTACATCATCCTGCGCGACCGGGAGCTGTCCTGGCCGCGCGGGGAGCTGACCGCCGTGGTCGGCCTCGCCGCCGTCACCGTCGTCTTCTACGTCGGGGTCATCAGCCGCCCCGGCGAGCCGCGCAGCCAGATCAGCCTGGCCGTCGGCTGGTACCTCGCCATGCTGTCCGCCCTCGCGGTCGCCGCCGGGGGAGCCATGCGCTCCGCCGAGTCCGAGCGCCGCCGCAAGCCACCGGGAGTCCTATGAGCCCGTCCAAGCCCGACCGCAACCTCGCCCTCGAACTCGTCCGGGTCACGGAGGCGGCCGCCATGGGCGCCTCCGGCTGGATCGGGCGGGGGGACAAGCTCAGCGCCGACCAGGCGGCCGTCGACGGCATGCATGCCGTGCTCGGCACCGTCGGCATGGACGGCATCGTCGTGATCGGCGAGGGGGAGAAGGACGAGGCCCCGATGCTCGCCAACGGCGAGCGCGTCGGCGACGGCTCCCAGCCCGAGGTCGACATCGCCGTCGATCCGCTCGAGGGCACGACGCTGTGCGCGAAGGGCATGCCCAGCGCCCTCGCGGTGATCGCCCTCTCCGAGCGCGGAACGATGTTCGATCCCGGCCCGTGCGTGTACATGGAGAAGATGGCCGGCGCCGAGGAGATCGCCGACCTGCTCGATCTCGACCGGCCGCTCGGCGAGACAATCGGGCTGGTCGCCGAGCGCAAGGAGATCGACATCGGCGACGTCACGGCCATCGTGCTCGACCGCCCCCGCCACGAGGCCGGCATCGAGGCCATCCGCGCCGCCGGGGCCCGCGTGCGGCTGATCGCCGACGGGGACGTGTCCGGGGCGCTGCTGGCCTCGTCGCACCGCGCGCCGGTCGAGCTGCTCTGGGGCATCGGCGGCACGCCGGAGGGCGTGATCTCCGCGTGTGCGGTCAAGTGCATGGGCGGCGGGCTGGTCGGGCGGCTGTGGCCGCGCGACGACGACGAGCGCCGGGCGGCGGTCGAGGCCGGCTACGACCTCGACCTCGTGCTCACCCAGGACGATCTCGTCAAGGGCGACAACGCGTTCTTCTCGGCCACGGGCGTCACGGACGGCGACGTGCTGCAGGGCGTCCGCTACCAGGGCGCGCGCGGAGCGACGACGGAGTCGCTGGTGACCCGCTCGCGCTCGGGCACCGTACGCCGCGTGCACTCGCGCCACGACAGAGCCAAGCTGCGGGCGCTGCGCGAGTAGGAGGGGGGAGGGGGGTTCGTCCTCTCCGTCCTCGCAGGCTCTGACGACCGGACGACGTCACACTTCGCAGGCTCGGACGGCCGGACGACGTCACTCAGTCCTTCGCGCGCAGCGACCAGGCCAGCGCCGCGGCGAACAGCGCGAAGGCCGCGGCCAGCGCGGCGATGACCGCCCACGGGGTGTCGCCGACCGTGACGTCCTCCGCGGCGAGCTCGGACTCCGGCCGCGGGTCGGCGGGACCGCCGGGGCGCGCCTCGAGCCCGTCGGCGTTCGACGCCTCGGCGAAGCGGCCGATGGCGGACTCCTCGAGATCGAGGTTCGCCAGCCGGCGCAGGAAGCCGTGGGTGACGAGCACGTGGATGCGCGACTGCGTGTTGACGTAGAACCAGCGGAAGGGCCGCGCCAGGCGCGGATAGAAGTTCGAGACCTCGACCTCGACGTGGACGCGCGCGTAACCCGGCTGGTCCGTCGCGCCGCGCCGCACGTCGATCTCGAGGTAGCCGTCGTTGGGCCGGGCGACGAGCAGACCGTCGCGGATCCGCCAGCGCACCACCCCACAGTCCGGGGTGAGCTCGTACTCGGGCGGCTGGAAGCGCAGCAGGACGAAGGGCCGGCCGATGATGACGATCGCGCGCTCGGCCTCGCCGTAGTGGACGCGGATGAGTCCGAGCGAGATGCGCGACAGGTACCACCAGTACGTGCGGGCGAGGCGCTCGAGATGGGACGCCGTCCAGATGGAGTCCAGCTCGGCCTGCGGCAGGTCGACGTTGGCCGCCTGGACGGAGCGAGCCGCCCCGTTCGGGTCCATGGTCGTGTGGTGCTCGGGGTCGGCGATCGTCGCGTTGGCGATCCGCTGCCGGAGCGTGTGCGTCACATCGCCGCCCGGACCGCGTCGTCGAAGCCGAGCGGCGCGTCGTTGACGCCGGCCGGGGGCGGCTCGAGCACGAGCATCTCCGCCCCGAGACCCTCCACCAGCGGCTTGATCATGCCCAGGGAGACGGGGGTGACGAGCGCGACCCAGTAGGAGGAGAGGCGAGGGGTGAAGTAGGGCACCTTGAACAGCGGACGGTGGCGCTGACGGGTCAGCGCCGCGTAGCGCTGCATCATCTCACGGTAGGTCAGGACGTCGGCGCCGCCGAGCTGGATCTCCGCCGGCGCGTCGTCGAGTTCCGCCGCCGCGACGAGCGCGTGCACGGCGTCCTGCAGCGCGACGGGCTGGGTCTTCGTCTCCACCCACAGCGGGGCGATCATCGCCGGCAGGCGGTCGACGAGGTGCCGGATGATCTCGAACGACGCGCTGCCGGTGCCGATGACCATCGCCGCGCGCACGTGCACGAGGGGCGGGCCGTCCTCGGCCAGGATGCGGGCGACCTCGTTGCGCGAGCGCAGGTGGGCGGAGCGGGCCTCGTCGCCGCCGAGGCCGCCGAGGTAGATCACCCGCTCCACGCCGGCCGCCTTGGCCGCCCGGGCGAAGTTGCGCGCCCCGGTGCGGTCGCGGGCCTCGAAGTCTTCCACCCCCATGGAGTGCACGAGGTAGTACGCGGTGCGGCAGCCGGCGAGGGCGTCCCGGAGGCCGTCGCCGGACAGGACGTCGCCCTGCCGGACGTCGGTGCCGGCGGGCAGCTGAGCTCCGGTGGGCCGGCGGGTGAGGGCGCGGACCTCGCGCCCGGGCCCGGCGAGGGCGCGGAGGAGGTGACGGCCGACGTAGCCGGACGCCCCGGTGAGCAGGATGGGATCGGCGACACGTGTCATCGCGCCGAGTACGGGCCAGCGCGGTTGACGGACGATCCCCGGGTGTCGAAGCTCCGTATGTGACTCAGACGATGAGGGGACTCGCGATCCGAGAGGTTGCGGAGCAGACCGGCCTCGCGGCGGGGACGATCCGCATGTGGGAGCAGCGCTACGGCTTTCCCGAGCCGGAGCGGACCCCGGCCGGCTACCGCGTCTACGGCCCGGAGGACGTCGAGGTCCTGCGCCGGGTCGTCGCCCTGCGTCGCGACGGCATCTCGGTAGGGGCCGCCCTGCGGCGGGCCCGGGCTGCCCGTCAGGGCACCGACCGACCGTCCATCTTCGGCGCCGTCCCGCACGCGGGTCGCACGCGCCGGCTGCGCAAGGAGACGCTCATCGGCCTGTCTCGCGCGATCGAGGACCAGGCGCTCGCCAGCGCCGCGGCGCCCATCGTGCTCGGCGCCTTCCAGCGCGAGAAGAGCTACCGCCAGGTCGAGCACCGCTACGAGCGCCTCTGGCACATGGCCGACCTCACGGCGGTGTTCGCCGACTTCCCCGAGGCCACCTCGCCGGAGGCCGGCCCCATGGAGATCCCGATCGACAGTCAGACGACCATGGGCCACGAGTGGGCCGTCGTGATCGACGCGCCCGGCCTCTCCGTCTGCCTGCTGGCCTGGGAGCCGCCCGTCGCGGTGGCGCCGGAGAACGACCTGGACCGGCGCTTCGAGGCGTTCTGGACGCTCGACCCCACCGTGGTGCGGCAGGCGACGCAGGCTGGCGCGGCCGTGGCGCGCGACAAGGCGCCGGAGCTCGCAGACGAGATGGATGAGCTGCTGGCCTCCCGGCCGGTGGGCGCCGAGTCGAGCATCGGCGCGCTCGAGGAGCTGACCCAGCGGATGGTCGGCTACCTCGAGAGCGCATAGGCGCGGCGCCGCAGGCCGCGCCCGTGAGCTGCAGCGGGTCAGGGCTTCGGCAGCTTCTCGCCGACGCGCTTGAGCAGCTGGCCGCCGAGCGTGACGCCGATCGAGGCCAGCTCGCCGGCCGCCTGCACGACGGTGCCGGCCAGGCCCGCCTGCTCGGCGTCGCGACTGGCGGCGGCGGCGCGCTTGTCGGCCGGGGCGGCCAGTCCCGGATGACCGGCGCGGACGGGCCGCGGCCGCTTGGCCTCGGGCTCGAGCCGGGTGGGCGCGGGTCGGCGCGGAGTCGCCTTGGCCTTGGCCTTCGGCGAGGTCGCCGCCCTCGTCTTCGCAGCCGCCTTCGCCTTCGGTGCAGCCTTGGGCTTCGGGGCGGGATCGCCGCTCGCCGCGTCGCGTCCGCCGCGGCGGGCCATGCGGGTCGGGCGCGTGGCGGACAGGCCACCGAGGACACCCGGCTCGGGCTCGGCCGCGCCGGCCTTCGGGCGTCTGCTGCGTCGGTCTCCCTGGGCCATCGCGGGCGTCAGTCTAGGGACCGGTGTCCGAACCGCCGCTGGCGCGTCGCGCACCCGCTACGGTCTCGCTCCGAGCCGTTGAGGAAGCCTTGATGAAGTGCCTAGACTCACCGTCGATGACCACCCAGCGCCGGCCCGATGCCCAGGGCGGGCGGCTCGCAGAACGGGACGTGCATGTCAGTAGTTGAGCTGCAGGAACTCGAAGAGGTCAAGGGCCTGGTCCTCAGGGGCCAGACCGTGGGTGTGCTCACCTTCGCCGAGGTCGCCAAGGCGGTCGGCGAGCTCGACATGGACGAGTCCGACGTCGAGGAGCTCCACGGCCTGCTCGAGAAGTCCGAGATCGAGCTCGTCGAGGAGATCGACCCGGCGCACACGGCCACGCAGGAGGAGCGCGCGGTCGACAAGAAGTCGCGGCGCAAGAAGGCGACGGGCATCGACCTGCGCCCCGACATGACGACGGACAGCCTGCAGCTGTTCCTCAAGGACATCGGCAAGGTCCGCCTGCTCACCGCGCAGGAGGAGGTCGACCTCGCGCGCCGGATCGAGCGCGGCGACCTCGACGCGAAGCAGAAGATGGTCGAGTCCAACCTGCGGCTCGTCGTCTCCATCGCCAAGAACTACCGCAACCAGGGTCTGCCCTTCCTCGACCTCATCCAGGAGGGGACGCTCGGTCTCGTGCGCGCGGCGGAGAAGTTCGACTACCGCAAGGGCTTCAAGTTCTCCACGTACGCGACCTGGTGGATCCGCCAGGCGATCGCCCGCGCGCTCGCCGACAAGGCGCGCACCATCCGCATTCCGGTCCATGTCGTCGAGAAGCTCAACAAGATCGGCCGCGCGGAGCGCAAGCTCGTCACGGAGCTCGGCCGTGAGCCGACGCCGGAGGAGATCGCCGACGTCACCGGCATCGAGCCCGACGAGGTCGACTCGATCAAGCGCTCGGCCCAGGCGCCCGTGTCGCTCGAGAAGCCGGTCGGCGACGAGGAGGAGTCCGAGTTCGGCCAGTTCATCGCCGACGAGCGGGCGGAGTCCCCGTACGAGCGGGCCGCGGAGATCCTCACCAAGGAGGCGCTGCGCGAGGCGCTGGAGAACCTCTCCTACCGCGAGCGCCGCGTGCTCGAGCTGCGCTACGGCCTCGGCGGCGAGCACCCGCGCACGCTCGACGAGGTCGGCCGGACGTTCAACGTCACGCGCGAGCGCATCCGCCAGATCGAGAACCAGTCGCTCAAGAAGCTGCAGTCCCTCGCGGAGGCCCAGAAGCTCCGCGACGTCGCCTAGCGCGAAGCGCCACGGCACGTCGTTGCTCGCGAGCGCGAAGCGCTGCGGCACGTCGTTGATCGCGAGCGCGCAGCGCCACGGCACGTCGTTGCTCGCGAGCGACACGGTGGGTTCGCCGGTCGGACCACGTGCGCTGGACACAGGGGTGCTCCGGCTCACGGACCGGAACGGTTCTTGAGCGCCTCCACGCATCGGTGACGACGGCGTGGTCAGGCGGGCGAACCGGCGAGCAGGATCGCTCCGAGCCGCGCGATGACCGCGTGGGACTCGTCGAGCAGCTGCCGTCGGGTCACCCGCATCACGCGGATCCCGCCCGCGAGCAGATCGGCGTCGCGCCGGCGGTCGGCCTCGAAGCGCAGCGGCGTCGAGTGCGCGGCCCAGCCGTCCGTCTCGACGACGAGCCGGTGCTCAAACCAGCAGAAGTCGACCCGGTGCCCGCACACCCGGCGATTGGTCAGTGGGCGCGCCAGCCGGGCGGCGAGGAGCAGCGAGAGGAAGTCGTCCTCCAGCGGCGAGTGGGCGGCGTCGGCGAGCGGCAGCAGCCGGGCGAGAAGGGCGAGCCCGTGGCGCCCGGGCGACGCGTCGACCAGGCCTGCACCGCGGCGAGCGAGGTTCGACGGCGGTAGAGGGCCTCGTTGAACGTCCTCGTCACCGTCCACTCGTCCGCGGTCTCGGCGAGGTCGAGCAGCAGCTGTGGCACGGACGACGTCGGCAGGCCCTGCCGCAGGAGCGCAGGTGGCTGCGTCCGCACGCGGCGCACCCGGACGCCTGCGAGCCTTCGCCGTGACGTCGCGCGCAGTTCGACGCTCGCCGGCCACGGACCGAGATCCCACAGCGCCATCGCGCTGCGGTCGCTGAGGACGCCACCCGGACATGCCTTGACCGCCGCGACGCAGCGCGCCGCGTCGTCGATCCCGTCGTGTCCGACGGCGTAGACGCCGGGGTGGATGCGATGCAACCGTCCCGCGCGCACGCGCCGGCTGACCATGCGGCGCGTCAGGCCGGCCGCGACGAGGTCGGACAGGTCCACGACGCCGCGGCTGCCGGCCGCCACGACGGCGAGACGGCGGTCCGCGGCACCCGCCACGTCACGATTCGCCAGGCGTGGTCGTTTGGGGAGACCCATGCGGCCCGCCGGAGCGACCACGCCCGCGCTGGGCGGACGTGGTGGCTGGGATGGACTGTCCGCGTGCACCCGCGCATCGTCTCGCCGCCGGGTGTGAGGGCTCAACGCCTGACCGTGTCGATCCACTCGCGTGACCGTGTCGATCCACGCGCGTGAGCGTGTCGATCCACGCGCGTGACGGTGTCGATCCACGCGCGTGACGGGGGTCCGAGCTCCCACGCGTGGAGCGACGCCGCCCCTCAAGCCGGGCGTGGACGCGCCGATCACCCGCGGGATGCTCGAGGTCGACGACGCGCTCCGCCACCTGCTCGCCAGCGAGGGATCGGACCTGCACCTCAAGGTGCCCGCGCCCCCCATGGTCCGCGTCCACGGGCGCATGCGGCCGATCCCGGGCGAGCCGGCGCTCACCGCCCAGGACACGGAGCGCATCGCGGGCGGGATCCTCGGCGACGCGCAGAAGGTCGCCGAGTTCCAGGCCTCCGGCGAGATCGACTTCTCCTACGAGCTCGAGGGCCGCGCGCGCTTCCGCGTCAGCGCCTTCCGCCAGCGCGGCTACGTCTCGCTCGTCATGCGGGCCATCCCCGTCGACATCCAGTCCGTCGACGATCTCCTGCTGCCCGCGGTGATCACTCGGCTGGCGGAGGAGGAGCGCGGGATCATCCTGCTCACGGGCACCACCGGCTCGGGCAAGTCGACGACGCTCGCCGCGATGATCGACCACATGAACCGGACGATGGACAAGCACATCGTCACCATCGAGGACCCGATCGAGTTCCTCCATCCCGACCGGCGCTCGATCGTCAACCAGCGCGAGGTCGGCCAGGACACCGGATCGTTCAAGCTGGCGCTGCGCCGCGTCCTGCGTCAGGATCCCGACGTCATCCTCGTCGGCGAGATGCGCGACGAGGAGACGGTGCAGACCGCCCTGTCGGCGGCCGAGACGGGCCACCTCGTCCTCTCCACGCTGCACACGGTCGACGCCACGGAGGCGATCAACCGCATCATCGACTTCTTCCCCCCGCACCAGCACGCGCAGGCGCGGGCGATGATCGCCGGCACGCTGAAGGGGATCATCTCCCAGCGGCTCGTGCGAACCGCGGACGGCAGCGGCCGCGTGGCGACCTGCGAGATCCTCACCATGACCGGCCGGGTGCACGACTTCATCCTCGACCCGACGATGACCGGCCAGCTGCCCGAGGTCATCGCCGAGGGCGGGTACTACGGCATGCAGACCTTCGACCAGCACCTGCTCGAGCACGTCAAGGCCGGCCGCATCACCTACGAGCAGGCGATGGCCACGGCGACCTCCCCGCACGACTTCAAGCTCCTGGTCCAGGCCGACGCGGGTCTGCGCCACCTCGCGGCTGCGGCGCCGGCCGAGCGGGCTCCGGACGACGGCGTGCCCAGGCTGCGCTTCGACCCGCCGAGCGCCGCCGCGCCCCCGGTGCCGGCGGTGTCTTCCGCCCCGCCGGGCTTCTAGCCCCCGCCGCCCCCCGTACGCAGGTCGACGGGTAGCTAGACGTAGTCCAGCGGCTCCTCGGCGCCGGCGGCGACGGGCTCCTCGCACGTCTCGCACCACCAGACGGCGCGCAGCGTCGTGCCGCAGCCGTCGTGGCGCAGCGGCTCGCCCTCGCCCTCGCGCGCCCCCCAGTCCGCGAGCAGCCGCAGCGCGCCGGCGAGCTCGCGGCCCGCCTCCGTGAGCTCGTAGACGAAGCGCGGTGGCCGCTGCGAGTACGGGCGCTGCACGACGAGCGCGTACTCGCCGAGCGCCTTGAGCCGCGCGGAGAGGATGTTCGGGGCGATCGCGCCGAGCGACTCCTGCAGCTCGTTGAAGCGCTTGGGCCCGTCGAGCAGCGCCGCGACGGTGAGCAGCGTCCAGCGATCGCCGACCCGGTCCAGGGCGTCGGCCAGGGGAGAGGCGGCTGGCGTGTGCACATGGGCTAGCGTAGCGACTTGCATGTCGCAAGCGACACCGCTCGAGACCTACGGCGCGGCCGTTCGCGCCGTCGCCGCGCGCGTGGGCCCGGCCGTCGCCGGCCTCGGCCGCGGGTGGGGTCACGGCTCCGGCGTCGTGGTCGCCGACGGCGTCGTGCTCACCAGCGCCCACGTCCTCCGCGGTCCCGAGGTCGCGGTCTCCGTCGGCGGCGCGCCGGCCGTCCACGGGCGCGTCACGGGCGTCGACACCGACCTCGACGTGGCCCTCGTGGCCGCCGACACCGGCGGCGCCCCCGTGGTGGCGTGGGAGCCCGAGCGGGCCGAGGCGGCCGGGATCGGGACGCCCGTCGTCGCTCTCGCCGATCCGGGCGGCCGCGGCCTGCGGGCGACGCTCGGCCTCGTCTCCGCCGCCGGGCGCACCTTCCGGGGCCCACGGGGGCGTCGGGTGGCCGGCTCGCTCGAGCACACCGCCCCGCTGCCCCGCGGCTCGGCGGGGGGCCCGTTGGTCGACGCCGAGGGCCGGCTGCTCGGCCTCAACGCCGTCCGCCTTGAGGGCGGCCTGATCCTCGCCGTCCCGGCCGACGCCGCGCTGCGCGCCGCGGTCGACGCGCTCGCCGCCGGTCGCGCCGCGAGCGAGCGCCCGCGGCTCGGCGTCGCCCTCGCCTCCCCGGCCGCGGGCCGGAGGCTGCGCGCCGCCGCCGGGCTGGCCGAGCATCCCGGCCTGCTCGTGCGCGCGGTCGCGGACGGGAGCCCGGCCGCGCGGGCGGGGATCGAGCCCGGCGATCTGCTCGTCGTCGCCGCCGGCGAGCCGCTGCACGCCGTGGACGATCTGCTGGACGCCTTGCAGGGCGATCCGGAGCGGGTCGAGGTGGTGTTCCTGCGCGGCGCGCGCGAGGCGCACACGGAAGTACGCTTCACCAAATGAAGTAGACTCCGGGTCGTGCCGAACGCCGATTGCCCCGTCTGCCGGACCGCCGAGGTCGTCTGCGGCAAGTGGACGCTGCTGATCATCCGCGATCTCGCGGAAGGTCACGCGCGTTTCTGCGAGCTCGAGCGCTCCCTCGACGGCATCAGCCCCCGGACCCTCTCTCTGCGCCTGCGGGCGCTGGAGGAGGAGGGCATCCTCGACCGCCGGACCTTCCCCGAGGTCCCGCCGCGGGTCGAGTACGGGCTCACGGAGAAGGGCCGCGCGCTCGTCCCGATCGTCGAGGCGATGCGCGAGTACGGCGCGGACTGGCTCGGCGCCACGGGCTCGTGCGTGGAAGCCCGCGAGCTCGTCACGCTGTAACGGCGCCCGGAGATCCGAACGTGCGAGGACCGCTGGGCGAAACCGCCCCTGCAAGCCTGTCACCGCCGTAGAGGACCGCGCGGGCGCCCGGCGTAAGGGGCGCCCATGCACAACCGCGCACTGCACGACGCCCTCGCCGCGTTCGTCGAGGAGGCCGCCTGGCAGCTCGCGGCCGAGGTGTCCGGCGGGGCCGAGGTCCCCTTCGAGCTCCACTCGACCCCGCCCACCCGCAGCACGGCGCCGCTGTACTGCTACCGGCCGCTGACCGGCGGCTTCATCGCCGACCACCGGTCCGAGCTCGTCAAGCTCCCGAGCCACAGCGCCGCCCGGCGCGGCCTCGAGGGACTCGGCGGCCTCGAGGACTACCTCGCCCGGCGCGGCGTCCGCGCCGTCCCCACCGACCCGCGCGAGCGCGGCGACGCCGCCATCCAGGCCTTCCTGATCGCCGTCTGGGCCGATGCGACGGACTTCCTCTTCGAGCGGGAGCGCTTCGAGGCCGCCTTCCGCGAGCTCGAGCGCGCGGTCTACGCCGACGTGACGCTCACCCAGGTGCTCGCCCCGGTCGACGGCCTGCTCATCGATTCGGAGCGGGTCGAGCTCGGCGACGGCCTGGCGCTCGTGCGGGCCGGGACACTCCGCGACGCGCCGGACGAGCTGCGCCTGGACGGCTGGGCCACCGTTGCCGCCGTCCGGCTGGAGGAGGCCACCGAGGCTGCGCCCGTGCTCGAGCAGGCCGGCCTGCGCCTGCGCCGCCTGCAGACCGCGCTGCGCCTGTGGGACGAGGGCGAGCCCGCCGTCGGGCCGGGCGCCTGGGCGCGGACGGGCACCGGGCCCTGGCTGCACGTCCCGCTCGCCGCGGGCATCCGACGCGCGCTCGAGGCCTGCCGGCTCGAGGCGGAGGAGGAGGACCAGCTGCGCGCGTTCTGCGCGCTCGTGGACCGCCGCATCCCGCGCGGTGGGGAGCTCGCCTGGGCGCTGCGGCGCTTCGAGCTCGGCTGCGAGCGCCCGACGGCCCTCGAGGCGCTCACGGACTGGCTGCTCTGCGGCCGGGCGCTGCTCGGCGAGCCGGCCGAGGTCGGCCCCGCGGGACTGCCCCAGCGGCTCGCCGCGATCTGCGCCCACGCCGAGCAGCGCCCGGAGCTCGAGGCGCGCCTGCAGCGCGCCATCGCGCTCGAGCGTGCCGCGGTCGCCGGCCTCGTGCGCCCGGAGCCGGAGGTCGAGGCGCTGATCGGCGACCTCGGCGGCTGCCTGCGCGCGGCCCTGCGCGACGTGCTGTGCGGCCACCTCGATCCCGACCTGCGCCGGCTCGCCGACTGCCTGATCGCCGCCGACAGCCCGTCCGAGGCCGAGCCCGCCTCGGGCTGAGCCGGCGCCCCGGACCCACCGCGGCGCCGGCCGGCCTGGGAGGACGGCGCCGCGGCTCGGGTCAGCCCGTCGCGGGGAGCGCGGCGGGGTCGGCCGTCCCGAACAGGCTCGCGCAGACGTGCGCGAGCCCCTCCACGTCATGCACGTCGCCCGGCAGCTGCCCGACGACGACGACGGGCGGGTCGCCGAGCTCGGCGCGCAGGTGCCGGAGGCCGAGCGCGTCCGCGTCGGCGAGCGTCGCGGCGTCGTGGGCGCTGGCGGCCACGCGGCCGGCGAGGTCGGGACCGAGCTTCGCCTCCAGTGCGGCCTCCACGCCGGCGCCGCCACCCGGCACCGCGGAGCGCACCCGGTTGACGATCAGGCCCCCGAAGGGCAGCTGTTGGTCGGCGAGCCGGCGGCGGAAGAACACCGTCTCCTCGACCGGCTCGCGCTCGAGCGAGGTGACGAGCAGGAAGGCCGTGGCGGGATCCGAGAGCAGCGCCTTGACGCGGCGGCCGCGTTGGGCGATGCCGTCGACCATCCCGCCCATGGAGCGGAAGAAGGTCGAGAGGTCGTCGAGCAGGTCGACGCCCGTCACGCGCCGCAGCACGCCGAAGACGACGCCCGTGCCGGCGCCGAGCATGCGGGAGCCGAAGCCGGCCGGCCGCAGGAACATCCGGATCGCGCGGCCCTGGAGGAACCCCGTCAGCCGGTCCGGCGCGTCGAGGAAGTCCAGCGCGTTGCGCGTCGGCGGCGTGTCGAGCACGATGAGGTCGAAGCGATCCTCCTGGTCGAGCTCGTAGAGCTTGGCGATCGCGGTGAACTCCTGCGAGCCGGCCACGGCACCCGAGATCTGCTGGTAGATCCGGTTCGACAGGACGTCCTCGCGGGCCTGCTCGTCGGGCGCGAGCGCCTCGATCAGGCCGTCGAAGGTCCGCTTGGAGTCGAGCATCAGGGCCCAGAGCTCCCCCTCCAGCTCCATGCCGTGCGGCGCGAACAGCGCCGGGTCGACCCGGCGGGGCTCGTTGCCGAGCTGCTCGAGCCCCAGGGCGTCGGCGAGCCGGCGGGCCGGGTCGATGGTCACGACCGCCACCGTCAGGCCGCGCTGCGCCATCCCGGCCGCCACGGCGGCCGCGCACGTCGTCTTGCCGACGCCCCCGGGACCACCGCAGATGGCGATGCGCTTGCCCTCGAGGAGCTCGTCGACGGTCGGCATCGCCGGAGAGGCTACGGCGGCGACGGTCCGGCCGGCGTCAGCGCTTGGGCCTGCGGTAGCGGGCGCGGCTGACCCGCTCGCAGCGGCGCACGCGATCCTTGCGGTCCGCGCGCACGCGGTCGCGGCCCTTGCCGCAGTCGATCCGGTCGCGCACGCCGTTGCGCGCGTAGATGCGGTCGTTGCCGCGGCCGGCGCGATAGGTGTTGCGCCCGCCGCCGCCCTTGAGCACGTCGTCGCCGGTCCCGCCCGACAGCAGGTCGCGGCCGGCGCCGCCGGACAACCGGTCGCGCCCGGAGTCGCCGTAGAGCACGTCGACCCCGTCCCCGCCGTAGAGCTTGTCCTTGCCCGTGCCGCCCGTCAGGTCGTCGCGGCCCTGGTTGCCGTACAGGCAGTCGTCGCCGCCGAAGCCCTTGATGTTGTCGTCGCCGCCGAGACCGCGCAGGCGGTCGCCCTTCGACGTGCCGCGCAGGCGGTTGGCGCCCTTGGTGCCGGTGCGCCGGATGGCGCAGGCCTTGCTCTTCTCCGGAGTCCCGGCGGCGACGGGCGGCGCCGCGACGCCGGCCGGCGCCGCCCCCCCGGACACGGGCTGGGTGCCCAGGCTCGGCACGGGCGGCCCCGGGAGGCCGGAGTTCGGGTCGCGGCCGTCGGGGAACGTGTAGGTCTGGATGTCGTAGGTCTGGCCGAGCGAGTCGGTGGGCTCCACCCTGACCTGCTGACCCGAGACGGTGACCTTCGCGAAGCCGAACACCCAGCTGTCGGGCTGGCCGCCGCGGGCCCCGCCGCACGCGCTGCCGTGGGCCCCGATGGCGTAGCGGTCGAAGCTGCTGCACGGCCCGACCGGCCCGAGGTCGGCGCCGCCGTTGCCGAACACGTAGGAGGCCATGCCGCCGCCGTCGTAGGCGTTGCGCTCGTAGCCGTGGGCGTGCCCGTTGAAGGCGAGGTTGACCCGGTTGGCGTTGAGCAGCCCCTGCAGGGTGCCCGCGCCGCCCTGCAGGTAGGTGTCCGAGCCGGCGTTGTACGTGTCGGCGTAGAGCGGGTAGTGCCAGAAGGCGAACTTCAGCGCGCGCGGGTGGGTGGCCAGGTCGTTGGCCAGCCAGCGGTACTGGGCGCTGCTGGGGTCGAAGTGCTGGATGGCGTCCGTGTGGTACGGGCCGAGGGAGCCGTTCGTGTCGCTCCACGCGCCGTTGAGGACGTAGAAGCGGGCCGCCCCGGCGTCGAAGGCGTACCAGAAGCTCGGGTACGGGTAGTCCGAGCGCGAGCCGCCGACGGACGGGTAGCGCTCGGTCTTGTAGCTGCCGCCCGAGCTGGCCGCCGCGTTGCCCTCCGGCCAGATCGAGGTCTGAGTCGAGCCGGCGTTGTAGCCGTGGTTGCCCGTGACGTTGAAGACCGGCAGCGACCGGCCCGGGAGGGTCCAGAAGTTCGGGGCGAACACCGAGCTGATGTCGGCGCCGGTCTGGCGCAGATCGCCGTAGTTCGTCTGGGAGCCGTTGGGATAGGCCGTGTCGCCGGTCATCACCGCGACGCGGGCGCCGCTGCCGGCCATCCGGGCGAGCACGTTGGCCTGGTCCGGGTTGGCGGAGCCGTCGTAGGCCTGGCCCCAGTCGCCGAACACCGCGAAGGTGAACGGCGCCGTCGAGCCGGCCCGGACCTGCGAGGTGAACCGGGGGGACGCGTCCGGGGCGAGGAGGTCGGTCGCGCCGGAGAGGACGCGGTAGCAGTACGTCGTGTCCGGCGCGACCGGCAGGACGGCCTTCCACTGATACTCGGCCACGCCGTTGACCGTGATGCCCGTCTTGGACGCCGACTTCGTCGGCGAGCCGGCGCACCCGGGCGCGGGCCCGTAGACGACCTTGCCCGTGGTGACGGACTGGTCCGTGGCCCAGTTGAGCGTCACGGAGGTCTGCACGGAGTCCGTGAGGTACGGGTAGCGGGTGAGGTTCGGGCTGTACGCGCCGGCGTCGGCCGCGCCGAGCGCGCAGGCGAGGATGGCGGCGAAGGCCAGGCACAGCGCTCGCCGGCGTCGGGCTCGGGAGAGGGGCTCAGCGCAGGCCACGTTCCTGTTGACCATAACGTGGTGCAACGGGGCGGGGGACCACTCGGACGCCGGGATGTCTCCGTCCCGACCACCTCCTGGCCCGAGCGGTGAGCGGCAAGAGGCGGCGCGGCGGCCGCTTCGCGGCACGTGTCCGCCTCTCGCGCGACCGGCGGGGGGACGGAGCGTCACAGGTGACAGGCGGCGAGCACGCGACCTGCCGGCGGTTGCGCGCCTGGTGCCTATTTGCCTGCGGTAGCTCGCGCCCGCCGCACCCGCTCGCAGTGGCGCAGGCGGTCTTGGTGGTCGGCGGTGACGCGGTCGCGGCCGGGGCCGCAGTCGATGGTGTCGCGGTGGTGGTTGCGGGCGTGGATGCGGTCGTTGCCGCGGCCGGCGCGGTAGACGTTGTGGCCGCCGCCGCCGGTGAGGGTGTCGTCGTTGGTGCCGCCGGAGAGCACGTCGTTGCCGTCGCCGCCGTAGAGGCGGTCGCGGCCGGAGCCGCCGTAGAGGCGGTCGCGGCCCTGGTTGCCGTAGAGGCAGTCGTCGCCGCCGCGGCCCTCGAGGACGTCGTTGCCGCGCAGGCCGCGCAGCTTGTCGCCCTTGGACGAGCCGTTGAGGTGGTTGGCGCGCCTGGTCCCCCTGCGGCTGCGGGCGCAGGCGCGGGGCCGCGCCGGGCCGTCCGGCGAGGACGAGGAGGAGCCCGCGACGGCCTGGCCGGCGGGCGGCGCCGCTGCGGGTGGCACTGCGCGCCCGGGAGCCGCCGGCACGACGGCGGTCCCGCTGCCAGGAGTCACGGTCGCGACGCTGGCGGCGGACAGATTGCCCGCCGCGTCGAAGGCTCGCACCGTGTACGTGGCAGGCACGCCGAGCTCCGCCTCCTGATCGCCGTAGGAGGTGGCGCCGGCCGGGGCGTCGGGCAGGCGCACGCCGTTGCGGGTGATCCGGTAGCCGGTCACGCCGACGTTGTCCGCGCTCGCCGTCCAGCTGAGGTCCACCTGGCTGCCCGTGTCGGCCGTCGCGCGCAGGCCGCCGGGGGCGGTCGGTGGCTGGGTGTCGGGGAGGCCGGGGGTTTGAACGGTCGTCCCCGGGGACTGCTTGGCGGACTCGTTGCCGGCCGCGTCGAGCGCGGTGACCTGGTAGCGATAGGCCGTGTCGGACGTGACCGTGGCGTCGGTGTAGGTGGTCCCCGGACCGGTGAGGGTGCTCAGCATGGTGCCGTCGCGGTAGATCCGGTACCCGGTGACGCCGACGTTGTCGGTGCTGGCCGACCAGGAGAGGTCGACGCGGTTGGCGGCCGGGGCGCCGGCGGCGAGGTCGGCCGGGACGCTCGGCTTGGTCTTGTCCGTCTCGCTGCTGGGGAAGGTGTAGGTCTGCACGTCGTAGGTGCGGCCCAGCTCATCGGTCGGGGTGACGGTCACCCGCTGGCCGTCGACGGTCACCTTGGAGAAGCCGAACACGTGGTCATCGCCGAGTCCGGCCGGTCCGGCGCCGCAGTGCGAGCCGCCTCGGCCGATCGCGTAGAGGTCCATGTCGGTGCAGCCGCTGACCTTGCCGAGATCGGCGCCGCCGTTGCCGTTGACGTAGGTGACGAGGCCGGCCGGATCGGGCTTGTTGCGCTGATAGCCGTGCGCGTGCCCGTTGAAGGCCAGGTTGACGTTGTTCTGGTTGAGCAGCCCCTGCAGCGTCCCCGACCCGCCCTGCAGGTAGGTGTCCGAGCCCTGCCCCGAGGAGTCCGCGAAGATCGGGTAGTGCCAGAAGGCGAACTTCAGCGACCGCGGATGGCTGGCCAGATCCTGCTTGAGCCATTGGTACTCCGCGCTGCTCGGCGTCCAGTGCGCCGCCGCGTCGGCAACGTAGGGGTCAGCGCCTTTCGGATTCTGGTCGGCCCAGGCCGTGGTGAGCACGTAGAAGCGGGCCTTGCCGGCGTCGAACGCGTACCAGAAGCTCGGGTACGTCGTCGGCGTAGAACCGTTGTACGACCCGTAGGGCTCCATCGCGTACTTGCCGCCACTGCTGCTCGTCGCGTTGCCCTCCGGCCAGTTGTCGACCTGGTTGACGCCGTTGGTGAACCCGTGGTTGCCGGTGACGTTGAACACCGGCAGCGATCGGCCCGGAACCGTCCAGAAGTCGGGCGCGAAGACCGAGCTGATGTCCGTGCCCTTCTGCTGGAGATCGCCGTAGGCGGTCTGGCTGCCGCTCTGGTAGGCGGTGTCGCCGGTCATCACGGCAAAGCGCGCGCCGCTCTCGGACATCCGCGCCAGCACGTTGGCCTGGTCGGGGTTCGCGGAGTTCGCGTACGCCTGCCCCCAGTCGCCGAAGACCGCGAAGGAGAAGGGCGCCGAGGACCCCGCAGCCACCTGCGAGGTGAAGGCCGGCGATTGATCGCTGCCCAACAGGTCGATGCTCCCGAGCTGGGGCCGATAGCAGTAGCGCGTATCCGGGTCGACCGGAATCTCCGCCTGCCACTGGTACTCCGGGACGCTGTTGACCGTGATCGCCTTCTTGTGCGTCGCCGTCGTCGTGTTCAGCGCGCAGTTCCCCTGCGGTCCCCACCGCACCGTGCCCGCGCCGGCCCCCCGGGTCGTCGCCCAGCTGACCGTGATCGAGTCCTGGACGCTGTCCGTCAGGTAGGGGTAGCGCGTCAGCGTGGGGTCGGTCGCCGCCGAGGCGGCGGGCGCGCCCACACCGACGACCGTCAGCGCGATCGCGACGGGGAGGAGGAAGGTTGGCGGCAACCGGCCCATTGATCTACCACTAACGCGAAGAACGCCGAAGCGGATCAGCGGCCGGGCCGGTGACGAGCACCGGCCCGGCTGCCCCGTCCGTCGTCCTAGCCGCGGCGCCTGACCTTCTCGCAGCCGCTGACGCGGTCCTTGCGGTCGACCTTGGCCGTGTCGCGACCCGAGCCGCAGCGCACGACGTCGCGCTGGCCGTCACGGGCGTCGATCCGGTCGTTGCCCCGGCCGCCGTAGATGCGGTCGCGGCCCTTGCCGCCGTTGAGGCGGTCGTTGCCGTTCTGGCCGTATAGGCGGTCGTTGCCCTTCTCGCCGTAGACCTTGTCGGAGCCCGTGCCGGCGTAGACGCGGTCTGCGTCCTTGCCCGCCCGGATCACGTCACTGCCACGGCCGGCGTACAGCTGGTCGCTGCCCTTGCCGCCGTAGAGGCAGTCGTTGCCGCCGAGGCCGTTGAGGATGTCGCGGCCGCCGAAGCCGAACATCCGGTCGCCCTTACCCGTGCCGTCGATGCGATCCGCGCCGCCCGTGCCCTTGAACAGCGTCGGGCACTTGCCCGAGGGGATGGCGACGGGGCTCGGGGTGCCCGGGGCCGAGGGCAGGAGGATGGGCTTGGGGCCCGAGCCGTTGCGGGGCGGCAGGGGGGCCTCTCCCTGGGCCGGCCCGGGGCCCGAGCCGCCGCCGGAGCCTCCACCGGACGTCGGGGTCGTCTCGCAGGACGCGTCGAGGTAGTCCGCCGCGTCGGCGTCGACCGTGTCGGCGCCGTCGCCGCAGTTGACGGAGTCGATGGCCCCGCCCCTGACCTTGATGAGGTCGTTGCCGCCGTTGGCGGTGATCGTGTCGCGGCCGCCCTCGCCGACGATGCGGTCGTTGCCCGTCCCGCCCGCCACGAGGTCGTTGCCGTCACCCGCGAGGACGACGCCCGCCTGGGCGAGGGCGCTCATGTCGAGCGCGTCGCTCATGTCGCCGAGGCGCACGGAGACCGAGAGGACCCCCGGACAGGTCGCGGTGAAGGAGTCCGGGCCGAGGGTGCACGTCCCGGCGTACGTGGTGTTCGACAGCGCCGCCCCGGTGTCGTTGATCGTCACGCCGTCGCCGGCGGGCGTCATCGTCACGGCGTTGGCCTCACCCGCGTTGGCGGTGAAGACCAGGCGCTTGGCCGTGGTCACGCCGACGTCCGCGGCGGACGCCTGCCCGGCGGTCACGCCGAGCGTCGCAGCGCCGACCGCAAGGGCCAGCGTCATCCTTCGAAACATTCTGCCTCCTGTTGAATAACGGCGCCGCATCGCGCGCCGCCTTGCTCCTGGACACGTAACGAACGCCTTGCCGGAAACCGGCGGCAAGATCGACCCGATAAGCGATCGACGGACATAACCCGTCGCACCGGCTTTCGGAGCGGTGGGCGTCGAGGCGGCTGACGGAGGAACGGGCGCAGGCGTGCCGAAAGGGCATCCCACGATGGCTTGGAACCCTCCCGATCGGAGCACGCCTTGAGCAAGGCCAAGGTGATCGCGTTCGCCAACCAGAAGGGCGGCGTCGCGAAGACGACCACGACGCTCAACCTGGCGGCGGCCTTCGCCGAGGAGGGGCACCGCGTGCTGTGCGTCGACATGGACCCGCAGGGCAATCTCACGATGTCCCAGGGCATCGACCCCGACACGCTCGAGCGCTCGATGTACGACGTGCTCGTCCACGACCTGCCGATCGCCGAGGTCATCCGCCGCCGCGAGATCGACGTCGCCTGCGCGTCGATCGACCTCGCGGGCGCGGAGATGATGATGTCGACGAAGATCGGCCGCGAGCGCTCGCTGGAGAAGGCGCTGCGGGCGATCCACGACGACTACGACTTCGTCTGCATCGACACGCCGCCCTCCCTCGGCCTGCTCACCATCAACGCCCTGACGGCCGCCGACAAGGTGATCGTCCCCGTGCAGTGCGAGTATCTGTCGATGCGGGGGCTGATCCAGCTCACGAACACCCTCTCGATGATCCGCGAGAACCTCAATCCCAACGTCGACATCGAGGGCATCCTGCCCACCCTGGTCGACTCGCGGACGATCCACGCCAAGGAGGCGATCGAGATCCTCGAGGAGAACTTCGGTGACCGGGTCTTCGCCTCGCGCATCCGCAAGACGGTCCGCTTCGCCGAAGCTCCCGTGAAGGGCATGTCGGTGCTCAAGTACGAGCCCAACGGGGTGGCGGCGGACTCCTACCGCAAGCTCGCAAGGGAGGTGCTGTCCAATGGCCAAGCATGAGCGCGCCAGCATGCGCGAGGGGCCGCTGTCCCAGCTGTTCCGCAAGACGGCCGAGGACGAGGCCGCCGCTCCGGCCCCGCGGGCCGAGGCGCCCCGTGAGCCCGAGCGCCGCTCGCCCACCCCGCAGGAGCGCCTGCGCTCGGCCTTCTCCTCCGAGCTTCCCGACGACGTCATGAGCCCGCCCGTGTCCCAGCCGACCGCCGACGACCCCTACGCCCGCTCGTCCGAGCCCGGCGCCTACGGCCAGGCCGACCCGTCGGGCCAGCCCGTCCTGCGCGTCGTCGGCGTGGGCGGCGCCGGCGTCAACGCCGTCAACCGGATGGTCGAGGCCGAGGTCGCGGGCGTGGACTTCCTCGCGCTCAACACGGACCTGCAGTCCCTGCAGCAGTCCGCGGCCGACCAGACGCTGCACATCGGGGCGGAGGCGACGCGTGGCCTCGGCTCGGGGTCGGATCCCGACCTCGGACGCCAGGCGGCGATGGACGACTACGACAAGATCAAGGCCGCCCTGCGCGGCTCGGACATGGTCTTCATCACGGCCGGCGCCGGCGGCGGTACGGGGACCGGCGCGGCACCCGTGGTGGCCCGCATCGCCCGCGAGCTCGACGCCCTGACCGTCGGCATCGTCACGAAGCCGTTCGGGTTCGAGGGCAGCCGCCGGATGCAGCAGGCCGAGCGCGGGGTGGAGGCCCTGGCCGGCGAGGTCGACACGCTCATCGTCGTGCCGAACAACAAGCTGCTGTCCGTGCTCGACAAGGCGACCTCGATGGTCCAGGCCTTCACGGTCGCCGACGACGTCCTGCGCCAGGGCGTCCAGGGCATCTCGGACCTCATCACCCTGCCGGGGCTGATCAACCTCGACTTCGCCGACGTGCGCACGGTCATGTCCGACGCCGGCAACGCGCTGCTCGGGATCGGGATGGGCCAGGGCGACAAGCGGGCGATCGAGGCCGCCCAGCAGGCGGTGTCCTCGCCGCTGCTGGAGACGAGCGTCGAGGGTGCGCGCTCCATCCTGCTCTCCATCACCGGTGGCAGCGACCTGTCCCTGTGGGAGGTCAACGAGGCGGCCAAGGCGGTCCAGGAGGCCGCCCATCCGGACGCGAACATCATCTTCGGCGCGATGGTCGACGAGAAGGTCGGCGAGGACCAGGTCTGGATCACCGTCGTGGCCACGGGCTTCGGCGACCGGCGGGCGCCGCGGCGCGACGCCGGGCTGCTGCAGGAGCCTGCGGGCGAGCCGCGCGTGCGCCGGACGTCGCGCGAGCCGGAGCGGGTGGGCGCGGGCGGCCGCCGGGCCTACGCCGACGTCGACGTGCCGGAGTTCATCCCGAAGTTCTAGGTGACGGGCGGCCGGGCTCCGTCGCGGGGGGTGGTGGCCGCCGGCCACCCCCTGACCGCCGAGGCCGGCGCGGGGGCCCTGCGCGCCGGCGGCAACGCCGTCGACGCGGCGCTGGCCTCCCTCATGTGCGCCTGCGCCGCCGAGCCGCTGCTCACGGGCCTCGGGGCCGGCGGCTACCTGCTCGTCGGCGCGCCGGACGGCACCGACGTGCTGCTCGACTTCTTCGTGGAGGCCGCCGGCCGCGGCGCGGACCCCGGCCGGCCGCGCGCCGACCTCGTCCCGGTCGACGTCTCCTTCGGGGACGCCGACCAGCGCTTCCACGTCGGCGCGGCCGCCGTCGGGGCCTTCGGCGTGCCCGCCGGCGTCTGCGAGGCCCACCGCCGCTGGGGCACGCGGCCGCTGGCCGAGCTCGCGGCGCCGGGGATCGCGGCCGCTCGCGGCGGCGTCGTCGTCAACGCCCAGCAGGCCTACCTCGCCGACATCCTGTCCGGCATCGTCGCCTCCTCGCCGGAGGCGCGGGCGACGTTCGAGGTCGACGGCCGGCCGGCCCGGGAGGACGACCGCGTCGCCTACCCCGACCTAGCCGACGCACTCGAGCGCCTCGCCGGCGAGGGCGAGGCGCCGTTCTACACCGGCGACGTGGCGGCCGCCGTCTGCGCCGCGGTCGCCGAGCGGGGCGGGCGGCTCACCCCGGCCGACCTCGCCGCCTATCGGCCCGTCGCCCGCGAGCCGGTGCGGGTCGCCTACCGCGGGCGCACCGTGGTGACCAACCCGCCGCCGTCGGCCGGGGGGACGCTGATCGCCAGCGCCCTGGCCGAGCTCGACGCCGCCCCCGGGCCGCCCGGACTCGAGGCGATGGTCGCCGCCCTGCGCCACGCGCAGCAGCGGCGCACGCCGGAGTTCCTCCAGCAGCTCGGGTCGACGACGCACGTGTCGGTGATCGACGCCGACGGCTGGGCCTGCGCCGTGACGACCTCCAACGGCGAGGGGTCGGGCGTCGTGGTGCCGGGGACCGGCGTGCACCTCAACAACATGCTCGGCGAGGAGGACCTCTCGCCGCTGGGCTTCTTCACGCACCCCGCCGGTCGGCGGCTGCCATCCATGATGAGCCCGACGCTCGTCCGGGCCGCCGACGGGACCATCGAGGCGGCGCTCGGGTCGGCGGGCTCCAACCGCATCCGCTCCGCGGTCGTCCAGGTCCTCTCGCGCCTGCTCGACGACGGCCTGGAGGCCGGGGCCGCGGTGCGGGCGCCGCGCGTGCACTGGGAGGCCGGGACGACCTACTGCGAGCCCGGCGTCGACGCGGCGGCGATCGCCGCCGCGGGCGGCACGGTCCGGCCCTTCCGCGCGCTGAACCTCTTCTTCGGCGGCGCCCAGTGCGTGGCCCGGGCGCCGGACGGCAGCCTCGCCGGCGCGGGCGACCCGCGCCGCGGCGGGGTGGCGGTCGCGGCCTGAAGGCCGGTCAGTGCCGGCGCAGCCACACGGACCACGGCTGCACGCGCTCGACCGTCAGCATGTCCTCGCCCCACGGGTCACCGGCGAGGTGGGTCCGGGCCTCGGCCTCGCTCCCGGCGTCGACGACCAGCAGCACATGGTCGCCGTCGCCGTCGCCCACGGGACCGCCGAGCACGATGATGCCGGCCTCGACGAGCCCGTCCATGAACGCGGCGTGCGCGTCCCAGCCGGCCTGCTCGCGCCGGCCGCGCGAGTGGTCCCAGGCCGGACCCTGGCCCCGCTCGACGAGGTAGTAGCCGGCCACGCGGCGAGCATACGCCCGGGGTCAGCCGCTACCGGCGCAGGGCGATCCGCCAGCCGCCCGGCTCGGGCTCGGCGTCGCAGGTGAGCCCGCGGTCGGCCGCGAGGGCGCCGAGGTCGACGGGCGCCTCCGGGTCCGTGGCGCGCACGAGCAGCACGTCCCCGGGCGCGAGCGCGCCCACGAGCGACCGCGCGCGCACGAGGGGTATCGGGCAGCGCAGCCCGCGGACGTCGAGCTCGCGCTCCATAGCCTGATGATGACGATGCTCGCGGCCATCCTCGAGTCGGGCGAGCCGGGCCGTCTGCACACCGGCCTGTCGCTGCTCGTCTGCACCGCGGTCGAGGACGAGCCGGCCCGCGGCCTGGTCTCCTTCGGCGCGCTCGGGCCGCTGGTGAGCGGCGAGCTCGGCGGCGACCCGACGCTCGAGGCCCTGTGGGCGACCGCCCGCGAGCTCCCCGGCCTGCGGCTGTGGGCGTGCACGGCGGCGGTGGATGCGGCGGGCACCGACCGGGCCGCCGTCGACGCGGTGCTCGACGGGGTCATGTCGACGCCCCGCTTCCTCGCCGAGACCGCCGGCGCCCGTCTCGTCGTCGTCTAAGTGCGCGCGGCGGCCGTGACCGGTCTCTGCGCGGTCGCGCTGGCCGGCTGCGGCGCGCGGCCGGAGCCCGCGGCGCGGACGGCGCAGCCCGTCCGCGCGACGAGGACACCGGCGCGGCCGGCGCTGTGCGGGCAGCTGCGCACCCGCGTCCTCGGTCGCGTCCGCGACGCGCGCGACACGGAGCTCAGCGGCCTCGCCCGCAGCCGCGCCCACCCGGGCGTCCTCTACGCGGACAACGACTCGGGCGCCCCGCCGGCCGTCACCCAGCTGCGCGCGGACGGCACGGTGCTCGCGCACACGACGGTCACCGGAGCGCAGGCCACCGACTGGGAGGACGTCGCGACGCTGCGCACGCAGGCCCGCGGCGCCGAGCTGCTCGTCGGCGACCTCGGCGACAACGCCGCCCAGCGCGCCGGCGTGCGGATCTACCGCGTCGCTGAACCCGCGCCCGGCGCGACCGCCACCGCGCCCGCCGCGGCCCTCGACCTGCGCTATCCCGACGGCCCACACGACGCGGAGGCGCTCGTGGCCGACCCGGTGCGCGACGAGCTGCTGATCGTCACCAAGGCTGCGGCCGGCGGGCGCGCCTACACGGTGGACGCGGCCGGCGCCCACCGGACCCTGCGGCGTGGTCCGCGCGTGCGCCTCGGCTTCGTCACCGCGGGCGACCTGAGCGCCGACGGCCGCGTCCTGGCCCTGCGCACCTACTCCGCGCTCGTCCTCTGGCGCCGGCACGGGGGCGAGCCGCTGGCCCGGACCCTCGGGCGCGCGCCCACCTGCGTCGCCCGCGCGGGCCTTGCCGCCGAGGGCCAGGGCGAGGCGCTCGCGCTCGACCGCCACGGCCGCAGCGCGCTCACCGTGCCGGAGGGCGCGGACGCGGCGATCCGCCGCTACGCCCCGCGCGACGGGTGAGCTCACCACGACGGCGAGCGGCGGTTCGCGGGTCCCGCCACGTCACCGCTCGGCGGGCGTGGTCAGGCGGGCGGACCCTGGTGGTCCGCCCGAAGCTCCACGTGGTCTGAGGACGGGCGTGGTGAGGCTGGTGAACCGGGCTCGGGACCCTGCGCTAGTCCGCGCCGAAGCGGACCTTGCCGTTGGACTGCGCGCGTGCCTCCGCGCGCCCGGCGAGGTCGAGCCGCCGCAGCGCGGCGCGCAGCAGCCGCAACAGCAGCTGCAGCCGCGCGTTCTCCGAGCGCAGCTCGAGCAGTCCCTGCTTGGCGTCGAGGCCGAACTCCACCGTGCCGGCCATCTCGTAGGCGCCCATGGCGGCGATCTCGGTCAGGTCCGGGTCGCGGTCCGTCGCCTCGCGCACGAGCTCCGCGTAGGCCTCCTGGACCTCGCCGAGCAGGTCCGGATCGAGCTCGTCGTCGTCATCGTCGAGCAGCTCCACGACGCCGGCCGGATAGGGCAGCGAGTCCTGGCGCTCGTCGATGCGCAGCGCCCGCGTGCCACGGGCCACGAGGTTGACGCGGCCGTCGGGGAGCCGCTCGAGCACCTCGGCGATCTCGCACGCGCAGGCCACCTCCTTGAGCCCGTCGTCGGCGGCCCAGACGATGCCGAACTCCGTCGGCTCGGCCAGGCAGCGCTCGACCATCGCCTTGTAGCGGTCCTCGAAGATGTGCAGCGGCACGAGCTCCGAGGGCAGGGCGACGAGACGCAGGGGAAAGAGCGGGAAGTCCCGCACGAGCTCCATGGTGGGAGGTTACGGCGGTCGTCGACCGGGCGGATGACCCCGGTGCGCCGCGGGGCGCCTACGTCCGGGCATGGGCCACACCGCCGTGGTCCTCGGCGACCGGCTGTCGCACTCCGGCGGGGTGCGACAGCCACACCCGCCGGCGCCTGTGTGGCGCCTAGCCCGGCCTGCGGGCGGCGAGGATGAGGTTGTAGAAGATCGCGGGCGGCAGCCGCGGCTCGAGCAGCGCGCGGTCGACGCGCTGCAGCGCGAGGTAGCCGCGGAAGGCGAACTGGCGCCAGGCCCACGGGATCGACTCGGGCTCCGCGGTCGCCTCGAAGGTCCGGCTCGTCCACCCGAACCAGTTGGCCAGCAGCTCCTCGCCGCGCACGCGGGCGTCGACGAGGCCCGCGCCCGTCGCGACGTCGAGCAGGGCGGGGGGGTCGAAGGCGTGCACGTCGACGAAGGCCTCGAGCGCATCGCCGTCGGGCGCACAGGGGCCCTGCCCCCGCGCGGCTCCAGCGGTGCCGTTCCCCGGTGCGGTTGGGGCTCCGAGCTCCCGCGCCCCCACGAGCCGGCGCCAGAGCGGGGCGGTCCGCAGGGCGGCACGCTTGGGCCACGCGGCGAGGCGATCCCCGTGGCGCGACGGCTCGCCGGCGAACACGAGCGTCCCGCCGGGGCGCAGCACGCGGTGGAACTCGGCGAAGGCCCCGGGCAGGTCGGGCAGGTGGTGGAGCACCGCATGACCGAGGACGAGGTCGAAGGACGCGTCGGGGAAGGGCAGGGCCTCGGCGTCGGTGGCGGTCGTCTCCACGCGGTCGGCGAGCCCGAGGCGCTCGGCGTTGGCCTCGAGCGCCGCGGTCATGCCGGGCGAGATGTCGAGGCAGCTCGCATGCCCGACGACGCCGGCGCGCAGGAGATTGAGCGAGAAGTAGCCCGTGCCGGCCCCGATCTCGAGCGCCGCCTCGAACGGTCCGCGCGCGGCGCCGCCGAGCGCCTTGCCCAGCTTCCCGAGCACCTGCGCCCGGCCGACGGGGCCGAAGTCGATGCCCCACTTGGTGTCGTAGTCCGTGGCCGCCGCGTCGTGGTAGCGGACGTTGACGTCGCGGATCGCCGCGGGACTCTCGGGGGCCGGCATGGCGCGCGACACTAGCGCTCGCCCCCGGTAGGTTGGGCGGGCCGTGAGCGGGCTCTTCGAGCAGGTCAACCAGCCCCCGGGCGTGCCGCCGCTGGCCCTCACCGGCGAGCGCACGCTGCCCGACGTGCCGGCCGAGAACTACTGGTTTCGCCGCCACCTCGTGGCCTACGAGTGGGTCGCCGAGCGGGCGTGGAACCGGCGCGTGGTCGACCTCGCGTGCGGCGAGGGCTACGGCTGCCGGGTGCTCGCGCGCACGGCGGCCTCCGTCGTGGGCGTCGACGCCAACCCGGAGGCCCACGAGCACGCCCGCCTGAAGTATGCGGCGGACGGCATCGCCTTCGAGCGCGACATGATCGAGACGTGGTCGGGGGAGGTCGACTGCGTCGTCTTCCTCCAGACGATCGAGCACGTCCAGGACCCCGACGCGGTGCTCGAGCGGCTGCGGCGACTCGTCGGTCCGGGCGGCATCGCCTTCGTCTCGACTCCCAACGTCCGGACGCTCGCCGCCCCGGGGGAGCGCAGGTCCGGCAATCCGTGGCACCTCAAGGAGTACCGCGTCGAGGAGTTCCGCGACCTGTGCGCGCGCCACTTCGCCGGCGTCGACCTCTTCGGCGTCTTCCATGCGCGCAAGCTCGCCCTGCACGCGCTGGCGCTCAAGCTCGGGTGGGACCGCCTCCACAGCCTGCTCGGCATCACCAAGCCGTTCTACGATCGCTTCACCCCGGCCATCGCGGCCGGCGACTTCCGGCTGCGCCACGAGGCCGAGGCGGACCTCGACCGCGCGCTGGACTTCGTGGCCGTGCTGCGCCCGTGAGGCGCCTGAGCCTCGTCCTGCACACGCACATGCCCTACGTCGAGGGCTTCGGCACCTGGCCGTTCGGCGAGGAGTGGCTGTGGGAGGCGCTCGCGACCTGCTACCTGCCGCTGCTGCGGACGCTCGACGCCCATTCCGGCCGGGTGACGCTGTCCGTGACGCCCGTGCTCACCGACCAGCTCGCGGTCGCGGGCCTCGGCGAGCGTCTGCTCGCGTTCCTGGAGGGCGTCCGGGAGGACAGCCACCGGCTCGACCTCGAGGCCCGCCCGGAGCTGGCCGCGCAGCTCGAGGCCTCGCGTGACCGCTACCGGCGCGCGGCGGGCGAGCTGCGCCGGCGCGGAGGCGACCTCGTGGCCGCGTTGGCGCCGCACGTGACCTGGACCTCGTCGGCGACCCACGCGGTGCTGCCGCTGCTCGCCACCGACGCGGGGCTGCGCCAGCAGGTGCGCACGGGCATGGACGCGCACCGCGCGCGCTTTCCCCGCGCCCCGGCCGGCGGCTTCTGGCTGCCGGAGTGCGCCCACGCGGCCGGGCTCGACGGCCTCCTCGGCGAGGAGGGCGTCACCCACGTCTGCGTCGAGCTCACGGACCTCGGGCGCGATCCGCGGACGCCCCTGCGCAGCTCGCGGGGCGGCCCCGTGCTGTTCCCCGTCGACCGTGCGCTGATCGACCGGGTGTGGGGTCGCGCCGGGTACCCGTCCCAGGCGCCCTACCTGGCCACCCACCGCTTCACGCCGCGCCGCCACCTCGCCTGGGCCGTCAACGGCGTGCCCTACGACGCCGACCGGGCCGCGGCGCAGGTGCGCGCCGACGCCGCCGACTTCCTCGCCCGCGTCCCGGCCGGCGGCCACACCGTCGTCGCCTTCGACACCGAGCTGCTCGGCCACTTCTGGCCCGAGGGGATCGGCTGGCTCGAGGCCGTGCTCGGCGGCGCGGAGGAGGCGGGGGTCGAGCTGCGGCCGCTGGGCCTGGACGCGCTCGAGCGGGCGCCGGAGCGGGCGCCCGGCCTGCCCGTCACGAGTTGGGGGCATCCGCGCACACTCGCGACCTGGAGCGCCCCGCCGGCCCGCGGCCTGGCCTGGCGCCAGCGGGCCGCCGAGCTGCGGCTGGTGGCGGCACGCGGGGCGGCGGACGCCCGCGCCTGGCGCGAGTTGCTGGCCCTGCAGAGCTCGGACTGGGCCTTCCTGGTCACGCACGGCACCGCCGGTCCATACCCACTCGAGCGCGCCGCGGGCCACGAGCGCGCGCTGGCGGCCGCGCTGGAGGCCCCGGGCACCCTGGACCCGGCGCTCCGCGGCCTCGCGCCGACACTGCGGCCCGCAGTCGCCTAGACTCCCGCCCTTCGTTGCAGACACACGCCGAATCCCCGCCGCCCAGGCGCCGGGGAACGGGGGACCCACTCGGGGCGCGCACGCGTCCCACGGGGCGAATCGCCGTCATCGGACGGCGTAGCGCAGGTTCAGCGCGAGCCCGTCAGCTCACCTCGTAGGCACCGAATCCAGGAGTCACGCCGTGCCGACCGTACCCATGCGCCGACCATCCCGGCGCGCTCTCATTCCCGCCCTGCTCGTCGCGCTCGCCGTCCCGGTCGCCGGGGCCGCGCCGGCCTCGGCGCAGACCGAGGTCAGCGGGGGCGTCGCTGCCGCCGGTGCGACGCCCGCGGCGCCGGTCGCCGTGCCCCACACGCTGCGCCGCGGCGCCCGCGGCGCCCGCGTGCGCCGGCTGCAGCGCGCCCTGCGGCTCAAGGCCGACGGCGTCTACGGCCGCCGCACGGCCCGCGCGGTCAAGGCCTTCCAGCGCCGGCGGGGCCTGCGCGCCGACGGCGTCGCCCGCGCCGCCACGCTGCGCGCGCTCGGCCTGGTGAAGGCGTCGGCGCCCGCGTCCTTCGCCGCCATCGACCCCGACGTCAGGTCCGCGCTCGCAAAGATCGCCGACTGCGAGTCCGGCGGCGACCCGAACGCGATCTCGAGCTCCGGCCGGTACCGCGGCAAGTACCAGTTCGACCGCGCCACCTGGAGGACCGTGGGCGGCAAGGGCGATCCCGCCGCCGCGTCCGAGGCCGAGCAGGACTGGCGGGCCGCCGCGCTCTACGAGCGCGAGGGCGCCAAGCCCTGGCCCGTCTGCGGCAGGTAGGGCCGGCCCTCACTCCCAGCGCAGCCGCTGCGGCGCCGCCCGGCGCCGCAGCACGCGCAGTGGGGCGCCCGCGGCGACGGCGTTGGCGGGCACGTCGCGCGTCACCACGGACGACGTGCCGATCACGGCGTTGTCGCCGACCGTCGCGCCGCGCAGGAACGACGTTCCGTAGCCGACCCACACGTTGTGGCCGACGCGGACGTCGCGCTTGTAGATGCCCTGGTCGCGGATGGGCCGCTCGACCTCCACCACGCCGTGATCGAAGTCGATGAGCATGACCCGGTCGGCGAGGATGCACTCGCGCCCGACGGAGACGTGCTGGAAGGCGGAGATCGTGCATTCCTGGCCGAGCACGGTCTTGGCGCCGATCTCCACGACGCCCTCGTGCGCGCGGATCTTCGTGCCCTGCCCGAGCCACGACCAGCGGCCGAGGCGCAGCACCGCGCCGCGGCCGATCTCGAGCTCGACGCCCGGCCCGACGAAGCACAGCCCGTCCGTCTGCAGGCGTCCGCGCCAGCGCAGCTTCAGCCATGCCCAGCGCAGCGCGAGGCGCGTGTAGCGGAGGTTGAGCATCCCGTGGTCGCGGGCGAAGCGCAGGAAGGCGACCGGCCCGCCCGCCAGCGGCGCCGGTCCGGGGCGGACGGGCGGCGGGGGCGTCGGCGCCCGGGTCTGCGGCACCACGGCCATGGCGGGCGGGAGGCTAGTACCCGCCTCGGTCGCGGGTGGGGCCGCCCTCCTCGGTGGCTGCGATAGTGGCGCGGCCGTGGCCGTCGACCGCTCCAAGCCGCTCATCGACCGTCTGCTGGCCGGCGACCGGCGGGCCCTCGCCCGCGCCATCTCGCTCGTCGAGGACGACGACCCGCGCGGCTGGGAGCTCGTGCGCGAGGCCTATCCGCACACGGGCCGGGCGCAGGTGGTCGGGTTCACGGGGCCGCCCGGTGCCGGCAAGTCGACGCTCATCGGCGCCCTGGTCAAGCACAAGCGCGCGCTGCAGCGCGACGTGGCGGTGCTCTCCATCGACCCGTCGTCGCCCTTCCGCGGCGGCGCCCTGCTCGGCGACCGGATCCGGCTGAGCGACCACTTCCTCGACCCGGGGGTCTACATCCGCTCGATGGCCACGCGCGGCGCGCTCGGCGGCCTCGCCGAAGCGGCGCTGCAGACCGCCCTGCTCATGGACGCCGCCGGGCACGATGACGTGCTGCTCGAGACGGTCGGCGTCGGCCAGGCCGAGATCGACGTCATCGACCACGCCGACACGGTCGTGCTCGTGCTCATCCCCGGCTCGGGCGACTCCATCCAGGCCCTCAAGGCGGGGGTGATGGAGATCCCGGACGTCATCGTGGTCAACAAGGCCGACCATCCCATGACGGACACCATGGTCCGCGAGATCCGCGGTGTCCTCTCCCTGGCGCCGCAGGAGGGGTGGCGGGTGCCGATCGTGCGCACGGAGTCCCACCGCGGGGAGGGTGTCGAGCTGCTGGCCGCCAAGCTCGGCGAGCACCGCGCCCACGTCGAGGCCGAGGGCCTGCTCGCCCGGCGCCGGCGCCGCAACCTCCACGCCGAGGTCCTCGGCCTCGCCGTGCAGCGCCTGCGCAAGGCGCTCGAGGCGTCCCTGGAGCACGACGCGGAGCTCGGCCGGCTGCTCGACCAGGTCGTCGCGCGCGAGCTGGACCCCGCGAGCGCGGCGAGCGCCGTGCTCGCCCGCGGCGGCTTCGAGGCCGCCGACGCCGCCCGCCCGGACCAGCAGCCGGCGGCGCCCGGCTCCGGGTGACGCGCGCCGCAGGTCCTGCCTCCCGAGGGCGATCGCGTCACGCGTCGTGCGGAGCTGCAGTCGCGGTGTGGTCGCTGGGGCGACCAGACGCCGACTGACGCTCGGGCGCACGGACGAGCTTGCTCGCGCGGACGACCGGTGACCCGCCCCCGCCGGACGCCGACCTAGAACCAGCCGCTCGCCGTGCCCGTGACGAGGGCGACGGCCCGCCAGACCGACAGTCCGACGGTGAGCAGGGCCAGCGCGCTGCCGAGCCGGGGCGTGCGCCGCAGCCCCCAGGCGGAGAGCGCCGCGGCGGCCGGCAGGGCGGCGGCCACCGCCAGGCCGGCGACGGCGCTGACCACGAGCGTCGCGAGGGCCACGGACCCGCAGAGCGCGGCCACCGCCTCCGCCGTGGCGCGCTCGGGGAGCAGGCGCGCGAGCCGGTCGCGGTGGGAGCGCCACAGCGCCACGGCGCCGACGACGGCCAGCGCCAGCACGGGCGCCCAGAGCAGCACGCCGGCGTCCGGGCCGACGAGCGCCCCGACCAGCCGCAGCGGGCCGTCGCCGGGCGGTGGGACGGGTGAGGCGGGCGGCCCGACGTCGATCAGCGACACCGCGGAAGCGAGGCAGACCTCGACGCAGACCAGCGCGACGACCGGGCGCCCGCGCCGCAGGGTCCAGCGCACGAGGGCGGCGAGCACGAGGAGTCCCGCCACGGCGTGGCCGACGCCGAACCAGGGGAGCACCGCGAGCGCGGCCGCGGCCCCGAGCGCGTCGGTGCGGCGCGGGTCCTCGCGCACCCGCACGGTGAGGACGAGGGCCGTCGTGAGCAGCGCGGCGGCGACCGGGTCGGGGCCGACGCGCGTCGCGCACGCGAGCGCGGGCGGGGAGAGGGCGACGGCGACGACCGCGCCCGTCGCCCACGGGTCGGGCACGAGGCGGCGGGCGAGGCCCGCGGCGAGCCCGAAGGCCAGCGCGGTCAGCAGGGCCGCCGCGAGCTGCAGCGGGAGCGTCCCGACGGCGTCGCGCAGCCGGACCAGGGCCCACGGCAGCGGCTGCACGGCGGTGTCCGCGCCCTCGGGGAGCAGCGCCAGCGCGTAGGCGGCCGGCAGCAGCAGCCACGGGGCGGGCGGGCGGGACACGGGCGCAGGCTAGGCGGAAGGCCGCGGCCCGCCGGCGGGCGTGCGCTCAGCCCGCGGCGGTGATCCGCACGGGGCCGCGGCGCTCGTGCTCCATCTCCGCGGCGACGCGGTCGGCGGCCGCCCGGTCCCCGAAGCGCTCGACGAGGTGCAGCGCGAGGTCGAGCCCGGAGGTCCCCCCGCCGCAGGTCACAAGGTCGCCGTCGTCGACGACGCGGGCCTCCTCGTCGAGCAGCGCGCCCGCGGCCCGCAGGTCGGCGAAGGCACTGTGGTGCGTCGTCGCCGGGCGACCCTCGACGAGCCCGGCCGCTGCGAGGACGAGCGCGCCGGTGCAGACCGAGCCGACGACCGCCCCGCCGGCCGCGACCCGGCGCAGCTCCCCGAGCAGGGCGGCGTCCTGTGCGGCCGCCCGCGCCCCGCCCCTGCCCGTCGCCGGCGGCTGGTTCCAGCCGCCTCCCGGGACGAGCAGCAGCTCGGGCCGGCCGATGGGCTCGGCGACCGTCAGCCGCGCCCCGTGACCGGCGAGCACCTCGGCAGGGCCGGCCGCGCCGACGAGGGCGACGTCGTGGCCGGCATTGACGAGGACCTCGAAGGGGGCGATGGCGTCGACCTCGTCGAAGCCCTCGAACAGGACGAGCTCGATCCGCATCAGGGCGTCACCGACCGGGCGAGCTCGACGAGCGCGCGCACGCCCCAGCCCGTGGCGCCCTTCGCGGCGTAGGGCCGTCCGCGGTCCCAGCCGACGCCGGCGATGTCGAGGTGCGCCCACGGCACGTCGCCCGTGAAGCGCCGCAGGAAGGCGGCCGCGGTCGACGCGCCGGCGACGCGCTCCTCCGGCGAGTTGACGATGTCGGCGTAGCGGCCCTTGATGGCCTCGGCGTGGTCGGCGTGCAGCGGCATCCGCCACACGGGCTCACCGGCCCGTTCCGCCGCCTCGGCGACCGCGGCGCCCCAGGCGTCGTCGCCGGCGAACAGCCCCGCGTAGGTCTTGCCGAGCGCGCCGACGATCGCGCCGGTGAGGGTCGCGACGTCCACGAGGCGCTCCGCGCCGAGCTCGACGGCGTGGGTCAGGCAGTCGGCGAGGACGAGACGGCCCTCGGCGTCGGTGTTGTTGATCTCGATCGTCGTGCCCGAGCGCGAGGTCACGACGTCGCCGGGCCGCATGGCGCAGGGGCCGATGACGTTCTCCGTCGCCCCGATCACCGCGACGACGTGGGCGGGCAGCTCGAGCCGGGCGACCGCGCCGATCGCCTCGAGCACCGCGGCCCCGCCGGCCATGTCGAACTTCATCGCCGGCATGGACGCGGCCGGCTTGATCGACAGGCCGCCGGCGTCGAAGGTCACGGCCTTGCCGACGAGCCCGAGGGCCGAGCCGCCGGCGCCGCGGTGGCGCAGCGTGATGAGCTGGGGCTCCTGCGCCGACCCCTGGGCGACCGCGGAGAACGCGCCCATGCCGGCGTCGCGGATCTGGGCCCGGCCCAGCACCTCGACCTCGAGACCGCACTCGGCGGCCAGCGCGCGCGCCCGCTCGGCGAGCCGCGCCGGGGTCGTGTCGTTGGGCGGACCGTTGGCGAGGTCGCGGGCGGCGTTGACGGCCTCGGCGACGACGCGGGCGGTTTCCACCTGCCCCGCGACGTCGTGATGGGCGGAGAGGACGAGCGCCTCGAGCCGCGGCTCGTCGGCCGGCGCGGACTTCCAGGCCTCGTAGCGGTAGGCGGCGAGCAGCGTCCCGTCGACGAGCCCGGCGACGACGTCGTCGCCGACCTTGTGGGGCACCTCCCAGCACAGCTCGCCGGTGCCGAGCTCGGCGGCCCGCTGGGCCACGACGGCCGCGGCGACTCGCGCCCGCTCGGCGTCGAAGGCGTCGCGCTCGCCGAGGCCGACGACGATCCAGCGCTTGCCCGCGCCACGGCCGAGGGCCAGGTGCTTGAAGCTCCGGCGCGCCTCGCCGGCCGCCAGCAGCGCCTGCAGCTCGCCGCCCGGCAGGTCGTGAGCGACCTCCTTGCCCTCGAAGACCCCGACGGCGACGGTGTCGGCGGCCGTGTCGGCCGGGGCGTCGGTGGTGGCGTGGACTCGCACGGGCGGCGGAAGATACCCTCCGGAGCCACCCTGCCGCTCGACCCCTTGGAGAGCCACGCCATGCCGAAGACCGTCGTCCTCAGCGCCGCCCGGACCCCCGTCGGCAAGCTCGGTGGCGGGCTGTCGTCCTTCACCGCCCCCGAGCTGGGCGGGATCGCCATCAAGGCGGCCCTCGAGCGCGCCGACGTGGACGCCGGCGACGTCGGCCACGTGGTCATGGGCACCGTGCTCCAGGCCGGCCAGGGCCAGATCCCGTCCCGGCAGGCCCAGATCGAGGCGGGCATCCCGATCGAGGTGTCCTCCGAGACGATCAACAAGGTCTGCGCCTCGGGGGTCCGGGGGGTCGGCATGCTCGACCAGGCCATCCGCGCCGGCGACGTCGAGGTCGGCGTCGGGGGCGGCATGGAGTCCATGTCCAAGGCGCCGTACATGCTGCCCGACGCCCGCTTCGGGATGCGCATGGGCGACGGCAAGGCGATCGACGCGATGCTCCACGATGGGCTGACCAACCCGTTCAGCCACAAGCACATGGCCCACGAGGCCTCCGAGGTCGCCCAGGAGCTCGAGCTCACCCGCGCCGACATGGACCGCTGGTCGCTGCGCAGCCACGAGCGGACGATCGCGGCCACCGACGAGGGGCGGCTCCCCGAGGAGATCGTGGCGGTCACGGTGGAGTCCAAGAAGGGCGACACGACGGTCGAGGTCGACGAGTCCCCGCGCCGCGACGCGAGCCTCGAGGGCCTGGCCAAGCTGCCGCCGATCTTCATGAAGGACGGCAGCCACACGGCCGGCAACTCGCCCGGCGTCAACGACGGCGCCGGCGCGCTCGTGGTCGCCTCGGACGAGTGGGCGCAGGCCCACGAGAAGGCGGTCCTGGCCGAGATCGTCACCCAGACGGCGGTCGCCGACGACTTCCCCTACCTCGCCCGCACGCCCGCGAAGGCCGCCATGAAGGCGCTCGACCGGGCCGGGCTGCAGCCGTCCGACATCGACCTCTGGGAGATCAACGAGGCGTTCGCCTCCGTGACCTTGAACTCCATCCGGATGCTCGGCATCGACGAGGACCGGGTCAACGTCAACGGCGGCGCGGTCGCCATCGGCCATCCCATCGGGGCCTCCGGCGCCCGCATCCTCAGCGCGCTGATCCACGAGCTGCGCCGCCGCGGCGGCGGCTACGGCTGCGCGGCGATCTGCTCCGGGGGCGGCCAGGGCGACGCGCTCATCGTGAAGGTGTGACGAACCGTCCCGACCACGCTCGCCCCGGATACGACCGTCCGGGGTACGTCCCGGAGGCGCCCGGCGGGGGCGCGGCCGGGCGCGGTGCGGCCGGCACGGCCGCCGCGTTCTTCGATCTCGACCGGACGCTGATCGCCGGCTCCTCGGCGTTCGAGTTCGGCCGGGCGGCGTACAAGGCGGGGCTGCTCAACCGCCGCCAGCTCGCCCGGGACGCCTGGGAGAACGTGCTCTTCCGGCTCAAGGGGTCCACGGACGAGCGCACGGACGCGCTCAAGCGGCGCATCGGCGAGGCGCTGGCCGGCACGGAGGTGCGCGACCTGCAGCGCCTCGCGCCCGCCGTGCTCGCCGGCATTCTGCCGCGCCTGTACCCGCAGATGCTCGCGATCGCCTACGGCCACCAGGACGCGGGCCGGCCGATCTTCATCTGCACCGCCGCGAGTCAGGAGATCGCCGAGCTCATGGCCGTGGTGCTGACCTTCGACGGCGCCGTCGGCTCGGTCTCCGAGGTCCTCGACGGCCGCTACACCGGCCGCGAGGGCGGGCCGTTCACGTACCGGGAGGGCAAGGCACAGGCCATCCGCGAGCTCGCCGAGCGCGAGCGGATCGACCTCGCCGCGAGCTACGCGTACTCCGACTCGGAGTCCGACGAGCCGATGCTGCGCCTCGTCGGGCACCCCGTGGCCGTCAACCCGGACGCGCCCCTGGGCCGGACGGCCGTCCGGGAGGGCTGGGAGGTCCTGCGCTTCGACCGACTCACCCGCCGGCTGCGGATCGCCGGGGCGCTGGTCGGCGCCGCCGCCCTCGGCGGGGCCGGGGCGCTGGTCGCCGACCGCGTGCGGCCTTGAGCCTGCACGAGCTCACCGACGTCCAGCGAGAGGTGCGCGACCTCGCCAAGCGCTTCGCCGACGAGCGCATCGCGCCGCACGCGGCGGAGTGGGACCGCGATCACCGCTTCCCGCGCGAGGTGTTCGGCGAGCTCGGCGAGCTCGGGCTGATGGGCATCTGCGTGCCCGAGCGCGTCGGCGGCGCCGGGGCGGACTACCTGAGCTACGTGCTGGTCATGGAGGAGCTCTCGCGAGCCGACGCGGGCGTCGGCGTCACCCTCGCGGTCCATCTCGGCGCGGGCATGCTGCCCATCCTCGAGCACGGCACGCCGGAGCAGCAGGAGCGGCTCGTCCCGCCGCTGGCTCAGGGCCAGGAGCTCTGCGCCTTCGCGCTCACCGAGGACGGCGCCGGCTCGGACGCGAGTGCGCTGCGCGCTCGCGCCGACGCGGACGGGCGTATCACGGGCACCAAGCAGTGGACGACGAACGGCTCGCACGCCCACACGTACACGGTGTTCGCCCGCGACGACGCCGCCGACGGCGCCATCTCGGCCTTCGTCGTGAGGCGCGGCGCCGCCGGCTTCTCCGTCCTGCGCGAGGCGGACAAGCTCGGCCTGCACTCCGCCAGCACGGCGGACCTCGGGTTCGACGCGACGCCGGGCGAGCGGCTCGGCACGCCCGGCAAGGGCATGGGCATCGCCCTGCGCACGCTCGACGGCGGCCGCATCGGCATCGCCGCCCAGGCGGTCGGCATCGCCCAGGCCGCCCTCGAGCTCGCCGCGGGCTACGCCGTGCAGCGGCAGGCCTTCGGCGGCCCGATCGCGCGCTTCGGGGCCATCCAGGAGAAGCTCGCCGAGATGCAGACGGCGATCGAGGCCGCCCGCGCCCTGACCTGGCGCGCGGCGCGGCTCAAGGACGCCGGGCTGCCCCACACCGTCGAGGGCGCGCAGGCCAAGCTCTTCGCGTCCCGCGTGGCCCGGGAGCAGACGAGCGAGGCGATCCAGGTGCTCGGCGGCTACGGCTACGTCCGCGACTTCCCGGCCGAGCGCTACTACCGGGACGCGAAGGTCACCGAGATCTACGAGGGCACGAGCGAGATCCAGCGGCTCGTGATCGCCCGGGCCCTGCTCGGCGACGCGGCGCGCGGGTAGGACGGCCGCCATGGCGTCGCACGGCAAGCGCGAGGACCTGATCGTCCACGAGCGCGACCCCTTCAACGCGGAGACGAGCCTCGCGGGCCTCGCGGAGGCCCCCGTCACCGCGACGGACGCCTTCTACGTGCGCAGCCACGGCGACGTCCCGGCGCTGGACCCGCAGGCGTTCCGGCTGCGGGTGGACGGGCTCGTGGAGCGCGAGCTCGAGCTGAGCCTGACGACGCTGCGGGAGGCCTTCCGCGAGCGCACGGTGACCGCGACGCTGCAGTGCGCGGGCAACCGGCGGGCCGGGCTGATCGCCATCCGCCCGATCGACGGCGAGGCTCCGTGGGGGCCCGGGGCGACGGGCACCGCGACCTGGACGGGCGTCGCCCTCGCCGACGTGCTGGCGGCCGCCGGCCCCCGGCCGCAGGCCGGCCACGTCGGCTTCGAGGGCGCCGACCGCTCGGCGGAGGCCCAGCCGGCCCAGCGCTTCGGCGGCTCCGTCGGGCTCGACAAGGCGCGGCGCCCGGAGGTCCTGCTCGCCTGGGCGATGAACGGCGAGCCGCTGCCGGCCGTGCACGGGGCGCCGCTGCGGGTGGTCGTGCCGGGCTACATCGGCGCGCGCAGCGTCAAGTGGCTGCGGCGGATCGAGCTCCGCGCCGAGCCCTGGGCGGGCTACTTCCAGCACGTCGTGTACCGGCTGCTGCCCGAGGACGGCGTCCCGGGCCCCGGGGTGGGGATGCCGCTCGGGCTGGTCGCGCTCAACGCCGACGTCCTCAGCCCGGCCGACGGCGCGACGGTCCCGGCCGGCGACGTCGAGGTGCGGGGCTACGCCTTCGCCGGCGGTGAGCGCCACGTCGCCCGGGTCGACGTCTCGCCCGACGGCGGGCGGACCTGGCGGCCGGCCGAGCTGCTCATCGACCAGGGTCGCTGGGCCTGGCGGCACTGGCGCGCGGTCCTCGCGCTCCCGCCCGGCGACCACGAGCTCGTCGTGCGCGCGTGGGACTCCTCCGCGGCGACCCAGCCCGACGACGAGTCCGGCCTGTGGAATCCGAAGGGCTACGTCAACAACGCCCGGCCGCGGGTCCGCGTCACGACCGCCTGACACACTGTCGGAGGCATGAGCGAGACGACCACCGACGCCTACCAGGCCTGGCGCGAGCGCTACGCGGCGACGCCGGAGCTCGACCGGGAGTTCCGGTCGCTCTCCGGCGACGAGGTGCGCCCGCTCTACACCCCGGCCGACCTGCCCGACGAGGGTGAGATCGGGCTTCCGGGCGAATTCCCGTACACGCGCGGCGTCTACCCGTCGATGTACCGGGGGCGCCTGTGGACCGTGCGGCAGTTCGCCGGCTTCGGCACCGCGGAGGAGACCAACGAGCGCTTCCGCTACCTGCTCGACCACGGGCAGACCGGGCTGAGCACCGCCTTCGACATGCCGTCGCTCATGGGCCACGACTCCGATCACGCCATGTCGTTCGGCGAGGTGGGCCGGGAGGGCGTCGCCGTCGACACCCCTGACGACATGGAGACGCTGTTCGGCGGCATCGACCTCGGCGACGTGTCGGTGTCCATGACGATCAACGCCCCGGCCGCGATCATGCAGGCCTTCTACGTCGTCGCCGCGGAGCGCCAGGGCGTCCCCCGGCACGCGCTGTCCGGCACGATCCAGGCCGACATCCTCAAGGAGTACATCGCCCAGAAGGAGTGGTGCTTCCCCGTCGATGAGGCCATGCGGCTGCTGGGGGACCTGATCGAGTGGACGACGACCGAGATGCCGCGCTGGCACCCCGTCTCCATCTCGGGCTACCACATCCGCGAGGCCGGCTCGACCGCCGCGCAGGAGCTGGCCTTCACGCTCAAGGACGGCTTCACCTACGTCCAGCAGGCGCTGGACCGCGGGCTCGACGTCGACGCCTTCGCCCCGCGGCTGTCGTTCTTCTTCAACGCGCAGATCGACTTCTTCGAGGAGGTCGCGAAGTACCGCGCCGCGCGGCGCATCTGGGCCCGCGAGCTGCGCGACACCTACGGCGCCCGCGACCCGCGGTCGCTGCGCATGCGCACCCACGTGCAGACCGCCGGCGTCTCCCTCACCGCGCAGCAGCCGCAGAACAACATCGTGCGCACGGCGATCGAGGCGCTCGCGGGCGTCCTCGGGGGCACGCAGTCCCTGCACACGAACTCCTACGACGAGGCGCTCGCGCTGCCGACGGAGAACGCCGTGCGCATCGCGCTGCGCACGCAGCAGATCATCGCCGACGAGACGGGCGTGACGAACACCATCGATCCGCTCGGCGGCTCGTACTTCGTCGAGGCGCTCACGGACGACCTCGAGCGCCAGGCCTACGTGTACTTCGACAAGGTCGACGAGCTGGGCGGGATGGTCGAGGCCGTCAAGGCCAACTACCCCCAGCGCGAGATCGCCGAGGCCTCCTTCGAGCTCCAGCAGCGGGTGGACCGCGGCGACCGCATCGTCGTCGGCGTCAACCGCTACGCGAGCGGGCCGGAGGACACCAACCTGCTGCACATGGATCCGGGCCTCGAGCGCAAGCAGCTCGATCGCCTGCAGGCGGCGCGCGCCCGGCGCACGGGCGCCGACGTCGAGGCGGCGCTCGTCCGCGTGCGCGAGACGGCGGCCCGCGAGGGCGCCAACCTCATGGAGCCGCTGCTGCACGCCGCCCGCGCGGGGGCGTCCGAGGGCGAGACCGTCCGGGCCCTGCAGGACGTGTGGGGCGACTACCGCGAGACCCCGGTGTTCTAGGCGAGGAGTCCTCGATGTTCGAGCAGGTCAAGGCGTTCAGCGGGTTCGCCGCAGACGACATCCCGGCGGCCAGGGCCTTCTACGAGGACACGCTCGGGCTGCGCGTCAGTGAGGAGCACGGGATGCTCACCCTGCACCTCGCCGGCGACCGGGACACGCTGATCTACCCCAAGCCCGACCACGTGCCGGCGACGTTCACGATCCTGAACTTCCCCGTCGAGGACATCGACGCCGCGGTGGACGAGCTCGCCTCCCGCGGCGTGCGCTTCGAGCGCCTGGAGGGCGTGGACGAGAAGGGGGTCATGCGCCACGGCGGCCCCTTGATCGCGTGGTTCCGCGACCCGGCCGGCAACGTGCTCGCCGTGCTGCAGCTGACCTGAGAGTGCCCCCGCGGGCGCGGGTACGCGTGCTCCCATGAGCGAAGCCAACAACGTCTGGCGCGTCGACCCCGCGGGGCAGGAGCGCGAGATCGAGGTCGAGCACAGCACGATGACGGGCAAGTTCTCCGTCAAGCTCGACGGGACGGTGGTGCAGGAGACGCGGCTGTTCGCCCGCAAGAAGCCGGTCGACTTCAACGTCGACGGGCACTCGGCCCGCGTGACCGTCGACTACAAGTACGGCGGTTTCGGCGCCCAGAGCACGCTGCACCTCGACGACCGCTACGTCGAGCCGCTGCGCCGCTGAGGCTCAGCGATGCTGACCTCAGCGGGACGCGCGGTGCCGAAGGCGCGCCCACGCGCCCGCGGCGTCACGTTCCGCATGACATGCATGCACAACGTGACGCGGTGCGGCGACTGCGCGACGGGAGACGACCCGGCACGTCTCCTCTTTGGCGGCCCGGCGCGGCCGAAAGGCGGGCGAGGACGCGATCTGCTCGCGGCTATCCGCCTCTTGCGGAGCGCCGACCGGCCTCAGCGGTGCTTGCGCCGCTGGGGGCGTGAGCGGGCGCGGGGTACTTCGGGGCCGCCCTGTCAGCCGGATCGGTGGGCGGCGACTCCCGCGACCAGCCCCGCACCGGCCCGCCGCGCGTCCGGCGGCCCCACGGGCCGAGGGGCGGTCCGGGCGGCGGACGGACGGACCTCGACGCGTTAGTTGGCCACCTCAGGGCCGTCGGCGGCCGTGGTGAATGAAAGGCAACGTCGTCGATGGCCGTCGGCTCGGTCGGGGAGCGCAGCGGCTGGTGGTGAGCAGGTCGGTGTGGCCGAGGGAGCGGAGATGAAGTGCACAGGTGCGTCCAGTGGGCGTCAAGCCTGTGGGGTACGGAAGCTGTAGAGCCGATCTCGGCGGCCAGGCCCACAGCGTCCACTAGCTCGTGAACGTCCCGGACGGCGTTTGGCCCAAGATCCTGGTCGCCGCCATGGCGATCAGCACGAACACCCTTCCGTCGTCCCGTAGGCCGATGGCGCGGCGTTCAGAATGCGCGGCCCGTGAGACCCAGAGCGCCTCCGGGGCGTCGGTACGCACGAGCACCTCGCGCCGAGGCCGCCGGAAAGGCAGCCCCGTGGCATACAGACTGTCAAGGTCTGGGGGTCACTCCCGGATTCGCCCAGCTGGCCCCGATACCGCTGGCTGCCTAGACCGCTGTCGCTGTCAGACGAGACCGGCGGAGCGCCGTCCACCGTCACACTAAGAGGGCGTGCTCGACGAGGAAACACGCGTGGTGCTGCAAGAGGTCGCCGACATGGCAGGCGCGATCGGCGACGAAGCCCCCGTCGAGCGCTTCTATCACCAGCATGAGGTCGGCACACTTTTCGACCGCTGCCGCGAGATGCTCGCGGCCGTCCTGCTTCTACTCGACAACGGCTTCGTACAAGAGGCGGCCGTGTTCTGCCGACCGATGCTCGTCGACTCGCTCGCGCTCGCGGAAATTGCTGCCGTCGACGACAAGCGGCGAATCAGCCTTGTCGCAGGACGTCAGCTCGACGCTATCGCTGACATTGAGGGGATCTTCCGTGAGATGCAGGCGCGTGGCGACGACGAGGCCTCCAAGAACCTTGAAAGTCTGGCCGAACGCCGTCGCAGAGTCGAGGAGTATGCACGTCGGCACGACGCCGACGCCAAGCACTGGGCTCCCGAGGATCACGTCAAGACCCTTTCTGACAAGCACGGCCGAGGCGACGCATACATCGACTACCGCATGACGCACCACTTCGTTCACGGATCGGCCGCGATCACCGAGCACCGATCATCCCTAGACGACAAAGACGTCGCGCGCATCGGCGGACCGCACGTGGACGTCGAGATTTGGGAACGTCCAACCGCGTTCTTCGCGGCGCAATCTTTGTGCCTCGCCTGCCGAGCGACCTGCTCGATTTTCGGTTACGACGAGCCGAAGCAGACGGGACACCTCCTTAGGCGGATCGAGTCCCTAAGAGCAAGACGAACGCGGTCGAGTAGCTCGGGCGTATCGCGCGCGACATCAGGACACGGAGCCCGGGATCGTTCTTCGCGGCGCGAGCCGCTGCATCGCTGACGGCTCAGCGGTACGCGCGCCCGCGGCGTCACGTTCCGCATGATATGCATGCACAACGTGACGCGGTGCGGCTGCTTGCCGCTGCGCCGCTGAGGCCTCAGCGGTGCTTGCGCCGCTGCGGGCGCGACCGGGCGCGGGCCGCCTCGGGGCCGGCCTGGCGCGACCGGATCGGCGGGCGCGGCGACCGGCGCGAGTAGCCCCGCACCGGGCCGCCGCGCGTCGGAAGGCCCCACGGGCCGCGGACGGTCCTGACGGCGGTGGACGGGGCGTCGCCGTTGAGCGAGAGGGGGAGATCGACCATGCCGGGCAGGCTCGCCGGCCGGGGGGCCCGCGCCCATGGCCGGCGGGCCAGGATCGGGCGTAGACTTTGCGACCATGTCCGAGCCCGGCCAGCGCAAGCTCCGCGTCGTCGTCGCCAAGCCGGGCCTCGACGGGCACGATCGCGGCGCCAAGATCATCGCCCGGGCGCTGCGCGACGCCGGCATGGAGGTCATCTACACCGGCCTGCACCAGACGCCGGAGCAGATCGTCGAGACCGCGCTGCAGGAGGACGCCGACGCGGTCGGCATCTCCATCCTCTCCGGGGCGCACATGACGCTCGTCCCGCGCATCGTGGACCTGCTCAAGGAGCAGGAGGCGGGGGACATCCTCGTCGTCGTCGGGGGCACGATCCCCAGCCAGGACATCCCGGAGCTGAAGGAGCGCGGCGTGGCGGAGGTCTTCACCCCGGGCGCCCCGACCCAGGCCATCGTCGACTTCATCCAAGGCGCCATCGGGAGCGATCGTGCTCCGGCCTGAACGCCGGTCGGCGCCTTGGAGCGAGAGTGTCGGTCGGCGGCGAGCGCACCCCCGCCCGAGCGTCTGAGCCCCGTCGCCCTCGCTCACCTCTCCGACCTGCACTTCGGGGCGGAGGACCCGGCACTCGTCGCCGGTCTGCTGACCGAGCTCACCGGGCTCGCGCCCGACCTCGTCGTCGTCTCGGGCGACCTGACCCAGCGCGCGCGCCGGTCGCAGTTCCGGGCCGCGCGGGCCTTCCTCGACGCCCTGCCGGCGCCGTGGCTCGCGGTGCCCGGCAACCACGACATCCCGGGCTACGACCTCGTCCGGCGCGTGCTCGTCCCCCGCGCGCGCTTCCGGCACTTCATCACCCGTGAGGAGGCGCCGCTGCGCGTCCTCGCGGGCGCGCGGCTGCTCGGCCTGGACTCGACGCGCCGCCGCGTGACCGGCCGCCTGAGCCCGCGCCGGCTCGAGGCGCTCGCGCGCCTCTCGGAGGGCGCGCCGGGCGACCTGCGCGTGCTCGTGACCCACCACCCGCTCGTCGAGACCCAGCTCGCCGGCACGCCCGCCGCGCTCGAGGCCGCCGTCGGCGCCCACGTCGACGTCGCCCTCGCCGGGCACACGCACCTCTCGAGCCGCCGGCGCATCGAGCGCGACCCCGGCCTCGGCCTGCTGCTGGTCAACGCCGGGACGGCCACGTCCATGCGCCGCCGCAAGAAGGAGCCGAGCAACGGGTTCAACGTTCTGCGCTGGGACGGGCGCGGCCGGCTGGAGGTCGAGCTGCGCCGGTGGGACGGCGGGGGCTACGCCCGGGCCGCCACGGAGGCCTTCGAGCGCACGCCGGAGGGCTGGCGGGCGGTACCATCGCGCCAAGGCGCCCGTCTCGACTGACTCGTCAGTCAATTGGGATAACATCGCGCCAGTCCATCTGCGAGGAGGCTCGTACGCCCGTGAAGATCTGCGTCCTGGTCAAAGAGGTCCCGGACGCCGCCGTCCAGAAGCGCCTGGTCAACGGCCGCATGGACCGCGGTGGGGAGAAGAACCTCAACCCATACGACACGCACGCCATCGAGGAGGCCGTGCGGATCAAGGAGGCCGGTGTCGTCGCCGTGGACGAGGTCGTCGCCGTGTCGATGGGTCCCGAGTCCGCCGACCGGGCCATCCGCAAGGCCATCTCGCTCGGCGTGGACCGCGCCGTCCACCTCTGCGACGATGCCGTCGCCGGCTCCGACGTCGCCGCCACGGGCCTCGCCCTGGCCAAGGCCGTCGAGGCCGAGACCCCCGACCTCGTCCTGCTCGGGCAGCAGTCCGACGACGGCGAGTGCTACACGATCGGCGCCGTCGTGGCCGACCACCTGAAGATGCCCTCGCTCACGCAGGTCATCAAGCTCGACGTCGTCGAGGGCTCGCTCACCGCGGAGCGCCAGGCCGAGTACGGCTACGACACGGTCGAGATCGCCACGCCCGCCGTCATCTCCGTCGGCGACGCGATCAACGAGCCGCGCTACCCCTCGCTGAAGGCCATCATGGGCGCGAAGAAGAAGCCCGTGGACAGAAAGACGGTGGCCGACGTCGGGCTGGACGCCTCGCAGGTCGGCGAGGCCGGCTCCAAGGCGCGCTGGGCCGAGGCCCACGAGCCGCCCCAGAAGGCGGCCGGCGAGATCATCGAGGACGAGGACACCACCGAGACGGTCGAGAAGATCCTCGCCTGGCTCGACGAGAGGAAGCTGCTGGCATGAGCGACATCCTGGTCTACGCGCTGCACTACGAGGGCGCCTTCAACAAGAACTCGCTCGGCGCCGTCTCCGAGGCCGCCCGGCTCGCCGAGCAGCTCGGCGGCGAGGCCCACGCGGTCGTCGTCGGCGAGGGCATCCCGGACGACCTCGCGGCCTCGCTCGGCGCCCACGGCGCCAGGAAGGTCTTCCGCGTCGAGGGCCCCGAGGGGCTCGCGCAGCCCGTCGTGGACGCCATGGCGTCGATCATCGACCTCCACGGCCACAACTGGGCGATCTTCGGCGGCGGCCTGCTCGGCTTCGAGATCGGCGCCGGCCTGGCCGCCCGCAGGGGCGCCGGGGTGGTCATGGAGGTCACTCAGGTCAAGGTCGAGGACGGCCGGCTCGTCTCCGAGCGCCCGATCCTCGGCGACTCGTCGCTCTCCCAGGTCCACTACGAGGGTGACCTCGGCATCGTCATCGGCCGCCTCAACGCATTCGAGGCGACGGAGTCCGGCGCAACGGCGGAGGTCGAGGACGTGCCCGTCGAGTTCTCCGAGTTCTCCACGCGCTCCCGGATGGTCAAGCGCGGCGAGCAGCGCGGCGCCGACATCAACATCGAGGACGCTCCGATCCTCGTCGCCGGCGGCCGCGGGCTCGGCAAGGCCGAGGGCTTCGAGCTGCTCGAGCAGCTCGCCGGCTCCCTCGGCGGCGCCGTGGCGGCGACCCGCGCGGTGGTCGACGCGGGCTGGTTCCCCTACGCCGGCCAGATCGGCCAGACGGGCAAGACCGTCGCGCCGAAGCTCTACCTCGCGGCCGGCATCTCGGGCGCGATCCAGCACAAGGTCGGCATGCAGGCGTCGGAGAACATCGTCGCGATCAACAAGGACGCCAACGCCCCGATCTTCGAGTTCTCCGACCTCGGCATCGTCGGCGACCTCAACAAGATCGTCCCCAAGCTCACCGAGGCGGTGAAGGCCCGCAAGGGCTAGCTCCCATGGCGTCGCAGACCGGTCACCACCCCGCCCCGCTGGACTTCCCGCCCGAGGTGGACCCCGTCGGGGAGTTCGTCAGGCGCGAGCTCGACGCCGAGGACGAGATCATCGAGGTGGGCGTGGCGATCGTCGGCGGAGGCACCGCCGGCCTCGCCACCGCCAACCGCCTCCTGCAGCTGCTGGCCGAGGACCCGGAGCTCATGGAGTCCCTCGGCGAGGTCCCCGTGGCGATCATCGAGAAGGCCAAGGTCTGCGGCGGGCACAGCCTGTCCGGCGCGGTCATGCGGCCCGAGCCCCTGCAGGCCCTGTTCCCCGACCTGACCCGGGAGCAGTGGCGCGAGCAGGGCTTCGCCTTCGGCGAGGTGACCAAGGAGGCGGTCTACGCGCTGCCTTCCAAGAAGCGTGCGGTCCGCATCCCGACGCCGCCGCCGTTCAAGAACCACGGCAACGAGGTCGTCTCCGTCTCCGCCCTGGCCCGCTACCAGCAGGAGCAGGCCGAGGAGGGCGGCGCCTACGTGCTCACGGAGACCGCGGCGACGCAGCTGCTCGTCTCCGACGGCGTCGTCCGCGGCGTCCGCACGGGGGACAAGGGGCGCGGCAAGGACGGCGAGCCGCTGGGCAACTTCGAGCCGGGCACCGACGTCGTCGCCCGCCACACGGTCCTCGCCGAGGGCTGCTGGGGGCATCTGACCGGCGCGGCGATCCGCGAGTTCGACCTCGGCGAGGGGCGCGAGCCGCAGGTCTGGGAGCTCGGCGTCAAGGAGGTCTGGAAGGTGGCCAAGCCGCTGGACCGGGTCATCCACACCATCGGTCCGTGGCCGCTGAAGCTCGCCTCGAGGTACCACCAGATCGGCGGCACCTGGATCTACCCGATGGAGGACGACAAGACGGGGGAGGACCTCGTCTCGATCGGCTTCGTCGCCGACCTCGACTACGCCGACGCGACGACCTCGCCCCACGACCTGCTGCAGCTGTTCAAGACCCACCCGCTCGTGCGCGGGATCCTCGAGGGCGGGGAGCGCGTGGCCTGGGGCGCGAAGGCGCTGCCGGGCGGCGGCTACTGGTCGATGCCCAAGCTCTCCATGCCCGGCGCGCTGCTCGTCGGCGACGCGGGCGGCATGGTCGACACGGTGTCGCTGAAGGGCGTGCACCACTGCATCGCCTCGGGCATGCTCGCCGCGGAGCAGATCTACAGGTCGCTGAAGGCCCACTCGACCGACCTCACGCCGTACGAGGACGCGCTGGAGGCCTCGCCCGTCGGGCAGCAGCTCTACACGGTGCGCAACGCCCGGCAGCCGTTCTCGAAGGGGTTCATCCAGGGCGGCCCGATCGTCAACCTCGCCATCGCGACCAAGGGCAAGCTGCCGCCGGGCAAGCTCGGCTGGCACCGCAACGACGCGCAGGAGATGTTCGTCGGCGACACGAAGGACAGCTATCCCAAGCCGGACGGCAAGTACATCTTCGACAAGCTCTCGAGCGTCTTCATCTCCGGCAACGCGACGCGCGACGACGCGCCGAACCACATCCGGGTGCGCACGCACGTGCCGCGCGAGGTGGCCGAGACCTGGAGGTGGATGTGCCCGGCCGGGGTCTACGAGATCCCGGAGGACGCCCCCGAGGAGGGCCTCGTCGACGTGACCGTCAACTACACGAACTGCGTGCAGTGCGGGGCGATCACCGCCAAGGGCGGCCGGCTCACGACGCCCGAGGGCGGAGACGGGCCGTTGTACCAGGTCACGTAGCGTGACGTCGCGCGAAGGGAGGAGCGTGCGACGAGCGCAGCGCGAAAGCCGGTGGGAGGGCGAAGCCCGTTGTCCGGATACGGCGAAACTTCACCCGCGGTCAGTGGTTCATTGGGTCCCATGGCCCGCCGCTGCCTTCAGTTCGCCGCCGCCCTGACCGTCGCCCTCGTGGCGGCCCCAGCCGCCCACGCGCTCGGCCCGCGGGCGGCGGCCGCCAAGGTCCGCGACTGCGACACCGACGCGCGGACCGCGACGTTCACCGCCTCCATGCGGGCGCTGCGCGGGACTCAGCGGCTGCAGCTGCGCTTCGCCCTGCAGGGCCGGTCGCCCGGCGCGCCGGCCTGGGCGACGCTCGACGCGCCCGGCTTCGGCACCTGGCTGAGCGCCAAGCCGGGGCGGACGGGCTTCGTCTACGACAAGACGGTCAAGGATCTGCCGGCCCCGGGCCGGTACCGCATCGTCGTCCGCTTCCGCTGGCGCGACGCCGCGGGGCGCATCGCGCGGCACGCGAAGCGGATCTCGGCCGGCTGCCGGCAGCCCGACCCGCGACCGGACCTCGTTCCCCTGCGGGTGCGGTCCTCCGGCGGACCGTCCGCGACGACGCGGCGCTACACGGTCACCGTGCTCAACGCCGGACGCGCGCGGGCGGACGCGACGAGCGTCGGCCTCACCGTGGCGCAGACCGTGCTGGCACCCGCGCCGCTGCCGTCGCTGGCCGGAGGCGAGGAGGGCCGTGTGCGCTTCGTCGGCCCGCGCTGCGGCCGCGGGTCCGCGCTCTCGGCGACGGTCGACCCCGGCGGCCTCGTCGCCGAGGCCGACGAGGCGGGCAACGTGCTCGCCGTCGCGTGCCCGCCTCGGTGACGTGCCGTTGCCTCTACAATCAATGTCCTGATGAAGACCGCGATCCACCCCGAGTACGTCGAGTCCCACGTGCGCTGCACGTGCGGCAACGAGTTCACGACGCGTTCGAACAAGGCCAAGATCAACGTGGAGATCTGCTCGAACTGTCACCCGTTCTACACGGGCCGGCAGAAGCTGGTCGACACCGGTGGCCGCGTCGAGCGCTTCCAGCGTCGGGCCGCCAGGCGCGCCCAGGCGTCCAAGTAGTCTGAGCAGGAGCCCGTCGGGTGGCGGCTGCGACCGAGCTGCCCGACGGCCACCTGCCGGCGTCGCGCGACGCCCCCGTGGGCGGCCAGGCCGTCATGGAGGGCGTGATGATGCGCGGGGTCCGCACCTGGGCCGTCGCCGTGCGCAAGGCCGGCGGTGACGTCGATCTCCAGGCCTTTTCGCTGGACCCGTGGTCGCGCCGCCGGCGGCTGTACCGCGTGCCCGTCGTCCGGGGCGTCGTCGCGCTCGCCGAGTCGCTGGCGATCGGGCTGAAGGCCCTCGGCATCGCCGCCAACGCGCAGCTGCCCGAGGACGAGGAGCCGATCTCCGGCGGCGTCTGGGCCGGTGCCGTGGTGGCAGCCCTCGCCCTCGCCGTCGGGCTGTTCTTCGTCGTCCCCGTCGGCCTGACCTCCCTGGTCAAGGACGTCCTGGACTCCTCGCTGCTCTTCTGGTTGGTGGAGGGGGCCCTGCGCACGTCGATCTTTCTCGGCTACCTCGCCCTGCTCTCGCGCCTGCCCGACCTGCGCCGCGTGTTCGAGTACCACGGTGCCGAGCACCAGACCATCGCCTGCTACGAGGCCGGCGACGCCCTGACCCCCGGGCGCGCCGCCCGCTACAGCCGGCTCCACCCGCGCTGACCAATCCAAGCTCGGCGCGCGAGCCGAGGCCGGGGAGGGGATCGTCGTTCGCCGCGGCGCGAAGCCCGTGGCGAAGCTCCTCGAGCAGGAGGGGCGGGCGTCATCACAGCCGATCGCCGCTTCGCCGCGTACGCGGTCCCGGTGCCTGGGGTCAGCCGACCGTAGACTCGCGAGGGTCGTGATCGAGTCCCTCGTCGAGCAGATCGAGGCCCGCTACGCCGAGGCCGAGCGCCAGATGTCCGATCCCGAGGTCATCGGGGACCGGCACCGCCTGGCCGACGCCGGGCGCGCCTACCGGACGCTCGAGCCCGCCCAGCGGCTCGCCGAGGAGTGGCGCCGGGTCGCCGACGACGCGGCCTTCGCGGGCGAGTCGCTCGAGGCCGGCGACGACGACCCGGAGCTGATGCCGATGCTCGAGGCGGCCCGGGCGCGGCTCGGGGAGCTCGAGGAGGCGCTGCGGCTCGCGATGGTCGAGGCCGATCCCCACGACGACAAGGACGTGATCGTCGAGATCCGCGCCGGCGCCGGAGGCGACGAGGCCGGGCTGTGGGCCGCCGACCTGTTCCGGATGCTGACGAAGTACGCCGAGCGGCTGGGCTACAAGACGGACACCATGGACGCCGGCGACGGCGCCTACACGTTCGAGGTCGACGGCTCCGGCGCCTACTCCGTGTTCAAGTACGAGGGCGGCACCCACCGCGTCCAGCGCGTCCCCGAGACGGAGTCCCAGGGTCGCATCCACACCTCGACCGCGACCGTGGCGGTGCTCCCGGCGGCCGAGGACGTCGACGTGTCCGTGGACCCCAACGAGCTCCAGATCGACGTCTACCGCTCCTCCGGCCCGGGCGGGCAGTCCGTCAACACGACGGATTCGGCCGTGCGCATCACGCACCAGCCGACGGGCATCGTCGTCTCCATGCAGGACGAGAAGTCCCAGCTGCAGAACCGCGAGAAGGCGATGCGCGTCCTGCGGGCGCGCCTCTACGAGGCCGAGCTGGCCCGTCAGCAGGCGTCGCAGGCCGCCGACCGCCGGGCCCAGGTCGGCACGGGCGAGCGGGCGGAGAAGATCCGCACCTACAACTTCCCCGAGCGCCGGGTCACCGACCACCGCGTCAAGCACACCGCCCACAACCTCGACGAGATCCTCGCCGGTGGGCTCGACGAGTTCACCCAGGCGCTGCAGGCCGACGAGAAGCGTCGCGGGCTCGAGGCCCAGGCGTCGGCCTGAGCGCCGTGCGGGTCGCGCTCGTGCACGGCGCGGGGACGGCCGGATCCAGCTGGGCGCCGGTGCGCGAGCGGCTCGAGGCCCATGGGCACGCCTGCGTGGCGCCGGACCTGCCCATGGACGACCCGGAGGCCACGTTCGCGGACTTCGCGGGCGTCGTCGCCGACGCGCTCGGCGCGGGCGCGGAACCCGTGCTGCTCGTGGGCCACTCCATGGGCGGGATGGTCGTGCCGCTCGTGGCGGCGAGGCTCGGCGCGACCGTGCATGCGTGCGCGTACGTCGCCGCGATGCTCCCGGTGCCGGGCCGCTCGCTGGCGGAGGTGATGCGCGCCGAGCCGATGGTCTCGCCCGAGGCGTCGGCCGCGATGGTGCGCGGGGCGGACGGGCTCATCCGCTGGGACCCCGCCGCCGCCGACGCGCTGCTCTTCGACGAGCTCGACCCGCCCCGCCGGGCGGCGGCCCGGGCCGGCCTGCGCCCGCACGCCGCCGCGCCGTACCGGGAGCCGTGCCCGCTGGCCGCGCTGCCGGCCGTGCCGTCGACGGCGATCGTGTGCGTCGCGGACCGGGTGATCTCCCCGGCGTGGGGGCGGTCGGCCGCTCGGGAGCGGCTCGGGGTGACGGCCGTCGAGCTGCCGGGCGGCCACATGCCCCAGCTCGCCCGGCCCCAGGCGCTGACGGACCTGCTGCTCGCGGTGGCGGCGTGACCGCGGGGCGCCGGGCCGTCGGGCGCACGTCGGTGCGGGACGCGCTGGACTCGGCGGCCATCCCGCTGACCGCCTCGGGCTGCGAGACGCCGCGCCTCGACGCCGAGGTACTGCTTGGTCATGTCCTCGGGGTCGGGCGCGGGCGGCTGCTGCTCGACCCGGACCGGGGCCTCGAGCCGGCCGAGGCGCGCGCCTTCGCCGAGCTCGTCCGCCGGCGGGCGGGCGGCCGCGAGCCGGTGTCCCAGCTCGTGGGCCGCCGCGGCTTCCGCTTCCTCGAGCTCGAGGTGGACGCCCGGGTGCTGACGCCGCGGCCGGAGACCGAGCATCTCGTCGAGGCTGCCCTCGGGCTGCCGCCCGGCGCGCGCGTCGTCGACGTCGGCACGGGCTCGGGAGCCGTCGCGCTGGCCCTGAAGGCGGAGCGGCCGGACCTCGTCGTGGTGGGCACCGACGTGTCCGGCGACGCCCTGGCGGTCGCCCGGGCCAACGGCGAGCGCCTCGGCCTCCAGGTGGGCTGGCGGCGGGCCGACCTGCTGCCGGACGACCTCGGCCCGGTGGACGCCGTGGTCTCCAACCCGCCGTATGTCGCGGAGCGCGACCGTCGCCGGCTGCCGCCCGAGGTCGCCCGCTGGGAGCCGCCCGTCGCGCTCTTCGGCGGCGAGGACGGCCTGGAGGTCGTCCGCCGGCTCGTGCCCGCGGCGCGGGCGGCCGGGGCGACCTGGATCGGCCTCGAGGTCGGCGAGGGCCAGGCCGCGGAGGTCGCCGCGCTGCTCGTCGACGCGGGCTTCGGCGCCGTGGAGGTCGTCCCGGACCTCGCGGGCATCGAGCGGGTGGTGATCGGCCGGTGCTGAGCGCCTTCGAGGCCTGCATCGTCGGGGGCGGCGTGGCGCTGTTCCCGGCCGACACGGTCTACGGCCTCGCCTGCGATCCGTTCACGGAGGGCGCCGTGCAGCGGCTCTACGAGCTCAAGGGCCGGGATCCGGGCAAGCCGGCGGCGATCATGGGCTTCGACCTCGAGGTTGTCCTCGCCGCGCTGCCCGAGCTCGGCCCACGGACGCGGGCGCTCGCGGGGCGGCTCCTGCCCGGCGGGATCACGCTGCTGGTCCCGAACCCGGCCGGGCGCTTCCCGCTCGCCGGCGGGGGCGACCGGCTCGGCGTGCGCGTCCCGGCCGCCGGGCCGCTGGCCGGGGCGCGCGTCGTCGTCCTGCAATCCTCGGCCAACCACGCGGGTGGGCCGTCGCCCCGGACGCTGCACGAGGTGCCCGTCGCGATCCGGGCGGGCGCGGCGCTCGTGCTCGGCGCGGGGGCGCTGCCGGGCACGTCGTCGACCGTCGTGGACCTCGGCGCCTACGAGGCCACCGGGACCTGGCGGATCACCCGCCCGGGCGCCGTCGCCGAGGCCGAGATCGCCGCCGCGGCGGACGCCTGAGCCGCCCGTGGGACCGCCGCCCCATGCACTACCTTGCCGAGCATGACCGACCTGCCCGCGGACTTCTTCGAGCGCCCGCTCGCCGAGGTCGACCCGGAGATCGCCTCCGCGGTCGACGCCGAGCTCGTGCGCCAGCAGCGGACCCTGGAGATGATCGCCTCGGAGAACTTCGTGCCGCAGGCGATCCTCGAGTGTCAGGGCTCCGTGCTCACGAACAAGTACGCCGAGGGCTACCCGGGCAAGCGCTACTACGGCGGCTGCGAGCACGTCGACGTCGTCGAGCAGCTCGCCATCGACCGCGCCAAGGCGCTGTTCGGCGCGGAGTACGTCAACGTCCAGCCGCACTCGGGTGCCCAGGCCAACGCGGCCGTCTACCACGCGCTGCTGCGCCCGGGCGACTCGATCATGGGCCTGTCGCTGCCCCATGGCGGCCACCTGAGCCACGGCATGAAGGCCAATGTCTCCGGCCGCCTGTACGAGATCGTCCCCTACGAGGTCTCGCCCGAGCTCGACTACCGGATCGACATGGACGAGGTCGAGCGCCTCGCCCACGAGCACCGGCCCAAGCTGCTGCTCGCCGGCTGGTCCGCGTATCCCCGGACGCTGGACTTCGAGCGCTTCCGGGCCATCGCCGACGCCGTCGGCGCCATCCTCATGGTCGACATGGCGCACTTCGCCGGGCTCGTCGCCGGCGGCGTGCACCCCGACCCGGTGCCCTATGCCGACGTCGTCACCTCCACGGTCCACAAGACGCTCGGCGGCGCCCGCGGCGGCCTGATCCTCGCCAAGGCCGAGCACGAGAAGGTCCTGAACTCCGGCATCTTCCCCGGCCAGCAGGGCGGCCCGCTCGAGCACGTGATCGCCGGCAAGGCCGTCGCCTTCAAGCTCGCCGCCACAGACACGTTCCGCGAGCGCCAGGAACGCACGGTCGCCGGCGCACGGGCGGTGGCGGAGGCGCTCATGGGTGCCGGCCACGGCGTCTCCGTGCTCACCGGGGGAACCGACGTGCACCTCGTCCTGGTCGACCTGCGCGACTCCGAGGTCGACGGCCAGCAGGCCGAGGACCGGCTGCACGAGATCGGCATCACGGTCAACCGCAACGCCGTTCCCTTCGACCCACGGCCGCCCATGGTCTCCAGCGGGGTGCGCCTCGGCACCTCCGCCCTGGCCACCCGCGGGCTGCAGGCCGACGACTTCGCGGAGATCGGCGCCATCATCGCCGCGGCGCTGCGCCCGGGCTTCGAGGCCGAGCGCGGCGAGCTCGCCGAGCGCGTCACCGCGATCGTCGAGCGCTACCCGCTGTACGCGCACCTCGGCGCCCACGCGAGCGTCTAGGCCCTCGGCGCGGCGGGCGCCATGATCGGCGACGCGCTCCTCGGCTTCGTCGTCGCCCTCGTCGTCGCCGCCGCCTCGACGCCGGTCGTCGCCCGGCTCGCGCGCCGGGTCGGCGCCATCGACCACCCGCGCGACCGCGGCCTGGGCGCCGCGCCGACGCCGCTGCTCGGCGGCCTCGGCATCTTCGCCGCGGTGGCCATCGCCGGCCTGCTGCTGCTGCCGGCCACCGAGCGCTACCGGTCGATCCTCGCCGGAGCGGCCATCGTCACCGCCGTCGGCGCCCTCGACGACATCCGCCCGCTCCCGGCGGCCTGGAAGCTCACCGGCGAGCTCGTCGCGGCGCTCGTGCTCGTGCTCGGGGGGGTCTCCGTGGACGCCTTCACGCTGCCCTTCGTCGGCCGGGTCAGCCTCGGCGACCTCGGCGAGCCGGTCACGCTGCTCGGCCTCGTGGCGATCATGAACGCGGTGAACTTCATCGACGGGGTCGACGGGCTCGCGGCCGGGGTCTGCGCCATCGCGTCGGCCGCCTTCGCGGTGATCGCCTTCAGCCGCGGCCGCGACGGCGCCGGCGTCCTCGCGCTCATCACCGCCGGGGCGTGTCTCGGCTTCCTCGTGCACAACTTCCATCCCGCCCGCGTCTTCATGGGCGACACGGGCGCGCTCCAGCTCGGCCTGCTGCTCGGCGCCACCATCGTCGAGGGGACGCTGAAGACCAACGCCGTGATCGCCCTCGCCGTGCCGCTCGTCGTGCTCGCCGTTCCCGTGCTCGACACGACGTTCGTCGTGCTCAAGCGGGTCAAGTACCGCCGTCCGGTGTACGCCGCCGACACGAACCACTTCCACCACCGCTTCGCCCGGATCGGCTTCTCCCAGCGCCGCACGGTCGCCTACCTCTACGCCTGGACCACGACCATGGCGGGCCTCGCGGTCGCCCTGCGCTACATCCCGTACTCCGACGACCACGGGAACTTCGACCTGGGCTGGAGCCTCGTGATGGGCGGCTGCGTCCTCGCCGCGGGGGCGGCGTCGGTGTTCGTCGTCTACACGCTCGAGATCCTGAAGTTCAAGCGCTTCCGCATGGGCGAGGCCGATCCGGGGACGGACGAGCACGAGGTCGAGGCGGAGATCGAGCGGGCCATGGAGACCGGCGAGTTCCGGTCCCTGCAGGGTTGAGAACCGCCGGCCGACCCCGTATCGTGCACGCCTCGATGACCGCTCTGCGCAACATGCCCACGGCCCTGCGCCCGTTCGCCGCCGCACCCGCCGCGGCCGACGGTACCTGCGGTCTGACCCTGCCCACCGGCTAGCGCCACCAGCGCACGTCGTGGGCTCGCCGCCCACGACGATCCGGTCCCATCCGAACGGCTCCGAGTGGACGGCACCCCGTCCATCCACCCACCGAAGGAGCCGCATCACCATGCAGTCGCTCAACCAGTCCGTCGCCCTCGCCGTCGCCGCGGATCGGCGCCGGCGCGCGAGCGCGCGGGCCGTCTCGCGCGGCCCGCGGCCCAAAGGGCCGCCGGGCGTCCGCGGATCGGCGGCCGTCCTGGCCGCCCGCGTCGCCCGGCGCCTGGACGCCGAGGCCGCGCGCCGCGTGACGGCCTAGGCCGGACACCGGCCGCGGGGGGGGGGCCCGGCGCGGCCGGGCGCCCGCGCCCGGGGGAGCCCCCCGCGGCGGGGGGGGGGGCGCCGCGGCCCCGGGGGGG
>JBBSPV010000002.1:0-180806 GCA_038258425.1 Solirubrobacterales bacterium | reverse complement strand
GAGCCCGGCGCCGGCCGCCACACCGGCGGCCCCGGCGCCCGCTCCCGCGGCCCCGGCCGCCACCCCGGCGGCACCCGCCCCCGCGCCGTCGGCGCCGGCGTCCTGAGCCCGGCCCCCTGAGTCCGGTCCGCCGCCCGGCGGCGCTCAGGCCCGGCCGTTGGCGCTGTCGCCGAGCTCGAGCACCGCGAGGAACGCCTCCTGCGGGACCTCGATGCGCCCGACCTGCTTCATGCGCTTCTTGCCCTCCTTCTGCCGCTCGAGCAGCTTGCGCTTGCGGCTGATGTCACCCCCGTAGCACTTGGCGGTGACGTCCTTGCGGTAGGCCTTCACCGTCTCGCGCGCGACGATCTTGGCGCCGATCGCGGCCTGGATGGGGACGTCGAACTGCTGGCGCGGGATCTTCTGGCGAAGCTTCTCCGCGAGCGTGCGGCCGACGTCGTAGGCCTTGTCGCGGTGCACGACCATCGAGAGGGCGTCCACCACGTCGCCGGAGAGCAGCACGTCGAGCTTGACGAGCTCGGACGGCCGCAGCCCGATCGGCTCGTAGTCCAGCGATGCGTAGCCGCGGGTGCGCGACTTCAGCTGGTCGAAGAAGTCGAGCACGATCTCGGCCAGGGGCAGATCGTAGGTGACCTGGACGCGGTCGGCGGAGAGGAAGTGCATCCCCTGATGGACACCCCGCTTGTCCTGGCAGAGCTCCATGATCTGGCCGATGTACTCCTTCGGCGACAGCACGTTGGCCCGCACGTAGGGCTCACGCACCTCTTCGATCCGGGACGGGTCGGGGTACTCCGTGGGGTTGTGGACCTCGAGCACCTCGCCGTCGGTGAGCTCGACCTCGAACTCGACGGAGGGCATGGTGGCCATGAGGTCGAGGTCGTACTCGCGCTCGAGCCGCTCGCGCACGATGTCCATGTGCAGCAGCCCGAGGAAGCCGCAGCGGAAGCCGAAGCCGAGCGCGTCGGAGGTCTCGGGCTCCCACTGCAGGGCGGCGTCGTTGAGGGTCAGCTTCTCCAGCGCGTCGCGCAGTTCGGGGAACTGGTTCTGCTCGATGGGAAAGAGCCCGCAGAAGACCATCGGCTTGACGTCGCGATAGCCCGGCAGCGGCTCGGTCGCGCCGGCCTTGCCCGAGACGGTCAGCGTGTCGCCGACCCGCAGGCGGGTGACGTCCTTGACGCCCGTGATCAGATAGCCGACCTCGCCCGCGCCGAGCGCGCCGGCGGCGACCATGGCCGGCGTGAAGAAGCCGATGTCGTCGATGTCGGCCTCGGTGCCCGCCGCGAGCGCGCGGATCGCGGCGCCCTTGCGGAAGGTCCCGTCGACCACGCGGATGTAGGCGACGACGCCGCGGTACTGGTCGAACTCCGAGTCGAAGATCAGGGCGCGCGGGGGCGCCTCCGGATCGCCGCGGGGCGGCGGGACGCGCTGCACGAGCTCCTCGAGGACGTCGAGCACCCCCTCCCCGGTCTTCGCGGAGATCCGGCGCACGTCGTCGCCGGGCTCCCCGAGCAGCTCGGCGACCTCGCCGGCGACGCGCTCGGGCTCGGCCCCGGGCAGGTCGACCTTGTTCAGGCACGGGATCAGCTCGAGGCCGCCCTCCACGGCGAGGTAGGTGTTGGCCAGCGTCTGCGCCTCGACACCCTGAGAGGCGTCCACGACGAGCAGCGCGCCCTCGCACGCGGCCAGGGAGCGTGAGACCTCGTAGGTGAAGTCGACGTGGCCCGGGGTGTCGATGAGCTGCAGTTGATAGGTCTCGCCGTCGCGCGCGACGTACTGCACCCGAACGGCGCGGGCCTTGATGGTGATCCCGCGCTCGCGCTCGAGGTCCATCGAGTCCAGCACCTGGGCACGCATGGCCCGCGGGTCCACGGTCTGGGTCATCTCCAGGATGCGGTCCGCCAGCGTCGACTTCCCGTGGTCGATGTGGGCGATGATGCAGAAGTTGCGGATGTGGTCCTGGGCGGCCATGGGGCGGCCCGCCAGCTTAGGTGGCGGCCGGGGGCCCGCCGTTGCGGCGGCCGGCGAGCCGGGCCAGCTGCTGGGCCTCGGGCACGCGGGCGAGCAGGACCGCGCCGCCGTAGACCGCGAAGCCGGCGAGCAGGGCGCTCCCGACGGCGACGACCTGCGCCGCCAGCCCCTGTCCGAGGGCGCCGTCGAGCAGCCACCAGGTCCCCCGCGCGACGAGCCCGAAGGCGACGGCGGCGGCGAACATCGTCGCGAGGCCGCGGAGCGTCCGCACGACCTCGAAGCCACGCAGCTCCCGGCGCAGGAAGTACGCAAGCTGCAGGGTCATGACGACGCTCGCGACGGCGGTCCCGATCACCACTCCGGCGATGCCGAGTGACGGATACAGCAACAGGGAGACGACGGCGTTGACCGCGAGCGAGGCAGCGGCCAGCGCCGTCGGGAACCACGGGCGCTGGAGGGAGAAGAACGTCCGCGTGAGCATGAGGTTCGCCCCGGCGAAGGGCATGCTGAAGGAGAACCAGAACAGGGCGGTCGAGACGTCGTCGGTCGCCGCGGTGCCGAAGGCGCCGCGCTGGTAGACGAGCCGGGTGATCGGCTCCGCCAGCACGAGCGTCGCGGCCGCGCAGGGGATCAGCGCGAGGAAGATCAGGCGCATGCCGTCCCCGCTCCAGCGCCGCAGGCCGGGGAGGTCGCGGGCGGCGGCGAGCCGCGAGAGCTGTGGGAACAGCACGGTCGCCACGGCCACGGAGAACATCCCCTGGGGCAGCATGTAGATGCGGAAGGCGGCGTCGATGGCGCGCGGCGCGCCGTCGGAGACCAGCGTGCCGATCTTCGAGTTGATGAGGAGGTCGACGTTGATCACGCCGAGGCTCAGCGACACCGGCAGCATGAGCCGCAGCACCTGGGCGATGCGGGGGTTGCGCCAGTGCAGCGAGACGCCGAGCGGGAAGCCGACGCGGCGCAGGACCGGGAGCACCATCGCGAGCTGGACGACGGTGGCGGCCAGGACGCCGATGGCGTAGGCGTAGATCTGGTCGCGCCCCTCGAACAGCCCGCGCAGGCCGATCATCCCGGCCACGATCACGAGGTTCCACACGAGCGGCGCGATCGCCGGGACGGCGAAGTGGTCGTAGGCGTTGAGGATCCCGACGACCAGCCCGTTGACCCCGAGGAGGACGATGATCGGGAACAGCACGCGCGAGAGGCCGACGGTGAGCTCGACGTCGGCGGGAGGGAACTTGTCGCTCGTGAAGAGCGGCATGATCACGCCCGCGCCGACGATGAACACGAGGGTGATCGCGCCGAGGACGACGAGGATGAGACCGAGCAGCGCGGCGGCCAGCTCGTGCGCCTCCCGCCGCCGGCCCTGTTGCAGCAGGTCGGTGAACACGGGCACGAAGGCCGAGCTCAGGGCCGCGTCGGCGACGAGGGCCCGGATGAGGTTCGGCACCTGGAAGGCGATGGTGAAGGCCGATGCAGGACCGCCGACGCCGAAGTACGCCGCGGCGACGATCTCGCGCACGAGACCGGCCAGCCGCGAGAGGCCCGTGAAGACGGAGAAGATCGCCGTGTTGCGGAAGATGCCGGCCGGCCGGCGGGCGGGCGGCGGATCGCCCGGCTCGGACGTGGGCTCCGTGGCGGCGGCGGGCAAGGCCGCTGCTACGATACGGCGACCGCTGCGGCCACAGCCCGCGGCGTTTTCACGTCATGGCCAACATCGCATCACAGAAGAAGCGCATCGCCCGCTCCGAGCGCGAGCGTCTCGAGAACCGTCGTTACACCTCCGCGGTGAAGACGTACTTCCGCCGCCTCGAGGCCGCGGTCGCCGACGGCGACACCGAGACGGCGACCACGGAGCACGCCCGCCTGATTGCGACGATCGACAAGTCGGTCAAGACCGGCGCGCTGCACCGCAACACGGGCGCCCGCAAGAAGTCCCGCGCCGCGCGCCTCGTGGCCCGTGGGTCGGACTCGTAAGCGCCCCTAGAGCCCGGGCGGGTGGCGGACGGCGAACCCGGGGCCGCGGCCGCGCAGCTCGTTCTGCCACCGCGAACCGGTGACACGCGCGCCGGACGTGTCGAAGCGGATCCCCGCGACCTCCATGTACACGTGTCCCCCGCTGGCGTACAGCGTGATCCAGCGTCCATTGCCCGGACGGCCGTAGCGCATCAGGTCGCCTGAGGTGTGCGGACCGTCGATCAGCCCGGCGAAGTAGAGGGCGTAGGAGACCGAGCCGGAGCAGTCGTAGCCCGAGTCCTGGAAGCGACCGTGCCCGCCGCCCCATTTGTACGGCGTGCGGGCGATGATGTTCCCGGCCCGGATGACGTCGAGCACCGGCTCCGGCGCTTCGAGCGGCGGCAGCGCGACGCCGTTGGGCAACGCCGTGGCCCGGGTGGCGGTCAGGCCGCGCACGCCGCCGTCGCGGCCGCGCCGCGGTGCCGAGACCGTCGCCGGGCCCGTCGGCTTCGGCAGCGAAGTGTCGTCGGCGCCGGCAGCCGGCCGGCGTGCGTCCGCGACATCCTGCCCGGCCACGGGCTCGACCACCTTCGGTCGGGCGGTGGGCAGCGGCGCCAGCACGCCGGCGTCACCGGCGCTCGTTCCCGACGCGCCCTCGGACCCGTCGCGAGCCGAGCCGCGGGAGACCGGCGCGGGCACGGAGGCGCGTCCCGGGGTGCCGGGGGCTCCGGCGGCGGCCCGCGCGGCATTGTGGTCCCCGGAGGCTCCGAGCACGGCGACCGCGACCATCGCCGCCGCGGCGAGGGCGAGGGCCACGGCGATCCATGCGGTCTGAGCGCGGCGCTGGGGGCTGGTCATGCTCTGGGAGTCATCGGCACTCGCTCGCCGTCCTCAAGCCACCGCGATGGCTGCGACGACGCGGACGGCGGCGGTGTCGTCGCTCAGCGCGCTCGACCCGCCCCCGCGCGACTCGAGCTCCAGGTCGGCCAGGTGCTCCAGGGCGAGCCGGAGCCCGTCGACGTCCCGGCCGCGGACGTCCGCGATGAGGCGATCGGCGACGAAGGGCGGCATCCGCAGCCGGCCCTTGATCTGCGCGGGACTCTCCCCCGCCGCGAGCCCCGAGGCGGCCTCGTGCGCGTCGCGCAGGCGGCGGACGATCGTGTACACGAGGCCGCCGACCCGTTCCCCCTGGCCGCGCAGCTCGACGAGGGCGCGCATCGCCAGCCGCTGGTCCCCGGCCACGATGGCGTCGGCCAGCGTCCAGGCCTTGCGCTCGGCCGAGCCGGCGCTGCGCTCCACGAGGGCCCCGGCGTCGGCGGTGGCACCCGGCCCGAGCTCGAGGGCGAGCGTCTCGAGCTCCCGCTGCAGGCGCTGCTGGCGATCCCCGACGTGGGCGATGAGCGCCCGGGCCCCCGCTGTGTCGAGCCGGAGGTCGAGCTCGGCCGCGCGGTCGACGACCCACCGCGGCAGCTCCCGGGGCTTGACGGCCATCTCGGCGGCCACGACGCCGCCGGCGGCCGCGACGGCCCTGGCCAGCGGGGGCGGGGCCTTCAGGCGGCCGTCCTCGCGCGCGAAGAACGTCACGGTCATCGTCTCGGCGTCGAGCCCGGCGAGCGCGGCGACGACGGGCTCGACCTGGGCGTCCTTCCAGCGCTCGACCCCGTCCGCGATCACGAAGCGGCGGCCGACGGCGAACGTCATCGCGCTGAGGGCGCCCGCGACCGCCTCCGGGGTGCACGTGTCGCCCTCGAACACCTCGACCCCGCCCGCGCCGCTCTGGCGCTCGGCCAGGGCGCGCAGGGCCGCTCGTCGCTCGGCGATCCGGCCGTGATCGTCGCCGTGGATCAGGTAGGCGGACTTGAAGGCCGACGGCACACGCCCGACGGTAGCGAGCGGCCGGGTCACGGCGCGGCACCGAGCCGCTCGACGGACATGCCCGCCGCCCCGGCGTGCAGGCGCACCGTCCCGTCGCGGTCCGTCCGGTAGACGTGACCGACGGCACGCCGCAGCGTCGCGAGCGTCGACGGCGTCGGGTGGCCGTAGGTGTTGTGGCGGCCCACCTCGATCGCGGCCACCTGCGGACGCAGCAGCTCCAGCTCGGCCGCGAGGCCCTCGTCCTCGCTGCCGTGGTGGGCGACCTTGAGCGCCTCCACCGGTGGGAGCTCGAGGGCCCCCGTGACGTCGGACTCGGCGTCGGCGGTGAGCAGGACGTCGAAGCTCCCGCTGGACACCTGCGTGACGAGCGCCCGGTCGTTCGGCGTGCCCTCGGGCGGGGACTCCGCGATCGCGCGCGGTGGCCACAGCACCGCGAGGCGCAACCGACCGAGCCGCAGCACGTCCCCGGCGAAGGCCCGGACCACCCGGGCGCCGACTGCGGCCGCGGCGACGGGCAACGCGCGTTGGACCGGCGAGGGCCAGCCGGCGCCGCCGTCGACGATCAGCCGGGGCCGGAACGCCTCGAGGATCGGCAGCGCCGTGCCCTCGTGGTCGAGCTCGGCGTGGGTGAGCACGAGCGCGTCAAGGCGGCGCAGGCCGACCGCGCGCAGGCGCCGGACCACCTGACCCTCCGGCGGCCCGGTGTCGAAGAGGACCGCGGCGCCGTCGCGCTGCACGAGCGTCGCGTCGCCTTGGCCCACGTCGAGGAAGGACACGACGGTCTCCCCCGGCCGCGGCTCCACGACGCCCTTGCGCAGCGCCGACGGTCCGAGGACGAGCACGGCGGCGGTGACGCCGCCGGCGCCCACGAGCCCCCGCGGCGCCGACCAGCCTCGCCGCACGGCCTCCTGGCCGGCCGCGCGCAGCACGCACCACCCGACCCCGAGCAGGGCATAGCCGGCGAGGGCGCCGAGCGCGCCGGGCAGGCGCACGGCGACGACGGCGCCCGGCAGCTCGGCGCTCGCCGACGCGACCCAGCCGACGAAGCCGACCAGGGGCGCGGCGAGGACGCAGAACGGCGCCGCGAGGGCCGGGCCGAGTTGCGCCACCGCCGTCGCAAGCATCCCCAGCCACATGACCGGCGCCACCACGGGGGCCACGAGGAGGTTGGCGGGGAGGGACACGAGCGAGAGCCGCTCGAAGTGCAACGCGAGCAGCGGAGCGGTGGCGAGCGTGGCGGCGACGGTGAGCGCGCCCGCCTCGGCGAGTGGCCGTGGGAGGCGGCGACGCTCGAGCGCCTGGCGCAACGGTGTGCCGAGGACCAGCAGGCCGGCCACCGCGGCGAAGGACAGCTGCCAGCCGGCGTCCGCCGCTGCGTAGGGGTTGAGCGCGAGGGTCGCGACCGCGGCGAGGCCGAGCGCGTACCAGCGCGAGGCGGGGCGTCCCGCGAGTGCGGCCACGAGCCCGGCGGCGCCCATGACGCCCGCGCGCTGAATGGACGGGCCGGCGCCGGTCAGCGGCACGTAGACGCCGACGAGCACGAGGGCGACGAGCAACCGCAGTCGCAGGGGCACGCCGACGACGCCGGCGGCGCCGAGCACGAGCAGGCTCAGGAGCATGACGTTCGTGCCCGATACGGCGAGCAGGTGCGCGAGACCCGACGCCTGGAACGCCTCGCGGACGCTCGGGTCGATCCCGTCCTCGCGCCCGAGGACCATGCCCTCCAGCAGCGCGGCCTGCTCGAGCGGCATCGACCGGCGCAACCCGGCCTCCGCTCGTCTGCGGAGACCGTCGAGGGCGCCGGCCAGGCCACCGCGAACCCGCCCCGTCTCCCGCAGCGCCTGGACCTCGACGGCGGCGAGGGCTCCACGCCGGCGCTGGACGACGTCCCAGCGATCGAGGCGCTGGAGCCGTCCGCGGACGTCGAGGACGTCGCCCGGATCGACCCGCAGACCCGTCACCAGCGCGCGCGAGCGCAACCGCAGCAGCAGCGGCTCCCCGCGCGCCGGGCCGTCCGAGGGCGCCACGCGGGCCACGAGCTGCCCTGAGGCGCGCTCCCGCAGGGGCTCGAGCAGCGTCATCCGCGCCCGCAGCGGCGCGCCGACGCGCGCCGGGAGGGTGCCGGTACGGATCGCCTCGCAGCGGGCCTCGGCACCCAGCCCACCGCCGATGACCGCCACGACCGCAGCAAGCGCGACGCCCGGATGGCCGGCGAGGATCACGGCGACGAGGGCGATCGGCACGAGCAGCCACGGTGCCCAGGCGCCGCTGACCAGGCCCAAGGCCAGCGCGAAGAGCACGAGGTGGCGCGGATGGTCGCGAACGGTCAGCCGCGCCTCGGCGGCCACGGCACGCGCCCGGACGAGCCGTCCGGTCACACCGTCACCTGCTCGCGGAAGGCCGCCAGCCGTTTGGGGCCGATGCCGGTGATCTGGCCGAGCTCCTCGACGCGGCCGTAGCCGCCGTGCTGCTCGCGATACTGCAGGATCTTGCGGGCCGTCGCCGGCCCGACGCCGTCGAGCCCGTCGAGCTGCTCGAGCGTCGCCGTGTTGAGGTTGAGCGGGCCGGCGGCCGCCGCCGGTGCCGACGCCCCGCTGCTCGAACCCGGGGCACCGGACACCGGGGTCCGCACGGGCACCACGACCTGGCGGCCGTCCTCGAGCTTCGCGGCGAGGTTGAGCTGGGTGAGCTCGGCCCGCCGAGTACTGCCGCCGGCGCGCTGCACCGCGTCGTCGACCCTCGCGCCCTCGCGCAACCGGTAGACCCCGGGCCGTCGCACCGCGCCGGCCACGTGGACGACGAGGCGCGCGCCGCCGCCCGAGCCCGAGCGTGAGCCGCCGGCGTCCTGACCCACGGCGATCGGCGACCCACCCTCCGGCAGCTGCGCGGCCTTGGAGTGGCTGACCTGGCGGACGCCGAAGGCGAGCACGGCGATCGCCGCGACGGCGTAGGCGATCAGGTGGGAACGGGGCAGGTCGGGCACGGGTGCCGAAGCTACGCCGCTGCCCGTCACAGATCAGCACATGGTGGTGGAAGTTGTGCGCCGACTTCGCGCCGGATCCGTGACATCCGCCACCGGCAGGCGTGTTCCGCGGCAGGCTGGCCCGGTGCCGCCCCGACCCCTACCGCACGACGAGGTTCACGAGCCGCCCCGGCACGACCACGACCTTGACCACGTCCTTGCCGTCGATGTGGGCCTGGACGTTCGGCCGCTCGCGCGCGGCGGCCTCGACCGCCTCACGACCCGCGTCGGCCGGCGCGTCGAAACGGTCGCGGACCTTGCCGTTGACCTGGACGACGATCTGGACCGTGTCACGCTCGAGAAAGCGGCTGTCGGCGGCGGGCCACGGCTGCTCCCACACGCGGTCGCCCGTGAGCAGGTCGTACGCGTCCGCGCCCGCGTGCGGTGCGAAGGGGAAGATCAGCGACGCCGCCGTGGCCACGGCGAAGTGCTGCGCCTCCGGGCTCGCGACGTCGCGGTGCTTGTAGCCCTCGTTGACGAGCTCCATGACGGCGGCGATCGCGGTGTTGAACGCGAAGCGGCCGACCATGTCCGTCGTGACCTTGTCGATCGCCCAGTGCGCCTTGCGGACGAGCTCGAGGTCGGCGCCCTCCGGCGCGTCCGGCGCCTCGGCCGGGCGCCGGCCGGCGCCCGCGACGTCGGCGGCGAGCCGCCACAGGCGCCCCAGGAAGCGGTGCACGCCCGCGATGTCGTCGTCGCGCCAGTCGACGTCCTGGTCGGGCGGCCCGATGAACATCGTGTAGCAGCGGGCGGTGTCGGCGCCGTAGCGGTCCACGTAGGTCGTGGGCGAGATCTGGTTGCCCTTGGACTTCGACATCTTCGCCCCGTCCCGGGTGATCATCCCCTGGGTGAACAGCCGCGCGAACGGCTCGTCGAAGTCCAGCAGGCCGATGTCCCTGAGCGCCTTGACGACGAAGCGCGAGTACATCAGGTGCAGGATCGCGTGCTCGACGCCGCCGATGTACTGGTCCACGGGTGCCCAGCGGCGCAGCACCTCGGGGTCCCACGCGGCCTCGTCGTTGCCGGCGTCGCAGTAGCGCAGGAAGTACCAGGACGAGTCGACGAAGGTGTCCATCGTGTCCGTCTCGCGCCGGGCGTGGGCCCCGCAGCGCGGGCACGTCGTGGTGACCCACGCCTCGGCGGCGGCGAGCGGCGAGCGGCCCTGCGGCGTGTAGTCCGTCACGTCGGGGAGCTCGACGGGCAGCTGGTCCTCCGGCACCGGCACGAGCCCGCAGGCGTCGCAGTGGACGATCGGGATGGGACAGCCCCAGTAGCGCTGGCGGGACAGCAGCCAGTCGCGCAGGCGGTAGTTGATCGAGGGGTGGCCGCGGCCCTGGTCGTCGAGCCAGGCGACGATGGCCTCGAGCGCCTCCCGGTTGCCGAGGCCGTCGAAGCGCGGGTCGGAGTCCGTCAGCGGGCCGTCGCCGGTGTAGGGCAGCTCCTCGCCACCCTCGATCACCCGACGGACCGGGAGGTCGAAGGCCGTCGCGAAGTCGAAGTCGCGCTGGTCGTGCCCCGGCACGGCCATGATCGCGCCGGTTCCGTAGTCCATCAGCACGTAGTCGGCGACGAACATCGGGATCCGCTCACCGTTGACCGGGTTCACGACGCTGCGGCCGAGCGGGACGCCGGTCTTCGCCCGGTCGGCGTCCCCGCGCTCCTCGTGGCCCTCGCGCGCGACGTGGGCGACGTAGTCTTGCACCGCCGCCTCGTGCGGCGTCCCGGTGGCCAGCCGCAGCACGTCCGGGTGCTCGGGGGCCATGACGAAGAACGTCGCGCCGAACAGCGTGTCCGGGCGGGTCGTGAAGACGGGGTACTCCGTGCCGAGCTCGGGGCACTCGAACGTGACCTCGGCGCCCGTCGAGCGACCGATCCAGTTGCGCTGCATCGTCTTGACGTGCTCGGGCCAGGCGATGTCGTCGAGCCCGTCGATCAGGGCGTCGGCGTAGTCGGTGATCCGGAAGAACCACTGCTCGAGCTGCTTGATCTCGACCTCGGTGCCGCACCGCTCGCAGCGCCCGTCGATGACCTGCTCGTTGGCCAGAACGGTGGCGTCCTTGGGGCACCAGTTGACGGCGGCCTCGTTGCGGTAGGCCAGCCCGCGCTCGAACAGCTGCAGGAACAGCCACTGCGTCCAGCGGTAGTAGCGCGGCTCGTGCGTGCCGAACTCGCGCGACCAGTCGATGGACACGCCCCAGCGGCGCAGCTGGCGCTGGAAGGCGGCGATCGACGCCGCGGTCGAGTCACGCGGGAGCTCGCCCGTGCGGATGGCGTGGTTCTCCGCGGGCAGGCCGAACGCGTCGTAGCCCATCGGGTGCAGCACGCGGCGCCCGGTGCGCCGGTGGAAATGCGCGACCGCGTCGCCGATGGCGTAGTTCTTCAGGTGCCCCATGTGGGGCTCGCCCGAGGGGTAGGGCAGCATCTCGAGCACGTAGGACTTCTCCGTGCCGGCCTCGGCGTCGTTGCCGACCTCCCACGTGCGCTCGCGCTCCCAGACGGCCTGCCAGCGAGGCTCGATGGCCTCGGGGTCGTAGCGGCGCTCCGTCTCGGTGCTCATGGAGCGGCTGACGATAGCCCTAGCGGGGGAGCCGGGTTCGTCCGCGATGCGAACTAGCGTTCGCCCCATGCAGCCGGGCCAGAAGGGGGCGATCGCCGAGGCGGCCATCGCGCTGGCCGCGACCCGGCTCGGCCTCCCGGTGTTGCGTCCGATCGCCGAGGGCGGCCGCTACGACCTCGTGCCACGACTCCTTCGTGTGCAGTGCAAATGGGCGGTTCGCAAAGGCGCGGTCATCAGCGCCGCGCTGAGCACCAGCCGCCTCACGCCAACGCGCGGCTACGTGCGCACGTGTTACAGCGAGACTGAGATCGACGCCGTCGGGCTCTACTGTGCCGAATTCGACCGGTGCTACCTCATCCCGATCGAGGTGGTGACGGGTCGAAGCTGCATCCATTTGCGGCTTGCTGCGGCGAGGAACAACCAGGAGCTTGGTGTACACTGGGCGGCCGATTATGAGTTCGCTGGGGCTGTAGCTCAGCTGGGAGAGCGCCGCCATGGCATGGCGGAGGCCAGGGGTTCGAGCCCCCTCAGCTCCATCGTCTGAAGGCCGCCCTCGGGCGGCCTTCGTCGTTTCAGCCCGGCAGGTCGACGTGGACCTTGACGTGCTCGCCGGAGCGGGCGGCCTCGAAGGCGCCGGCCGCCTCCTCGAGCCCGAACGACGCCGTGACGAGCTGGGCGGCGTCGGCCGTGCCGTCCGCGATCAGGGCGATGGCCCGCTCGACGTTGGCGCGCACGTACATCGCCGTGCCCTGCAGGCGCACCTCACCGTCCTGGATGAGCGGCAGGTCGAGCTGCACCGGGCCGTGTGGGACGCCGACGACGACGACCGTGCCGCCCTTGGCGGTCATGGCGACCCCCTGCGCGAGGCTCGGGCCGGAGGACACGCAATCGAAGACCACGTCGGCGCGACCGCCGAGCGCCTCCCGGGTCTCGGCCACGACGCCGTCCGTGGTCGGATCGAGCGCCGCGCCGGCGCCCTGGGCGAGCAGCCGCTCGCGCTTGCCGGCCACCGGGTCGGTGACGACGATGGCCGCCGGCCGGTCGGCGATGGCGGCCCGCAGCACGAGCGTGCCGATCGACCCGCCGCCGAGGATCGCGACCCGCGCGCCCGTGACCCCGCCGACGAGGCGCAGCGCATGCGTCGCGGTGGCCAGCGGCTCGACGAGCGCCGCGGCCGTGAAGTCGAACCCGGGCGGGATGGCGTGGAAGCGCGTCGCCGGAGCCACGAAGCGCTCCGCGAGCGCACCCGCCGTCTGACAGCCGACGACCTTGAGGCGCTCGCACAGGTTGTACCGGCCGGAGACGCAGTGCTCGCACACGCCGCAGACGAGGTTGGGCTCGAGCAGCACCCGGTCGCCGACGGCGTGGTCCGCCACCTCGTCGCCGACCGCGCTGACCACGCCGGCGACCTCGTGCCCCGGCACGACGGGCAGGTCGATGAACGGGTGTTCGCCGGCCAGCGCGGCGAGGTCGGAGCCGCACAGCCCGACCGCGCGCGAGGCGACCTGCAGCTCCCCGGGCTCGGGGTCGGGCGCTTCCGCGTCGCGGACGCGGACGGTGTCGGGACTGTCGATGATGGCTTGGCGCACGGCTGGCTCCTCAGACGAGGGAGTACCCGCCGTCGGCCACGACGATCTCGCCCGTCATGAACGAGGCGCCCTCCCCGGCGAGGAAGACGACGACCGGCGCGATCTCCGCCGGCTCGGCGGCCCGCTGCATCGGCGCGTCGTCGATCCAGCGCGGCTTGAACTCCGGGTCGTCCACGGGCGCCATCGCCGTCCGCACGTAGCCGGGTGCGACGGCGTTGACCCGGACGCCCGACTCGGCCCACTCCACGGCGAGGGACTTCGTGAGCTGGTGGACGGCCGCCTTGGAGGCGTTGTAGCCGGGCTGGCGCTGCGGGCGGTTGACGATCAACGCGGAGATCGAGCCGACGTTGACGATCGCGCCCGAGCCGCGCCCGACCATGCCGCCGCCGACGACCTGGCAGCAGTGCCAGACGCCGTCGAGGTTGAGGTCGAGCACCTGCCGCCACTCCTCGGCGCTGACCTCGAGGGCCGGCCGATGCACGCACGTGCCCGCGTTGTTGACGAGCACGTCGACGCGTCCGAAGCGCTCGAGCACCGCAGTGTGCATCGCCTCGACCGACTCGCGCGAGGTGGCGTCCAGCTCGAGCGCCACGGCCGTGGCGCCCGCGGCCTCGAGGTCCTCGACGACGCCGCGGGAGCGCGGCACGTCCCGCGCCGCCACCACGACGGTGCCCCCGGCCTCGGCGAGCCCGTGGCAGAACGCCTCCCCCAGCCCCTGGTTGCCGCCCGTGACGACGCACACGTGGTCCCGCAGGTCGGCGTAGGCCATGACCGCGGCGGCGCTACCCCACCGCGCGCTTCGGAGCCTCGCCCCAAAGCGTCTCGAGCCGGTAGAAGTCGCGCGCCTCGGGCGTGAACACGTGTACGACGACGTCGAGGTAGTCCATGAGGATCCAGCGCGCCTCCGGCAGGCCCTCGACCCGGCGCGGCGTCATCCCGTGATCGCGCTTCATGCCCTCGAGGATGCCGTCGTGGATCGCCTTGGCCTGCCGCTCCGAGCCGCCGGAGCAGACGACGAAGTGATCGGCGTAGCCGAGCAGCTCGGCGACGTCGAGCTCGACGAGGTCGACCGCCTTCTTGTCCAGCGCGTAGGCCTCGATCGCGTCGACCAGCTCGCGGGAGGCCGTGGTCACGTCCATGCCGTCTCTCCTACCCGGTAGAGCCCGAGGGACCGGATGCGCTCCGCCACCGCGTCGGGCACGAGGTGGCGGATCGGGCGGCCGCGGGCGACGCGATCGCGGATCATCGAGGAGGAGACGTCCAGGCGCGGCATGTCGAACAGGTCGACCCGCCCGTCCGCGCCCGCCAGCCCGGACAGTGCCTCCAGCACGTCGGCGCGCCGGACGCCCTCGCGCTCGGCGACCGCGAGCCGCGCGAGCGCGAGCACCCTGGCCGGCTCGCGCCAGCCGCGCAGGCCACGCGCCTGATCGCCTCCGACGATGAAGGTCAGGTCGGCTTCCGGATGCTCGTCATGCAGGTCCCGCAGGGTATCCGCCGTGTAGGACGGCCCCGGCCGATCGAGCTCGACGCGCGACACCTCGAGCCCGGGATCGCCCGCCGCCGCGGCCAGGCAGAGCTCCAGACGCGTCTCCGCTCCAGGGTCGGCCGCGACCGTCTTGTGGGGCGGCACGCCCGTCGGCACGAGCCGGACGACGTCGAGCCCGAGCTGGTCGCGCGCCTCCATCGCACACACGAGGTGCCCGACGTGCGGAGGGTTGAACGTCCCGCCGAGGAGGCCGATCCGCGCCACGCTAGGCGCGGACCTGGCCCGTGCCCTCGACCAGGTAGCGGTAGGTGCACAGCTCCCGGAGGCCGAGCGGCCCGCGCGCGTGCAGCTTCTGCGTGGAGTTCGCGATCTCGGCGCCCATCCCGTACTCACCCCCGTCCGTGAAGCGCGTGGAGGCGTTGACGTAGACGCAGGCCGCGTCGACGCCGAGCTGGAAGGCCCGGGCGCTCGTCGTCGCGCCGGTGACGATCGCCTCCGAGTGCCCCGAGCCATAGCGGTTGACGTGCTCGATCGCCTCGTCCGTCGAGTCCACGACCCCGACGGCCAGCACGAGCGCGAGGAACTCCGTCGCGAAGTCGGTGTCCGTGGCCACCCCGTCCTCGGGCGTGCCGGCGACACCGGCCGCCCGCGCATCGAGGCGCAGCGCGACCCCTGCTCCGCGGAGCGCACCGAGGGCCCGCGGCAGGAAGGCCGCGGCCGCGTCGGCGTGCACGAGCAGCGTCTCCGCCGCGTTGCAGACTCCCGGCCGCTGGGTCTTGGCGTTCACGATGATCGCCTCGGCGGCGTCGAGGTCGGCCGACGCGTCGACGTAGACGTGGCAGTTGCCGGAGGCCGCGTAGATGACCGGCACGGTGGCCACCGCGGTCAACGCCGCCTTGAGCCCCTCGCCCCCGCGCGGGATGATCAGGTCGACGACACCCGTCTGGGTCGCGAGCTCGGCGAGCTCCTCGCGGCTCCCGCCGGCCACGAGCGCGAGAGCGCCGGCGGGCAGTCCGGCCCCCTCCGCCGCGTCGCGGGCGACGGACGCCAGCACCGCGTTGGAGTGCGCCGCCGAGGTCGACCCGCGCAGCACCACGGCGTTGCCGGACTTCAGGCACAGGGCGGCGGCGTCGATCGTGACGTTCGGCCGCGCCTCGTAGACGACCGCGACGACGCCGAGCGGGACCCGCACGCGCCGCATCTGCAGGCCGTTGGGGAAGCGGCCGCCGTCGAGCACCTCGCCGACCGGGTCGGGCAGCGCGGCGATCTCCCGCGCGCCCGCGGCCATGGCGCCGACGCGGCCGGCATCGAGCGCCAGCCGGTCCATGAGCGCCTCGGACAGGCCGGCCTCGCGCCCGGCCTCGAGATCGAGCGCGTTGGCGGCGAGGATCTCGTCCGTGCGCGCGAGCAGCGCGTCGGCGATCGCGCGCAGCGCGGCGTCCTTGACCCGGCTGTCGACCTGGGCGAGCGCGCGCGACGCGGCCTTGGCGCTGTGGCACAGATCGGCGACGGTCGCGGAGACGGTGGCCATGCCCAGAGCGTACGGGTTCGGGCGCGGCGGGCGCGCTCAGTCCAGCACGAAGTGATCGCGGTGCACGGCCTCCTCCGTGGCCCGCGGCAGCAGCTCGCGAACCTGCCCGGACTTCAGGCCCTTGACCCGCTGCAGCTCGCCGGCGGAGTAGTTCGTCAGCCCCTTGCCGATCCGCGTCGCGCCCGTGGCCCCGGCGACGACGTCGACCGCGTCCCCCGCGTCGAAGTCCCCGGACACGCCGACGATGCCGACCGGCAGCAGCGACGTCCCGCCCTCGCGCAGCGCCCGCGCCGCCCCGGCGTCGATCTCGAGCCGCCCGTGCGACGGCTTGGCGTAACGCAGCCAGAGCTTGAAGGAGGAGATCCCGAGCGCCCGCGGCCGGCAGCGCGTGCCGACCGGCTCGCCGGCGGCCGCGCGCAGCAGCACGCCGGGCTCGAGGCCGGAGGCGATGACCGTCTCCGTGCCCGCCGCCGTCGCCATCTCCGCCGCGACGACCTTCGAGCGCATCCCGCCCGACCCCAGCGGCGACACGTCGGTGCCGATCCGCGAGTGCGCCTGCAGGGCCTCGAAGTCCGTGACCTCCTCGATCAGCCGGGCCTCGGGATGCGTGCGCGGGTTGGCGCTGAACACGCCGGCCGTGTCCGTGAGCAGCACGAGCAGCTTCGCCTGCAACAGCACGGCGACCTGCGCGGCGAGGAAGTCGTTGTCGCCGAAGGAGATCTCGTCCGTCGTCGTGGTGTCGTTCTCGTTGATCACCGGCACGACGCGCCACTCGAGCAGCGCGCGCAGGGTCCGGCGCGCGTTGAGGTAGTGCGTGCGGGCGCTCATGTCGAAGAACGTGAGCAGCACCTGGGCGCTCTGGACGCCGCGCTCGCGCAGCAGCTCGTCGTAGGTCCGGTACAGCCGCCCCTGCCCCATGGCGCTCGCGGCCTGCAGCTGGTCGATCTCGCGCGGGCGCACCGGCAGCTGCAGCAGGTGCATGCCGCGCGCGATGGCGCCCGAGGTGACGACGACGACGTCCGTGCCGTCGGCGTGCAGCGCGGCGACCTCCTCGCAGACCCGGGCCACGACGGACAGCCGCAGGGCGCCGGAAGCCTCCGCGACGATCGAGGATCCGAGCTTGACGACGACGACGGCCATGGCGCCAACGGACAGTAGGGTCCCGCCGATGGGGAGCGCATCGACGCCGCCGCGGGTCTCTGGCGGCCACGAGGAGGGCCACTTCGACGGTCGCGGCGGCCGCCGGATCTTCCACCAGAGCTGGACGCCGGAGGGCGCCGTGCGCGGGGTGGTCGTCGTCGCCCACGGCGCCGCGGAGCACGGCGGGCGCTACGCGCACGTGGTCGAGCGGCTCGTGCCGGAGGGCTTCGTCCTCCACGCCATCGACCACCGCGGCCACGGCCGCAGCGAGGGGCCGCGGGCGCAGCTGGACCGGATGGACGACGTGGTCGCCGACCTCGACCGGCTCGTCGACCTCGCCGCCGCCGGCCGCCCGGACCGGCCGCTGTTCCTGCTCGGCCACTCCATGGGCGGGCTGATCGCCCTCGCCTACACCGCCCGCCACCAGGCCAAGCTCACCGGCCTGGCCGTGTCGGCGCCCCTGGCGAAGATCGAGGCGGCACCGCTGCCGCTGCGGGTGGTGGCCAAGACGCTGAGCGTCGTGGCGCCGAACGCCGGGGTGCTGCAGCTCGACGGGACGCGGGTCAGCCGCGACCCCGAGGAGGTCGCCGCCTACGACGCCGACCCGCTCAATCACCGCGGCAAGCTGCCCGCGCGCACGGTCCAGGAGCTCGTGGACACCGTCGCGAGGCTGCCGGACGCCGTCGAGCGGATCACCATTCCGACCCTCGTCATGCAGGGCACCGAGGACGGTCTCGTCCCGCCCGCGGGCGCGCGGATGGTCTATGACCGCCTGGGCTCAGCGGACAAGACGCTCGAGCTCTACGAGGGGTACTTCCACGAGCTCTTCAACGAGCCGGCGGGCCAGCGCGAACGGCCGCTGGACGACACCGCGCGCTGGCTGCTTGACCACTCCTGAGACCGGGCTTCGCCCTTCTACCGGCTTTCGCCGTCCGGTCGTCGCGAGCTCCTCCCTCCCGGCGACGTCACGGCGACTCCGGTCGTCGCAGGCTCCTCCCTCCCGGCGACGTCACGAGGGATCCAGCTCGAACACCTGCCCGGCGATCTCCACATCGTCGCCGGGCTCGAACCCCTCGCGCTCGAGCGCAGCGATGACGCCCATGCGCTGCAGGCGCCGCTCGACGTGGGCCTGCGCCTCCTCGTTGTCGAGGTCGTAGCGCGCGATCAGCCGCTCGACGGACGCGCCGCTGACGCGGAAGCCGCCGTCGTCGAGGCGCTCGACGGCGTAGGCGCGGCCGGCGGCGGGCCGGAAGACGGCGTACTCCGCCACGTCGTCCTCCCCCATGCCGGCCTCCGCGGCGATCGGCTCGGCGGGCGGGACGAGGCGCAGCAGCTCGCGGCGGAGGACGTCGAGGCCCTCGCCCGTGGCCGCGGAGGTCACGAGCACGAGCGTCGCCTCGCCCACGCGGCCCCGCCATGCGTCGGCCGCCTCCGCGGCGACGTCGGGCGCCACGAGGTCGGCCTTGGAGAGCGCCAGCACGCGCGGCAGAGCGGCGAGGCGCGGATCGTGGGCGCCGAGCTCGGCCTCGATCGTCGCGTGGTTGGCCTGGGGGTCGGACCCGTCGAGCGGCGCGAGGTCGAGCACGTGGACGAGCGCGCGGCAGCGCTCGACGTGGGCGAGGAAGTCGTGGCCGAGCCCGGCGCCGTCCGAGGCGCCCTCGATGAGCCCAGGGATGTCGGCGAGCACGAGCTGGCGGTCGTCGGCCTCGATCGTGCCGAGGTTCGGCTCGAGCGTCGTGAACGGGTAGCCGGCGACCTTCGGGGCCGCCCGCGTGAGGCGGGCGATCAGGGACGACTTGCCGGCGTTGGGCAGCCCGACGAGGCCGACGTCGGCGAGCAGCTTGAGCTGCAGCTCGAGCGGTCCCTCCTCCCCCGGCAGCCCGCGCTCGGCGAGCCGCGGCGCCTGCCGGGTAGGGCCCGCGAACCGCTTGTTGCCGCGGCCGCCGAGCCCGCCCTTGGCCACGCGGACCTCCTGGCCGGGCACGAGGAGATCGAAGCGCGCGCCGTCCCAGCGGCGGACCTGCGTGCCGGGCGGGACGCCGATGACCAGCGGACCGCCGTCCGCACCGTGCTTGAGCGCACCCTGGCCGTGCCCGCCGCGGTCGGCCCGGAAGTGCTGGGTGCGCTTGAAGAACTGGAGGTCGCGATGGTTGTCGTCGCAGCGCAGGACGACGTCGCCGCCCCGGCCGCCGTCCCCGCCGTCGGGGCCGCCCTTGGGGACGTGCGCCTCGCGCCGGAACGAGACCGAGCCGCTGCCGCCCGCGCCCCCGCGCACCTCGATCCGGGCCTTGTCGGCGAGCATCGCGATGACGGTAGAGCTCCTGCTGGCCTCCGCGACAGCACCGCCCGTCGCCGGTAGGCAGTTCGCGACCGCCGATCACGGGTCGCGGACCCGCTGCCTGGGCACTCCTTGAGACATGAGCGATGACCCCGTCTTCCTGATCACCGGCGCGTCCACGGGCATCGGCGCCGCCACCGCGCACCGCGCCGCCGAGGCGGGCCACCGCCTCGTGCTCGCCGCGCGCTCCGAGGCGCCGCTGCGCAAGCTCGCGGCGGAGCTCGGCGGCGACGAGCGCGCGCTCGCCGTGCGCTGCGACGTGACGGAGTGGGAGGACGTCGAGGCCCTCGTCGCCACCGCGCTCGCCGCCTATGGCCGCCTGGACGTCGTCTTCGCCAACGCCGGCTTCGGCGGCCCGCGCGGCTTCCGCAGCGGCGAGGTCGAGCAGTGGAAGGCGATGGTGCTCACCAACGTCTACGGCGCGGCCCTGACCATCCGGGCCACGATGGATGCGCTCGAGACCAGCCACGGCCACCTGCTGCTGACTGGGTCGGTCGCCGGCCGGCGGGCGCTGCCGGGCAGCCTCTACTCCGCGACGAAGTGGGCGGTGACCGGCATGGCCGAGAGCGCGCGGCAGGACTTCAACGGCACCGGCGTGCGGGTCACGCTGGTCGAGCCCGGCAAGGTCGACACGCCGTTCTTCGACGAGCGCCCCGACGGCGCGCTGGAGGCCGACGACGTCGCCCGCGCGGTCCTCTACGCCGTCTCCCAGCCGGCGCACGTCGACGTCAACGAGATCCTCGTGCGCCCGACGGCGCAGGACGGCTAGAAGGCGCCCCCCTGCCGGTCAGGCGGCGGGCGTCGACTCGGCCGGCTCGACCGAGATCCAGCGCTTGCCGCCCCGGCCGGTGCGGAACTGCACGACGCCGCCGGGCGTCTTGACGAACAGCGTGTCGTCCTTGCCCTTGCCCACGCCGGCGCCGGGATGAAAGCGGGTCCCGCGCTGGCGGACGATGATCTCGCCGCCCGAGACGACCTCGCCGGCGAAGACCTTCACGCCGAGGTACTGGGCGTTGGAGTCGCGGCCGTTGCGGCTGGAGCCGAGGCCCTTCTTGTGTGCCATGGGTGCTCGTCCCTCCTAGGACCCGAAGGGCTCGACGCGCAGGCGGGTGAGCTCCTGGCGGTGCCCCTGGCGGCGCTTGTAGCCGCGCTTCGGCTTGTACTTGAAGATGCGGATCTTGGGCCCGCGCTCGTGGGCGAGGACCGTCGCGGTGACCTTCGCCTGCTTGAGGTCCTTCGCGGAGAACTTCGCGTCCCCGCCGTCCGCGAGCAGCAGCGGCTCGAGCACGACGGTCGCGTCGACGTCGGCCGCGAGGCGCTCGACGAGCAGCTCCTCGCCCGGGGTCACGCGGTACTGCTTGCCCCCGGTGCGGATGACGGCGTAGGTGGTCTGGGTCTCGGGCATCAGTCGTCTGAGTCGGTCGCTTCGGCGGCGTCGGCCCCGGCCTTCGCGCGCGAACGGCGCCGTCCGCCCCTGCGGCCCCGGCGCCGAGGCGTCGAGTCTAGGGCATCCTCGGCGCCCGTCGGGACGTCCTCGCCGCCGTCGGATTCGGCCACGCCGGCGGGACCGGTGCCCGCGTAGACCTCCGCGTCCTCGGCCTCGGCGGACGGTGCGTCCGCGATCGGCGCCTCGTCCTCGGCGGCCTTGGCCTTGGCCGGCCGGCCGCCGCGGCGCCCGCGCCGGCCGCGCTTGGCCTCGGCCTCCTTGGCGGCGACGAGGCCGGCCTCCTCGGCCTCGGAGAGGTCGATCAGCGCTGCGGTGGCGGCGGTGCGCCCGGCGGACTCGATCCGCACGAGGCGCTTCTGGCCGACGAACGGCCCGGCCCCGCGCACGGAGATGATGTAGCCGTCGATCTTGGCCACCGCGTCGTCGACCTCGTACATGTGCGGCTCGACGATGTCGACGTGGACCTCGTCCCCGTCGCCGAACGGCACGGCGGCCGCGAGCACCTCGTCGCGCGTGCCCTCGAGTGTCACCCGGAAGTGGTCCAGCGGCAGCCCGTCGGAGCCCTCGAAGGAGTAGAAGCGCCGGGTGTCGGCCTCGAGGTTGTGCAGCATGCGCGCGTTCTCGCCGATGAACTGCGCCGTCACCTGCGGGTTGAGCCGGACGAGGTAGGCCTCCGGGCCCTCGGGCGGCTGGGGCGCGTTCTTGGCGAGCTCGCGCAGCTTGCGGTCGACCTCGATGGCGACGGTCTCCTCCGACTTGATGACGCCCTCGCCCTCGCAGGTCGGGCAGGTGCGGCTCATGATCTCGCGCACGCCCTCCGTGACGTTCTGGCGGGTCATCTCGACGAGCCCGAGCGGGGAGATCTCGACCACGAAGGTCTTCGTGCGGTCCTCGTCGAGCGCCTTGCGCAGCGTCTTGAGCACGGCGTCGCGGTTGCGCGCCCGGGCCATGTCGATGAAGTCGATGACGATGATGCCGCCGATGTCGCGCAGCCGCAGCTGGTTGACGACCTCCTCGGCCGCCTCGAGGTTCGTCTTGGTGATCGTGTCCTCGAGGCGCGCGGCCTTGCCGCGACCGGTGAAGGAGCCCGAGTTGACGTCGACGACCGTGAACGCCTCGGCGTACTCGATCAGCAGGTAGCCGCCCGAGGGCAGGTCGACCCGCTTGGCGAGCATGCCCTCGACGACCTCCTCGACGCCGTAGGCCTCGAACAGCGGCTCGTCGGACTCCCACAGCTCCACGCGGTCGACGAGCTCGGGCGCGGTGCGGCTGAAGAACGACTGCAGCCGCTGCAGCTGCTTGGGGTCGTCGACCACCGCGCGCTCGAAGTGCGCGGAGAAGATGTCGCGCACGACCCGCACGGAGAGGTCGGCCTCCTGGAAGACCATGTTCGGGGCCTTGGTCTCCGCGACGCGCTTGTCGAGGACCTCGTGGAGCTTGAACAGGTACTGCAGCTCGCGCTCGAAGTCCTCCCGCTTGGCCCCGTGCGCCGCCGTGCGCACGATCGCGCCACCGCCGCCGAGCTCGAGCTTCGCGGTCTCCTTGCGCAGCCGCTGGCGCTCCTTGTCGTCGAGCCGGCGTGAGACGCCGACGCCCTCGCCCGTCGGCGCGTAGACCATGTAGCGCCCGGCGATCGTGACCTCCATGGACAGCCGCGCGCCCTTGGTCTTCAGCGGGTCCTTGACGACCTGGACCACGACCTCCTGGCCGGGCTTGAGCAGGTCGGAGATCGTCTTCTTGCCGGCGGAGGCGCGGCCGCGGTGGACCCGCTCGACGCCCGGCAGGACGATCTCGTCGACGTGCAGGAAGCCGTTCTTCTCCAGGCCGATGTCGACGAAGGCGGCCTCGAGGCCGGGCAGGACGTTGTCGACGACGCCCTTGTAGATGTTGCCGACGATGGAGCGGTTGCCGCGGCGCTCGAGGTAGACCTCGGCGCAGCGGTAGCCCTTGGCGAGCTCAGGCCCGCCGCGCCGCCGCTGTCCGCGCCGGCCGGTGCCGGTCGGCGCCTCCTTGTCGTTCTCCAGGATGGCGACGCGAGTCTCCTCCCGGTCGACCGTGACGAGCACGTGCTTTCTCAAGGGGATTCCTTCTCATAGGACTGGCGCCCTCGACTTGGTCAGCGCCGTCTCGCGCGCCTGCGCGTGGACGGACTGCAGCAGGCCGAGGGCCAGGAACGTGACGAGCATCGACGAACCGCCGTAGCTCAACAGGGGTGCGGGGATGCCGGTGATGGGCATGATCCCGACGGTCATCCCGACGTTGACGAAGATCTGGAAGAACAAGGTCAAGGTCAACCCGCCGGCGAGGAGGGCGCCGAACAGGTTCTTCGCCTGGGTCAGGATGTGCAACCCGCGCCAGATCAACAGCGCGTACAGGGAGAGGATGAGCGCGGCCCCGGCGAACCCGAAGGTCTCGCCGACCACCGCGTAGATGAAGTCGGTGTGGTGCTCCGGCAGGAAGTCCAGGCCGGTCTGGGTGGCCTTCGCCACGCCACGGCCCGTCTTCTCGCCCGAGCCGATGGCGATCTTGGACTGCTGCTGCTGGTAGCCCTCCTTGCCCGCCACGTCGGACGGATGCAGGAAGGAGGTCAGGCGGTCGGTCTGGTACGGCTTGAGCACGTCGACCCCGGCCGCCGGCAGCGCCACGAGGGTGAGCGCGATCGCGACCCCGCCGAGGGCCCCGAGCAGCGCGAAGTGCCGCCACGGGACGCCGGCCACGAAGAGCAGGGCGACGACCGCGGCGAGGTAGACGAGCGCCGAGCCGAGGTCGGGCTCGGCCATCACGAGCATGGCCGGCAGCAGGGCGAGCAGGACGAGGCGGACCGTCGTGTCGCGCCCCGGCCGGCGCAGGCGGTCCACGAGGAAGCCCGCCAGCGAGACGACGAGCAGGACCTTGCCGAGCTCGGACGGCTGGAGGTTGAACAGCGGGGTCTCGATCCAGCGCTTGGACCCCTTGGACGCCGTGCCGAGCAGCCACACGACGACGATGGAGAAGATCATGAAGCCGTACAGCGGGTACTTCAGCTCGCGCAGGCGGGAGTAGTCCAGCCTCGAGACGCCGTACATGAGCACGAGGCCGACGCCCCCGAAGGCGATCTGGCGGTAGACGTAGTAGTTCGGGTGGCCCGGCACGTCGTCGCCGGTCGCGCCGTTGAGCGCGTACACCGAGCAGACGAGCAGGCCGACCGCCGCGAGCGTCAGCAGCGGGTCGATCCGCAGCCGCAGGCCGCGCGGCACCAGCGGCGCGGGCGGCTCGGAGGCGGGCTTGATCGGGGTGTGGACGCTCATGTCAGTTCGTGGTGCTCGACCCGGCTGAACAGTCCGAGCCTGGCAGATCGAACCAGTTGGTGAGGATGCGACACGCCGCGGGGGCCGCAGCTTCCGCGCCGAAGCCGCCCTTCTCGACCGTCACGGCGACGACGATCGGCCGCGACTTGTTCGGCACGTACGCGACGTACCAGGACTGGTCGGCGTCCCCGTTGCCGCGCTCGGCGGTGCCCGTCTTGCCGTAGACCTCGAGTGGCACGCCCTTGAAGACGTCGGCGGAGGTGCCGTCCGGCGCGCTCGCCGCGAGGCGCAGCCCACGCAGGATGGTCGCGCGCGTCGAGGCGGAGAGGTCGACCTTGCGGCGGGTGGGGAAGCGCAGGCGCTGCAGCAGCCGGCCCTGGCCGTCCTCGACCTCGGCGCCGAGGTGCGGCTCCACGACGCGGCCGCCGTTGGCCACCGCGGCGTAGGCGGTCGCCATCTGCAGCGGGGTCGCCTGCAGATCGCCCTGGCCGACCGCGAGCTGGACGTTGTCGCCGCCGCTGTAGGGACGGTCGACGCCGCCGCAGGCGAACAGCGCGGCCTGCGACTGGTAGCCGAGCCCGCGCCGCTTGCGGCACTTCTCGTAGCGGTTGAAGGCGCCGTCGCGCCAGTGGCGGTCGGGCACCAGGCCGGCGAACTCGCCGGGCAGGTCGACCCCGGTCTTGCGGCCCAGGCCGAGCCGGCGCGCCCAGGTCTGCAGCACCTGGCCCTTCTGGGAGTACATCCGGTAGCCGAGCTTGTAGAAGAAGACGTCGGAGGAGACCTCGAGGGCCTTGACGATGTCGATCGAGCCGTTGACCGCGTCGCCGGCGTTCTTGAACGTCTGCGGCCCGAGCTTGAACGAGCCGGGGTCGTCGACGAGCGTCGACGGCGTCACCAGGCCGCTCTGCAGGGCGGCCACGGCCGTGATGGGCTTGAACGTCGAGCCCGTCGGATAGACGCCGGCGATCGCCCGGTCCAGCAGCGGCTTGCCCTCCGCGTCGGAGTTGAGCCGGTCGTAGCGCTCCTGGGAGATCGGTTTGGCGAAGAGGTTCGCGTCGAAGCTCGGGTAGGAGCCCATTCCGAGGATGTCGCCGTTGCGCGGGTCCATGGCCACGAAGCCGCCGCCGGCGCCGGCCGGGACCGCGCCGGCGAGCGCGGCCTGGCCCGCGCGCTGCAGGCGCAGATCGAGCGTGAGCTTGAGCTGCTGGCCCTGCTGGGGCTTGACCCGCCGGACGGCGCAGCGCACCGGGTCGTCGCACGGCTGACCGAGCGCGTCGACGACCTGGCGGTAGTAGCCGTCCTGGCCGCGCAGGTAGCGATCGTAGGACTGCTCGATGCCGCCCGCGCCGATCCGCTCCCCCTGCGAGATGCCGCGGTAGCGCTTGCGCTTGAGCTCGCGGGGCGAGATCTCGCGCAGGGTCCCGAACAGGTGGGCGCCGATCGCCTTGTACGGGTAGTCGCGCAGGTACTGGATCTCCGGCTCGACCCCCGGGAAGCGCTCCTGGCGCTCCTTGAGGTAGTTGAAGGCGGCGAGCCCGATGTCGGTCTTGACCGTCACCGCCGCGTAGGGCGTCTGGGCCACCTGCTGGACGACGCGCTTGTGGATCGTGCGCGGCGACACGTTGAGCACGCGGCCGAGCCGGCGGTACAGGCGCTTGACGCTCGGGTCGGCGGGGAGGGCCGGGATCGCGACCCGCTGCGCCTTGCGCGAGGCCCGCAGCAGCCGGTGGCGCTCGCGCCGCTGGATCCGCGTGATGCGCCGGCCGCTGCGGCGGCGCTCGCGGTCGAGGCGGTCGAGCCGGTCGCCGGCCGCGAGCCGCCGGCGCTCGGAGGCCGACACCTGCGAGCCGTACTGCGCGGCGAGCGTCCGCTCGGCCTGGGGCAGCTCGCTCGGGAGGATCTGGACGACCGCGGCCTGCCGGGTCTTGATCAGCGTTCGGTCGTTGCGGTCCACGACGTCGCCGCGGGGCGCCTCGATGCGGATCTTGCGGACCCGGTTCTGCGCGGCCTGGGAGACGTAGTCGTCGCCGGAGAGCACCTGCAGGAACCACAGGCGGAAGAACAGCGCGGCGAAGAGGACGAAGGCGATGCCGCCGAGCAGCGCCACGCGGCGGGCGAGCTGGGGGGTGATCGTCGGGCGGCGGTCGTCGAGCTGCGGCGGCATGGGCGGCTAGGCCCTCCGGGCGCGCGAGAGCGGCGACAGCGTCGTGGTCTGCGCGCGGCGCCGGCGCCGGCGCGGATCGTCGGGCAGCACGGGCACCAGGGCGCGCCGGGCGGCGGCGTAGACCGGGAGGGCGAGCAGCGTGTCGAGCACGATGCTCATGAGCACGTCGCGGGCGAGCAGGGCCGAGAGCGGCACGGCGGCCCCGAGCAGGAACTGCAGGATCGCGTAGCCGAGGCTCGTGACCGCCGCGGCGACCGCTCCCACCGCCATCGGGGTCAGGCCGTGGGCCGGGTCGCGCAGCTCGCGCAGCCGCCCCGCGCCGTAGCCGACGGCCACGAGCAGCAGCGAGGAGACGCCGAGCGTCTGCAGCAGCGTCGTGTCGACGAGCAGGCCGACGACGAAGCCGAAGCCCGCGCCGGGGAGGGCGCCGAGCAGCAGGCCGACGCTGGCCACGGCGAGCGGCGTGAGGTCGGCGGGCACGCCCCACACCTCGATCTGGGAGACGGCCGTCGCCTGGAGCACGACGACCACGACGGCGATCAGCGCGAGCCGGACGACGAGCTGGGGCGTGAAGGCGGTCACGGCGTGCCGGTGGACGCGACGGCCGAGGCGGCGTCGTTGCGCGTGAGCGCTTCGACGTACTGCAGCGAGCCGAGGTCGACGGCCGGCTTGACGTGGATGACCCGGTCGAGGTCGCCGTCGCCGTAGTCGATCCGGCTGACCCGCCCGATCGGGATGTTGGCCGGGAAGTACGACCGCAGCTTGGACGAGTCCGAGCCGTCCGTGACCACGCGCTCGCCCTTGGCGACCTTGTCCGGGCTGCGGGGCAGCATGAGCTCCATGTCGCCGGGCCGGTTGGGCGAGGCCTGCACGGTGGCGGCCTGGTCGGAGGTCAGGGTGCGGGCGCCGGCGGCGAACTCGTCGTCGGTGATGAGCGTGACCACCGCATAGCCGCGCGTCGCCTCCGAGACGCGGCCGACGAGGCCCGAGCCGTTGACGACGGGCTGGCCGGCGCGCACGCCGGCGCTCGTGCCCTTGTCGATGTTGAGCTTGGAGTAGAAGAGGCTCGAGGAGCGGACGGTGACGCGCGCCCGGACCGGGGCGTACTTGTCCAGGCCGCCCGTGTCGTTGATCTCGAGCAGCTTCTTGAGCTGGCGGTTCTCGTTCGCCTGCGCCTGCAGGTCGGAGACCTGGCGCTCGAGCTCGGCGTTGGACCGCGTGAGCTTCGAGCGCGCCCGCTTGGCGTCGAGCGTGTCGTCGACCCAGCCGAACAGGTCCCGGAACGGCTTCAGCGCCCGGCTCGCGCCCTCCTGCACCGGCCCGAGCACGCCGAGCGCGCCGCGCTGGAGGCTGTGGAGGCCGCCGCTGGAGGACTCACCGAAGTAGACCGTCAGCAGGCCGAGAGAGAGCACCACGAGGAGCGCGAGGACGAGCCGGCGGCGTCTGACCTGCCTGTCGTACACGACGTGAGGGCTACCGCCGCTGCGGGGTTCGCCGGTTGCCGTTGCTGCGCCCGCGGTTGGAGCGGTGGATGGCCTCGAACTCCTCCAGCGAGCGGCCCGAACCGACGGCGACGCAGGTCAGCGGAGACTCCGCGCGGTGCGCCGGCATCTGCGTCTCCTCGCGCAGGCGCTCGTCGAGCCCCTGCAGCAGCGAGCCGCCGCCGGCGAGCATGATCCCGCGGTCCATGATGTCCGAGGCGAGCTCCGGCGGCGTGCGGTCGAGCGTCTCCTTGATCGCGTCGATGATCTGCACGAGCGGCTCCTCGAGCGCGGCGCGGACCTCCTCCGACGTGAGGACGACGGTCTTGGGCAGGCCGGAGACGAGGTCGCGGCCCCGGATCTCGGCCTGCACCTCCTCCTCGAGCGGATGGGCCGAGCCGATCTCGAGCTTGACCTCCTCGGCCGTCTGCTGGCCGATGAGCAGCTTGTACTCCCGCTTGACGTAGTTGATGATCGCCTCGTCGAGCTCGTCGCCGCCGATCCGGATGGACTGGGAGACGACGATCCCGCCGAGCGAGATGACCGCCACCTCGCTCGTCCCGCCGCCGATGTCGACGACCATGTTGCCCGTCGGCTCCCCCACGGGCAGCCCGGCGCCGATCGCGGCGGCCATCGGCTCCTCGATGAGGTAGGCCTGGCGGGCCCCGGCGCTCAGGCACGCCTCCTCGACCGCGCGCTTCTCGACGCCCGTGACGCCGGAGGGCACGCAGACGACGACGCGCGGATGGGCCCACCGGTTCTGGTGGACCTTCTGGATGAAGTGGCGCAGCATCTCCTCCGTGACGTCGAAGTCGGCGATCACGCCGTCCTTCAGCGGCCGGATGGCGCGGATCGTCCCCGGCGTGCGGCCGAGCATCCGCTTGGCCTCGATGCCGACGGCGTGGACCTCGCCGTTGCGCGAGTCGATCGCCACCACGGACGGCTCGGAGAGCACGATGCCGCGCCCGCGCACGTAGACGAGCGTGTTGGCGGTCCCGAGATCCACCGCCATGTCGCGGCCGCCGAAGCCGGTGAGGTATCCAAAGAAGCCCATAGCGGAGCGCGCGGCGCCGCGGAGGGTTCCAGTCAGCGGCCGCGACCGACGGCCGAGTCTAGCGGACGTGCGCCCGCTGATCGGGGGCCTGATCCGCCTGCAATTGAGAGTGCGCGACGAGCTCCGGGCGCAGGTCCAGCAGGGCGGCGACCGGCAGGCCGACGACGTTGAGGTAGTCGCCGTGGATCGCTCGCACGAGCGCCGCGCCGCGGCCCTGGATCGCGTAGCCGCCGGCGCGGCCGCGCCACTCCACCGTGGCGACGTAGGCGGCGATGGCGGCCGCGTCGAGGTCGCGGAAGCTGACGTCGGTGATCGCGGTCACGACCGGCTCCCCGGTGAGGGCCAGCCCGGACACGACCTCGTGGGTGCGCCCCGACAGCGCGCGCAGGGTGGCCGCCGCGGCGTCCGCGTCGGCCGGCTTGCCGTAGATGCGGCCGTCGAGCGCCACGAGCGTGTCGACCCCCAGCACGAGCTCCCCCGGCGCGGCGCTGCACGCCGCCGCCTTGCGCTGGGCGTTGGCCGCCGCGACGACGCGCGGGTCGCCGGCGCCGTCCTCTTCGACGTCGGTCGGGCGGACCTCGAAGCCGATCCCGAGCTGGGCGAGGATCGCCGCGCGCTGGGGCGAGCGCGAAGCGAGGACGAGCGTCACGCCGCGGCGACCCTCAGCCGAGGTCGGGGAAGAAGAGCCCCGCCTCGCGGACGCCCGACTCGGGCGAGTCGGAGCCGTGGACCATGTTCTGGCCGACGGCCACCGCGAAGTCGCCGCGGATGGACCCCGTCGTGGCCTCCAATGGGTTCGTGGCGCCGATCACCTGGCGCGCGGCGGTGATGGCCTCGTCGCCCTCGAGGACCATCGCGACGAGCGGCCCCGAGGTGATGAACTCGACGAGCTCGCCGAAGAACGGCTTGCCGTCGTGCTCGGCGTAGTGCTCCTTGGCGGTGGCCTCGTCGAGGCGCCGCTGCTCGAGCGCCACGAGGGTCAGGCCCTTGCGCTCGAAGCGGGAGATGATCTCGCCGGTCAGCCCGCGCGCGAAGGCGTCGGGCTTGACGAGGATGAGGGTGCGTTCGGAAGCCATGCGCGCGCAGGCTAGTTGCGCGGCCGCGGCCGGCTACTCGAGCGGGTAGTCCATCGCCGCCGTCTCCTGGCTGCGCCGGCGGCGGCTACGTGAGCTCGCGGTCGAGGCCGCGTAGTCCGGGGCCCCCGGCACGACCTCGGTCTCGCAGTACGGGCAGACCTTCCAGGTCGGGTCCAGCGGCTTGCGGCAGGTGCGGCACGGCTCCTTGAGGCGGCGCTGGCAGTTCGGGCAGCGCAGGTAGTCCGCCCGGACCTCGTAGTCGCAGTTCGGGCACAGGTCCCAGTCGATGGAGTGCAGGCGCGACTCGGCCGCGTGCATCTCGAGCTCGCGCAGGCGGACGTCGTCGAGGTACTCCGGCGGGCGCACGATGGTGTAGACGATGGTGCCGACGAACGGGAACAGCGAGGCCGCGGTGGCGCACGCCACGAGCATCGGGTCGTCGATCCGGCGCCGTGCGTCGGCGTACGTCCAGAACAGCAGCGCGGCCCACACCACGACGAGGAAGAGGAGCAGGACCTTGACGGCGGTATCCACGGCGCGGTTGTCGATGCCGAAGACGGCGAGGGTGTGCAGCATGAGCTGGGCGAAAGCATAGGCGGGTGCCCGGGCCCCGCTGCACGACCGCGCTCAGAGGAAGGCGCGCCCGAAGGCGTACCCGATCCCGAAGAAGACGAGGATCACCACCGCGACCACGAGGGCCACGACCCCGATCATGGTGAGGACCCGCGGGCCGTCGCGGTCGTTCACAGCGCCGACGCCCGCCGCTCGCCCGGCGCCGAGAGCAGGTCGGCGACGAGGTAGATGGAGCCCGTGGCGATCACCGCGCCCTCCGGGCCGGCCAGCTCCCGGGCGCGCGCGAAGGCGCGGCGCGGGTCGCGCTCGACGACGACCTCGAGCCCGGCCGGCCCGACCTGGCCGGCGAGTGAGGCGAGGGTCGCCGGCGGCAGCGCCCGCGGGTTGGTCGCGGCGCAGAAGACGGCGGCGTCGCATCCCGCCAGCAGCGTGCGGAGCATCCCGGCCGCGTCCTTGTCGTCGAGCACGGAGACGCAGGCCACGAGCCGGCGGCCCCCGACGACGTCGGGCAGCGCCTCGGCGAGAGCCTGCACCCCCGCCGGGTTGTGCGCGCCGTCGACGACGGTCAGCGGCGCCTCCCCCACGCGCTGGAAGCGGCCCGGCACCTCGACGCCGAGGGCGGCGGCGCGCAGGACCGCAGCGTCCGTCGTGCCGAGGAGGGCCTCGACGGCCGCCGCGGCGAGGGCGGCGTTGAGCCGCTGGTAGCGGGCCAGCGCCGGGACGTCGAGCGGGGTCGTGACCTCGACGAGCGTGGCCGCGCCCGCGGCGCGCGCGGCCGTGGCCGCGTCCGGGTGCAGCGGCCCGGTCACGAGCGTCGCGTCGGGACGCACGACGGCGAGCTTCTCCCGCGCGATGTCGGCGACCGTCGGGCCGAGCCAGCGGGTGTGCTCCAGGCCGACGTTGGTGAGCGCGACGACCGGGGCGCCGAGGACGTTGGTGGCGTCCCAGCGGCCGCCGAGCCCGGCCTCGACGACGGCGACCTCGACGCCGGCGTCGGCCAGGGCGACGACGGCCGCGGCGGTGAGCAGCTCGAACTGCGTGACCGCCTCGTCCGCCTCCAGGCCGCGCTCGACCATCGCCGCGGCGTCGGCCGCGCGCTGCACGGCCGCGCCGAAGGCCGGGCCGCCGAGGTCGCGGGCGCCGATCCGGACCCGCTCGGCGAAGGTCGTCAGGTGCGGGGACAGGTAGGCCCCGGCACGGACGCCGGCGGCCTCGAGCATCGCGGCGGCGAACCTGGTGGTCGAGGACTTGCCGTTCGTGCCGACGACGTGGATGGCCTCGAACGCGCGCTGCGGGGAGTCCAGCGCGGTGAGCAGCCGCCGCATGCGCTCGAGGCCGAAGCGCATGCCGAACAGCTCGAGCGAGAGCAGGTGCTCCTCGGCGCGCTCAGCCGTCCAGGCCATCGAGCTCCCGCTCCAGCGCCGCGAGCTTGTCGCGCTCGGCGCCGACGACGGCGGCCGGCGCGCGGGCGACGAAGCGGTCGTTGGCGAGCTTGCCCTGCGCCCGCTGGATCTCGGCCCGCAGCGTCGCGCGGCGCTCGTCCGTACGGCGGCGCTCCGCCTCGAAGTCGACCTCCTCGCTCGCGAGGATGCCGATGCCGCTCGCCAGTCGCACGACGACCTCGCCGTCGGCGGGGCGCAGGCGGCCGAGGCGGGCGATCATCTCCGCGGTGGCGGCGTGGCCGTCGAGCTGCGCCGGCAGGACGGCGCCCGGCCGCACGCCCATCCCGTCGCGCCAGCTGCGCAGCTCGCGGATCGCGTCGATCGCGTCGCCGAGCTCCCGCTCGGCGTCCTCATCCACCGCCTCGGGCGCCTGCGCGGGCCAGCGCGAGGTGGCCAGCAGGCCGTCGCCGCCGGGCACGTGGGCCCACAGCTCCTCCGTCACGAACGGGATGATCGGGTGGGCCATGGCGAGCGTCTCGCGCAGCACCCGCAGGGCGACGCCGCCCTCCGTCCCGAGCCGCGGCTTGACGATCTCGAGGTACCAGTCGCACAGGTCCCCGTAGACGAAGTCGTAGAGCCGCAGGGCGGCGTGGTGGAACTCGTAGGCGTCGATGGCGTCCGCGACGCGCGCCTTGGCGCGGGCCAGGCGCGAGAGGATCCAGCGGTCCTCGAGGGGGACGTCCGTTTCGGCCTCCGTCGGTCGGCCTTCGGCCGCCACCGCGGCCGGCTCCGCCGGCACTCCGCGCAGGCCCGGACCTGCGGACGACGTCACCTCGGACGGGAGAGCTTGCGGCGACTGGAGAGCGGCATCGATGTCCTCGCCGCTCGCTCGCGTGATGATCAGCCGCGAGGCGTTGTAGAGCTTGTTCGCGAGCTGGGTGCCCTGGGCGATCTTGTCCTCGTTGAAGCGCACGTCCTGCGTGGAGGACATGGCGAGCAGGCCGAAGCGCACGCCGTCGGCGCCGTAGGCCGGGAAGTCGCCGGGTGGGTGGGGCCCGGTCTGGAACACCGGCGGGCGCGGGCCACCGTCGATGAGGTCGAGCGGGTCGATGCCGGTGCCGAGTGACTTGCTCATCCGCCGCCCGTCCGGCGCCTGGATCACGGAGTGCACGTAGACGTCGCGGAAGGGGACGTCGCCGGCGAACTGCAGGCCCATCATCACCATCCGCGCGACCCACAGGAAGAGGATGTCGCGCGCCGTGGAGAGGACGCTGGTGGGATAGAACGCCTCCAGCTCGGCCGTCGGCTCGGGCCAGCCGAGCGTCGCGAACGGCCACAGCGCGCTCGAGAACCAGGTGTCGAGCACGTCGGGATCGCGCGTCCAGTCGTCGCCGACGGGCGGCGTGCGGCCGACGTAGGTCTCGCCGTTGCGGTACCAGACCGGCAGCTGATGGCCCCACCAGAGCTGGCGCGAGACGCACCACGGGCGGATGCCCTCCATCCACTCGAGGTAGCGGCGCTGCTGGCCCTCCGGGGTGATGCGGACGCGGCCGTCGCGCACGGCGGCGATCGCCGGCGCCGCGAGCTCGTCCATGCGCATGAACCACTGCAGCGAGATCAGCGGCTCGATCCGCTCGCCCGAGCGCGCGGAGCACGGCACGTCGTGCACGTAGGGCTCCTGGCGGCTGATCAGGCGCTGCTCGCGAAGCTCCGCCACGACCGCCGCCCGGCACTCCATGACCTCCATGCCCGCCCAGCGCTCGCCCGCGGCGGCGGTCATGCGCCCGTCCTCGCCGATCACCGAGACCTCCTCCAGCCCGTGCCGGCGGCCGATCTCGAAGTCGTTGGGATCGTGCGCGGGCGTGATCTTCAGCGCGCCGGTGCCGAAGTCCGGCTTGACGTAGGGGTCGGCGATGATCTTCAGGCGGCGGCCGACGAGCGGCAGGATCGCGTACTCGCCGACGAGCCGCGTGTAGCGCTCGTCGTCGGGGTGCACGGCGATGGCCGTGTCGCCGAGCATCGTCTCGGGCCGCACCGTGGCGATGGTCAGCGAGCCGGAGCCGGAGGCCAGCGGATAGTCGATGCAGTAGAGCGTGTCGGTCTCCTCGCGCTCCTCCACCTCGAGATCGGAGATCGCCGAGCGCGAGCCCGGATCCCAGTTGACCATGTAGTGGTCGCGGTAGACGTAGCCCTGCTCGAAGAGCGCGACGAAGACCTCGACGACGGCGTGGGCGTAGGCCTCGTCGAAGGTGAAGCGCTCGTGGTCGTAGTCGCACGTCGCGCCGAGGCGCTTGAGCTGCTCGACGATCGTGCCGCCGTAGGTCTCGCGCCACTCCCACACGCGCGCGACGAAGGCCTCGCGGCCCAGCGCCTCCCGGCTCGAACCCTCGCTCGCGAGCAGGCGCTCGACCTGGGTCTGGGTCGCGATGCCGGCGTGGTCGGTGCCGAGGATCCACTTGACCCGCTCGCCGAGCATCCGGTGGTAGCGGATGAGGGTGTCCTGCACGGCGCCGTTGAGCGCGTGGCCCATGTGCAGCACGCCCGTGACGTTGGGCGGCGGGATGGCGATGGAGAACGTCTCCCCCTCCCCCTCCGGGTCGGCGCGGTGCACGCCGGCCTCGAGCCAGCGCGCGAAGACGCGCGGCTCCACCTCCGCGGGGACGTAGCGCGTGCGTTCGGCGAGGTCGGACATACCCGGCGGAGGGTACCTGGGGGCTCTCATGGAGACTCTGGCGCCATGCCCTCCGCCCAGGACCGCGCCACCGAGCTGCTTGACGCGCACGGCCAGACGTTCGCCGCCGAGCTCGGCCTGCGCGTCGAGCGCAACGCGCCCATGCCGCTCTTCGGCCTGCTCGTGGCGTCCATGCTCCTCGCCTCGCGCATCCAGCACCGCCTCGCGGTACAGGCCGCCCTGCAGCTGCGCTCGGCCGGCCTGACCACGGCGCGCAAGCTCGCGGAGGCGGACCCGTCCGAGGTCTGGTCGGCGCTCGACCGCGGCGACTACCTGCGCAAGGAGCGCACGACGGCGATGCTCGGCGACCTCGCCCGTGAGTGCGTCGAGCGCTACGAGGGCGACCTGCGGCGGCTGCGCGCGGAGGCCGACGGCGACGTCGGCGAGCTCGACACCCGGTTGCGCGGGTTCAAGGGCATCGGGCCGACGGGTGCGGAGATCTTCCTCCGCGAGGTCCAGGTCGCCTGGCCGGAGGTCGCCCCCTACTACGGGTCGCGCGGGCTGGAGGCGGCACGCGCGCTCGGTCTGCCCAGCGACCCGCCGAAGCTCGCCGAGCTCGGCGATCCCGCTCGGCTCGGCGCGGCGCTCGTGCGCTCTCAGCTCAGCGACGGATGAGAGCATCTTATAGCTTATAGGACATATTGTCCCTACACTATGACCATGTCCGCCGGCTCCATCGTCCGTCAGGCCCGTCTCGCCGATGGCCTGACCCAGGCACAGCTCGCGCGCCGGCTCGGGATCACCCAGCCGTCCGTCGCGCGGATGGAGGCCGCCGGCGACGAGGTGAGCGTCGCGACGCTCAAGCGCGCCCTGGAGGCGCTCGGTCGCGGGCTCGAGCTGCGGGCGATCGCGCGTGAGCCGAGCTACGACGAGTCGCTGCTGCGCGCGAACCTCGAGCTCACGCCGGCGGAGCGGATCGGCGTCTTCGAGCAGCTCCACGCCGCGGCCCGCTCGCTGGCGGCCGCGGGGGCGCGGGCCCATGCCGCTGCCTGAGTTCCGGCCGGGCTCGCTGCTGCAGCGGCTCGCCGAGGCGGGCGTCGACTTCACCGTCGTGGGCGGCTTCGCGGCGGTCGTGCACGGCTTCACGGGCATCACCCGCGACCTCGACATCTGCTACCTCGGCGACGAGGCCAACCTCGCGCGCCTCGGCAAGGTGCTCGTCGCGCTCGACGCCCGCCTGCGCGGCGTCGCGGAGGACGTGCCGTTCGTGCCCGACGGCCGCACGCTGCGCCGCACGACGATCCTCACGCTCGACACCCGCGACGGGCCGCTGGACCTCCTCGTCGACCCGTCGGGCTCCCCCGGCTACGCCGCGCTGGCCGCGAACGCGTTGCGGATCGACTGGGCGGGCGCGACGATCAAGGTCGCCTCCCTGCCGGACCTCATCGCCATGAAGCGCGCCGCCGGCCGGCCGAAGGACCTGCTCGCCGTCGAGGAGCTCGAGGCGATCCAGCGGCTCCTGCGCGAGGGCGGCTAGGCCGACTTCTCGGCGGGCTCGCCGGCGTCCTCGTCGGACGCCTCGGTGACGAGCGTCGGCTTGATGCCGCGCTCGACGGTCTCCTTGGTCACGACGCACTTCTTGACGTCGCGGCGGGAGGGCAGCTCGAACTGGACCTCCAGCAGGACCTCCTCGATGATCGAGCGCAGGCCGCGCGCGCCGGTCTCGCGCTGGATCGCCTTCTCGGCCACCGCCTTGAGCGCGTCGTCGGTGAACACGAGCTCGATGCCGTCGAAGGCGAAGAAGCGCTGGAACTGCTTGACGATCGCGTTGCGCGGCTCGGTGAGGATGGTGATCAGGTCCTTGCGGCTGAGCATGTGCACCGCGCTGGCCACCGGCAGGCGCCCGATGAACTCCGGGATCAGGCCGTACTGCATGAGGTCCTCGGGCAGGACCTGCTCGAACAGCGCGCCCGTGTCCTTGCCGACGCGCGACTCCATCGTCGCGCCGAAGCCGATGCCCTTGTTGCCGATGCGCCGCTCGATGACCTTGTCGAGGTCGGCGAACGCCCCGCCGCAGATGAACAGCACGTTCGTCGTGTCGATCGTGAGGAACTCCTGGTGCGGGTGCTTGCGACCGCCCTGGGGCGGGACGGAGGCCGTCGTGCCCTCGAGGATCTTCAGCAGCGCCTGCTGGACGCCCTCACCGCTGACGTCGCGGGTGATCGACGGGTTGTCGGCCTTGCGGGCGATCTTGTCGACCTCGTCGATGTAGATGATCCCCGTCTCGGCCTTCTTGACGTCGAAGTCCGCGGCCTGGATGAGCTTGAGCAGGATGTTCTCGACGTCCTCGCCGACGTAGCCGGCCTCGGTCAGCGCCGTGGCGTCGGCGATCGCGAAGGGGACGTTGAGGATCCGCGCGAGTGTCTGGGCGAGCAGCGTCTTGCCGCAGCCGGTCGGCCCGAGCAGCAGGATGTTGGACTTCTGCAGCTCGATGTCGGGCTCGGCCTGCTGCATGAGCTGGACGCGCTTGTAGTGGTTGTAGACCGCGACGGACAGCGTCCGCTTGCCCTGCTCCTGCCCGACCACGTAGTCGTTGAGGACGTCGTAGATCTCGCGCGGCTTCGGCAGGTTGTCGATGTCGAACGTCGCCGGAGCCGTCAGCTCCTCGTCGATGATCTCGTTGCAGAGATCGATGCACTCGTCGCAGATGTAGACGCCCGGCCCGGCGATGAGCTTCTTGACCTGCCGCTGGGACTTGCCGCAGAAGGAGCAGAGCAGCTGCTCGTTGGAGTCGGTCGGGCGGGCCATGCGAGCGTTCTAGTGGTGGGCGATCACGCGGTCGATGATGCCGTAGGCCTGGGCCTCTTCGGACGTCATGAAGTAGTCGCGCTCGGTGTCCTTGCGGACCTCGGCGACGTCCTTGCCGGCGTGGCCGGCGATGATCTCGTCGAGGGTCCGGCGCAGCTCGATGACCTCGCGGGCGTGGATCTCGATGTCCGTCGCCTGGCCCTGGAAGCCGGAGGAGACCTGGTGGATGAGGATCTTCGCGTTGGGCAGGGCCATGCGCTTGCCGGGGGCGCCGCCGGCGAGCAGCAGCGCGCCCATGCTCATCGCGATGCCGACGCAGATGGTGGAGACGTCGGGCTTGATGAACTTCATGGTGTCGTAGATCGCCAGGCCCGCGTACACCGACCCGCCGGGCGAGTTGATGTAGAGCGAGATGTCCTTGTCGGGGTCCTCGGACTCCAGGTGCAGCAGCTGGGCCACGACGAGGTTGGCGATCTGGTCGTCGACCGGCGTGCCGAGGAAGATGATCCGCTCGTTGAGCAGCCGGGAGTAGATGTCGAACGCCCGCTCACCGCGAGAGGTCTGCTCGACGACCATGGGGACGAGTGGGCTCACGGTCCAGGCTTTCTTTGCATCGGGTGTCAGTCCTTCACGGCTCGGATGGGGCCCCTCGGGCGGGTCGGTCGTGCGTCGCTCGAGTGGCGGCGAGTCTAGCGCTGCGGGCCGCGCGCGCGAGCTACGTGGCGGGGGTCGCCGGGACCGGCTTGGCGGCCTCGACGAGGGTGTCGAGCGCCTTGACCTGGGCGACGTCCTCCTTGAGGGCGTCGAGCCGGCCGGCGGAGCGGATCCGCTCCAGGAGCTTCTTCGGCGTGATCTCGTTGCGCTCGGCGTCGCCGGCCAGCGCCTCGAGCAGCTCGGCGTCGGGCGGATCGATCGCCTCGGCCTCGACGACGGCCGCGAGCACCGCCTCGCGGCGCAGCTGCACCTCGGCGTCGGGCTTGCCCTCCTCGATGATCTCGTCCTCCGTCTTGCCCGTGATCTGGAGGTACATCTCCTTCTGGATGCCCTGATGGGAGAGGGAGTGCGCCATCTGGTCCCACAGCTCGCGGGCCCGCGCCTCGATCAGCGCGGGCGGCGCCTCGACGGTCGCGCCGGCCACCACGGCGTCCAGCACGGCCTCGCGGTAGAGCCCCTCGCTGCGCTCCTCGGCCTGGCTCGCCAGGCGCGCGCGGATGTCCTCTCGCAGCTCCTCGACGGTGTCGAAGCCCTGCTCGATGGCGAAGTCCTCGTCGACCTCGGGCAACGCCTTGGCCTTGACCTCCTTGACCGTGACGTCGAAGCTCGCCTGCTTGCCGGCCAGCGCCTCGGCGCCGTAGTCGTCGGGAAAGTCGACCGTGACCGTCTTCTGCTCACCGGCGGCGGCGCCCTGGAGCTGGTCCTCGAAGCCCGGCACGAGCCGGCCCGAGCCGAGCTCGACCATCTGGTCGCGGCCCTCGCCGCCCTCGAACGCGACCCCCTCGATCGAGCCGAGGAAGTCCATGACCACCGAGTCGCCCTCGGCGGCGGGGCGCTCGACGGTGTCCAGGCGAGCGCTGCGCTCGCGCAGGGACTCGACCTCGGCGTCGACGGCCTCGTCGGCGACCTCGTCGTCGGGGCGCGGCACCTCCAGGCCCTTGTAGGTCCCCAGCGTCGCGGTCGGGCGCACGCCGATCTCGATGGAGAAGGTCAGCGGCTGGCCCTCGCCCGGCAGCTCGCCGAGGTCGATGGAGGGCTCGCCGATCGGGTGCAGGCGGGCGTCGTCGACGGCCGACGCGTACCAGCGCGGGAGCGCGTCGCGGACCGCCTCGTCGAGCACGGCGTCGCGGCCGATGCGCTGGATGACGATCGGCGGGGGCACCTTGCCGGTACGAAAGCCCGGCACCCGCAGGCTGCGGCCGAGCGCCTGCGCGGACTGCTTGATCCGGCGGTCGATCTCCTCGGGGGCGACGGACGCCTGCACGCGCACGCGCGACTCGGGAAGGGCTTCGGTCTCGGTGCTGACGCCGCTCGTGGCCATGTCGGCCCGACTCTAGAAGACGCGCCGTAGGCTCCGCCGGGTGCCGGCCCGCAGCCCGCTCGAGTGCCTCGCCGCCTGGCTGATCACCGGCCCGGTCGGCCACCTCGTCGCGGGCGTCGCGGACCTCGGCGCCCTGGGCGCCCGCCTCGCGCGCGGGCGGCTGACCCGGCGCTAGGGTCGCCGTCCGCCATGCGCTGCCTGCCCGTTCTCGCGTTCGCCTGCATCGTTCTCGCGTCCACCGCGCCCGGCGCGGGTGCCACGGTCCACGTACCGCGCGAGGCACGGGCCGTGGACACCTCCCGTCCCGACCGCTGGATCGGGAGCGGCACGCCGCGGAGCTGCACGTCGCGGGCGGTGGTGCGGGCGGTGGCCAAGGGCGGGGTCATCCGGTTCCGTTGCGGCCCTGACCCGGTGCGGATCGAGTTGCGGCAGACCGCCAGGATCATCAACACGAGCCGCCGCGTGGTCCTGGACGGCCGTGGACTGGTCACGCTGAGCGGCGGCGGTCGGCGCCGCATCCTCTACCAGGACACCTGCGACCGACGCCGGAGGTGGACCACATCGCACTGCGACGACCAGGCCACGCCGCGCCTGGTGGTGCAGAGGCTGACCCTCGCGGACGGCAACGCCACCGGACAGACCTTCGACGGCGGCGGTGGCGGGGCGATCTTCGCGCGCGGCGGGCGCCTGAAGATCGTCCGCTCGCGATTCGTCGGCAACCGCTGCGACGCGACGGGCCCGGATCTCGGCGGCGGCGCCGTGCGGGCGCTCTCCCAGCACCGCGACCGGCCGGTGTACGTCGTCGGCAGCACGTTCACCGGCGGGGTCTGCAGCAACGGGGCCGGGCTGAGCAGCATCGGCGTCTCGTGGTCGGTCTTCAACAGCGTCTTCGTCGGCAACCGCGCCACAGGCCGCGGCGCCAACCCCGCGCGTCCCGGCGCGCCCGGAGGCGGCTCGGGCGGGGCCGTATACGCGGACGGCAACCGGTTCCGCGTGCTGCTCGCCGGGACGAGGCTGACCGGCAACCGTGCGCGCGAGGGCGGCGGCGCGGTGTTCTTCGTCTCCAACGACCGCAGCGGCGTGCTCGACATCCGCTCCTCGGCCCTGCGGCGCAACCTGAGCGACGGCTTCCAGACCGACCCGGGCATCTTCTTCCTGGGCCGTGCTCAGCGCGTCACCGGCTCGGTCATCCGATGAGGGCCTGACCGCCCCCGCGGTGGGCCCCGCGATGTCAGCGGCGCAGGCGGCGGGCGTGGCGGCGCTGCTTGCGGCGCGCGTCGGCCAGGACGAGCGGGAGCAGGCGCAGGCCGAGCCGGGGCGTCGCGTCGAAGAGCCGCAGGACGGGGCCGCGCCAGCGCGGCAGGACGAGCACGGGTCGCGGCCGGTCCAGCAGGCCGACGGCGGCGTCCGCGACGACCCCGGGCTCCAGCAGCACGCCGGAGAAGGAGACGGCCGCCTCCGGGTCGTCGAGCTTGTCGTAGAGCATGGGCGTCCAGATGCCGTCGGGACAGACCGCGCTGACGTGCACGTCGCGGATGCCCGAGCGGCGCAGGTCGAACTGCGTGCCGAGGGTGAAGGCCATGGCGGCGTGCTTGGACGCCGCGTACACCGCCTCGCCCGGAGCCGCGACGATCCCGGCCAGCGAGACGACGTTGATCACATGGCCGCGCCCGGCGGGGCGCATGCGCTCGAGCGCGGCGAGCGTCCCGTGCATGAGGCCGGCGGCGTTGACGCGCAGCATGAGGTCGCGCTCGGCGTCGGAGTGGTCCCACGCGCGACCCGTACGCAGCACCCCCGCGTTGTTGACCCACACGGCGAGCTCCCCCGCCCGCTCCGCGGTGGCCGCAGCCGCGGCGCGGCAGGCCGCGGCATCGCCGACGTCGAGGGCCGAGGACCAGGCGCCGCCGCCGAGCTCGGCGGCGACCGCGGCGGCCGCGGCGGCGTCCACATCGGTCACGTGCACCGCGAGACCGCGGGCGTGCAGCCGCCGGGCGATCTCGCGCCCGAGGCCGCGACCCGCTCCCGTGACGACGGCTCCGCGCATCCGGTGCAGCATGCCAGGCACCCGCGTCAGCGTGCGGACCGCGATCGTTGCTTACGCACACAACTGGGCAGGCCTCGGGCAACCCGTTCTTCCAGGTCAGGAGACCGCCATGAACATCGGACAGCTCGCCGTCCGCGGCATCGTCGGACCGCTCTTCATCGGCCACGGCACCCAGAAGCTCATGGGCTGGTTCGGCGGCCACGGCCTCGACGGCACGGCCGGCTTCTTCGAGTCGTCACTCGGCCTGCGACCGGGCAAGCGCCACGCGACGATCGCCGGCGCCGGGGAGACGTTCGCCGGCGTCTCCCTCACGCTCGGCGCGCTGACCCCGCTCGGGGTGGCCTCGATGACCGGCGCGATGGTGACGGCCATCCGCAAGGTCCACGTCTCCAACGGCCCGTGGGTCAGCGACGGCGGCTGGGAGTACAACGCCGTGCTGATCGCCGCCGGCGCGATGCTGGCCGACCACGGGCCCGGCGCGCTGTCGATCGACGCCGCCCGCTTCCCGCGCTTCAAGGGCCCGGTCGTGGCCGCCGCCGCCCTGGCCGCCGGCGTGGCCGGCTCCTTCATCGCGACGGAGCTCCTCAGCGACGACGCCCCCGCCGACGCGGGCGCAAGCGCGACGGGCGACCCGGCCTCACCCGGCGGCGGGGCCGAGGAGACGACGGGCGCGGCCACGAGCTGACGCGGGCCGGCGCCCGCTGCCGGTCTGGCAGCGGGCGCCGGGGACCGCCCGGGCTCAACCGTGGGCGGGCGCCGGACCGGCCGGCCCCGGCCCCTCCCGCAGCCCGATGCGGTCGTGCAGCCGGCGCAGCGGCGCCGGCGACCACCAGTTCCACCGCCCGAGCAGGCCCATGAGGGCGGGCACGAGCAGTGAGCGGACGACGAAGGCGTCGAGCAGGACGCCCGCCGCGGTGGCCACGCCGATCTGCTGGAGGAAGCTGATCGACGAGGTCACGAACGCGCCGATGGCCACGGCGAGCAGGATCGCCGCCGCGGTCACCACCGCGCCCGTGCGCTCCAGCCCCACGGCGACGGCCTCCCGATCGGGCACGCCGGACTCGCGCGTCTCGCGGATGCGACCGAGCAGGAACACCCCGTAGTCCGTCGACAGGGCGAAGACCAGCGCCGCGGAGACGAGGAAGTCCGTCGGCTCGATCCCGCCGTTGGGCGTGTACCCGAGCAGTCCGGTGAACCGCCCGTCCTGGAACACGAGGGTCAGCACGCCCAGCGCGGCACCCACGGTGAGGACGTTCATGACGACCGCCTTCAGCGGCAGCACGACCGACCCGGTCATGAGCCAGAGGATGAGGCACGTCAGCCCGGCGAGCAGCAGCGCGGCGAGCACGAGCCGCGACCCGATGGCCGCCTGCTGGTCGACGAAGGCCGCCGCGGAGCCGCCGACGAGCACGGGGTAGGCGCCGTCGCCCTCGCGGATGGTGGTCACCAGCGCGCGGGCCCGCGGCGAGGTGGCGTCGCCGCGGACGTCGACGTCGATCTGCCAGGTGGTCGCGTCCAGCCGGCGCGGCGGGTTGACCCGCGCGACGCCCGGCAGCCGCTCGAGGCCCGAGGCGTACGCACGCACACCGTCGGCCTCGGCGGCCGGCGCGGTGAGCGCGACAGTCAGCGGCTCCGTGTCCTGCCCGGCGAAGCGGGTGGCCAGCGCGTCGGACACCGTCCGCGCGCTCGTGTCCTTCGGGATGACGCTCGAGTCCACCGGGCTCCAGGTCGTCCGCAGGGCCGGCAGCGCGACGGCGAGCATGAGCGCCGCGGCGGCGACGGCGACGACGCCCGGCCGCCGCATGACCGCCTTGGAGAGCCGGTACCAGCCGCCCTGGGTCTCCGCGCGGGCCCGGCGGCGCGGCCGGACCGCGAGCTTCGCGCCCCACAGCGCCAGCAGCGCCGGGGTGACGGTCAGGCTCGCGACGGCCGCGACGACGGCCACCGCCGCGCCCGCGATCCCCATGGACTGCAGGAAGTTCAGCGGGAAGACGACGAGCGTCGCGAGCGCGGCCGCGACGGTCGCGGCGCTGAACACGATGGTCCGGCCGGCGGAGGTCAGGGTGGCGCGGATGGCCGTGGTCCCCGGTCCGCTGCGGGCGAGCTCCTCGCGGAAGCGCGTGACGAGGAAGAGCGTGTAGTCGATGGCCAGCCCCAGCCCGAGCCCGATGACGAGGTTCAGCGCGAAGATCGACAGCCCGTAGGCCTCGTTGACGACGCGCAGCACGAGGAAGGTGCCGAGCACCGTGGTGATTCCCACGAGCAGCGGCAGCACCGTCGCCCGGCCGCGGAAGAAGAGCAGGGAGAGGAGCAGCAACAGCGGGAAGGCGAGGGTCTCGGCCGTGCCGAGGTCCTTGGAGACGCTGTCGCCGATCTGCTGGTCGGCCGCGAGGCTGCCGCCGACCGTCACGTCGCGCTCGCCGTCGAAGCGGTGCAGCACGTCGGCGGTCACGGCCGACTCGTCCGCGCCGGCCTTCACCGTCGCGGCGAGGTAGGCCAGCCGCCCGTCGCGGCTGACGAAGCGCTCGTCGCGGGTGGTCGCCGTCGGAACGACGGACGCGATGCCCGGCCGGGCGGCCAGCTCGCGGCGCAGGCCGGCCAGGCGAGCTTGGGCGGCGGGCGTGTCGGCCCCGTGCGGGGTCGCGACGAGCAGCACGAGTCCGGGCGCGGCCTGGGCGCCCGTGGCGGCCTCGATGCGCCGGTCGGTGCGCTCCGAGCCGGAGTCGGCCGGCGCGAAGCCGCCCGAGTCGCGCAGCAGGCCGGCGACCGGGCCGCCGAGCACCCCGGCGACGAGGAGGAAGGCGAGCAGGCCGAGCAGGGTCCGGCGCGGATGGGCGGCGACGCGATCGCCGAGGCGGGAGAGCATGGGAGCGGTGGGTCCTTGACTCGGGGCGGATGGGAGTGAGTGACGAATCACTCCAAGCAAGGTAACAGCAGAACATGTACGCATGTCAAGTCAAATGGATAGGCTGGTCGCGTGAGCACGCCGACCGACGCTCCGGGGACCCCCCGCCGCCGCAACCCGCGTGGGGAGGGCGCGCGACTGCGCGAGCAGCTGCTGACCGCCGCCGTCGAGCTGCTCGGCGAGCTCGGGGACGAGGCGCGCGTATCGGTCCGTGCCGTGGCCACCCGGGCCGGGGTGTCGCCGACGGCGCTGTACCTCCACTTCCCGGACCGCAATGCGCTCGTGGACGCGGCGGTGGACCGCTGCTTCGCGGACTTCAACGCCACCCTGCGCGCCGCCGCCGCGGCCGGCGGCACGGATCCGCGCGCTCGGCTGCGGGCCATGGCGGACGCCTACCTCGACCTCGCCGCGCGCCGGCCCGCGCTCTACGCGGTCCTCTTCACCACGCGCCGGGAGATGACGCCGCGCGCCGGCGCGGCGGCGGACGCACCCGGGACGGATCGCGAGGACGCCTTCGTCGCCCTGGCCGGGCTCGTGGTCGCGTGTGGCGCCCCGGAGGGCGAGGCGTATCCCATCGCCGGCTCCCTCTGGGCGGCCCTGCACGGCTACGCGCTGCTGCGGGCGGACCGGCCCAAGCGCACCTGGGCGGAGCCCGGCGAGTACGTCAGGCGGACCCTCGACGCCCACCTCGGGCCAGAGCCGACGTAGACGTTTGTGCGGAAGAGGTAGAGAATATACCCGGAGGTATGACCACTACCATACAGATCCTCCTTCCCGGCCTCGCCGAGCCCGACGGGCTGCAGGCGCGTTCCGCGACGCTCGCCGCCCCGGCCGGCGGCCAGGTCCTCGTGCGCGTCGAGACGACGGGCGTCTCCTTTGCCGAGCAGCAGATGCGCCGCGGAAAGTACTTCGACCAGCCGCCGTTCCCCTTCGTGCCCGGCTACGACCTCGTCGGAGAGGTGGTCGAGCTCGGCCCGGACGCCGATCCGGCGCTCGCCGGCCGGCGCGTCGCCGCGCTCACCAAGGTCGGCGGCTGGGCCGAGCACGTCCTGCTCGAGGCCGAGCACCTCGCCCCCGTGCCCGACGGCGTGGACCCCGTGGCCGCCGAGGCGCTGGTCACCAACGGGGTCACCGCCCGCCGGATGCTGCACCGCCAGGCGCGCGTCCGTGCCGATGAGACCGTCGTCGTGCACGGGGCGACGGGCGGGGTCGGCAGCCTGCTCGTCCGGCTCGCGCTCGCCGCGGGCGCCGAGGTCGTCGCCATCACCGATCCTGACGGCGCGGACGCGGTCCGGGCGCTCGGCGCCACCTGGGTCGACCGCCACGCCGACGACCTCGCCGCGGCGGTCCGGGCCGCGGTGCCCGACGGCGCCGACGCGGTGTTCGACCACGTCGGCGGCGAGGTCCTGGACGCGTCGTGGCGGATGCTCGGCGCGTCCGGGCGTCTCGTCTCCTACGGCACCGCCTCCACCCGCGACGTGCCGGGCGACCCGATGGCGCCCGTGCTGGACCTCATGGCCCGCCTGGAGCGCTTCGCCGCCGAGCCCGGCGACCGCGAGGCCGGGTTCTTCAACCTCTGGGAGGGCCTCGACGAGGACCCGGCCGCCTACTGGCGCGGGGTGCGCGAGGACCTCGGCGCGCTGCTGGACGCGCTCGCCCGCGGGGAGCTCGAGGCGCCCGTGGCCGGCACCTGGCCGCTGCGCGAGGCGGGCGCCGCGCTGGCCGCTGCCGAGGCCGGCGGGCTCGTCGGCAAGGTCGTGCTCGTCGCCTGACTCAGGCGGCGCCCGCGGCCTCGCGGGCGAGCTGGTCGAGCTCGGAGCGATACAGGGCGTCGCTGTCGACGCCCATCGCCGCGTAGACGCCCTCGAGCTCGAGCGACACGATGCCGTGCAGTCGGGCCCAGGCCACCACGCCGAGCCGCAGCACGCCGGCCGGGACCGCCTCCGCGGGCTCGCCGGCGCGAGCGGCGGCCCAGCGCCGGAGGCTGCGGCCCAGGGCCTCGGGCCCGGCGGCGGGGGCCGGTCCTCCCTGCGGGACCAACGCGCCCAGCGCGTCGATGAAGAGCTCCATGGAGCGATGGGCAGCGGCGGCGACCTCGGGCGGGTCCGCGGCCTCTGCGGGAGCGCCGGCGCCGAACAACAGCCGGTACTCGTGCGGGCGCTCGCGGCCCCAGGCCCGGTAGGCCTCACCGAGCGCGCGCAGCCGGGCCGCCGGCGAGCGCCGGGCGGCGGCGCCCACGGCCGCCTCCAGTGTGCCGGCCAGCGCCTCGTAGAGCTCCACGATCAGCGCGGTGAGCACCGCCTCGCGGCTGGGGAAGTACCGGTAGATGGCGCGCCCGCTCATCCCCATGGAGCGGGCGATGCCGTTCAGCGACAGCGCCTCGGGGCCGCCGGCGGCGACCTGTTGCAGCGCCAGGCCGCGGATCTCCGCGAGCGTCTCCGCGCGCCGGCGCGCCCGCCGGGGGCTCGGTGACGGCTCGGCCGGGGCGGGCACGCCGCCACGCTACCGCGCCGGACGAGGGAGGACGAGGGGACTCGAACCCCCGACCGCCGCGACCACAACGCGGAGCTCTACCAGCTGAGCTACGTCCTCCAGGGGCGGGCTGAATGTAGCAGTGGCGCGGGTCTGCACCCGGCGCGTCAGTCGAGGATCCGGCGCCGCTGCGGCGCGGGCGCGGAGGCCGCCACGACCGGGGGCGGCGAGGCCGCCGGGGCGTCCTCGAGGAACGGGTCGGGGCCGGCCGGCTCGAGCCGGCGCGGGGTCTCCGTGACGACGGGCGAGGTCACCCGGACCCTGTTCGGCGCCGGGGCCCGCGTCCCTGCCCGTCGGTCATCCGTAACGGGCGGCCGCCCGGTCGACGGCGGTGCCGTAGGGGCCGCCGAAGAGGATCGCGTGCACGAGCAGCGGGATGAGCTGCCAGAACGCGACGCGCTCCGGCGCGCCGTCGGGAAGCGGCGCGACGGCCTCGTAGGCGGCGCGGAACCCGGGACCGACGCCGCCGAAGAGGTCGAGCATCGCCAGGTCGGCCTCCCGGTGACCGCCGTGGGCGGCCGGGTCGACGAGCCACGGCTCGCCGGCCGGTCCGGCCATGACGTTGCCGCCCCACAGGTCGCCGTGGATGCGGGCGGGTGGCTCGGGCGGACCGGCCAGCTCCGGGGCCCGCTCGATCACGCGCCGCACGCGCTCGGCGGCGCCGGACGGCAGCGCCCGCGCGTCGACGGCGAGCCGCAGCAGCGGCTCGAGCCGGCGCCGCGCCCAGAACGTCCCCGCGTCCGGAGCCGGGTCGTTGGGCACGGCGAGCGGGCCGAGGAACGTCGGGCCGCCGTCGGCCGTCGCGCCGAAGGCGGGCGCGCCGGCCGCGTGCAGGCGGGCGAGCCCCTCCCCCAGCCGCGTGTCGAAGTCGCGCCCGCGCGGCGCCGCCCGCACCCAGGACAGGGCAAGGAAGCCGTCCGTGACCGCCACGACCTCGGGCAGCGGCAGGGCGTCGGCGGCGGCAAGCCAGCCGAGGGCGGCGGCCTCCGCGGCGTAGAAGCCGTCGGGGGTCTCGGCGCGGTGCTTGACGAACAGCCGGCGGCCGTCCTGCAGCCGCACGTCGAGGGCCTCGTTGATCGATCCGCCGGCGGTCGGCCGGCTCGAGGCGACCGGGGTGCCGCACGCCGAGGCGATTGCCTGCGCAAGGGTTTGGGACACGGCGGCCGAGCCTAGACCGACCCCATGCAGACCCGACCCCTCGGCTCCAGCGGCCTCGAGGTCCCAGCGATCGGCCTCGGCTGCATGGGCATGTCCGACTTCTACGGCGCCCGCGACGACGCGGAGTCCGTGCGCACCATCCACCGCGCCCTCGAGCTCGGGGTGACGCTGCTCGACACGGCCGACATGTACGGCCCGCACACGAACGAGCGGCTCGTCGGCGACGCGATCGCCGACCGCCGCGACCGGGTCGTGCTCGCGACGAAGTTCGGCATCGTCCGCGATCCGGACGACCCGGACGCCCGCGGCGTCAACGGCGCACGCGACTACGTGCGCGCGTCCGTCGACGGCTCGCTGCAGCGCCTCGGCGTCGACCACATCGACCTCTACTACCAGCACCGCGTGGACCCCGAGACGCCGATCGAGGAGACCGTCGGCGCCATGGCCGAGCTCGTGCAGGAGGGCAAGGTCCGCTTCCTCGGGCTCTCCGAGGCCGGGCCCGAGACGCTGCGGCGCGCGAGCGCGGTGCACCCGATCGCGGCGCTGCAGACGGAGTACTCCCTGTGGTCGCGCGACCCGGAGGACGAGCTGTTCGGCGTCTGTCAGGAGCTGGGGATCGGCTTCGTCGCCTACTCGCCGCTCGGCCGCGGCTTCCTGTCTGGCGAGATCCGCTCGATCGACGACCTCGACGAGGACGACTTCCGCCGGACCTCGCCGCGCTTCACCGGCGAGAACTTCGACCGCAACCTCGTGCTCGTCGACCGCGTCCGCGAGCTCGCCGACCACAAGGGCGTCACGGCCTCCCAGCTCGCGCTGGCCTGGGTGCTCGCGCAGCCGGCGGGCGTCGTGCCGATTCCCGGCACCAAGCGGGTCGCGCGCGTGGAGGAGAACGTCGGCGCCGTCGACGTGGAGCTCACTCCGGACGAGCTGGCCGCCGTCGCCGAGGCCCTACCCGAGGCGGCCGGCGACCGCTACCCCGAGGTGTCCATGCGGCTGCTGGGCCGCTAGCTGCGGCGGCTCCGCCGCCACCGGTGACGGCGGCGGATGAGAAGTCGGGTCCGAGCGCGGGCTGGGCAGCCGAGCGCCGGGGGCGGCGCGAGCGACCGTCAGTCGCGCCCTGGTCGACAGGACGGCCCACACTCGACTGACGCTTGCCGGCAGACCCGGCCCCGGCCGAGCCTCCTCTCACCCGAGCCGTCGCCGCGCCGCGGCCGCCGCCGAGCGCGCCAACCCACAGCCTCAGGCCGTGGCCCGCGCGCGCACGTCGGCGAGCAGGCCGCGGCAAGCGCGCTCGATCATGTCGGCGACCGCGTCGAAGCCGTCCTCGCCGGTGTAGTACGGGTCGGGCACCTCGAGCTCGCCCGCCGCCACCGCGACCGGGTCGAACTCGCGCAACAGGACGACCCGGGCCCGCGCCGCCTCGTCCGGCGCGAGGGCGAGGAGGTCGTCGCGGTTGGCGGCGTCCATGGCCACGAGCAGGTCGAAGGCCCGGAAGTCCTCCGGACCGACCCGGCGCGCCTCGCCGTCGAGCGTCACGCCGCGGGAGCCGGCGGCGGCCGCCGCGCGCTCGTCGGGCGGATAGCCGACGTGCCAGGTACCGGTGCCGGCGCTGTCGACCTCGATCCGGTTCTCCAGGCCCGCCTGTGCCACGAGGTGGCGCATCACCCCCTCCGCGGTGGGCGACCGGCAGATGTTGCCGAGGCAGACGAAGAGGAGGCGGATGGCCTAGAGCTGGGAGACGTTGATGGCCTTCGGGCCCTTCGGGCCCTCCTCGGACTCGTAGTTCACGCGGGCGCCGTCCTCGAGCGACCGATAGCCGTTGGCCTGGATGGCCGAGTGGTGGACGAACAGGTCCTTGCCGCCCTCGTCCGGCGTGATGAAGCCGAAGCCCTTGTCGTTGTTGAACCACTTGACGGTTCCGAGAGCCATGCTGGCCGATCCTCCACTGGTGTTCCGCCCGGGATTGGGCGACCGGAGTTCTACCAGGCAACCGGGCGCGGCCGCAGCTCGTGACATGCTGGTCGCCACCGCCTTGGACGCCCCGGCCTTCGTCTACCTGTTGCGCTGCGCGGACGGCAGCCTCTACTGCGGCTGGACGACCGACCTCGACCGCCGCCTGGCCGCCCATGCGGCGGGCCGCGGCGCGCGTTACACCCGCGGCCGTGGGCCCCTCGAGCTGGCCGCGGCGTGGCGAGCGGCTGATCGCTCCGCAGCCATGCGGCTCGAGCTGCGGGTCAAGCGGCTCGAGCGCGGCGCCAAGGAGGCGCTCGTCGCCGGCGACGGCTCGCTCGAGGGCGCGGACCGGCTGCCCGCGGGGGCCGGCCGGGCACCGGGCCGCCGCGCACCTCAGTGAGCCGTCGCGAGCGCGAGTGGGTGGACGGCCTGGGCGCCTCGCCGGCGCAGCTGTCCGGCGACCATGGCGAGCGTCCAGCCCGATTGGCGCACGTCGTCGACGAGCAGGCCGGCGCCCGGCGGTACGTCGCCGGCGACCGCGAAGGCACCGCGAACGTTGGCGGCCTGCTGGGCGGCGTTGGCCATGCCCCGCTGCGGCGGGCGATCCTCGGCCCGGGTCAGGACGTCGGCGAAGGGCAGCTCGAGCCGGTCGGCCAGGGCCCGCGCGAAGCCGGGGACGAGGTCGCCCGAGCGGGTGGAGGGCACGGCCGCGACCCAGTCGAGCCGGATGCCCCAGGTCCGCACGAGCTCCGCCGCGGCCTCGACGAGTTCGCCGGAAAAGGCGCCCGCGGCCCGGCCCTCCTGCACGAGCGGGTCCCAGCCGCCGTCGCCCAGCCGCGCGAGCGCGCGGCCGTCGGCCGCCTGGGCGTCCTCCGGGATCTTGCGCATGGCGCCGTCGGCGTTCGGGGCCATGCGCTTGGCGTCGATGGGCAGAGGCCGGGCACGCAGGTGCAGCGCGGCGGCGCGGACGAGCGCCGGGTCCAGCGGCCCGGCCCACCTCGGGGCGGTGCAGGCGGCGCAGCGGCCGCAGTCGCGGATGACATCCCCGCCCGCCCCGTCGAGCTCCTCTTGCAGGGTGCGCATCAGGCAGCGGCCGTCCGTGCCCAGGCGAGCCATGGCGACCTGCTCCGCCCGGCGCAGCTCCGTCACCGCCGCATAGCGCTCCGCCTCGTAGGTCCACTCGCGCGCGCCCGCCGCGACCCGCCAGCGCGAGCCGTCGCGCTCGACGGCGCCCTCGACGTCGAGGACCTTGAGCATCGCGTCCAGCCGCCCGGTCCCGAGGTTGACGAGGCTCGTGAGCTCGCGCGTCGTCGCCCCGCCGTCCGTGGCGCCGAGGTGCTCGAGCACGGCTTCCACGTGCTCGCGCCGGGGGAAGGCCTGCTCGATGAAGAAGTCCTGGATGCGGCGGTCCTCGGCCCCGCGCAGCAGCACGACCTCGGCGTGCTCGACGCCGCGGCCCGCGCGCCCGACCTGCTGGTAGTAGGCGATCACCGAGCCCGGCGCCTGGTAGTGGACGACCCAGCCGAGGTCGCCCTTGTCGTAGCCCATCCCGAGCGCGCTCGTGGCCACGACGGCCTTGACGTCGTTGGCGAGCAGGCGGTCCTCGACAGCGACGCGCCGCTGCGTGTCGACCTCGCCCGAGTAGCTCTCGGCGCTGATGCCGCGCGTGGTCAGCCAGTCCGCGACCGCCTCGGCATCGCGCTTGGTGAGCGTGTACACGATGCCCGAGCCCTCCAGCTGCGGGAGGTGCGTGGCGAGCCACGCGAGGCGGTCGGCGGGCCGGGCGAGCTCGACGGCCTCCAGGCGCAGCGAGCGGCGGGCCAGCGGCCCGCGGTAGGTGCGCAGCGGCGCCGGGGAGCCGTGGCCGAGCTGGGCCTCGACGTCGGCGACGACGCGGTCGTTCGCGGTCGCGGTGGTGCCGAGCACCGCGACGTCGCCGGCGAGGCGCTCGAGCACGTCGGCGATCCGGCGGTAGTCCGGCCGGAAGTCGTGGCCCCAGTCCGAGACGCAGTGGGCCTCATCGACGACGAGGAGGCCGACCCGCGCGGCGAAGAGCGGCAGCATCGTCTCGCGGAAGCCGGCGTGGTTGAGCCGCTCGGGGCTGATCAGCAGCAGGTCGACGGCGTCGGCCTCGAGCAGGTCGCGGACCTCGTCCCACGCCGCCCGGTTCGTGCTGTTGACCGTGTACGCGCGCAGGCCGAGGCGCTGCGCCGCCGCGATCTGGTTGCGCATGAGGGCGAGCAGGGGCGAGACGATGAGCGTCGGCCCGGCGCCGTCCTCGCGCAGCAGCGCGGTGGCGACGAAGTAGACGGCCGACTTGCCCCAGCCGGTGCGCTGGACGCACAACACGCGGGCGCGGTCGCCCGCGAGGTCGCGGATCGCCTCGAGCTGGTGCGGCCGTGGCTCGGCGCCGTCGCCGGCGAGCGCGGCCAGGGCGGCGCGGGCGCGGGAGTCGAGATCGGTGGCGGGCGGGGCGGACACGGTCGTGTCGAACCTAGGGGCGAGAACGGCCCGTGACCGCAGTTCCGGCCTCCCGGCGGCCGAAAGTGCGGTCACCCGCCGTGCCACAGGTGGACCGTCGCGTAGGAGCCCCACGGGGACACCTCCGCCGCCAGCCGGCGCAGGGCGCGCCCCGAGACGTCGAGCCCGAGCGCCGTCAGCGCGTGGCGGACGCCGAGATCGCCCACGAGAAGGACGTCGGGATCGCGCAGCGCCCTCATCCTGACGTAGTCCGCGGTCCACGGCCCGATGCCGGCGAGCTCGAGCAGCTGCGCCCGCGCGCGGGCGGGCTCCGTCCCGGAGCGCAGGTGGACGCGCCCCTCCGCGAGCGCCGCGCACAGCCCGACCAGCGCGCGGGCCCGGGCGCGCGGCATCGGCAGCGACGCCGGGTCGAGGCCCGCGAGCACCGCGGACGACGGGAACGCGTGCGTCACCCCGCCCGCCGGGCGGCGCAGGAGCACGCCGTGGGCCGCGACGAGCCGGCCCGCGAGCGTCCGCGCCCCGGCGACCGACACCTGCTGGCCGAGGACGGCCCGCACCGCGAGCTCGGCGCCGTCCGGGTGACCGGGCACGCGCAGCCCGGGCGCCCGCCGCACCAGCGGCCCGAGCGCCGGATGCGCTCCGAGGTGGGCCCCGGCCGTGAGCACCTCGGCGTCGTCCCCGATCAGCGTGCGCGCGAGCCGGGCGTCTCCGCCGGGCAACAGACGGGCAGCCGGCGGGGAACCGGCACCTGGCCGCCTGTGGCCCACCCCGGCGAACCCCGCCCCGCCGAACCGCACCTCGGCCACCGCCCCGCCGAGCGCTCGCCGGTACGTCGTCCCGTCCACCGCCTCGACGCCCGGCACCGCCCGCGCGGCGAGGAAACCGAGCAGCGCCCGGGCGTCCAGCGGCGCTGCTCGGGCGATCGGGACGGGCACGGACGTCAGCCTGCCACGCCGCCGGTGCTCGTCGGTCGAGCTCGCCGCGCCGCGCTCGTCCTCAGCGCCTACGCGATGACCCGCAAGGGCTCAGTGGCGCGCCCGGCGAGGCTTGATGTGGAACAGGCCCGACGCCTTGCGCCCGCCCCTGGCCCGCACGACCGCCGCGGTGCGCAGCTTGCCCGCCGAGGCGCGCCGGACGTCGCGCCGGCCCCGGCGCGTGAGCTTGACCCGGAAGGTGCTCGAGGCGCCCTTGACGAGGGCGTAGCGGGCGCGGCCGATGCGCCGCTTGTGGGCGCGCAGCTCGATCGTTCCGGCGCAGTCGGTGCCGGCGGCGCGGCACCGGACCGTCATCGGCACACGGCCGCGCTTGTCCAGGCGCCGGGTCTTGAGGCTGGGCCTGGCCATCGGCGGCAGCACACGCGGCGCCTTGGGACCGCTGCTCTGCTCGGCGGTCGCGGCGCGCTGCGCCGGCGTCTGGCAGGTCCAGCGCGCGTCCTGGCCCGAGCCGATCACGACCTGCAGCAGCAGCTCGCGACCCCGCACGGGAGTCGGCTCGAGCGCCGTGCGGTCCTCGGCGATCATGCCCCCGGCGCGGAACTCGTTCGTCGTCGCGGAGCCGACCTGGCCGAAGGTCTGGTAGCGCAGGCCGTTGCCGAAGATGTATGGCACGTAGCCGCCGACCTCGGAGAGCGAGATCCGGTCGCCGGGCTCCACGCACAGGCGCGAGGTGTCCGCGAGCCACTCCTTGACGGTGTCCTTGGAGGCGTTGACGCCGATCACCGGGGCGACGTAGTCCTCCGAGGTCGACGTGGCCTGGAACGTGCCGTCGCCCTGCGGGTGCAGGACCTGGAAGTGCATCAGGTCGTAGTCGGGGTCGAAGGCCTCGGCCCGGGCCCGCTCGCTCTTCGTCTGCACGGTGCCGCCCTTCAGGCGGAAGGCGATGGCCTCGCCGCGCACGGGAACCTCGATCCCGAGGTCGGCCCCGCCGGAACCCGGCCAGAAGGCGATGTCGTTGGGGTCGCTGGCGGCGATCGTCGCGTCGGCCTTGAGGTCCGAGCCGATCGTCGTCCGGTCGGCCTGGGCGGACGCAGGCGCGGCGGCGAAGGTCAGCAGGAGGGCAGCCGGGAGGAGTCGTCGCACCATCCGGCATTCAACGGCACCGACCCCCCGCCTTCCCGAGTCGGGCCGCCCGGAGGTCGACGAACGGACTACCGCTCGACGACGGCGACCACGCCCTGGCCGCCGGCCGCGCAGATCGAGATCAGCGCCCGGCCCGACCCGCGCTCGGCGAGCGCCTTGGCCGTCGAGGCGAGGATCCGCCCGCCCGTGGCCGCGAACGGGTGGCCGGCGGCCAGCGAGGAGCCGTTCGGGTTGAGCTTCGCGCGATCGACGGCGCCCAGCGGCCGGTCGAGGCCGAGCCGGTCGCGGCAGAACGCGGGGTCCTCCCAGGCGGCGAGCGTCGTGAGCACCTGGCTCGCGAACGCCTCGTGGATCTCGTAGAGGTCGAAGTCCTGCAGCGTCAGCCCGGCCCGCTCGAGCAGGCGCGGGACGGCGTAGGCGGGCGCCATGAGCAGCCCCTCCTCGCCGTGGACGTAGTCGACGGCGGCGGTCTCAGCGTGCGTGAGGCGGGCGAGCACCGGCAGGTCCCGCTCGGCGGCCCAGGCCTCCGAGGCGAGCAGCACGAGTGCCGCGCCGTCGGACAGCGGCGTCGAGTTGCCCGCCGTCATCGTCGCCCCGGGCTCGTCGGTGCCGAACACCGGCTTGAGCTTCGCGAGTGCCTCCACGCTCGAGTCCGGGCGCAGGTTCTGGTCGCGCGTGAGGCCGAGGTAGGGCGTGACCAGGTCGTCGAAGAAGCCGCGGTCGTAGGCGGCCGCGAGGTGCTGGTGGCTCGCGGCGGCCAGCTCGTCCTGCGCCTCGCGCGTGATCTGCCAGTGCCGGGCGGTGACGGCCTGGTGCGCGCCCATGGACAGCCCGGTGCGCGCCTCCGCGTTGCGCGGCGTCTCCGGCACGAGCTGCCCCGGGCGCAGGTGGCCCAGGAGCCTGAGCCGGTCGGGCACGCTGCGGGCCCGGTTGAACTGAAGCAGCACGCGGCGCAGGTCGGCGTTGACCGCGATCGGGGCGTCGGAGGTCGTGTCGACCCCCCCGGCCACGCCCGCGTCGATCTGGCCGAGCTTGATCTTGTTCGCGACGGCCAGGGCCGCCTGGATGCCGGTGTCGCACGCCTGCTGGACGTCGTAGGCCGGCGTGGCGTGGTGCAGCGCCGAGCCGAGGACGCACTCGCGCGTGAGGTTGAAGTCCGTGGCGTGCTTGAGGACCGCGCCGGCGACGACCTCGTCGAGCCGCTCGCCCTGCAGGCCGAAGCGCGCGACGAGCCCGTCGAGCGTCACCGTGAGCATGTCCTGGTTCGAGGCCTCGGCGTAGGGACCGCCGGAGCGGGCGAAGGGGATCCGGTTGCCGCCGAGGATGGCTGCCGCGCGCACGTCGCTCATGCGATTGAACGCTAGCGTTCGCGACCATGGCCGACCGCTACACCCAGTTCGCCGGCTCGGGGCCCGGCCACCTGCTCGTCTCCCGGCTCGGCCTGCCCGCGCCCGCGCCGCTGCGCCGCTACGCGCCGGGACAGCCGCTGCTCGACGCCTCGGCCAGGCTCGGGGCCGCCCCGGGCGGGCGGCTGCTCGAGGCGGTGCGCCGGACGCTCGCGTCCGCCGGCGCCGAGGTTCGCGAGGACACCACCGAGGACGAGCGCCACGCCGCGCTGGTCTACGACGCCTCGGGCATCGCGTCGAGCGCCGAGCTGCACGATCTCTACGCCTTCTTCCACGCGACGATCACCACGCTGCGCCCGTCGGGACGCCTGCTCGTGCTCGGGACGCCGCCGGAGCAGGCGGCCACGCCGGCCGCAGCCATCGCCCAGCGCGCACTGGAGGGCTTCACCCGCTCGGCCGCCAAGGAGGTCCGCGCCGGGGCCACGGCACAGCTGCTCTACGCCGCCCCGGGCGCCGAGGGCAACCTCGAGTCGACCCTGCGCTTCCTGCTGGGCTCGAAGTCGGCCTTCGTCGACGGCCAGGTCGTGCGCGTCGGCGCGGGCGCGTCGCAGCCCGTCGCCGACTGGGACCGCCCCCTCGCGGGGCGGGTCGGGCTCGTCACGGGCGCCGCGCGCGGCATCGGCGCGGCCATCGCGGAGACCCTGGGGCGCGACGGCGCCCACGTCGTCGGCCTCGACGTCCCGGTCGCCGGCGAGGCGCTCAGCGCCGTCGCGAACCGCGTCGGCGGCACCGCCCTGCAGCTCGACATCACCGCGCCGGACGCGCCCCGGCGGCTCGCCACGCATCTCACGGAGCGCCACGGCGGCGTCGACGTCGTCGTCCACAACGCGGGCGTCACGCGCGACCGCACGCTCGCGCGCATGACCGGCGAGCAGTGGGACGGGCTCATGGCGATCAACCTCACCGCCCAGGAGCGGCTCACGGACGGCCTGCTCGAGGCCGGCGCCCTGCGCGCCGGGGGCCGCGTCGTCTCCCTCTCCTCGATGAACGGCATCGCCGGGCAACGGGGCCAGGCGAACTACGCGACGTCGAAGGCGGGCATCATCGGCTTCGTGGACGCCTACGCGCCGCTGCTCGCCGACCGGCACATCACCATCAACGCCGTCGCCCCCGGCTTCATCGAGACGCAGATGACCGCGGCCATGCCCGTGGCGACCCGCGAGGCCGGCCGGCGGATGAACTCGCTCGCCCAGGGCGGGCTCCCGGGCGACGTCGCCGAGACGATCGCCTGGCTCGCCTCCCCCGGCTCCGGCGGGGTGACCGGCAACACGATCCGCGTGGACGGCCAGCACCTGCTGGGGGCGTGATGGGCGCGTCGACGTACCCGAAGGCCGCGCTGCGTCTGCTGCCGGGGATCGGCGGCGGCCGTGCGCTGCCCGGAGACGAGCTCACGCGCGCCGGGATCGAGCCGGACCGCCGGCGGCTCGCGGCCTACCAGCGCGTGTGCGGGTTCCGCGTCTCCGACGTGCTGCCGGCCACCTACCCGCACCTGCTCGCCTTCCCGCTCGCGATGGAGCTCATGACCCGGCTCGACTTCCCCTTCGGGGTCGTCGGGCTCGTGCACACGGAGAACGCGATCGAGCGGCTGCGGCCCGTGCACGCCGGCGAGCGCCTCGACGTGGCCGTGCGCACCGTCGACCTGCGCCCGCACCCGCGCGGGCGGCAGTTCGACGTCGCCGCCTCGGCGGCGGTGGACGGGGAGCCCGTATGGCGCAGCCGCACGACGTACCTGCACCGCGAGGCCGGCGGCGGGTCGTCCGCCGGCGACGAGACGCCCCGCCACGCGGCGCCCCAGCCGACGGCGATCTGGTCGGTCCCGGGCGACGCCGGCCGCCGCTACGCGGCGGTCTCCGGCGACTGGAACCCGATCCACCTGCATCCGCTGACCTCGCGCGCCTTCGGGTTCCCGAGGCCGATCGCCCACGGCATGTGGGTCGCGGCTCGCTGCCTCGCGGCGCTCGAGGGCCACCTCGGCGACGCCTACGACGTCCGGGTGCGCTTCAAGCTGCCGCTGCCGCTTCCCGGTCGGGCGGCGTTCAGCACCGCGGGCGGCGGGGACGCGCGGGCGTTCGCGGTCACGGACGCTCGCACCGGCCGGCCGCACGTCGCGGGCGTCGTCGCGCCACGCTGACGCAGGATCGGTTGCAATGTGACCCGGCGCACGCGCGGCGGGCACCGGGCGGCCTACCGTTTGGTCGTCACGCGAGGCGGCGCGTCCATTGGCGCCGCCTGCCCGGTGATCGGCCTCTGCCGCCCGGGCCTCGCGACTGCGACACGAAGGAGTGACCATGATCCCGCGACGCATCGTCGCCGCGGCCGTTGGCGCGTCCGCGCTGTGCGTCGGCCTGCCGGCCGCCGCCCACGCCGACAAGGCCAGCCCCGAGCTCAAGCGCATGTACCTGCACGCCTACAAGCAGGCCGACCGCCACGGCGAGCCCGGCCGCAACATCGTCCGCCAGGGCGTCCGGCATGCGGGCGGCCGGCATACCCCGTCGGAGGAGAAGATCCAGGCCTCGCTCGCCGTGCTGCGCGGCATGAGCGCACCGGCGCCCAGCCCGGCCGCGGCCCCCGCCGCCGGACCCACGGCCGCCGCGGCGCCGTCCGCCGCCGCCAGCCCGGCGCTCAACTCGATCGCCGCCTGCGAGTCCGGCGGCGATCCGGGCGCCGTCGACGCCTCCGGCACCTACCGCGGCAAGTACCAGTTCGACCAGCAGACCTGGGCCTCCGTGGGCGGCTCGGGCGACCCGGCCGCGGCCCCCGAGGCCGAGCAGGACGCCCGCGCGCAGCAGCTGCTGAGCCAGAGCGGCTCGAGCCCCTGGCCGGTCTGCGGCGGCTGAGTCGCAGCGGCGAGGACGGCGCCGCACCGTGAGCTGACCCGTCCGCTAACACCTGCGGCCGCGACGGTGGAATGCTTCGCCCCATGCGTCGACTCCTCCTCGTCGCGGCCGCCGCCCTCGCGGTCGCCGCTCCCGCCGCCCGGGCCGCCGGCCCCGCGCCCGCCACGGACTACGCCCCGCCGCCGGATCCCACCGTCCAGATCATCGACCGCGTGCCGGTCATCCAACTCGACGACGGTGCGGGCGGGCTGCCGTACCTCGGATCCACCACGCCCTACAACGCCGGTGACTGGGAGCCGACGCTGCGCGCCTTCCACGACTCCGGCGTCTACGCGCGCGAGATCGCCCAGATCGACGCCCTCGCCGCCCGCCAGCTGCGTCGCCTGCGCGGCGGCCACCACGGGCGCAGGCGCGCGCTCGTGCTCGACGTCGACGAGACCGCGCTGTCGAACTACACGGCGATCGAGCAGGACGACTTCACGTTCGGCGTCAACTCGCGCAACGAGGCCACGGACCAGATCGGCACGGCCATCCGTCCGACGCTGCGCCTGTTCCGCCTCGCCCGCCGGCGCGGCCTGGCCGTGTTCTTCATCACCGGGCGCGGCGAGGCCGTCCGCGCCCCGACGGCGCAGAACCTCGCGCGCGAGGGCTTCGGCGGCTACCGCCGGCTGATCCTCAAGCCGACCGGCTTCACCGGCACGACCGTCCAGTACAAGGCCGGCGCGCGTCGGGCGATCGAGCGCCGCGGCTTCCGCATCGTCGCGAACGTCGGCGACCAGTTCTCCGACCTCGCCGGCGGCCACGCCAGGCGGGCCTACAAGCTCCCGAACCCGTTCTACTACCTGCCCTAGGGCTGGCCGCGCCTAGGCAGCGAGCCAGCCGTCGATCAGGCGGCGGGCGATGGCCATCGGCGGCGGGAGCTTGAACGCCCCCTGCTCCCCGCCGCCGTCGGCCGCGGCCGTGATCTCCGTGCGCGAGAACCAGCGCACGTCCTCGAGCTCGTCGTCGTCGGCGTGCGCGTCCCCGCCCGCGTAGGTCGCGTAGAAGCCGAGCATCAGGTTGGCCGGGAACGGCCACGGCTGGGAGGCGTGGTAGCGGACGTCGGCGACCTCGATCGCCGCCTCCTCCCGGACCTCGCGCGCGACGGCGTGCTCGAGCGATTCGCCCGGCTCGACGAAGCCCGCGAGCGCCGAGTAGCGCCCGGCGGGCCAGGACGGCTGCCGGCCCATGAGCACATGGTCGGCGCCGTCGGTGACGAGCATGATGACCACGGGGTCCGTGCGTGGGTGGGTCGAGTGGCCCTCCTCGCACACGCGCAGGTGACCCGCCTCGGCCGCGGCGGTCGGGCGCCCGCAGGTCCCGCAGAAGGCGTGCGTGTGGCGGAAGTGGACGAGCTGCTGGGCGTGGGCGAGCAGCCCGGCGTCCTCCGGGGCCAGCAGCGGCGCCGCCTCGCGCAGGCCGACGAGCGGCTCGTCGTCGGTCGCCTCGAGCACCCACAGCGGGGCGCCGTCGGCGCGGACGCCGAGCAGGATCGGCTCGCGATCGTCGGGCTCCACGAGGCGGGGTGCGAGCCGGTCGCCCTCCGGCGCCGCCCACGGATCGTCGCCGGAGCGCGCGGGGGCGCCGTCGAGCCCGACGCCGCGGCGGGACGCGAGCACGGCCCGGCCGCGCTGGTCGCGCCGCGCCCGCTCGACCCACTCGGGACGGGCGCGTCGGTCGGACGCGCGGTCCAGCGTCGAGCCCGCGAAGGTCATCGGCCCCATGGCCCCACCGTACCCTGGAGGGGTGGCCGAGCTCGCGCCAGCAACCGTGTTCGCCGGCTGCCGCATCGACGGCGTGGCCGGCCGCGGCGGCATGGGCGTCGTCTACGCCGCCACGGAGCTGCGCCTGCAGCGGCCGGTCGCGTTGAAGCTCATCGTCGCCGACCGGACGCAGGACGAGGAGTTCCGGGCGCGCTTCGAGCACGAGTCGCGCCTGGCCGCCTCGATCGACCATCCGAACGTCATCCCGGTCTACGGCGCGGGCGAGGAGGACGGCGTCCCGTACCTGGTCATGCGGCTCGTCCGCGGGACCGACCTGCACCGCCTGCTGCGCCGCGAGCACCAGCTCGAGCCAGCGCGGGCGGCGCGGATCGTGGCTCAGGTCGCGGCCGGGCTGGACGCCGCGCACGCCCGCGGCCTCGTCCACCGCGACGTCAAGCCGGCCAATGTCCTGCTCGACGCCGGCGAGCACGTCTACCTCACCGACTTCGGCCTCACGCGCCTGACCAACGCCGACACGCGGATCACGGAGTCCGGGCGCTGGCTCGGGACGGTCGACTTCGCCTCGCCCGAGCAGCTGCGCGGCGAGCGCTGCGACGCGCGCTCGGACGTCTACGCGCTGGCCTGCGTGCTCTACGCGGCGCTCACCGGCGGCCCGCCGCTGCAGCGCGCGACGGTTCCCGCCGCCATCCACGCGGCGCTTCACGACATCCCGCCGCGGGCGTCGTCGCGCGGCGCACCGCCGCCCTTCGACCGCGTGCTCGCCCGAGCCCTGGCGAAGGACCCCGCCGACCGCTACCCGTCGGCGGGCGACCTCGGCCGCGCCGCGCTGGCGGCCGCGGCCGGGGAGCCGGTCACCGAGACGGAGCGGACGGTCGCCCGCGGCACGGCCGCGCCGGACCCGGGCGCGGCGACGGCCGTCCTTCAGGCGGCGGATGCGGACGACCCGGGCGGCGCGCGTCACGAAGCGCATGGAATCCCTGCGGAACGTGACGCGGCCAACGGGACCGCCACGGCGGCGACCGTCGCGCGGCACGAAGCGCACGGCATCCATGGGGAAGGTGACGCGGCACCCGGTGACGGGCCCACCGTCGCCCGGCCCGGGCGTCAGGAACCCCCGCACGCCCCCGACCCGCCCCGGGTGGACGCGGACGCGAAGGCGGCCCCCGCCGCCCGCGCGGTCCGCGTCCACGGACGCCGCCGCCGGGTGCCCGCCCGCGCCGCGCTGGCCGCCGCCGCGCTGGCCGGTCTCGTGGCGGTCACCGCGCTCGCGATCAGCGGCGCGGGCGCCGACCGGTCGCCGCCCGCGGTCGAGGCGGTCACCGACAACGAGGTGCGCGCCGCGGTCGAGGCGTTCTCCGGCGCCTACGCCGAGGAGAACGCCCGCGGCCTCGGCCGGCTGCTCACCCGCGACGTCGTGCGCGTCCTGCCGAGTGGCTCGCAGCGCGGCCGCCGCGCCGTCGTCGCCCAGTACGCCGCCCAGTTCCGGGCCAACCGGACGTCGGACTACGCGGTCTCCGACCTCCAGGTCCGCGGCGGCGACGCCGGCCGCGCCCAGGGCACCTACACCGTGCACCGGCGCGGCGCCGCGCCGTTCGGCGGCGGCTTCGTGCTCGGGGTCGTCAAGGAGCGCGGCCGCGTGCGCATCCGCCTGATCGCCGCCACGCCGACGTGATCGAGGAGCTGCGGGAGCGCTAGGCGCCGGCCGGCCCGGCCGCGTTGAGGTCGGCCTCGGTCGGCGCCGCGGGCAGCGTGCCGGCCGACGGACCGAGCGTCCCCTCCAGCGCGAGCGCGAGGTAGCGGCGCCAGACGCCGGGGGTACGGGCCTCCAGCGGCGCCGCGGACCACGCGACGCCCTGGACGAGGACGATGAGGTCGACCATCTCGACGTCGGCGCGCACCACGCCGTCGGCCTTGCCCCGCTCGACCAGCGCGCGGATGCGCTCGTAGATCTCGTCGCGCCGGCAGACGAGGTCGGTGTCGGCGTACAGGCCCTCCCCGGCCGCCTGCTTGAGCGCCTGATCGCTGACCATCGCCTCGGCCATGTGCTCGACGATGGCGCGCAGCCCGGCGGCGGGATCAGGGTTGGCTGCCTCGCGCTCGACGAGCGCCTCGGCTTCGCGGATGCGGCGGTCCAGCACCGCCAGCACGAGGTCGCGCTTGGCCGGGAAGTGCCGGAACACCGTCGCGTTGCCGACCCCGGCCTTGGCGGCGATGGCCGTGATCTGGCACTCGACGCCGTCCATGGCGAAGCACGCCGACGCCGCGTCGACGATCCGCTCGCGGTTGCGGCGGGCGTCGGCGCGGACGGTCGGGGCGGTCGCGTCACCCATGGCCCTCCAGGCTATCCCGCCACCGGGATGACGTCGCCGCTCACCGCGGTGGCGACGTCGCGCCGGCGCAGCCAGACCGAGACGAGGACGACCGCGCCCAGCATCAGCCCGGCCCCGACCGTGAACGCCGCCGTGTAGCCGTCGACCAGCGCGGCCGTGCGATCCACGCCGCTCGTGAGCGACCCCGAGGTGACGTTGGCCGAGACCGTCGAGAGGACGGCGAGGCCGATCGCGCCCCCGATCTGCTGGGACGTGTTGAAGATCCCCGAGGCCAGGCCCTGGTCGTCGGCCTCGACGTTCGCCGTCGCGGTGAGCGTCAGCGGGACGAAGACGTTGCCCATCCCGAGCGCGATGAGCAGCAGGCTCGGCAGCAGCCCGCCCGCGTAGGAGCTGTTGGGTGACAGCTGCGTGGCCCACAGCAGCCCGAGCGCCGCCGAGAGCAGGCCGCCGATGAGCACCGGCTTGATCCCCAGCCGCGAGACGAGCGCCTGCGAGATGCCGGCCCCGAGGATGATGCCGCCGGTCAGCGGCAGGAAGGCGATGCCCGCCTCCAGCGGGTCGAAGCCCTTGATCTGCTGGAGGTACAGCGACCCGAAGAAGAAGAACGCGAACAGCCCGCCGGTCACGAGGAGCATCGCGGTGTTCGACGCGGCCAGCGAGCGCACCCGGAAGATCCCGAGCCGCACCAGCGGCGCCCGCAGGCGGGCCTCGAGCCGGACGAAGCCGGCCAGCAGCGCCACGGCGCCGGCGGCGAGCCCGAGCGTCCGCAGGTCACCGAAGCCGTAGTCGCCGGCCTTGACGATCGCGTAGGTGAGCAGCACGAGCCCACCCGTGCCCAGCGCGGCGCCGGCGAGATCGAACCCGCCCGAGCCGTCGGCGAGCCGGCTCTCGGGTACGAAGCGCGTGGAGCTCACGAGCGTCGCGAGGCCGATGGGGACGTTGACGAAGAAGATCCACTCCCAGCTCAGCGCGTCGGTCAGCACGCCGCCGAGCAGCAGGCCGAAGGCCCCGCCGCCGCCGGCGATCGCCGCCCAGACGCCGAGCGCCCGCGCCCGGTCGGGACCCTCGAACGTCGTCGTGATGATCGACAGCGCGGCCGGGGAGACGAGCGCGGCGCCCAGGCCCTGCACGGCGCGGGCCGCGATGAGCATGCTCGGGTCGTCGGAGAGCCCGCACACGAGCGAGGCGAGCGAGAACAGCGCGATGCCGGCGAGGAAGAGCCGCTTGCGGCCGAACAGATCGGCGGCACGTCCGCCGAGCAGCAGGAAGCCGCCGAACAGCAGCCCGTAGCCGTTGATGACCCACTGCAGATCACTCTGGGACAGCGACAGGTCGCGCTCGATGGACGGGAGGGCGACGTTCGTGATGGTGGCGTCGAGCACCACCATGAACTGGGCGAGACAGACGAGCGCGAGGATCAGCCAGCGGCTGGTCTCTGGGCGGTCGGCGACGAGGGGTGGGGCCATGGGGAGGTCCTCCAGGGGAGCAAACGGACTGACGACTCTCACAACCGTAACACGGAAACGGACTCGCCGACTTCACCTACGGCCCTCAGCAGCTCTTGCGGACCTCCACCACCACCTGGGAGCCGGCCCTGACCCGCTCCCCGGCGCCCGGCGTCGTCCCGCAGGCCCCGACCTCTCCCGGGATGATCTCGTCGAACAGGCCGCCGCCGCGGGTGAGCTTGACCGCCAGGCCGGCCCGCTCGAGCGTGCGCCGGGCGTCGTCGGGGGCCTGGCCGGCGACGTCGGGCACCTCCACGGGCACCTCGCGGACGACGCGCAGGGCGGTCATGGCCGCCGGCCGCCGCGGCGCGCCCGCGACGACGTCGACGACGTTGGGCCCGGGCCCGACCGCCACCGTGTGCGAGAACGTCCCGCCGTGGACCTCGGCCTCGTCACCCTCGACGAGCACCGTCGCACCGGCGGGCGAGACCGTGCCGCGCACCTCGACGGTGTCCGTGTCCGTCGTACCCGCCTCCGCCGGCGCGTCGATGCGCAGCTGGACGCCGGGCAGCGCCCTGGGCGGCGGGCCGGACCCGCCGCAGCCCGCGAGCAGCAGGCCGCAGGCGAGGGTGACGAGGCGGGCGGAGCGAGGCGGCACGGTGGCCGCCGACGCTAGCGACGGCGGCGCTCGGGCTCGAGGTCCGGGTTCTGCCAGCCGTGGTCGGCGGGATTGACGTCGACGCCGGGCGGGACGATCGCGTCGATCCGGTCGAGCACGTCGGCCGAGAGCTCGACGTCGGCCGCGCCGAGCTGGGACTCGAGCTGCTCCATCGTGCGCGGGCCGATGATCGCCGAGGTCACCGTGGGGTGGCGGATGACGAAGGCCAGCGCGAGATGGATGAGCGACAGGCCGCTGTCGTCGGCGAGGGCGCCGAGCGCGTCGGCGGCGTCGAGCTTGCGCTGGTTCTCCGGCCGGGACAGGTCGTAGCGGTCGGGCAGCAACCGCGCGCGCGAGGACTCGGGCTGGTCTGCCCCCTTGCGCCACTTGCCCGACAGCCAGCCACCTGCCAGCGGGCTCCACGGGATGACGCCCATGCCGTGGCGCCGGGTGGTCGGCAGCAGGTCCTCCTCGATGCCGCGCACGAGCAGCGAGTACGGCGGCTGCTCGCAGACGAAGCGCTCCAGCCCGCGCTCGCGCGCCGTCCACTGTGCCTCGACGACCTGCGACGGCGGGAAGGTCGAGGACCCGAGGTAGCGGACCTTGCCGGCGCGGACGAGGTCCGTCAGGGCCGACAGGGTCTCCTCCACGTCGGTCTCCGGCTCGGGCCGGTGCACCTGGTAGAGGTCGATGTGGTCGGTCTGCAGGCGCTCGAGCGACGCCTCGACCTCGCGCACGATCCAGCGGCGCGAGTTGCCCTTGTGGTTGGGCTCGTCCCCCATCGCCCCGTGGAACTTCGTGGCCAGCACGACGTCGTCGCGCCTGCCGCCCGCGAGCGCCTTGCCGACGATCACCTCCGACTCGCCCTGGGAGTAGACGTCGGCGGTGTCGATGAAGTTGACGCCGGCGTCGAGCGCGGCGTGGATGATGCGCACGCCGTCGTCGTGGTCGGCGTTGGCCCAGCCGCCGAACATCATGGCGCCGAGGCAGAGGGGGCTGACGTGGACGCCGGTGCGCCCGAGGATGCGGTGCTCCATACCGGGGCGCTACCCCGGGTAGGGCTTGGCCCATGTCACTGGAACGCCCCATCGCGCCCGACCCGTACGACCTGCTGCCGCAGAAGCCGTCCTTCACGCTCGAGAGTGACGACATCGCCGACGGCCAGCCGCTGGCGGCCGACTTCACCGCCGACGGCGCCGACCGGTCGCCGCAGCTGCGGTGGTCCGGCTTCCCGGAGGAGACCCGGGCCTTCGCGGTGACGATGTTCGACCCGGACGCCCCGACGCACTCGGGCTTCTGGCACTGGGTGGTCGTCAACCTCGCGGCCGACGTCACCGAGCTGCCGCGCGGCGCGAGCGGCGAGCTGCCCGGCGGCGCGTTCGAGACCCGCAACGACACGGGCGGCCAGGGCTACAGCGGCGCAGCGCCGCCCGAGGGCGACCACGTGCACCGCTACGTCACCGCCGTCCACGCGCTCAACGCGCCGCTCGAGCTCGACGAGACGGCGACGCCGACCTACGTCGGCTTCAGCCTCGCCTTCCACACCCTCGCGCGCGGCGTGCTGCGCCCGACCTACCAGCGGTAGGCCGAGCGTGCCCTCCTACACCGGCGAGGTCGTCAGCCCGCGCTCCGTCGAGGACGCGTTCGCCTACCTGGCCGCCTTCGAGCACGTGGCCGAGTGGGATCCCAACTGCGACCGGGCGGAGCGCCTGACACAGGAGGACGTGGAGGTCGGGACCCGCTTCCGGCTCGTGTTCAACCCCGTCGGCAGCCTCGAGTTCGAGCTCGAGTACGCGGTGCGCGAGCTCGACGCGCCCCGCCGCGTCGTCCTGGAGGGCGGCAACGCCCGCCTGCGCTCGATCGACACGATCACCGTCGAGTCCTGGCAGGGCGCCGGCTCGAAGGTCGTCTACACCGCCGAGCTGTCGGGGGTCGGCGCGCTCAAGGCGGCCGACCCTCTGCTCGGACTGGCCCTCCAGCGCGCCGGGAAGGGCGCGCGGGAGGGCCTGCGGGAGCGGCTCGCCTAGACGCCGGCGGGCGCCGCGACCTCGAGGACGACCGCGCCCCCGTCGTCGCGGGCCGTGACCTGGGCGCCGTCGGCGAGCTCGCCGGCCAGCAGCGCTCGGGTGAGCTCCTTCTCGAGCGTCCGGCGCAGGTGGCGCTTCAGCGGCCGGGCGCCGAGCTCGGCGTCGAAGCCCTCGCGCGCCAGGCGGGCGACCAGCTCGTCGGCCACCGTGAGCTCGATGCCGCGCTCCTCGCGCAGCCGCCCGGCGACCTCGGCGCAGAGCTTCGCGGCGATCGCGTCGATGTGCTCCGGCGCCAGGGCGTCGAAGGTCACGATCTCGTCGATGCGGTTGAGGAACTCGGGCAGGAACGCCTGCCTGGCCGCGGCGAGCATCCGCCCGCCGTCGCCCGTGGCCGAGGCGTCGCCGGCGGTGAAGCCGATCCCGCGCTTGGCCTGGCCGGCGCCGAGGTTGGACGTCATGACGACCACCGCGTTGGTGAAGTCGACCGTGCGGCCCTCGCCGTCGGTCAGCCGGCCGTCGTCCATGACCTGCAGCAGGACGTTCCAGACCTCGGGGTGGGCCTTCTCGACCTCGTCGAGGAGGATCACCGAGTACGGGCGCCGCCGCACCGGCTCGGTCAGCTGGCCGCCGTCGCCGTACCCGACGTAGCCGGGGGGCGAGCCGATCAGCCGCGCGACCGTGTGGGGCTCGCGGAACTCGGACATGTCGATGCGCACGAGGGACTTCTCCGTGGCGAACAGCCGCTCGGCGAGCGCCTTGACGAGCTCCGTCTTGCCGACGCCCGTCGGCCCGAGGACCAGGAAGGTGCCCAGCGGGCGGTCGCCCTCGGAGAGGCCGACCCGGGCGCGCCGGATCGTGTCGGCGACGACGCCGACCGCGGTCTGTTGGCCGACGACCCGCTCGTGCAGGTCGGCCTCGAGCTCCTGCAGGCGCTCGAGCTCGGCCTCGACGAGCTCCCCGACCGGGACGCCGGTGCGGGCCGCCACGACCGCGGCGACCTCCGCCTCGCCCACTACGGGCTCGGCGGCCGGCGTCGGGTCGGCGCCCGAGGGCTGCGCGGCGCCGAGCTCGGCCAGCCGGGCCTCGAGCGCGTCCGCGCGCAGCTTGAGCTCGCCCGCCTGCTCGTAGGCCTCGGCGTCGACCGCGGCCTGCTTGTGCGTGCGCACCTGCTCGAGCTCGCGCCGCAGCGCGTCGGCCTCGTCGACGCCGGTGGCGCCGGCCTGCAGCCGCAGCCGGGCCGCGGCCTGGTCGATAAGGTCGATGGCCTTGTCCGGCAGGCGGTACTCCGTGACGTAGCGGTCGCTCAGGCGCGCCGCGGCGGCCAGCGCCTCGTCGGTGATGGAGACCCCGTGGTGGGCCTCGTAGCTCGCGCGCAGGCCGGCGAGGATCGCCACCGTCTCCTCGACGGAGGGCTCCTCGACCAGCACGGCGGAGACGCGCCGGGCCAGCGCGCCGTCACGCTCGACCTTGCGGTACTCCGCGAGCGTCGTGGCGCCGATCAGGCGCAGCTCGCCGCGGGCCAGCAGCGGCTTGAGGATGTTGGCGGCGTCCATCGCGCCCTCCGCGCCGCCGGCGCCGAGGACCGTGTGGAGCTCGTCGACGAACAGCAGCACGCGGTTGGCCGGCTCGGCGGCCTCCTCGAGCACGCCCTTCAGGCGCTGCTCGAACTGCCCGCGGTACTGCGCGCCGGCCAGCAGGCCGGACATCTCGAGGGCGACGACGCGCGAGCCCGTCAGGGCCTCGGGCACGTCGTCGGAGGCCAGGCGCAGAGCGAGGCCCTCCACGACGGCGGTCTTGCCGACGCCCGGCTCGCCGATCAGCACGGCGTTGTTCTTGCGCCGCCGGGAGAGGATCTCGACGGTCTGCTCGATCTCGTCGGCTCGGCCGATGACCGGGTCGATGCGGCCCTCGCGGGCGTCGTGGGTGAGGTCGCGGCCGAATTCGTCGAGTCCGGGCGTGGCCGACTGCGGCGCCTCGCGGACGGCCGTCTGGGCCTGGCCGAAGCCGGGCCGGCCGGCGGGCCCGCCGACGGGCACGGCGCCGTTCGCCGCGGGGGAAGCGGCGAGGCGCTGGGCGCAGACCTCGCACAGCACGCCGGGCTGCTGCTCGCCGGCGGGCGTGGAGAAGACGACGCCCACGGCGCCGGGACGGCGACCGCAGACGGCGCAGATGGCGGTGCTGGGCTGGGGCATGAGTCGCTTTCGCTTTGGGGGAACGATCTCAGTCTGGGCGACTCAGGATAGCGGCCTATGTTTGCGTCCGCAACGACTCTTAAGCGGGCGTTAGGCGCGGCGACAAGTCACGGTCGGGTCGGGTCGTCGGGGGCGTTTCGCGGGCGGAGGGGTCGTGGGCGAGTCGTGGCGGGGGACCCCCGAGGGGTGAGCGCACTTTCGGATCCCTACGACCCGGAAGTGCGGTCACACACCCCGTCACGCGGCGCGTCGCGCCCGGCGCAGCGCGAACGCCGAGCGCAGCAGGAAGCGCGGCGTCGGCGGGACCCAGCCCAGCTGCAGGGCGGTGCCGAGGTCGTCGCGATTTGCCCAGTGCTCGATCACGAGCCCGTCGGTGAGCCGGAACCAGTGGGTCTGGGTCGTCGCGAACGTCTTGCCGGTCGGCGCGGAGGCCCTTGCCGGGCGGGCGTCCTCGCCGTAGTCGACGAACGGGCCGACGTGGCGGCCCGACATCGTGTTGTGGATGGCGACGAGATCGCCGGCCGAGACGACGTCGTGGACCTCGAAGGCGAGCTCGGCGAAGGCGCTCCGAAGCCACAGCGCCGTCGCGTGGAACGCCTTCGGACCGCGCCCGCGGCTGGCGGGCGGCTCGTCCTTGGCCTCCCGGTTGTTGGCTGCCGGATGGATGACGGCGGCGAAGTCGGCGAGCGTGCCGTCGACCATGATCTGCATACTGCGCACGCACATCGCCTCGGCCTCGGTGAGCCGGTGGGTGTCAGGGGTGAGGGTGGTCATGCGGCCAGGCTGCCGCGCCCTCACCCGCTTCGCATCAGGGGAGCACCCGGAACTTCGCGCTCGGGCGCCAGGGCCGCGGCCAGCTCGCCGCGGCGAGCGACGTCGAGCTTCATGAACGCCGCCCGCAGGTGGGTCTCGACGGTCGCCGGGGTGACGAACAGCTCCTGGGCGATGCCGCGATTGGTCAGCCCGCGGGCGGCGAGCTGCGCGACGCGCCGCTCGCTCGCGGTCAGCGCCTCGACGCCGGAGAGCGCCGCCCGCCGCGGCCGCGCGCCAGTGGCCAGCAGCTCCGCGCGGGCCCGCTCGGCGAGCAGGACGGCGCCGCTGCGATGGGCGAGGTCGAGCCCCCGGCGCAGCGGGTCACGGGCCGCTGCCCGGCGGCGGGTGCGCCGCCGAAGCGCGCCGAGGTCGACGAGCGCGCGCGCCAGCTCGAGCCGCGCGGGCGTGGTCTCCAGCGCGGCCACCGCCGCCTCGAGCCGCGAGGCGTCTCCCTCGACGAGCCCGACGCCGCGCTCGGCGAGGCCGATGGCCGCCGGCGCCCCCCAGCGGTGCGAGAGCTCGAGCTCCTCGTGCGCGAGCTCGCGGGCGCGTGGCGCGTCGTCGTCGCGCAGGAGGATCGCGGCCAGCGACCGCCAGGGCGGGACGGCGCGCCGGATGTTCCACGCCGCGTAGCGGCGGCCGATCTCGAGTAGGTCCTCGAGCGCTTGGTCCGGCTCGTTGCGGGCTAGGCGCACCCGCGCGCGCGCCATGAGGATCGGGTTCATGGCCTGGTGCGGCGGCAGCTCGCCCGTCAGGCCGTGCTCGGTGAGCAGCCGCTCGGCGTCGTCGCCGCGGCCCTGCTCGGCGACGGCCTGGGCGAGCATCCCGGCCGCGGGCGCGGCGGGCGCCTCGAGCTCAAGGACGACGTCGAGCGCCGCCCTGAGGTCAGCCTCGGCGGCGGGCAGGTCGCCGCGCTCGAGCTCGATCCAGCCGCGCATGCTGAGCATCAGCGCCTGGGTGGTGACCGCGCCGCGCCCGACGGCGTCGGCGAGGCGGCGCTCGCACGCCTCCCAGGCCGCGTCCAGGCGCCCGGCGCGCAGGAGGTTGGACACGATGCCCGTGCCGATCGGCGGCTCGACGGGCAGGCCGGTGGCCGTCGCGCGCTCGAGCAGCTCGGCCGCCCGGGCGTGGTGGGCGGCGGTGTCGGCTGGAGCCAGGACGGCGACGGTGGCGAGCACCCAGCGCTCGGCCGGCGTCGCGCCCGTGAGCCTCGCCGCCCGGTCACGCAGCCGCTGCACCGCGGCGTCGGAGCCGTCGAGGCGCATGCGCGCGGCCAAGGCGAGCTCGGCCTCGAGCAGCAGCTCGAGCTCGGCGTCGCGGCCGTCGAGGCGCTCGAGCCCGCGCCGGAGGGCGTCGGCGGCCTCCGCCGTGCGCAGCCGCTGGTAGAGGGCGGCGGAGAGCTCGAGCGTCGCGAGGGCGTGCTCGCGCGTGTCTGTGAGGCCGGCCAGCGCCGCCTGCAGGTGCTCCACGCCGTCCGGCTCGCCCACCGCGAGCTCGGCGGCGCCGAGCTCGCGCAACAGCGCCGGGCGCTCCTGCGGCTCCGGGGGCTCGACCAGCGCGCGGCGCAGCAGCGCCGCCGCGGCGGCGGGCGCGCCCTGGTCGCCGGTGGCCCGGGCCGCCTCGCGCAGCCGCGCGACCGCCCAGGGGTCGGCCTGTGCCGGCGCGTGGGTGAGGTGGCCGGCGATCTGCGCCACGGGGGCACCGCGCTCACCCAGGAGGCGGGCGGCCACGCCGTGCAGCGCTGCCCGCTCGACCTCCGGCACGCCGTCGCGGACCGCCGCGCGGACGACGGGATGGGCGAAGCGCAGCGCCGGGTCGTCGGCCAGCACGTCGGCGGCGGTGAGTGCGACGGCGGCCTGGACGGCGCGCGGCGGCCCGAGGCCGGCGAGCGCGCCGGCCGTCCCGGCCTCGTGGCCGTCGCCGAGCACGGCCACGGCGCGGGCGAGCGCCTCCGCGTCGGCCCCCAGAGCTTCGATCCGGCCCCGCACGTTGCGGCTCACGCGCTCCGGCCCCAGCCGGTCCACGTCGAGCGCGGTGGCGGCGCCGGGTGCGACGCCGGCGCCGCGCAGGTCGGCGAGCACCTCCCGCAGCCACAGCGGGTTGCCGGCCGTGGCGGCGTGGCAGGCGGCGCTGAACGCCGGGTCGGCCGCGGCGCCCAGGCGCGCGCGCACGACCAAGGCTACCGCGGACGGGCTCAGCGGCGCGGGGCGCAGCAGCTCGGCGCGGGGGTCACCGACGAGGGCGTCGACCGCGGCCCGCCCCTCCCCCGGCAGGACCGGCCGGACGGCCACGACGAGCGCCACCCGCAGGCCCTCGAGCCGCCGCGCGAGGTAGGCGAGGCAACGCTGGCTCGCCGGGTCGGCCCACTGCAGGTCGTCGACGGCCACGAGCACCGGCGCCCGGGCGGCGAGGTTGACGCAGAGCCAGAACGTCCCGTGCGCGGCGGCGAAGGCCCCGCCCGCGCCCTCGGCCGCCGTACCCACGCCGAGGGCCGGGCGGGCGAGCCGGGCGGGACCGTCGAAGAGCCCGGCGTCGCCGGCGACGGGCTCGAAGAGCTGGCGCACGACGCCGTGCGCGAAGTCCGCCTCGAGGTCGCTGCCGACCGCGGCGAGCACGGTCGTGCCCGCGGCGGCCGCCCGCTCGCGCGCGGCTCGCAGCAGACGGGTCTTGCCGATCCCGGGCGGGCCTTCGAGCACGGCGAGGCGTCCCTCGCCGGCGCCGGCACGCGCGAGCACGTCGTCGAGGACCGCGAGCTCGCCCGCGCGCTCCACGAGCGTCGGGTCGGGGTCGGGGGCGGCAAAGTCCACGGTCGGTCCTCGATGCGGGGTCGAGGCGCCTGCCGCAGGCTCGGCGGCGCACCTTCGGCCACACGATCCAGAAGGGACCCGAAAGATGCAAGACCCCCGTAAAGCGCTCGTCCTGGAGAGTTTCCGGATGTTCGACGACCCCGCCCTCGTGGACCGCTACGTCGATCCGGCGTGGCTCAACCACGAGGCCTCCCCGGCCAACCGCGAGGGTCTCGCCGGTGCCCACGGCACCGTGCGCACCCTGCGAGCGGCGTTCGCGGACCTCCACCTCACCCCGCACCAGGTGCTCGCCGACGGCGACCTCGTGGCCGTCCACCTGACCATGAGCGGCCGCCACGTCGGCCGGTTCGCGGGCCTGGAGCCCACCGGGCGCCGGTTCGCGACCCGCCACGTCCACGTCTGGCGGATCGCCGGCGACCGGCTCGTGGAGCACTGGGCCGTGCGCGACGACGTCGGCATGCATGCGCAGCTCGAGACCCGGTGACCGCGAATGGGGTCTTGACCTGAGCAAGACCGCCGCACCCGGCCCGTTAACTGGGCAAGCGTTCGTTTCCGGGCCCGGGTGACGGCGGCGGTCCGCGATGATGCGGGCGTGCCCAGCCTCTCCGTCGGCGTCCAGCTCCCCGAGGTCGAACGCGAGGTCCGCTGGCCCGAGGTCGCGGCCATCGCCCGGGCGGCGGAGGCCGCCGGCTTCGACTCGGTCTGGGTCGGCGACCACCTCCTCTACCGCGGCGACGGCCGGCCGGAGCGCGGGCCGTGGGAGGCGTGGGCCCAGCTCGCCGCCCTCGCCGCCATCACCGAGCGGGTGACGCTGGGACCGCTCGTGGCCTGCCTCGGCTTCCACCCGCCGGCGGTGCTCGCCAAGCAGGCCGCAACGGTGGACGAGATCAGCGGCGGGCGGCTCGTGCTCGGCGTCGGCTCGGGCTGGAACCGGGCGGAGTTCGACGCCTTCGGCCTGCCCTTCGACCGCAAGGTCTCGCGCTTCGAAGAGGCCTTCATCATCGTCCGCGGCCTGCTGGCGGGCGAGCGGGTGACCCTCGACGGGCGCTTCTGGTCCGCGCGCGACGCCGTCCTGCTCCCCGCGCCCGGTCGCCCCGTGCCGCTCATGAGCGGCTCGACCGGCCCGCGGGCGCTCGGCATCGTCCTCCCCCACGTCGACGCGTGGAACGTCTGGTGGGACGACTACGGCAACGCGCCGGCGGGCTTCGCGGCGCTCAGCGCCCGGATCTCCGCGGCCTGCGCCGAGGCCGGCCGCGACCCGGCCGCGGTCCGCCGCAGCGCCTGCGTGCTCGTGCGCGTCGGCGCGGGCGCCGGCGAGCGGCCGGACGCCGCCGGCGCGCCCGCGGTCCCGGCCGAGGGCCTGGCCGAGCACCTCGCCGTGCTGGCCGAGGCCGGCGCGGACGAGGCGATCCTCGTGCTGGACCCGATCACCGAGGCGTCCGTCGTCGCCGTGGCGGCCGCGCTCGGGCGCTGAGCGGTTACCAGCGCAGCGCCGGCGTCCACACCGGCGCGTCCCAGAGCTCCAGCAGCTCGTCGTCGAGCTCGACGAGCGTCAGCGCGATCCCCGGCTGGTCCATCGAGGTGATGAGGTCGCCGACGAGCGTCCGCCGCAACCGGTCGCCAAGCTCGGCGCCGAGCAGCTCGAGCGCCGCGAGCAGCTCGAGCTGCGGCGTGCCGCCGAGGCCGGAGACGATGGCCAGCAGCGGCACGTCCTGGTCGGGCTCGAGCGCGTCGAGGACGCTGGTGTGCAGGTGCTCGACGACCTCCTGGCGGGCGGCGCGCGGGCGGCGCTCGCCCGGCTCGCCGTGGATGCCGACGCCGACCTCCATCTCCTCGTCGTGGAAGGCGATGCCGTAGGACCGCGCGCGGACCCGCTCCGCGACGGCGTGGACCTCCTCGAGCGTGCCGCCGGCCGCGGCGCGCGCGCCGGCGACCTTCTCCACCGCGATCGTCGCTCCCGTCCCGCGCGCGCCGGTCTCCCCCGCCGAGGCCACGTCGTCGGCGATGAGCGCCGTCCGGGTCTGCACCCGACCCTCGAGCAGCTCCGCGGCGAGGCGGAAGTTCAGCACGTCGCCCGTGTAGTTCTTGACGACGAAGAGCACGCCGCCGCCGGCGTCGACGGCCTCGGCGGCCGCGACCATCTGGTCCGGCGCCGGGGACGTGAACACCGCGCCGGGGCAGGCGGCGTCGAGCATCCCCGCGCCGACGAAGCCGGCGTGCAGCGGCTCGTGACCCGCGCCGCCACCGGAGACGAGCGCCACCCGGCCCTCGGTCGTCCCGCGGTCGCGGCGGACGATGACGCCGCGGCCGGGCAGCCGCTCCAGCCGGTCGGCGTGGGCGCGCTCCAGGCCGGCGAGCGCGAGCTCGACGAGCTGGTCCTCGTCGGCCGCGTCGTCGTCGGGCGCGCGGCCGGCGAGGTCCCCCCAGCTCGGCGGCTCACCGTCGCGCAGGGCCTCGGCGATCTCGGCGACCGCGACGGCGCCCGGATCCGGCGCGCCCTGCGAGCGCTCGCCGGCGTAGGAGGCGCGGCCACGGCGCGCGGTCTGCTCCGCGGTCGCGTCGGCGCCCTCGCGCGCGGCGGCGACCGGGTCCTCGCCCGCCTCGAGCGCCTCGGCCAGTGGGTAGAGCGCGTCGAGCACGGTCTTGTCGCCGCGCTCGGCCTCCCCGTACTCGCCGATACCGTCGATGGCGGCGCGGACGAGGGCGGCGGGCTCGGAGGACGGGTTTCGCCGTTCGGTCGTCCCAGGCTCCTCCTTGCCGGCGACGTCGCCCACCCGGATGAGCGCCGCCGCCAGCAGCGGCCCGGAGGAGCCGCCCATGGCCGCCACGACGACCTGCGCGGCCGCGCGCAGGTCGTCCGGCGGGTCCGCGGCAAGCGCCGCCGCCCCGCGGGCGAGGGTCGAGCCGAAGTCGCCGTCGCCGGCGGCGGCGTCGAGCTCGTCGTACGCCGCGCGCCGGTCCAGCGCGACGGCGACCGCGGTGCGCAGGAGCGCGTCGTGGGCGGGCTCCATCAGCGGACCCGGTACCCGAGGGCGGCGTCGTAGTGCAGCGGCGCGGCCTTCGGCAGCGGCGCGTCGCGGCGGCCGATGCGGACGCCGTGCGGCGCCGACGGCGGGCAGATCGCCACGAAGCGCGCGTAGCCGCCGAGGCCGCCCTTGAACTTCGGGAAGCCCATGGAGACGAGGCAGCCCTTCTGCGGCACGCGGTCGAGGTTGGCGACGCCCTCGGCCTGCGTGTAGCCGTGGTGCATGAGCCACGCCTCGCCCTCGAGCGTCGGCGTCGTGTCGGTGTCCAGCGGCTCGTGGCCGTGGAAGAGGATGTGGCGCTTGCGGTGCAGGAACTTCAGCGCCGCGAGCGAGACGCCGGGGAAGTCCGGGTCGGCGGCGAGCGCCTTGGCCTTCTCCGGGTCGCCGGTCCAGCGCTTGCCCCAGTCCGAGCGCACCATGACCACCGAGCCGCGCGGGACGCGGCCGTGCCGGCGCTCCCAGGCCCGCACGTCGGCCACCGAGAGCGCGTACTTCGCGTCCTGTCGGACCTGCCGGACGATCGAGATGACCACGAGCTGGCGCACCGCGTAGCTCGCGGGCAGCTCGTCGATGGCCGGGTACTCGGGCGCCCAGTGCGCGGGCGGATCGAGCTGCGTGCCGTACTGGTCCGTCGAGAGCTTGTACTGCGTCGCCTCGAAGCCGTCGTCCTTGTAGGTGTACGGCTTGCCCGTGTCCGGGTTGATCGACGGAGCGAAGGTCGCCGGGCCGAAGCCCTTCCACACCGGCCCCTGCGGATACAGGGGGTGGGTCAGATCGACGTAGCGGGCGCGGGCGAGGGTGCGGCGGTAGACCGACCACAGGCTCGGAGCGTGGTGGCGGGCCGCGGCCGCGCGGGCCGCGCCGGCGTCGCCGCCGCGGGAGGCGCCGAGGGCGTAGGCGCCGCCCGCGAGGAGCAGCACGGCGGCGAGGGTGACGAGCTGGAGGCGTCGCATGGCGCGATCCTGTCACGCGCCGCCGCGCCCGTCACGTCAGCAGCCAGTCCTGCGTCAGCTCGGCGAGGCGCCCGAACGCCGCGAGCGCCTCCACCAGGTCCGGCTCGGGGGTGTCCTCGCGGTTGGAGTGGCTGATCCCGCCGGTGCTCGAGGTGAAGAGCATGACCGCCGGGATCAGCCGCGCGGCCTCGGCGGCGTCGTGCAGGGCGCCGCTCGGCAGCCGGTGGGCATCCGCGCCGACGGCCTGCGCGGCGAGCTCGACGAGCTCGGGGTGGAAGGGCACGGGGTCGATCGACCACAGCGGCTCCCACTCGACCCCGACGCCCTCGTCCTCGGCGATCCCGTCGGCCGCCGCGTGGGCATCGGCGAGCATCGCGGCGAGCTGCTCGGGCTCCAGCGCGCGCTGGTCGAGCGTGACCTCGCAGACGTCGTTGATGATCGTCGGGACGCCGGGGCCCGCGAGCACGGAGCCGATCGTCGCCACGCCCTCGTGGGCGACCGCCGCCGCACGCGTCTGCAACCCGAAGCGGGCAGCGGCGAGGAACGCGTCGTGGCGGACGCGCATCGGCGTCGCGCCGGCGTGACTGGCCGACCCGCGGAAGGTCACCGCGTGGCGCTCCACGCCGTAGCAGCCGAGCACCGCGCCGGCGGCCTCACCCCGCTCCTCGAGCGTCGGGCCCTGCTCGATGTGCAACTCGAGGTAGGCGCCCGCGCCGTCGAGCCCGCCGCGGGCCTCGCCGATGCGGTCGAGGTCGTAGCCGCGCCCGGCGAGGGCCTCGCGCAGCGTCGTGCCGGTGGCGTCGGTTAGCGGGCGGACCGCGTCGGCGTCGACCGTGCCGGCCGCCGCGCTGGAGCCGAGCAGGGAGCGGCCGAAGCGCGCGCCCTCCTCGTCGGCCCAGTCGACGAGGGTGACCGTCGCGCGCGCCTCGTGGCGGACGAGCTCGAGCGCCGCGCAGACGCCGAGCGCCCCGTCGAGCCAGCCGCCCGCCGGCACGGCGTCGAGGTGCGAGCCGGCGACGAGGACGGCGTCCGCCCCGCTCGTGCGGGTGGCCCAGAGGTTGCCGGCGGCGTCCTCGCGGACCTCCAGGCCGCCGATCTCGTCGAGCTTGCCCTTCAGCCAGTCGCGCGCGGCCTGCCACTCGGGCGACCACGCGAGCCGGTTCGCGCCCTCGGGGCCGCCGGTGAGCTCGGCGAGCTCCTGGAGGTCGGCCAGCGCCCGTTCGGGCTCGTAGCTCATCCGAGCAGCCCCTTGGCCCGCTGCTGCGCGATCGCGTCCGGGCGCTTCTCGAGCCCCTCGACGCCGACGCTGCGGGCGGCGCCGGGCGTCTTGGGGAACTGGATGTCGCGGTAGTCGACGATCTGGACGCGGTTGCCCCACGGGTCGCGGAAGTCCAGACCGCGGCCGGGGACGATCTCCGCTCGGGCGGCCTTCAAGGCCGCGCGCGCCGCGTCCTTGTCGTCGACGACGAGCCCGAAGTGGCGGCCGTCGTCGGCGGGCTGCGTCCGCCCCTCGCTGAGGGCGAGGAACTGGTCGCCCATCTCGAGGAAGGCCATGCGCCGGCCCCGGCCGCGCAGCTCGAAGGCGAAGATCGAGCCGTAGAACTCGAGCGCGGCGTCGAGGTCGCCGACCTCGAGCGCGACGTGGTTGACGCCGACGAGGCGCGGGCGGGGCGGGGCGTCGTCCGGGGGCATGGCGGGATTGTGACGGGACGCGCGCGGCGCGTCAGAGCCCGGGCGGATCCGGGGGGTCGAGGCAAGTTCGGGTGGTCGGGCAACACGAACTCGCCTCCACGTCATCGGTGCGCCGCGTCCGCGAGACTCCCGCGATGGTCTGGGACGCGATCGTCGTCGGCGGCGGCCACAACGGGCTCGTGGCCGCCGCCCTGCTCGCCCGCGCAGGGCGGTCCGTGCTGCTGCTCGAGCGGCGCCCGGCAATCGGCGGCGCCGCGGTCTCCGAGCGCCCGTGGCCCGGGGTCGACGCGCGCCTGTCGCGCTACTCCTACCTCGTCTCGCTCTTCCCGACCGCGCTGCTCGACGCGCTCGGGCTCGGCGTGGCGCTGCGCCGGCGCGCCGTGTCCTCCTACACGCCGCGCGCGGACGGCACGGGGCTGCTCGTGCGCACCGGCGAGCCGGTCCACCGCGCGTGGGCCGAGTGGGACGAGCTCTGCGGCCGCGTCGCGCGCGCGGTGTTCCCGACGCTGCTCGAGCCGCTGCGCTCCGCGGACGAGCTGCGCCGGCTCGTCGGCGACACACCCGCGTGGGATGCGCTCGTCGACCGGCCGCTGGGCGAGGCGCTCGCGGAGCGCTTCCCGGACGACCTCGAGCGCGGCGTCGTGCTCACGGACGCCCTGATCGGCACCTTCGCCCGGGCCGACGCCCCGTCGCTGAAGCAGAACCGCTGCTTCCTCTACCACGTGATCGGCAACGGGACGGGCGACTGGGACGTCCCCGTGGGCGGCATGGGCGCGCTGACCGACGCGCTCGCCGAGACCGCCCTGCGCGCCGGCGTCGAGGTTCGCCCGGGCGTGGCGGTCGAGTCGATCGAGCCCGACGCCGAGGCGCCGCTGGTGACGTGGGACGGCGGGTCGGCGCGGGCGCGGCAGGTGCTCTGCGGCGCCGCCCCGGCCGAACTCGCCCGGCTGATGGGTACGCAGCCGGCGGCGGCCGACGTGCCCGAGGGCGCCCAGCTCAAGCTCAACCTCCTGGTCTCCCGCCTGCCGCGGCTGCTCGACGAGTCAGTCGATCCGCGAGAGGCGTTCGCCGGGACCTTCCACGTGCACGAGTCGGCCTCGTGGCTGGACGCCGCGCACGACGCGGCCGCCGGCGGCGCGATCCCCTCCCCCCTGCCGCTCGAGCTCTACTGCCACTCGCTGACCGACCCGTCCATCCTCGGGCGCGAGCTGCGCGAGGCCGGCGCGCAGACCCTGACGTGCTTCACGCTGCAGACCCCGGCGCGGCTGTTCCGGGCCGATCCGGCCGGCGCGAAGCGCGCCGCGGTCGCCGCGGCGCTCGAGTCGCTGAACGCCGTGCTCGCCGAGCCGATCGAGGACTGCCTGTGGCGCGGGGCCGACGGCGAGCCGTGCCTGGAGGCGCGCACGCCGGTCGAGCTCGAGGCCGAGCTCGGCCTGCCCGGCGGCAACATCTTCCAGCGCGACCTGCAGTGGCCGTGGGCGGAGGCCGAGGACGAGGTCGGCCGCTGGGGCGTCGAGACGGCCTGGCCGCGGGTGCTGCTGTGCGGCGCGGGGGCGCGGCGCGGCGGCGGGGTCAGCGGGATCCCGGGCCACAACGCGGCCATGGCGGTCCTCACCAACGGCCGGTGACCGCACTACCGGTCGTCAGGCGGCCGAAACCGCGGTCACCGCGCCGCCGCGGGCGCCGGCTCCGTCGACGCTTGCTCCGTCGACGCCTGCATCCCCGCCGCCGGCGCGTCGGCCTTCACGCCGACGCCGAGCGTGTAGCTCAGGTGGCCGCCGAGCCAGCCCCCCGCGCCGAGCAGGCTCGTGCCGGCGAGCGACAGGAGCTTCCCGCGGCCGCGCGCGCCGCGCTTGCGGGCCACGTAGGAGCCGAGCATAAGCCACGTCGCCGTCGCGTTGACGCCGGCGTGCACGAGCCCGGACCGGCGCACGGCGGGGCTGCGCTCCTCGGCGTCGGCCCAGTCCGACCACCCCGTGGCGATCGTGCCGCCCGCCGAGAGCAGGCCGGCCAGGATGAGCCGGTCCGCGGCCGTCCGCGCGTCCTTGCCGCCGACGACGTCGAGCAGCACGGAGCTCGTCCACGTCCCGATCGGGAGGTCGGTGAGGATCGGGTGCAGCGCGTGCCCGAGCCACTTGCCGCTCAGGGCATCCCGGCGCGGTCCGGGAGGAGCGAGCCGGCGCACCCGATCGCCGACGACCTTGGCAGGAGCGTCGAGGGCCTCCACGGACTCGAGGCGGTCGACGAGGGCGTTGAGCGGCGCGGTGGACATACCGGAGACCTACCCGGCCCGCCGATCCCTACCGCAGGATCTCGACGAGCAGCACCCAGGCGTTGACCACCGCGCCGAGGAAGGCCACGACGATGCCGGCCAGCGTCCAGTACAGGCCGCCACCCGCCCCGGCCAGCACGCTGACGCTGCCGACGATGAGCAGCAGCAGCCCCGGGGTGACGAGCAGCACGTGACCCAGCAGGTAGGACCGGTCACCGCCCGACTGGCGATCGGCGGAGCGGAAGAGGAGGCCCACCAACGCCGCGGAGGCGAGACCTGCGACGAGCAGCTCGACGCCGAGCGCGGTCCGGCTCTGCCCGGGCACGAGCCCGAGGATGGACACGACCACGACGGCGAGCAGCAGCAGCACGGTCTGCAGCGCCCGCTCGGGCAGGCCCGGGTATGCCAGGATGCGCTCGAGGTTGATCGAGACCGCCACGAACACGAGGCCGGTCAGCGCCGCCGAGGCCCCGGCGCTCGCCACGAACAGGTCCTTCCACTCCTCCGGCGAGTACGCGACCATGGCCGGGCCTCAGCCCCCGAGGAACAGCTCGTCGACCTCGTCGCGGCCCTCCGGCGCGACGGGCTCGGCGGCGGTCGGGGGCGCCGCGCGGTCCTCGAGCGCGTGCGTCGTGCGCGCGAAGACCGCCCCGGAGCCGAGCGCGCCCGGCCCGCGCCGCGCGCCCACGTCGCGCAGGCGCTGCGCCGGGACGCCGACGACCCGCTCGAGCGCCGCGAGCACCCGGTCCGAGACCCCGGCCGGGTCCAGCGTCCCGCTCTCCATGCGGTGGTAGTAGGCGGCGACCCTGTCCTCGCGGTCGCCGACGCCGAGCACGCCCGCCAGGCGGGAGACGAGCGTCGAGCGGGTGATCTCCGCCGCGTGCCGCGCCGCGGGCAGGACGGTCTCCCACGTCTCGTGCGTCCGCAGCGCGGGCTCGACCCGGGCCATCACCCGCTGGGCGAGCGGGTCGTCGCGGAAGGCCGCGGGCGGCGCGCCCGAGGGCACGGGCGCCGCGTCGAGGAACGCGTCGATGAGGCTCTCGAGCAGCGGCCGCTCGGCCGGCGCCGCCCGCGCGACGTAGTCGTGGCCGCCCGGCTCCTCCCCCGCGCGGTAGGCGGCCTTGTAAGCCTCGAAGAGCCCGTCGACGCCGCTCATCCTGGCTCCCCGCTACCCGCCTCGGCGCGGCAGTCGTCCTTGAAGCGCTTCACGAGCTGGTAGACGTTTGCCTCGGTGAGCCCGGTCCGCTCGGCCACGGCCCGGGCGGGCTGGTCGGCGAAGTACGCGAGCTCGATCGCCTCGCGATGCGCCGCCGAGCGGGCCGCGAGCACCGTCGCGACGATCTGGCGCTCGCCGACGAGCTCGTAGCCGAGGTCGTCCGCGCCCGCCTCCGCCGGCCGGTCGTCGTCTCCGATCCGCGCCGCGCCCGCGCGGTCGTCGCGCTGCCGGCGCCCCTCGCGACCGCGGTGGAAGTCGGCGATCGCGCGGGCGATGATGACCTTCAGCCAGTTCACCAGCTCACCCTCGCTCGCGCCGTCGAAGCTCGAGTCGACCACGCGGTCGAAGACCTCCGGGACCCAGTCGTCGACGACCTCCGCCGGCAGCTTGACCGCGAGCTTGGCCCGCACCCACCGCTGCCGCTGCCAGAGGACGAACCACATCGCGCGCGTCGCCGCCTCGGCCTCCCCGGCGTCGCGCATGGCGAGCAGGTGACGGAACAGCCCCGGCGCGTCGAGGCGCTGGAGCTCATGGTCGGCGAGGGGGCGGGCGGCGGAGCGCATGGTCGAGGCGGGGCGCGACACGCACGGGGGTCATGGCGGTCGGGTCGGCGGTCCGGACCCGGGTCTGACAGAGCATGCCATCCGGATCCGACGCCCGTGTCGATTCTGTCCGCTCCCGTTCGTCGCGCCGGTAGACGGCCAACCACCTACGAGAGGAACGCATGCGCTTCATGGTCATGATCAGGGCGACGGACGAGACCGAGGCCGGCGTGATGCCGGGCGACCAGCTGCTGACCGAGATGAACGCCTACAACGACGAGCTCGCCAAGGCGGGCGTCATGCTCGCCGGCGAGGGCCTGCAGCCGAGCTCGAAGGGCGCGCGCGTCTCCTTCTCCCCCGGCGGGGCCACGACCGTCGTCGACGGGCCGTTCGCGGAGACGAAGGAGCTGATCGCCGGCTGGTGGCTGCTGCAGGTCCGCACCCGCGACGAGGCCATCGAGTGGGCCCGGCGGATCCCCAACCCCGAGGACAACGCCTTCGAGGTCGAGCTGCGCCAGGTCTTCGAGGCCGACGACTTCGGCGAGGACGCCCCCGCCGGGTGACCGCGTGTGCTGCAATCGCGGGCGTGGCGGCGCCCGAGGCCCATCGCGCGATCGACGCGGTCTGGCGGATCGAGTCGGCCCGCCTGATCGCCGGGCTCGCGCGGCTGACGCGCGACGTCGGCGCCGCCGAGGACCTCGCCCAGGAGGCGCTCGTCGCCGCCCTGGAGACCTGGCCGCAGGCGGGCGTCCCGGACAACCCGGGCGCCTGGCTCATGGCCACCGCGAAGCACCGCGGGATCGACCGGCTGCGCCGGGACGCGACGCTGCGGCGCAAGCACGAGGAGCTCGGCCGCGACCTCGAGCGCCACGGCGGTGACGGCGCCGACCTCGACGCGGCGCTCGACGACGAGGTCGGCGACGACCTGCTGAGCCTCATCTTCGCCTGCTGCCATCCCGTCCTCTCCCTCGAGGCGCGCATCGCGCTGACCCTGCGCCTGGTCGGCGGGCTCACGACGGCCGAGATCGCGCGCGCCTACCTCGTGCCCGAGCCGACCCTCGCCCAGCGCATCGTGCGGGCCAGGAAGACGCTCGCCGCCGCGGAGGTGTCCTTCGAGGTGCCCCGCGGCGCCGAGCTCGCCGAGCGCCTGCCGGCCGTGCTCGAGGTCGTCTACCTGATCTTCAACGAGGGCTACGCGGCGACCGCCGGCGAGGACTGGACGCGGCCCGCGCTGTGCGAGGACGCGCTGCGGCTCGGACGCGTGCTGCAGGGGCTGGCGCCCGGCGAACCGGAGGTCCACGGGCTGGCGTCGCTCATGGAGCTCCAGGCCTCGCGGCTGCGCGCGCGGCTCGGGCCGGCCGGCGAGCCGGTGCTCCTGCTCGACCAGGACCGCTCGCGTTGGGACTTCGTGCTGATCGGCCGCGGCCTCAAGGCGCTCGACCGCGTCGAGGCGCTCGGCGGGACCCTCGGCCCGTACGCGCTGCAGGCCGCGATCGCCGCCTGCCACGCGCGGGCCCGCACGCCGCAGGCGACGGACTGGCCGCGCATCGCGGCGCTCTACGACGCGCTCTCGCAGATCGCCCCATCCCCCGTCGTCGAGCTCAACCGGGCCGTCGCGCTCGGCATGGCCTTCGGCCCGGCGGCCGGCCTCGAGCTCGCCGACGCGATCGCCGAGACCGGCGCGCTCGACGGCTACCACCTGCTCGCGAGCGTCCGCGCCGACCTGCTCGCGAAGCTCGGCCGCGGCGCGGAGGCCCGGGCCGAGTACGAGCGGGCGGCGGCCATGACGCAGAACGCGCGCGAGCGGGCGCTGCTGCTCGAGCACGCCGACGCGGCGGAGTGAGGGTGGCTCAGCCGACGCCCCCGTGGCCGGAGCATGCGCCCTGGAGGCCGCCAGATCTCGACCACATGCCGTCGGAGCATCGGACCGGGTAGCCGTTGCCCTCGTCGTAGTTGGGAATCTCGTTGGACGGGTTCGGCCCCTCCCCGCTGCCCAGGCCTTGGGTCTCGTCGTCGGGAGCCGCGTCGGGACCGACGTCGTGCGTCCGCGCGTAGGCGTCGGCCTGGTCCGCGTCGTAGGCCTCGACGGCGGCCGCCGGGAAGCGAACCTCGGCGCCGTCTGCCGACGCGCAGACGACGGCTGCGGTGCACTCGAGGCGGTACGTCCGACGGGTGATGGGGCTCCAGGCCTGCACGCTCGCGGCCCCGCCGTAGCCCGCGGTCTCCCGGTAGTAGGCGTAGAAGACGTTCTCCGCGAAGGGACAGCTCGTCGTCGGAGTTCGGGCGCGGATGTTGGTGTCGCAGAACTCGAACGCCGGCGCTGGAGGCGCCGGCGTTCCAGCCGGGGTCGCGGTCGCGGTCGTGGAGGCGCGGGGACGAGGGCGCGGACGCCGGTGCCGCGCCGTCGCCGTGGGTCTCAGTGTGGGCGTCGACGCCGCCGCCCGAGCCGTGGTCGGTCCGGTCGCCTCTCGCGCCTGAAGGCCCATGCCGAGGAACGCACCGATCGCGAGAAGCAGCAAGACCGCCGTCGCGCCTTTGATGAGCTTGGTCACGGCTACCCCAACGATGGGGGCGCCCAATGCTGGCTTGCGACGACTGGCTCTGGACGGATGTTGACGCCGACCCGATCCGGCAGGCCGTCCGACGAAGCGCAAGAAACGGCGAACCGCAGCGTTCAATGGGAACGAACCACGAACGGCACGGACGCCGAACGGAGACCCCCGGAATGCCCCTTCTCAAGACCAAGCGCCAGCAGACCCTCGCCAGCGTCACCGCGGCCCGCCGCGCCGAGCACCCCCTCGCAGCCGGCGGCGTCGCCGTCCGCGGGCCGGTGCCGATCGAGCGCGGGCGCGCCCTCGGCCGCGCCGCGGCCGCGGCCGACATCGACTGGTCGCGCGCCGACCTGATCGACCCGCGCTTCTACCGGCTCGACCTGCGCGCCGCGGCCTAGCCGCAGGCCGTCATCGGACGCCTGCGCGCCGGCGGTCGTCCGGGCGGGACGCGGACAAGGTGCACGGCCAGTAGCTCGGCTGCGCGTCCGCCGCGTCGTCCCACCGTGCCTGCCTGACCGCGCGAAGTGAGAGCGAAGGCGGAAGCCGCCTCGCCGAGATGCGGGCTGTACTGCCTGGCGGTGCGCTGGTCCGGGCGCGGCGCCGGAGCGCCGCGCCCAGCCCGGAGTCAGCCGATCGTCAGGTAGAACGTGCGATCGGTGAGTCCGCCGGCGAGGTTGTACGTGCGGGCGATCACCTGCGTCGGGCTGTTGATGCCGCTGCAGTTGATGCCCCCTGGGTTGTTCGCCGTGCCGCCGCAGGGCGCCACGACGGCCACGCCCGGGGTCCCATAGTTCACCGTCGCGGTGAGGGGGAGGTTCGCGGCGCTCGCTCCGACGCCGACGGTGTAGATCCCGGTTGCGGCGACGTGGCTCGGCGCCGCGAAGCCGCCGGACTGGGCGAGGATCGTCCCGGTGCTCGAGATGAGGACCCAGCGGCTGGCCGCCCCGTAGGCGCTCGCCGGCTTGCCGCCGAGCTGCGTCGCGTCGTTGGCGGTCGCCGCCGAGGGCACCGTCCCGAGCTTGGACTCGGCGATCTGCTTGCTCGTGAGCGTGTTGTTCTTGACGTCGGAGGCCGTCAGCGAGCGGTTCTTGACGTTGCGGCCAGTGAGCGTGCTCTTGTGGACGTCACGACCGCGGATCGTGCCGTTCTTGATGTTCTTGCTCGTGATCACGATGGCGGCGTACGACGTGCCGCCGAGGGCCACGAACAGTGCGACGAGCGAGACGGCGAGCGCGGGCGACGGGCGCCGGCTGAACAACCTCCGCATGAACGACCTCCGGATGAAATTGGCGGGTCGCCGCTACCCTGCCGCCTCCTCCGGGCGGCGTCAAGCAGGTCGGACGGATGACGGGCGGGGTGCGGTCACGCCCACCCGGGCGACCAATCGCTCGACGACGGCGAAGCGCGCCTGCAGCTCGTCGGCCGTCGGGATGAGCTCGTAGTCGTGGTGGTGGCAGGCCGTCGACAGCGCGGCCCAGGCGGAGGCCGCCTCGCCGGCCAGCCGGCGGTCGCCGAGGTAGTCCGGCAGGCAGTCGAGCTGGGCGCGGGCGCTCGCGGCCTCGAGGCCCGGCGCGCGCACGGCCCACAGGTCGTCGAGCGCCGCCTCCAGCGCCTGCCGGCCGGCGAGCGCGGCGGCTCGCGGCCACAGCCCGGTGAGCTCGTCGCCGCGCGTGTCGACGAGCGTCCGGGCGGCCGCGAGCAACTCGGCCGCGGTCACTGCGCGTCGGCGAGCTGGTGGGCGAGCACGCCGGTGTCGCGCACGAGGTCGCGGAGGTCGACGCCGACCGGCTCGTGTGCGCCCTGGTTGACGAGCTTGACCGTCCCGATGTGCTGCTTGCCGAAGCGGTTTCCGATCGTCCTGAGGACGTCGGACGTGCGCTGCTCGTCGTCGTGGAGGGCGAGCGCGAGCCGCGGGTAGAGCTTCGTGGCGTCGGCGAGCGTCGCCTCGACGTCGGCGTGCGCGTCGCCGCGGCCGAGCCGGCGGCGGCGCACGGCCTGCGAGCACGCGGCCTCGAGCGCGTGGCGGCAGAAGCCGGGCACGACCCGCTCGGCGACTTCAGCGGGCACCCCCTCGCTGCGCACGAGCGCCCGGGCGTCCTCGAGGTAGCGCTCGACCGGCGAGCGCGACTCGCGCACCTCGACCACCGAGCCCGGCCGGCGCGTGACCTCGAGCACCGTCGCGTCCAGGCCGAGCCGGCGGGCCGCCTCGGGCAGCCGCTCGTCGTGGGTGAAGACGACGACCTGGCGGCTGCGGGCGGCGGACTCGAGCACGCGCGCGAGCCCGTCGACCTTGGACGGGTCCATCGACTGCACCGGGTCGTCGATGACCATGAACCGGAACGGGCTCTCGGCCAGCGCCGCGCGCGGAAGGAAGACGGAGATCGCCAGCGCGTGCAGCTCGCCCTGGCTCATGACGCCGAAGGCCGAGGCGTCGGAGCCGTCGACGCGCACGTCGACCTCAGCCGAGCGATTGTTGCCCCGGCGGCGCAGGTGGAAGCCCTCGAGCGAGACGTTGGAGCCCTGGCGCAGCGCTTCCCAGTTGGCCTTCGCGGCGCCGGCGATCGGCTCGAGGCGCTGCGTGCGCAGGGCGGCGGCCGCGTCGCGCGCCCAGGCCTCGGCGGCCTTCAGGGTCGGCAGCGCCGCCGTGGCTCGCACCGCCGAGCGCGCCTCCGGCAGCCAGCGGGTGAGCTCCACCGCGACCGGGCGCCACGCGTCCTCGCGCTGCTCGAGCTGCTCCGTCGCGGCGGCGGCGAGGCCGGCCGCCGCGTCGCGGAGCCGGTCGAGCTCCTCGCGCGCCCGCGCGAGCTCGGCCGGGTCGTCGAGCCGGTCGCGCTGCGCGTGCCAGCCGTCCCAGGCGTCCTCCAGCGGGCTCGGGTCGAGCCCGAGGTCGCGCGCCCGGCTCACCGTGGGCGGCGGCTGCGCGGGCAGCAGGTCGCTCACACGGCGTCGCGCGGTCCGCACGGCCTGCTCGGCGCGCAGGGCGGCGCCCGCGTCGTCCTGCAGGCGCGCGACGGCACGCGCGCTCTCGAGCCGCCAGGCCTCGTCGAGCACGCCGGTCGTCCCGCACACCGGGCAGTCGCCGTCGGCGTGCTGCTCGTCGTGGGCGAGTGCGGTCTCGAGGAGCTTCGCGAGGCTCGCCGCACGGCCGGCGTCCGTTCCGGCGCACGCCTCGAGGCCTTTGCGGGCCTCGTGCAGCGCCTCGAGTGCCCCGTCGACGGCCTCGATGGTCGGGGCGCGCAGAGCCGCGAGGTCGCGCAAGGTGTGCAGGTCGGTGCCGGCGTCGACGCCGTCCAGAGTGAGCTCGACCGCGTCGAGGTCGGGCGGGTCGGCGGCGAGCGCGGCCGACACGGTGCGCGCGCGATCGTCGTCGATGGCGGCGAGCCGCTGCGTGAGGTCCTTGAGCCGCTGGCGCAGCGCCTTGGCCTCGCGATCGCGCGCGAGCCGGGCGTCGCGCAGCGCGAGGGCGAGCGCCTCGATGTCGTCGAGGCCGAGAATGGCCGACAGCGCGTCGTACATCGTCTTGAGCTCGTCGAACATCTGGCCGAGCTCGTTGAAGGAGAGGAAGGGCCGGTAGCGGGAGAGGGCAGCGGGCCAGCCGAGCGCGTCGAGCGTCGTCTGGGTGCCGTCACCCGTGGTCACGGCGCAGTCGCCGGGCGAGAGCGCCTCGCCGTGCGCCCACGAGCGCTGGAGCTTCGTGCGACCCGGCTGCCCGTCGACGAGGACGGCCGCCTCGACGATCGTCGGCCCGTCGAAGTGGAGGTTCTGCCAGCCCTCCCGCCAGACCGCCGTGCGCGTCGCCCAGCGCGTGCTCGCGCCGGTCATGAGCAGCTCGAGGCCCTCGGCGAAGGACGACTTGCCCGAGCCGTTGCGGCCCGCGACGATGGTCAGGCCCGGCCCGGGGGTCAGGGGAAGCGTCGCGGCCTCGCCGACGCCGCGAAAGCCCTGCACCGCGACCGACTCCAGGTAGGCGCCGGGCGGGGCCTCGGTGAGCTCGAGCTGCGCCGCGTCGGTCTTGCGCGGCGCGGCGTCGCCCCCAATCGCCCGCTCGAGCTCGGCGGCGCCCTCGCAGGCGGCGAGGACGAGGTCCTGCGCGGCCTCGGGCAGGTCGCTGTCGCCGAGCCGCTCGAGGATGAGCTGCTCGAGCGCCGGATCCATGGCGCGAGGCTACCGGCCGGTGGGGATACTGACGCGGTGCCGTCTCCCCCCGAGATCGCCGCGCTCGAGCTGCTCGTCTCCCTGCCTCGACACGTGTGGGACGGCGCCAGCCTTCCCGTGCCGGTCGAGGAGATCGCCGACTCGTGGTTCGGCCTGCGGGTGGGCGAGCACGACGACCTGTCGGCTCTCCCGGGCGCGCCCGAGGCCGACGCGCTCTCCGGCCTGCTCGTCGTCGACGCGCGCGAGATCTGGGTCAACCGCGACGAGGCGGCCGCCTCCCCCGGTCGGCGGCGCTTCACCGTCGGCCATGAGCTCGGCCACTGGGTCCTGCACCGCGAGCCGCACCGGCGCGTCTTCTGCCGCTCGCACGCCGTCGCGCTCGACGCGCTCGACGGCGATGCGCCCGACATGGAGGAGGAAGCGAGCCTGTTCGCCGGTGGCCTGCTCTTCCCCGACGTGCTCGTGCGGATGGAGCACGCACGGCTCGGCGGCGATCTCCAGCAGCTGTGCGAGCGCTTCGGCGGGTCGCGCGTCGCCACGGAGCGGGCGCTCTTCCGCGCCATCCGCTCGCCGGCCGTGCTCGAGCACGGTGAGCCGCTCGAGGGCTTCTTCTGGAACGACCGCGGCTACGACGCCTGGCGCGCCGCCCACGCGGCCGACGGGCACGTCGTGACGGAGTCGCTCGCGACGCTCGACGGTCGCCTCCATCGCGCCGCCTGCAGCTATCTCGCGGGGCCCGCGCAGCCCGGCCGGCCCCGGACGCGCCAGCCCAAGTGGTGCGCGACCGATCCCGACGCGCTGCGCCGTGCCCTCCCCCACGCGCGGGCCTGCGCGCGCTGTCAGCCCTCCTGAAGCTCGCGCATGACCGACCAGACCTGCAGGTAGCGATGCGCGCGGTCGTCGCCCTGGCGGCGGGCGACGGCGTCCTTGAAGTTGTCGTAGTCGACGCTCGCGGCGAGGCGCTCGGCCGCGTGCGCCCACTCATCGCGTGAGAGGTGCGCGCGGAAGCGGTAGTCGGCGGTCTCGAGCTCCTCGAGCTCGAGATCGGGCAACAGCTCGTCGCGCAGGCTCTCGAGGTCGCCCCGGACGCGGGCGCGGACGATCAGCGCGTCCGGATGGTCCCGGTGGGCGACGACGGAGAAGAAGCCGAGGGTGCTGAACAACCACATGGCCGGGTGGTCGGCAGCGGTGGCGGGATCCTGACGTGTCAGAACGCGCGACGCGGTCGCGACTCCAGGGGACGACCCCGACCGAAGGAGCCGCCCATGCCGTTCACCTCACAGTCCCTGGCCGCCCAGCTGACCGTCGGCGAGCCCGACGTCGCCGGCCCGCTGGCCGTCTTCCCGCTCTTCGGCGCCGCACCGCGGCTCGAGTACCGCGCGTTCGCCGAGGCCGCCGCGCTCGGCGCGACGGTCACCGAGCTGTCCGACGGTGCCTCGGTCAACGACCTGCTCGTGTCCAACCCGCTCGACCAGCCCGTCCTGCTCTACGAGGGCGAGCTGCTGCTCGGCGCCCAGCAGGACCGGACTGTCGACCACGCGGTCCTCGTCCCCGCCGGGGCGCAGCTGCGCGTGCCGGTCAGCTGCGTCGAGGCCGGCCGCTGGGACGGCACCCGCCATGGAGAGGCGTTCACGCCCGGGACCCACGCCGCCTTTGCTGAGCTGCGGCGGCGCAAGAGCGAGGCGATGCGCCGGGCGCTTGCCGTCGGCCTCGAGGCGCGCGCCGATCAGGGCGAGGTCTGGGAGACGGTCGAGGACAAGCTAGAGGAGCTCCACGTGGCGTCCCCGACGGCCGCGATGCCCGACATCACCCGCGATCGAGGGGACGAGCTCGACGACCTGCGCGGCGCGATCAATCGCCGCGACGGCCAGCTAGGGGCGGTGGCTGTGCTCGACGGGCGCCCGACGGTCCTCGACCTCGTGAGCCGCGCGGACGTGTTCGCCGCGCTGCACGGCCCGCTCGTCGGCGGGTACGCGCTCGACGCGCTTAGCTCGTCGGCGTCGACGGCCGCGCGTCCCGAGCGCGCGCACGTCGACGCGTTCCTCGCCGGCGTCCTGGGCGGCTCGACGCGCCGTTCGCGGGCGGTCGGGATCGGCGAGTCGGTCGCGGTGGCCTCGCCCACGGGCGGCGGCACGGGTCTCATCGTCGAGGACGAGCTCGTGCAGCTGTGCGCGTACGCCGGTGAGTCAGCCCGTGCGGGAGCGTGCGTGGTGCGGCCGTCGCGGCGGCGATGAGAGCAAGTCACCGGCGGCAAGTTCAGCTCACGAGGGCGAGGAATCATCTGAGCGCAGCCCTGCAACTGCGAGCTCGCGCACCAGGTCGCGGGCGACGCCCAGACAGTCCTCTACCCGCTCGGTCGGTGCAGTCGTCCACTTCAGCAGCCCATACGTTTTCCTGACTCTGGCACCGGAGATTTGTTCCAAGCGCGTGGCCGCCCGCACGCCAGCCTGGGGATCAAGTCCGCTGACCTCGCCCACGGTGAGCCACAAGTGCTCGCCATCGAGATTGACGACGACCCTCGGACCGTTCTCGCCTCTGACTCGTACGCGCGCCCCATAGCCGCGCCATTGCAGCTCACCGTCGCCAGCGGCTTCGATCTCTTCGCAGAAGCGACGGACCGGCTCTTGGGCCGCCTCCGGCAACGACGAGATGTAGGTTTCGGAATCCATCGGCTGGCTGGTCGCCTTCGCGTCCTGACCAGCGATCCGGCCACCGAGGCTCGGCCGGACAACCACGCGCGGGACGAACGCCTCGACATCGCCGGAGAAGTAGTCGACCTCCAATCCGTACACCGAGAACCCCCGCGCGTTCAAGTACTCGATGACGCGCTCGACGCCTGTCGGGATTGTCGGGGCGGCGAGAACTAGAGCGAAGTCGCCGGTGCGCAACCTCTCACCAAGGCCTTCGACGGTTCGCTCCGCCCGGTCCTCAGGATCATCATCCTCGGCGACCAACTCCTCCGCGATGAACTCGCGGAGGGTGCGAGGGTCGTCCTCACCAAGCTTGCGACGCAGGACCGCCCGGTCGAACTCCTCAGTCGTCAAGCCCCACAGTGCCGCGGCGTAGTCGAGCAATTGGGCGATGACTCGCCGTGTATCAGGATTGCCTTCCTTCTTGACCTCGACGATGCAGATTCGCCCGTCCTCGTCGAGCAGGACGAGATCAGCGCTGCCCGAAGCGAGGCTGGCTTCGAAGCCTACGGTGACCACGCGGCCGAATCCGAGATCGGCCGCGGGGACGAGTGAGGGGTGTCGCATGAGGACTTCGTGGAGCGCCGCCTCCGTTGGCACGGCGCTCTCCTCTACGAGACGCTCGACTCCTTCGACACCCTCCCGGATCACGACGTAGCGACTCATTGTCTCGACCCTACGCCGCTTCGGCGCTCCGCGTTCTTGTAGTGCCGCGAAGCTCTCGAGCACGCGGTACGGCACTGTCCTCACTCAACGAGCGACGAGGACGAGAGCCCGTCGTTCCCGTACTGACGCCGCGGCACAAGTTCTGCCCCGTACGCGCCGTTACCACCACCGATGTCAGACACCGTCGCCCCGCCCCGACCTACCAAGGGCATGACCGTCCTGACCTCCCCCAGCCGGCTCAACGACTTCCTCGGCTGCGAGCACCGGACCTACCTCGACATCCTCGAGCGCCGCGGCGAGCTCGCCAGGCCGCGCGACACCCATCCCGACGCGCAGCTCATCATGGAGCGCGGCCAGCGCCACGAGGCGGCGTTCCTGCAGACGCTGCGCGACGAGGGCCGCGACGTCGTCGCCATCCCCACGGACGGGCCACACACGGAGCGCGCCGCCCTCACCAGGGAGGCCATGCGCGACGGCCGCGAGGTCATCCACCAGGCCTGCTTCCGCGACGGCGACCGGGTCGGCTTCCCCGACTTCCTGATCCGCCTCGACACCCCGTCGGGGCTCGGCAGCTTCTCCTACGAGGTCCACGACGCGAAGCTCTCCACCCACCCGCGCCCGGACTACGTCTTCCAGCTGCTCTTCTACACGGAGCAGCTCGAGCAGCTCCAGGGCCTGCGCCCGCGCCGCATGCACCTCATCCTGGGCAGCGGCGAGCGGCCGCCGTTCGCGCCGGAGGAGTTCGAGGCCTACGCCGCCCAGGTCGTCGCGCACTTCGAGCAGCGGCGTGGCGAGCTTGCCGCCGGGGCCGAGCCCGCCTACCCGTATCCCGTCGCCGACTGCGAGTTCTGCCCGTGGTGGAAGCACTGCCGCGACCGCCGGCGCGCGGACGACCACCTCTGCCTCGTCGCCGGCCTCAACCGCGACCAGGGACTCAAGCTCGAGGCGGTCGGCGTTCCGACCGTCACCGCGGTGGCCGGGCTCGAGCCGACGGTCAAGGTCGACCGCCTCGCCCGTCAGACCCTCGCCGGTCTGCGCCAGCAGGCGGCCCTGCAAGTCGCCAGCCGCGGTCTCGACCGCCCGGAGTACGAGCTGCTCGAACCCGTCGCCGCCCGCGGCTTCGGCCGCCTGCCCGTCCCCTCCCCGGGCGACGTCTTCTTCGACTTCGAGGGCGACCAGTTCTGGGGCGACGCCGGGCTGCAGTACCTGTTCGGGACCTGGACCGCGGACGAGGGCTACTGGGCGCTGTGGGCGCACGGCGAGGCCGAGGAGAAGGCGAACCTCGAGACCTGGATCGACTGGATCACCGCCCGTCTGCACACCGATCCGGCGCTGCACGTCTACCACTACAACCACTACGAGCCGACGACGCTCAAGCAGCTCGCCCAGCGCCACGCGACGCGCGAGCACGAGCTCGACGAGCTGCTGCGGCGCGAGGTCTTCGTCGACCTCTACGCCGTCGTCCGGCAGTCGATGCGGATCGGGACCGAGAGCTACAGCCTCAAGGCGATCGAGCCGGCCTTCGGCTTCGAGCGCGTCGGTGAGCTGCGCAGCGGGATGGGCTCGCTACGGCACTGGCAGGCGTACAACGAGGGCGGCGACGACGCCGAGCTCGAGGCGATCCGCGTCTACAACGCCAACGACTGCCGCTCGACGCTCGAGCTGCGCGACTGGCTCGGCGAGCGGCGGCGCGAGGCCGAGGCCGCGTTCGACGTCGACATCGGCGCGCTGCAGCCGCTGCCGACGTACGTCCCGCCCGAGGCGACCCAGATGCGGCGCGCGCGCGTGGCCGAGCTGCGGGAGGCGCTCGGCGACGAGCCCGACCACCAGCTCCTCGGCGAGCTGCTCGCCTACCACGAGCGCGAGGCCAAGCCTGCCTGGTGGGCGTACTTCGCCCGGCGGGAGATGACGGTCGAGCAACTGCGCGACGAGGACTCCGAGGCGATCGGCGACCTCCGGCTGGCCGACGACCTGACTCCATATCCGGACAAGCAGTCGATCGTCACGCCGCTGCGCTTCCCGGCCCAGCCGTTCAAGCTCGGGCCCGGCTCCTACGAGGACCCGATCACCGGCGGCAAGTCGAACGTCGTGCGCGTCGACGACGAGGGCGTCGTGTGGATCAAGCGCGGGAAGGCGTCGCTCGACAAGCCCTGGCCTCGGACCCTCATCCCCGGAGGCGCGTACGGCACCGCGGCGCAGCAGGACGCCCTGCTCGAGCTTGCCCAGGGCGTCGTCACCGGTGGCTTGGGCGAGACCGCCGCGGCGGACATGCTCCTGCGCCGACCGCCGCGACTGGTCTCCGGGACGCCGCCCCTCGCCGGCGGTTCCGTCGACCTCGGGGTCCTCCGCCGGCAGGTCCGCGGGCTCGACCGCACCGCCCTCGTCATCCAGGGCCCGCCGGGCACCGGCAAGACCTACACGGGCGCCCGGCTCGCGACCGACCTGATCCGGGCCGGAAAGCGGGTGGGCGTCATCGCGACGTCGCACAAGGCGATCACGAACCTCCTGGCCGAGCTCGACGACACCGCCGACAACGAGGGGCTCGACTTCCGCGGCCGGCAGAAGCCCGGCGACGACCTCGAGTGCGCCCACACGGGCAGCGACCGCATCGAGCTCGTGACCGACAACCAGGCGTACCCGCCGGCCGAGGAGGAGGACGTCCAGCTCGTCGCCGGCACCGCCTGGCTGTGGGCGTCGGAGCGCATGCGCGACAGCGTCGACGTGCTCTTCGTCGACGAGGCGGGCCAGATGTCGCTCGCCGACGCGCTCGCGGTCTCGCTCGCCGCCAACAGCGTCGTGCTGCTCGGCGACCCGCAGCAGCTCGCCCACGTCAGCCAGGGCACGCACCCCGACGGCGCCGGCGCCTCGGTTCTCGAGCACCTGCTCGCCGGCGCGGACACCATCGCGGCGGACCGCGGCGTGTTCCTCGAGACGACCTGGCGCATGAGCCCCGACGTCTGCGCCTTCGTGTCCGACACGATGTACGACGGCAAGCTCGAGCCGCTCGCCGGTACCCGGCTGCAGCGCGTCGCCTCGCCGGGGCTCGCGGGGGCGGGCCTGCGGATGCTCGCCGTCGAGCACGACGGGTGCCGGCAGTCCTCACCCGACGAGGCGACGGCGATTGCGCTCGAGGTGTCGCGGCTGCTGGACGGCGGCAGCTACACCGACCGGGACGGCGTGACGCGCGCGCTCACGCTCGAGCACATCCTCGTCGTCGCGCCGTACAACGCCCAGGTCCGCTGCCTCCGGGCTGCGCTGCCGGACGGCGCGCGAGTCGGCACGGTCGACAAGTTCCAGGGCCAGGAGGCGCCCGTCGTCTTCTTCTCCATGACGAGCTCCTCGGGCGACGACGTGCCGCGCGGCATGGACTTCCTCTTCAGCCGCAACCGGCTCAACGTCGCGGTCTCGCGTGCACAGGCGATGGCAGTCGTCGTCTGCTCGCCGCGGCTGCTGCGGACGCGGTGCGCCAGCGTGGAGCAGATGCGGTTGGTGAACATGCTCTGTCGGTTCGCGGAGAGGGCGGGTCTCGAGTGACCGCTACTCGAGTCTCAAGCTTTCGGGCGCCTGGTCGTTCACCCAGACATGAAGAAGCTCTTGGTCGGTATCTCCCTCGCGGGGTCGCTTGGTGGGCTCCCAGCTGCCGTACCAGCGGTGTCATCGGCGAACCCCCCGCTCGCCATCGCGGCGAAGACATGCTCATCCGGATACGCCCACGCCGTGATCGGACGCCAGCACAAGTGCCTGCAGCGCGGGCAGTACTGCGCCCGCCGCTACAACCGCCAGTATCGACGATACGGCTATCGGTGTGCCCGCCGCGACTCCTATGGCCGCTATCACCTGTCGTGAAGCACCGGTGAAGCGCGTCGGCTCGCCCGTCCCACGCCCCCACCTGGACTCGAACCAGGGACCTGCCGCTTAGAAGGACTCTCACGCCCCTAGCTCCGTTCGGCTCCAAGGCGCAGAAAGATCCTCGTGTAGCCAAATCGGGGTAATCGGTGATTCCGGCCCGTGCTGCCTGGCATCGGCATTTCGGGCAGAACTAGGGCAGACGCAGCCAATGTCCGCGTGCGCCTCAGGGATGAACGGCGCAGGACGTCCAGTCGAACCTCTTCGGCAAGCCGGCGAGCAGCGCACCGCTTGTGGTGCCTTGTACTTCCCAGTCCGGATTGAGGTGGCGCCCGATGATGACGACCGAGACAGTGCTTGCGCCGGCCTGTTTGAGACTCCAAGCCGCCGACTGCGCGCTGGCGCCGGTGGTCCAAGTGTCGTCGACAAGGAGGACATCAAGCCCGCTCAGCCGCCGGGTCGCCGTGTACCGATCCGGGCTGACAAGTCGGCCCTGGACCTGACCGGTCGGCTTGAGCAAGATCTCGAAGGGCGCCGTCGCCACGCATGCCTTGCCGACGACCGTGCGAAGGTTGCCGCGTGCCGCGTCCCTCGCGAACTGGCCCGAGGGAACTACGGTCACGACGTCGAAGTCACCCGCGGCGCCTCCAGCGCGGCCGACACAGCGCCCATGGCCATGCAGGAAGAGCCACAGCACGGCGGCTAGCCGGTTCATCAGATGCACTTGCCCCGCCGGCGATCCGTCCTTGTACTTGCGAAGCACAGTGTGGATCTGGCCAAGATGCTCGCTGTAGGTGATGGGCACCACCACGTCCGCCGATGCCCACGAATGTCCGCAGGCGTAGCACTGAGACCACGGCAGATCAACGAAGGTGTGGCACGTCGTACAGACGCCGGGACCAGCCGGAGCCATGTTGCGCATGGCGCTGACGTACGTATTTGCAGCCTCGTGTACCGACAGCGCCATGGCTGCGGAGCGTCCCCTCAGGTGTTAAGTGTCAGCTGCTCGCTGTAGAGGCGCTCGAGGGCTGTGAGAACGTCCTCGACGCCGCGTACGACATACGTGCCGGACCGCTCCGCCGCCTTCTGCGCCCAGTCATGTCCCAGCAGCGACTCAAGCAGGAACACGGGCCGACCATGTTCACTCGCGAGGCGAGCCTGCATCCTTGCGCCGCTGGTATTCGACGCCTCGACGACGACCGTCGCCCGAGCGAACCCGGACATGACGGCATTGCGCTGCGGGAATGTCCACCGCCGCGGCCCCTGGTCCGGCCAGAACTGCGACACCACGGCGTGCTCGTCCGCGAGGCGGTCCTGTAGGTCCACGTTGACCTTAGGAAAGTGGTGGCGAAGCCCGGTGCCGACGACCGCCACGGTACGGCCGCCGGCGTCAAGCGCCGCGGTATGCGCCGCTGTATCGATTCCCTCAGCGAGTCCGCTCACCACGACATAGTCGGCGGCGACCAGTCCGCTCGCGATCTCGCGCGTCATTGCGAGCCCATAGTCGCTCGCCTTCCGCGTGCCGACCACTGCCACCGACTTATCGTCATCCGAGGCGAGGGTGCCCCGAATGAATAGCGCGGGAGGCCGATCGTGCACCATTCGCAGGTTGTCTGGATAGGCGTCGTCCAGAACGGTTGCGAGTCTGATCCCCTCGCGCTCGTACTCGTGCACGCGCTCCTCGAGCTGGTCGAGCGTGTCCCGCGAATCATCGGGGTCGGCGAAGAGCCGGTCGCCGTTGGCGCTGTCGAGTGCGTCGAGGAGTTCGAGCGCGCTCCCCTCTTCCTCGATCGCGCCGGCGAGTCGATTCCAGGCGATATCACGCTCACGTCGGGCAAGAAGTGCCAGCACAGCTGCTGTTTCTCGCGCGCTCACGAGGCTGACCGGAGTATCGAACGCATGTTCGCATGATAAGGAAGCCACAGGACGGTAGGTACCCACCATGGTCGGGACATAGCACGCGCCGGCTGCGAACGGAAACGCCTGCTGGCCTGCCGCAGCGTGAGCGAGATGGCCATCCACCCTGCGGCATCGTGCCCGAGGCGCCGGACGAGTCGAGCGGAGCGCTCGCAGTGCACGCGCGCGCGACGCAAGTCCGCGTCCTGCGACTCGTTTCTCGGGCCATGAAGCGCCTCGTGCTTGTCCTCGCCGCCCTCGCTGTTGTCGCCGCCCCGGCGCCGGCCTCCGCCGCCGCCTGCAAGAGCCGCGGCAACGCCAAGGTCTACGCCCGCGACGCCATCGACTGCGGCCGCGCCTACGCCGTCGTCCGTGGCTTCTTCATGGCCGACGAGCGCGTCGCCTTCAAGTCCGGCACGACCAACTGGTACGTCGGCGGCTGGCACTGCGTTGTCACCGTCCGCATCAACCACAGCCGGTCCGCCGAGCACCTCGTTGCCCGCGCGCGGTGGCGCTGCCGCGGCGGGTGGCGCGGCAGCTTCCGCTACCGCGACGGCCCCTACGCCTAGCGGCACGGCAGCATCCGACCCGGGGGCTATGTTCCCCGATGGCGTTGCGGGTGGTGCCGCACCGATCATCTCAACGGGGGGCCCGCTCAGGCGGGCCTCTCGTCGTTCTGGCCTCCATGTCCGAGCCCGTGCGTAGGGTCCCACGCAGATGATCATCACCACCACCCCACAGACGCCATGCCGCCCGAAGTAGACGCTGGTCCGAAGCTCCGGACGTTCGGGCACGCACCGGCGCCGTACGACTTTGCCTGTGAGCGCTTCGCGGACCTGCACGAATGGAGCACCGGCAACAGCCGCGAGGACTACGACCCCGCGGACTGGTCTCACTACGACAACGAGCGGGTCGCCTACGCCCGCACGTGTGCCGCGATGATGCGCCCCGAGGTCCAAGCCCACAACGCCCGCATCGTCCGACAGGCCTTGCGCGAGCACTGCCGCCGCGAGACATTCGCCGCAGTCCATCGCCGCCGACGGGGCCACGCCCCGGCCAATAGCCGCACGGCCCCGCGCCCGCGCGGCGCTGGACGGCCCGCCCGTCGCTCTCAACGCAGCTGCGCGAAGTCCGGCTCGTCAGGGCCTAGCGAACCACCAGGTGAACCAGAGCCGCGGCCGGTAGACCAGCCGGCGCCGCGGCGGACCCCGTGGGCTTTCGCCTACCTGCCTCCTACCGCTCGAGGTGCTGAGGTCGACGTCGAGGCGGTCCGGCCATGACGCCGGCCAGGCTTCATCCCGACGACCTCGCCGAGCTCGCCCGCCAGGTCGCCGAGTACCTCCACGACCAGCAGCCTCCGCCAGCCACCGACTACCTCGCCGTGGACGGCTACTGCGCCCGCTTCGGCGTGTCGCGGAGCACGGTCTACGCACGCGCCGACGAGCTCGGCGCCGTTCGCATCGGTGGGGCCCTGAGGCTGCCTTCGACACCGCCCAGGCGCGAGCCGGCGCCGGCGAGATCTACCACGCCGAGGACTTCCGTCACACCGGCCGGGACGTCACGACATTCGACGGGGCCCGCGACGGTCCCGCTGCTGCCCATCGGCAGCGAGAAGGCGGCGGCATGAGCGTCGAGGCGATGAACTGGGCCATGTACGAGGCCCCCGTTGCGAGCCCGATCGACCGACTCGTGCTGCTCGTATTCGCCGACAAGGCCCATCACGACGGCACCGATACCTGGCCGTCCGTCTCCAAGGTCGCCGACATCACCGGCTACGACCGCGCAACCGTGACGCGATCCATCGCGAGGCTCCGCAAGGCCGGCCTGCTCATCCACACCGGCGACCGCCCGAAGCCCGCCGGCAAGGCCGGCTTCGTGAAGCCCGTTCGCATCTACAAACTCCCGGTCCCCCAGGCGCAGAGCGCGCCAGGGAAGGCGTCGTCTCCCAGGCGCACAGTGCACACGTCCCAGGCGCAGAGCGCGCCAGGGTCCCAGACGCAGAGTGCGCCTCGCTCCAGGCGCACAGCGCGCCATAACCCGTCCGTTGACCCATCCTCTGTTCCATCCGTTGACCCACCCACCGAGCGCTCGAACGCACCCGAGCCGACCGACGCTGAGCGAATGGGTGGGTGGATCGTCGACAACCTGACGGGTGGCGACGGCAACGGCGTCCCTCTCGCCGGCGTGCTGTCCGTGCTCAACGCCAACCCCGAGGTCAACCGCGACGGCGTCGAGCGGGCGGTGCACGAGGCCAACGCTGCCATGCACGATCCCGAGTGGCGTACGAGCTCGCCGCTGCGGACATTCGCGCTCAAGCTCGTCCAGCAAGTTGGGCGGACGAACGGCAGGGCGCGCGTCGACGACGAAGAGCGGGCACGCATCCAAGCGCGCTTCAACGCGCGGATCGAACGGCAGCCCGCATGAACGGCCGCCACCGCACCGACGAGCAACTGGTCGTGCTCACCGATCACGACGAGCGCGAGGTCGAACGGCAGCTCAGGCTCGTCGAGCCTGAGCACCTGCCCGCGCCCGATCCGTCCGTCCTCGGCGTCCTCGGGCTCATCGGCCCCGTCCGCCGACGGGCCACGATGGTCTACCGGGCCACCTGCCCGGCGTGCCGGTCCGCTGGCGCCGCGACCGTCCGGCCACCATCGGCGGCGCCGTTGTCACCTGCCGCACCGACGACGTCATCACGGTCCGAGACGCGCTCGCCGCGCTCCGCGACCGCCACACAGCTTCGGCCGCCGATCGGGATGGCGCGCCGGCCGAGGGCCCGTCAGCCGCTCACGCGGTCCAGCGGGCGGACCGGGAACCCGCCGGCGACCCTGCCGCGGCGGCGGGCCCGGACCAACCGAACGTCACTCGACCACCAACCATGAAAGGCCCCAAATGACCGACCGATTCACCGACGACCTCGCCGCCGAGCTGCGCGTCGCGGGACATCAGCAAGCAGCCGACGGCGTCGACGGCGGCGCCGGCCGCCAGCGCGAGCCATCCCTACAGGCAGCCGTCGACCAGGCCAAGGGCCAAGCCCAGCCCGTCACCGAACAGCAGGCCGCTGACGCCGACGCGGCCGGATTCTGGAAGCAGGTCCAAGGCCTCCGCGCCGCCACGTGGAGCAGCGAGCGGTTCCGCTAGCCCAACCGAGAGGACCAGCCCACCCATGTTCACCACCGACACCACGTTCAACCGCCCGCGCGGCAAGGCGGCGAAGCAGATCGCCAAGCTCCAAGCGCGCCGCGGCGAGCTGCGGGCCCGGGTCCGCGACGCCAGCGCCGCCGCCCGCGCCGCCGACCAGCAAGCCGAACAGGCCGAACATCACCGCCGTCAGGCCGCCGGACGCGCCATCGCACTCGACGAGGCCGGCAGCGACGCCGAGGCCACCAAGGCCGCCGAGGCGGCAGCCGCCCAGGCGCAGGCCGCGACCGCCCACGAGCGGGAGCTCGTCGACGCCATCGACGCGCTCGACCGCGAGCTCGTCGCCTACGCCGCGCGGCACGAGGACGACCTGCTGCACGAACTCGAGGCAGAGCACGCACGTCACCGCGCCGACGCCGAGCAGGCACTCGCCGCCGTCGAGCTCGCAGCCGCCGGCTACAAGGCGGTGACCGGTCGCGCGCTCGCGCTCATCGCCGCCACGCGCCCCGGCGACACGGGCGGGCTCGCCGACCCCGACGCGCTGCGCGACCTCGCCCGCGCCGCCGCCACCGCCCGCGCCCGCGGCCTCCCGCCGCTCATGCGCAGCACGCAGGTCGACGGCACGCTGGCCCCAACCGACCTCACCGCGCTCGGACGGGCCGCATGACCGGCGCCGCCCACCTCGGCAGGGGGGCCTCCAATGACCACGACTTCCAGTGGGGATCGGTGCGACGGGCTCCTCGCGGCGAAAAACACCGCTCGCGAGCGAAAGTGGGTGACGGATGCCGTCTGCTGAGCTGAGGTTGTCGGTGAGGCTCCCGTTGGCGCTGATCGAGCGGCTGGATGAGCGCGCGGATGCGGTCGGTGTGCGGCGTTCGGAGCTTGTCCGCGCCGCGCTGATGGCGTTCCTCGACGCTGAGGCCGGCCCGTACGACCTCGCGCTGCTACCGGACGAACTGTCGGACAACGACTTGCGGCGCGTGCTGTCGAAGCAGGCGCTGAGCGGGTCGGTGTCGGCGGCTCGGGCATTGCTCGAGGCGCGTCGGCCGGCCAGCGGCGCCGGCGACGAGCTGTCCGCGATCTGGGGCCCAGAGTGACGCTGTCGCCGCCCGCTCAGGCCCGGTTCGCGGCGTTGCTGCGCGCCGCTGACCTCAATTGGCGGGACCTGGACGCCGCGGAGCGTTGGGGCCGCGTCGAGCGGGTCGTTGCCGGCCTGCCGAGTGGTGACGCGGCGGATCGTGAGCTCGCGAGCGCTCTAGCGACGTGCTCGTACGACGAGTTAGAAGCGGAGCTCGGAGCGAGCTGTCCTGATGCGAACCCGCTCGCGCGGCTCGATTTGCTTGTGCTGGCCGGTTCGGTGCTTTGAGCGTAATGTCGCGGCCATGCTCGGGAATAGTCTTGAAGATCGTCGCTTTTGGGGCATTGCGAAGCGGCTGGGCAAGATCTCTGGGACAGGCCCACTGATGCTCGAGACGCCGGTTCCCGATCTGTTCAACGATGCCCAGCGTGCGACGGTATACGCGGGGCAGGGTCTGGTAGCGCTATCGGTCGCCATCGAGGCGGCGGGGGAGCAGCGGCGGGTCTGGAAACAGGTGACGCCGGATGCCGGCGCGAGCGCCGCGATCTACATGACGCACGGATTGGCAGCGCTCCTAGGCCGAAGCGCCGCGCAGCCCGGACATCACCTCAATGAACAACCTCAACGCGCCGTCCGCGAGGTGATGCAGGAGGTGTTCGCGTGGTCTGAGTCAGAAGAAAGCCGAATCGCCGGGCTTGCCACAACGGAACATCCGGACATTCAGCTTGCGTTCGACGCCATCGCGATAATTCTCGGAGACGCAGCGGCAGAGCTCCCAGGCTTCCAAGCGTTCTCGGCCGACTTTGAGGTCAGCTTCGAGAACTCGATCTCTTGGGATGTCACCGTGGCTCACATGAATCGGTCCTACCTGGCGGTAACGGACCCCGAAGGGCTCGCGCAATTCGACGCAAAGGCGTAGGGCTAGAGAAGCCCTTCCTGAGCCTTCCTCGCGCCTCCTGCCTGCTTCGCTTCTGGTGTCGACTCTGAGCAAGTCTCTAAGGCTTCACGCGAGCTTCGCGCGTCAGAGTCAACGCTCCCGGAGGTAATGCAGGAGCGGCCACGCGGACTTTTCGCGATTGCATGCCCGACACGCGGCGGTGAGGTTCATCCAGTGGTTCGCGCCGCTCAACCGGATCGGTGTTACGTGGTCCACTTGTCCCGCTGAGGCACCGCAGTAGCTGCAAGGATCGCTGCGCAGGATGCGGTCGTAGCCAACGGTTGCCGCGTTGGGCTTGCCCATCGCGCGGGCACGAGCCTTGTTCGTGGCCTGCGCCTTGTCCTTGCGGCGCTCATAGATCTCGCGCTCGTACGCTCGAGCGGCGTCCCGGCCCGCGTTGCGGCGCTCCTGTTGATACGTGAGTAGCTTGGCTCTGTTGGCTTGGTAGTACCGCTGGTGTGAAGCAAGCGAGCACGTCTTACACCGTGTCGAACGGCCAGTGCTCTTGTCCTTGTCACGGTAAAAGGCGTCCGGCGGCTTCCAGATGTCACAGTCGATGCATCGGAGGAACCCGTCTTCACGGACGACCTGTCGGACTCGCTTGCGGGATGCGCTGCCGGTGCGCTTCAGCCGGCGTTGCGCAAGTCGTGCCTCGCGCGCCGCCTCCGATTCGGCGTCCCAGCGGAGCCGCTGGCGCCGGCCGGTGTACGCGGTGTGGCACGCCTTGCAGTAGTTCGACCTGGTGTAGAAGCCGACCGTGGGTTCGGCTCGCCGACAGAACGAACAGACGCGGGCGCTCGCATGCATGCCGGACCTCGAGGCGCCGGGCGGCTTGCTAACCGATCGGGTCAAAGCCGCCGACGAAGGTGGAGATCGGGTATGCGATCAGTCCGATGATCAGGACTCCGATCAGGCTTGCGCCGTCCGCGAACGGGAACGCGATCGCTCCTTCGGGAGACACAAACGGGTAGACGAAGAACGTCAACGGCAAGACGACCAGGGCCCCAATCGCAGTACCCCAGTGGTCGACACTTATCGCTTGCGCGACGCAGTTGCCGACGATGCACAGGATGGACAGCAAGGAAGCGATCCGGGCAAGGCCGCCGATCGCAAGGCGCGTGTATAGCATTGGAGTCGTAACGCACGTGACCGTTCGGACTTGTCTACAACGTCGGTCCATCCCTGTCGCGAAATACGTGAGCGCGGCGCGGCCGGCGCGGCGGGCAGCCGCTACCGGGAGAGACCGCACGGCACTTGTGCGGACCCGTCAGACGCCGCCGGCGAAGGGATGCGGGGCGCCTCGTCTTACGCGGGGCGCCCCGCCGGTCCGGCTACTCCCGATCGCCGCGGAAGTGCGTTGCCATCAACACGACTGGGCCGTTCCAACCGGCGACCTGGTCGAGCACCGGCACGTCGTTTCGCAGTCTGCCGCGGGAGTAGACCTGCAACGCGTCCTCGACGCTGGCCTCAATGTCTGACGCGGCGAGGCCAGTCGCGACGGCTTGCGTGTCGGCGAGGTCGACGACGATGTAGTCGACCGTCGCGCCGCCTTCTTCTATGTGAGCGCGCCATCGGTAGCTGTCCTCGGCGCCTCCGGGGCGGTGAACGAGCTTCATGGACTGGAGCGGTAGTTCGGCCATGCCGGCGACCGTACGAACCGGCGAGCACGCGGAACGCCGGTCGTGGACGGAAGGGCGCCCGACTCCGACCTGACCAGATGCGGACCGATGAATCTCCCTGCCCGGTCCGGTCAGCCGGCGACCGCAACGGGCATCCGCTGGCTAGATCGGCCGCGGATGGCGGCGACCGGGTGCTGGGCTCCGCCGCCCAGCGTAAGATGCCGCGGCACTAACGAATCGCCCCCGCGACCGCGCTAACGGCCCGGGGGCACGGCACACGGAGGTTCCGCTCCATGCACGAAGCTAACGCTACCGCCACGGTCGCCCTGACCCCCTTCGAGCGGAGCACGTTGCTGCGCACCGTGAAGTCGCACCGTCAACCGCCAGCTGGACGACGCCGCGACCGTCAGCGCGATCCTCGACCGGGCCGTCGCGTGATGAGCCTCGCCGGGCATCGCCGGCCGACAAGGATGTCCGTGCCCGGCCGTACGCTGATCGCCGTGGTCGGGCCGTGTTCCTACCTTCGCGCCGCCCTCGACGATGCTCGCCGCGACGGGAGTCGCCTCGCGGACGTGTGGCCCGCCGCCGTTCGTGTCGCGCTCGAAGCCGTCGACGATCCGCTCGAGAGGGCCGAGTGGGCGTCTGCGCTCACCGCGACCGCGGCCTCGTGGTGGGCTTCGTTCGAGCGGCTCCCGGCTCCGCGCCGCGAACGGGCGCTCAGGCTGATCGGCGCAGACCCGGAGCGGACCGAACCGGCCGCCGAGGTGCCGGCGGGTGCCCGGGCGTGCGCGCAGTGTGACGGCCCCATCGGCGCCGACCGGAGGCCGCACGCCCGCTACTGCGGCCACACCTGCAAGCGGGCAGCCAACGGCAACATGGCGACGCTCCAGCGGGCCGCGTGATGGCGGGCAGGGCAAGGGGCAGCGTCGTGGAGGTCCCGGGCACGGACGGCACTGTGACGTACGCCCTCCGGTTCGTCGCCGCCGGGAAGCGCCGCTACCGGACGCTCGGATCGGAGCCCGAGTGGACGCCGAACCGCGCTGACGCCGAGCTGTGCTACGTGCTCGGCCAGGTCGACCGCGGCACCTGGCAGGCCCCGGAGCCGACGCGCGCCGCGGCCGCCGAGCGGGACGTGCCGACGTTTCACGTGTTCGCCAGCGAGTGGTTCGAGCGCCACCGCGACGAGTGGCGCCCCAAGACCGTCCGGGCCTACCGAGGCGAGCTCGTCGGCCACCTGCTGCCCTACTTCGCCACCATGCCGCTCGACCGGATCGGTGTCGCCGACGTCGACCGCTACCGGGCCGCGAAGCTGGCCGAGCATGCCGCCTGGAAGCGTCGGGCGGCGAAGGACCGGCAGCGGGCTGGTCGGGCTCCCGCCGGCCCGGCGTCGATCAACAAGACACTCGTCCGCCTCGGCCAGATCCTCGAGGAGGCGGTCGAGTACGAGATAATCGACCGCAACCCGGCCCGCGGTCGGCGGCGCCGAATCAAGGTCACGACGCCGCCGCGCCCCTACCTCGACCGCGCCGAACAGATCGACGCCCTCCTCACCGCCGCCGGACAGCTCGACGCCGAGGCCCGCGAGGACCGCCGGCACGTCGGGCGCCGGCCGATGCTCGCCACCCTCGCGTTCGCCGGCCTCCGGCTCGGCGAGCTCGTCGAGCTGCGGTGGCGCGACCTGGATCTCGCGGCTGGCCGCATCCGTGTCGGCGCCGCCAAGACAGCTGCCGGCGTTCGAACCGTCGACATGTTGCCCGCGCTCCGTGACGAGTTGATCGCGTGGAAGGCATCCCGGCGGTCGACACTTGCCTCGGGGCTCGTGTTCGCTACGGCGTCCGGCGGCCGGATCAACGACTCGAACGTCCGCAACCGCGTCCTCGCTCCAGCGATCGAGCGGGCCGCGGTGGCGCTGGAGGCGGACGGCCTCGGCGCCCTCCCACCAAGGCTCTCTCCACACGGGCTCCGGCACTTGTTTGCGTCGCTGCTCGTCGCGCTCGGCGAAGATCCCCGCTTCGTGATGGAGCAGCTTGGCCACACCACGCCCGGATTCACCCTCCGGCTGTACGCGCACTCGATGCGCCGGGACGACGGCGACTTGGCGCGTCTCCGAGAGCTCGTCGGCAGAGCGAATCTCGGGCAGAACTCGGGCAGAAACGGCCGATTGGCCGTCTTGGACTCCGCGCTTGACGCCCTACTCGCCGAGCCAGCACCCCGCGACTAGCGGGCAGTTCGGGGGGACGCCCCCACCTGGACTCGAACCAGGGACCTGCCGCTTAGAAGGCGGCCGCTCTATCCAGCTGAGCTACAGGGGCCTGCGGCCAGGCTACCTCCGCGACCCGCCCGATTCGGCACGACCGCCCGCACCACGCAGCCTCAGGCCGCCGACACCTCGACAGGGATGTTCCCCCGCGTCGCGTTGGAGTACGGGCAGACCTGGTGCGCCGCCTCGACGAGCCTCTGGGCCTCCTCGCCCGACAGCTTCGGCACGTGCGCGTGCAGCTTGACGCCGAGGCTGAACCCCGGCCCGTCCTCGTCCTTGAACATGTCGACGGTCGCGGTAACCGTCGAGTCCTTGGTCGAGAGCTTCTGGGCCGAGCCGACGCTCTTCATCGCCGAGTGAAAGCACGCGGCGTAGCCCATCGCGAAGAGCTGCTCGGGATTCGTGCCCTCGCCCTGGCCCGGCCGCGAGAGGTCGAGCTTGAGATCGGAGTCCTCGATCGCCGTGGCGCCGTCGCGCCCCATGCCGGTGGACTTGCCCGTGGTGGAGTAGATCGGAGCCATGGAGGTAGTCAACCACCATGCGCGCGATCATCATCACCGAACCCGGCGGCCCCGACGTCCTCGATGTCGGCGACCGGCCGGCCCGCTACCCGGACGCGGGCGAGGTCCGCATCCGGGTCCGCGCGGCGGCCGTCAACCCGACGGATATCGGCCTGCGCCAGAACGGCGGCGGCGAGACGCACCGCCCGTGGACGCCGGGCATGGACGCGGCCGGGACGGTCGAGGCCGTCGGCGCGGACGTCGAGCGGCTGAGCGAGGGCGACGATGTCATGGCCGTCGTCAGCCCGCGCCGGGGCGACGGCGGTGCCCAGCAGGAGCTGCTCGTCGTCAACGCGGGTTCCGTGGTCTCCATCCCGGACGGCGCGACGCTCGAGCAGGCCTCGACGCTCCCGATGAACGGCCTCACCGCCCGCCTCGGGCTCGGCCTCCTCGCGCTCGAGCCGGGAGAGACGCTCGCGGTCACCGGCGGCGCCGGCCTGCTCGCCTCCTACGTCATCCCGCTGGCCAAGGCCGACGGCATCCGGGTGATCGCCGACGCCAAGCCGGAGGACGAGGCGCTCGTGAAGCGCTTCGGGGCCGACATCGTCGTCCCGCGCGGGGACGAGTTCGTCGACGCGGTGCGCGAGCATGCCCCCGACGGCGCGCACGGGCTCTACGACACCGCCCTGCTCACCGACTCGGTCGTCGGCGCCGTGCGCGATGGCGGCGTCATCACCGTCGTCCGCGGCTGGCAAGCCGAGCCTCCGGGCCGTGGCATCGAGGTTCGGCCGACCTCGGTGTTCAGCGTCCTGGAGCGCACGCACTGGCTCGAGGAGATCCGCGACATGGCCGGCGACGGCCGCATTCAGATGCGCGTCGCCGGGACCTACCCGCCCGAGGAGGTCGCGGAGGCGCACCGGGTGATGGACGCCGGCGGCCTGCGCGGGCGCGCGGTCATCGTGTTCTGACGCTTCGCTCGCCAGTGGACCAAGTCGAAGGGCGCCGAGTGGCTGCGACTACATGACTGCGCGATCGAGTTCATCCGCGACTTCAGTACGCAGCACCGGTGACAAGCGTCGCACGAGCTCCTCCGGTCGCGCCCTGACGCGACGGAGCATCGCATCGACGTCTTCTGGCTCGATTTCAGGGACATTGAGCAGAAAGTCGCGTAGCGTGATTCGAGCCGCCGCGTTGGCCTCGTTGACCAGGTCCGTGCGGATCGCCCACGAAGCGATCCGCAGTCCAGAGGCCTTGTCGGGGCTTGCTCGAACGGCGTAGCCGGCGCCGACTCGCGTGACAGCCTCGCCACCTGGCGGCCGAGCTATCTGCAGCGACGTAGGTGGGTCTTGCCCCCGAGCAGCAGAGGACCAGTCCGACGCCGAGGAGGTGCGTCTTGATTGTCGCCGTTGCTTACGCGACTTCACTCTGCCGCCCTTCAACAGCCGAGACGGCAGGGACACGCTACGCGTCGACGGTGGTTCGTCCGCGAGTCCTGCTTCCCACGCGAATTGGCTCAGTTTGTTCTTAGTACTCAAGACGTGGAGGTGAGCCTGCGCGCGGGTCAAAGCGACGTAGGCCACCCGGCGTTCAGCCTCTAGACCCTCTCCTGACGCACGTTGCTCGGGCGATACCTCAAGCGCCTTGGAATGCGGGAGTTGATCTTCATCGAAGGCAGCGACGATGACGGTGGGCCACTCGCGGCCCTTTGCGCCATGGACTGTCGAGAGCTGGATCCCGTGGTCATCGTCTCGGATAGCCAAGAGCGCGCTACGTGTGTCAGAGAGGTACTCGGAGTACTCCTCGACCGACTTTCCTGCGGCCTGCCGCTCAGCGTCGTCGAGCGCCTCGAGCTCGGTCTGTTCGGCGCCACCGAAGGTCTTGTCGTACTCGTCGAAGTGAGCATCGAGCCCGAAGGAGGCTCGCAATAGACGAAGGAGTTGGCCGGCCTCCGAGATCGTCCGGGACGCGTCGAGGACTTCAGCCGCGGATTCCAACCGTCCGTCTCGCCCCAGGCCTATAGCCGCTTCGCTCCAGGAGTGCCCTTCGCGTAGACGCTGGGAGAGGACCTCCTCTGCCTGTGGCAACAAGCCACGTGAAGGACTGCGCAAGATGGCGAGCACGTCTGCCGGACTGGCCTCGGCGGGGCGCGCAGCTAACCGCAGATGGATCTCGACCGCCTCCGCGGCTCCCCGACTATCGAACACGGCAGGTGGGGCACTAATCCGAATGCCGTAGGCAACGCACGCCACCGCTACCTCTCGCAGGAGGCGAACGGTACGAGCGAGAACCGCTATTTCGCCGCGCTGCTTTGTCCTCAGAGTGCGAGCGGTCCAGTCCGCCGCCTCTTGTCGAGTCCCGTACTCGTCATGGGTGACAGCGTGGGGACTCCTTCGCCTTCCAGGGGCAGAGTGGAACGTCTTCGGGAATCGGACACGATTCACGGCGATTAGCTGCGCGGATCGCTCGACCACCTCGGGCGGGCATCGATAGTTGGTCACCATGGCGACCCGTTCGAGCCCCGGATAGACCTGATCTAGTCCGACGATCCGGAGTGCGCTGGCTCGTCGCCAGCCGTACAGCACTTGGTCTTCGTCCCCGACGACAAAGAGCGAATCTTGAGGTGCTGCAAGCGCTTGCACTAGCACCTCTTGCGCTGGTTCGATGTCCTGATATTCGTCGACTAGCACATGATCGAAGCGATCCTGCCAGCGGCAGCGGAGATCTGGATCGGAACCCAAGGCGCGGACCGAGAGAAGGATGTGGTCGTCGAAGTCGTGAGCACGGTCGGTTTCGAGCTGCTGCTCGTACAAGCCGTAGAGCGTCGCCAACGTCTGACTCTTGGGGTCAGGGGACGCTTGTCGGCGCCACTCCGCTGCGGTTGATAGCCGACCGAGTTTGAACTCCGACACGGCAGCACGCGCGTCGGAGGGTTCGATCCAAACACCGGTGTCCGTGCCGTTTCGGGCGCTAAGCGCAAGGCGTCGCCATTGGGCCAACGAAAGTCCCTTCGGCTGCCCTCTTATCAAGCCCTCCGTACGCAGGATCCACAGCCCAGTGCTGTGAAAGGTTCGCACTTCGACGGAGTCAACACCGGCCGCTGATAGACGATCCTGGAGCTCCGCCCGTGCACTGGCATTGAAGGTCAGACACAGGATTCGCTCGGGCCGATTGCCGCGCCGAAGGAGCTCCCTAACTCGCTCAATCAAGACGGTGGTCTTGCCACTACCTGCCGGAGCGATAACCTGAACGACTCCGTCGTGCGCGCCGACCGCGGCCTCCTGCTCTGGGTCCAAAACGCGCGACGGGCGTGGTTCGCCCGCGTTCACTGGGCCTTCAAGCAACGCCTCCATTGCCTGGATCAAGTACTGAGTTCGCTCGTACGTCCACGCATATCCGAAACGCTCGTCGACAAGTGCGGCGGGATCGAACTCGTCTACACGTCGGTTTGCGTGGACGATCAGGCGGCAGCCGACTCGATGCGCAGGCTCGAGGACATATCCAAGAAGGTCAGTAACGTCCTGAAGGTCCGCGAGCTCAACGTTGAGCACCGCAACCCGAGAATGCTGGCGGTACTTGTCGAGCAGGTCCTGAACGGGACTCGCCAACGTGTTTCGCACGGGCCCTAGACGCGAGGGTTCGATATGGCGAGCGCGTAGCTCGTTGAACTCGATGACGGCGAACGCTTGGTCGCGGAGCCATCGACGATCCGGCAACTCGGTGATCCAGGTAAGCATCGGAAGCCTTAGCTGGCGGTCGCTCACCTCACGCAATCAAGCTCACGGCTTTCCGATTGATCGTCCCGCCGCTATCCACCCTCCGATGTTTATCAGCGGCGGTTCGTGCAAGGACCCGTTACCGCCCCCGCCCCACCCCGCGCCGGATCAGCGCGGTGACGAGCTCGGGCGCGTCCCACATCGGCACGTGCCCGCAGTCCGGCAGCCCCACCGCCACCACGTCGGGGGCGTCCAGCCGCGCCGGCTGCAGCAGCCGGTCGCGCGCGCCCCAGCCGAGCGTCACCGGCACGCGGATCTCCTCGGCGCGCTCGAGCCGGGAGGAGCGCATGGCGTAGCTCGTCGCCTCGTAGGCCGAGCCACGGCCGTAGGAGACGACCATCTCCGTGGCCGCCTTGCGCGGGACGCGGTCCGGGTGGGCGACGAAGAACTGCAGCACGGCGCGACGCGCGGGCTTGGCGGCCATGAGCACGGGGATCACCGGCCGCAGCGCGCGAGCGGCCCGACGGGCCGGCCCGCGGGTCATCGGCGGCCCGTTCTCGAGGTTGCGCGCCGCGATGCCCACGCCCCACAGCCCGGCCGGGCAGACGCCGGTCACTGTGCGGGCGACACCGGTGCGCCCAAGCTCGAGCGCGACCCAGCCGCCGAGCGAGTTGCCGACCGCGTGGAAGGTCTCGTGGCCGAGGCGGGCGAGCTGGGCGGCGACGGCGTCGGCGAGCGCGGCGGGGGTCGGGGTGACGTGGTCGGGCAGCGCGGGCGAGTGACCGAAGCCGGGCAGGTCGATCGCGAACACCTCGAAGTCGCGCGCGAGATCGTCGAGCACCGGGTCCCAGACGCAGCGCTCCGAGCCGATCCCGTGCAGGAGCACGAGCGGCTCGCCGGCCCCGCGCCGGGTGAGATTCAGTTCGACGTCGACGGGCGGGTCGAGGGTCTCGCTCACGCCGCTGCCCCGTCCTCGTCGAGCAGGCGCAGTTCGCGATCGTAGGCCGCGAGATCGTGGGCGAGGCCCCGGACGGCACGCCCGACGAGGCGCCCGGACGTCCGCACCCGCACGTCGGCGAGCCGGGCGATCCGCAGCCCGGACGCGCGCAGGCGCCGCTCCAGCGCGTCGTCCTCGAGCGCGACGAGCGGCTCGATCCCGCCGAGCTGCCGGTAGGCGGCGGCGGTCAGGGCCATGGACGCGCCGGCGAAGTGGTGGTGCTCGGCGTCCGGCGAGTGGCGGCGCACGCGGTGCAGCCGGCCGACGGCGGCCGCGCGGCGACGGTCGACGACGCCGGGATGGAGGTCCCGGTCGTCGAGGACGACGAGGCCGGCGACGGCGTCGGCGCCGGCGGCCACGGCGTCGAGCTGGCGGCGCAGCCAGTCCGGCGCCACGACGGAGTCGGCGTCCGTGCAGGCGATCAGGCCGTCGTCCGCGAGCCGGTCGCCGGCGAAGTCCATCCCCCCCCGCCGCGCGGCGCCGGCCCCCGCGCCCGGACCGAGGAGCACGTGCAGCGCCACCCCGGCGTCCAGGGCCGCGACCGACGCCCGCGCGAGGGTCGCGTCCACGCACGCGTCGGCGACGAGCACGACCTCGAAGGCGTCCGCCGCCACGCCGCGCTGGGCCCCGAGCGCCGCGATGCAGTCGCCGACGAGGCGCTCCTCGTTCTGCGCCGGGATGACGACGCAGGCCCTCAGGGACACGGCGCGGCCTCCGCGACGAGCTGCTCGCCGCGCTCGTAGTCGTCGTCGGCGTCGAAGGTCAGGACGCCGACACAGACGCCGTCCGCGTCCGCGTACCAGACGGTCCAGCCGCCGCCGGGGTGGTCGACGAGCCGCGCGTCCGTGAAGCCGTCGCCCCAGGCCGCGTGCTTGAGCCAGCGGTCGCCGATCTGGGACCAGAAGCCGGGGACGGCGTCCCAGCGCGCCTCGCGGTCGCCCGCGAGCCGCCGCCCGGCCGCCTCGCCCTGGGCGAGCGCGTCGCCCCAGTGCTCGACGCGCAGCGGTCGCCCGGCGACGGGGTGCCAGGCCTCGCAGACGTCGCCCGCGGCGTAGACCCGGTCGCCCGTGGTGCGCAGGTCGGCGTCCGTGGCGATCGCCGCGCCGCCGGACCCGAGCCGCAGCCCGGCGTCGCGCGCGAGCTCGTCGCGCGGCCGCACGCCGGCGGCCATGAGCACGATCTCGGCGGGCAGGGTCTCGTGTGCGAGCCGGACGCCGTCGGTCTCGATCGCCTCGACCGCCGCGCCGTGGCGGGCCTCGACGCCCTCGTCCTCGAGCCAGCCGGCCACCCGCGCGCCCGCCGCCTCGCCGATGCGGGCGGCGTTCGGGATCGGCTCCTGGCCGACGACGGTCACCTGGGCGCCGCGCCGGGCGAGCGAGACCGCCGCCTCGCAGCCGATGAAGCCCGTGCCGATGACGACGGCCTGCGTGCCGGCGAAGACGAGGTCGCGCAGCCCCTCGCCGTGGACGGCCTGCCGGATGAGGTGCACGCGCGAGTCGTCGGCGCCGTCGAGCGGCAGCCGGATCGGCTTGGAGCCCGTGGCCAGTGCGAGGCCGTCGTAGTCGAGGACGCCACCGTCGTCGAGGGTCACCCGGCGCGCGTCGGCGTCGAGCCCGGTCGCCGTCGCGTAGACGAGCTCGACGCCGTGCTCGGCGTACCAGCCGTCCCCCTCCATGGGCAGCGCGTCGGACTCCGACTCGCCGCGCAGGTGCTCCTTGGTCAGCGGCGGGCGCTCGTAGGGCGGCCGGTCGTCGTCCGTGACGAGCCGGACCGTGCCGGTCCCGCCCGCGGCGCGGTAGCCGCGCGCGGCGCAGAGCGCGGCCGGTCCGCCGCCGACGATCACGATCCGCTCGCTCATCCCCGGTGTCGACGCCTGCGGCGCGCCACGGGGACAGGCCGGCGGTGGAAGCGGTCCAGGACGTAGCCGGGCTGCGTGTCCCCGAGCTCGTGCTCGAGCGCCGGCCGCGCGTGCAGCGCCTCGTGCACCGCCTCGCCGGTGAGCACGTGGTCGGCGGAGCGGCCCGTCCAGTGGACGGCGAGCAGCGTCGCGCCGGCGGGCAGCCGCGCCTCGAGCCCGTCGAGCGTCTGCGCGAGCAGGTCGGGCGACAGGTAGTACAGGCACTCCGAGGCGACGATGAGGTCGAACGGGCCGTCCGGCAGGCCCTCCGGGAGCGCGGCCTCGACGACCTCGACGCCCGGGACCCGCTCGCGCAGCTGCGCGGCCGCGGTCCGCGCCGGCTCGAGCGCGACGAGGACGTCGCAGGAGGGCTGCAGCCGCTCGGTGAGCACGCCGATGGAGGCGGCGAGCTCGAGCCCGCGGCCGAAGTGGCGCCCGTCGAGCGCCGCGACGGTGCGCGCGTACTTCGCCAGCTCGTACGGGGAGGTGGCGTAGTCCCAGGGGTCGCCCGCCTCGCGGTACTTCGCCTCGAAGGAGTCCAGCGGGGTCCGCGTCACCCGTCGAGCCTCGCCTGCCCGGCGCGGGCCACGATGGGGTCCAGCCGGTGCTGGAGCAGGAAGACGTCGAGGTCGCGCCGGGCGCGGTCGAGGCCGTCGGCGGTGACGAGCGGCCGCGAGCCGCAGGCGCGGACGGCCTCGTCGAGCAGCGCGCGGCAGGCGCCGGCGACCGCGTCGCGCTCGTGGGCGGCGAACGCGGCGTCGACCTCGTCGAGCCGGGCGGCCTCGGCGAGCCACAGCCCGATCGTCCGCCGCTGGGTCTCGATCCGCCCGGCGGCCAGCGCCTCCAGCAGTCCCGTGCCGGGCTTGGCCGCGAGCGTGTCGTGGGCGGAAGCGGCCGCCGCGTCGGCCAGGCCGACCCAGGTGGCCGAGGTGCGGACGGCGTCGCGCGCGAACCACGGCTGCCGGAGGATCTCGCCCCGCTCGCCGAGCACGGCCAACACGGGGGCGCCGGAGAAGGTCACCCGGTGGCTGCACGACGCGCGCAGGCCGGAGGAGCGGTACCAGGACTCGTCGATCTCCACGCCGTGACTCAGGTCGACGTAGGCGAGCAGCCCGTCGGCGAGCACGAGCGCGCGGTCGAGGCCGCCGACGCCCGAGCAGTAGGTCTTCACGCCGTCCAGGACGTCGCCGTGGACGCGCGCGGGCTCCCCCTCCCCCGGCCCGGGATCGGCGCCCCAGACGCCGTGGAGCCCGTCGCCCGAGTCGATCCCGTGCACCGCGAGGCGCTCCAGGGCGTTGACGTGGCCGTCGAGGATGCGCCCGACGGAGCCGTCGGCGGCCGAGACGGCACGCACCAGGTCGAGCTGCTCCGCCAGCTCGGGCGCCGACCCGAGGGCGCCCGCCTCGCGCAGCGCGTGGAACGCCTCGGCCGGGAAGGGCGGCACGCCGGGCGTGCGGTCGCGGTCGCCGGCGCCGGCCGCGATGCGCGCGACGGCGTCGGCCAGGGTCATGGGTGCCGGAGCGACGGCCACGCGCAAGCGTTACCCATCCGCGCCGTCGCGACCCGTCGGGATGGCGCCGAGACCGTCGATCCGGACAGGGACCTGACCCATCCCGCGCGCGGCGGCGAGCAGCGGCTCGACGAGCTCGGCGGTCTCCGCGCACTCCTCGCGCAGGGCGCCCGGGCCGACCGCGTCGTGGGCGAGCACGACCGCGTCGGGCTGGCCGAGCCCGACGAAGATCCGCTGGAGGATGGCCGGCGCGGGGTCCCCGCGCCAGTCGTGGGTGTCGACGGTCCAGCCGACGAGTTCCAGCCCGCGCTCGGCGGCCAGGCGCGCGCTGAACGGCGCCGCCATCCCCCACGGCAGCCGCCAGGCGGTCGGCCGGACCCCGTGGCGGTCGAGTGTCATCAGCGCGCGGTCGGTGTCCGCGGCGACCTCGGCCTCGTCGTGGTCGGGGTGGCGCAGGTGGGCCCAGCCGTGCAGCTCGACCTCGTGGCCGGCCTCGACGATGGCCTCCAGGACGTCCGGGTGCGCCTCGACGCGCGGGCCGAGGACGAAGAACGTCGCGGGCGCCTCCGCGCGCCCGAGCCGCTCGAGCACCGCGGGCGTCCACACGGGATCGGGGCCGTCGTCGAAGGTCAACGCGAGCACGGCGCCCAGTCTTCCACCCGGACGGTCCGGCCGGAGCGATCGACGCGCCCGAAGTCCGCTCCGAAGCTCCAGTCACAGAACGGAGAAGGTCGCCGCTATCCGGCGCCCTCCCCGACGATCAAGCAACCGCCTGGCGGTCGCGCAACGCGTCGCCGAGGTCGTGAGCTGCCCCCGAGCCCTGCCAGGCGTCCATCGTCTCACGCACCCCACCGGTCGACGAAGCCTGCCACGTGCCGCGTGCGGTGACGTGGTGCGGCGAAGGGACCGCAGGGGTGCATAAGCCGGCCCACGCGCCCCGCCAGGCGACGTGGTGCGGCTGAGGAACCGCCTCCCGCCGCCGCCGCGGGCCCCCGCCCGCGGGCCGCCCGGCCGCCCGTCGCCCCCTACCCCACCGCAAGCCGGAACGCGCAGCGCAGCGCCTGGCCGGGCGGGACGTGACGCAGGTCCCAGCCCGAGCGCAGCGCGTCGGCCGGCGCGGTCATCGGCTCGAGGGCCACGAGCTCCTGATCCAGCGGCGCGAAGATCTGCCCGTGCGTGTAGCCCTCGTCCAGGGACAGGGCGAGCCGCCGGCCGCCGCCGCGCAGGACGAAGGTCGCGCCGGCTGCGCCGCGGTAGCCGTCGTCGAACGAGCGGTCGCCGAGCGGGCCGTCCTCGAACGGCTCGAACGGCGCCTCGCCGGTGGGGATCATGTCCTCGGTCAGCGTCAGGTGCTCGGCGACGTCGGCCTCGACGACCCACTCCTCCCGCGGCAGCCCGGGCAGCCGCAGGTACGGGTGCCAGCCGAAGGCGACGGGCACCGGGACCACCCCCGTGGCGCGCAGGGTCGTGACGTGGGTGAGGCCGCCGGGGTCGAGCGTCGCCTCGACCTCGAGCGTGTGCGGGTACGGGAACAGCGCGAGCCAGTCCGGTCGCGCGCCGAAGTCGAGCGTGGCCACCAGCCGGTCTTCCGAGACGTCCTCGACGGACCAGCCCGCCCGGCCGTGGAGCAGGCCGTGCAACGGCAGGTCGTGCTCCTCCGGCCGCACGAGCGGCGAGTCGCGCGAGAGCTCGACCTGGCCGTAGGACCAGCCCCCGAGCCGGTTGGCCCACGGGTGCAGCAGCGGGATGCCCATGGTCTTGGCGCGCTCGCGGTAGGCCTCGACGCCGTCGCGCTGGCCGAGCAGCTCCTCCCCGCGGTGCGTCAGCGAGGCGCAGACGAGCGAGACCGCCGGCTCGAAGCGGGCCTCCAGCTCTCCGGCGCGCAGGATGACGCTCATCGCCTGTAGACCTTCCCCGGACGGCCCGGGCCCTCACCTCGGGTTTCCCCCGTCTCGCGCAGCAGGCCGGTGGCGCGCACGTCGCGGCGGAAGTTTGCGGCATCCACCGGCTCGCCGCGCAGCGCCTCGTAGAGCCGCTGGGCCTGCGCGAGCGTGAACGCCGGCGGGAGCAGGCCGCCGGCGACGGTCACGAACCACGCCTTGTCCGCCACCCGCGCCCGCAGCCGCCACAGCGCGTCGTCGACGATGCGGGCGTGGTCGAAGGCGAGCTCGGGCAGCGCGTCGACCGCGAACCACGCCGCGTCTCGCCGGGCGGGCGGGTCGGGCGGCAGCGCCTCGGGGGCGACGAGCGCCATGGAGGCCACGGACGGCAGCCAGCCGCGCGGGTCGCGGTCCGGGTCGCCGTAGGTCCGCAGCTGCTCGAGGTGGACGGAGGCGACGCCGGTCTTCTCGCGCAGCTTGCGCTCGGCGGTCTGCTCCGGCGCCTCGCGGACGCCGACGAAGCCGCCCGGCAGCGCGTAGCGGCCGAGGTCGGGCGGCTCGAGCCGGCGGGCGAGCAGGACTGAGAGGCGATCGTCGGCGAGGGTGAGCACGACGGGGTCGGCGGTCAGGCCGATCGGGGCCTCGTAGCCCGCGTCGTTGCGCGCCTGCAGGCTGCTCGTCGTGTCCGGCGCCACCGTGCGAGCTTACGCCCGCGGGCTACCTTGGCTTGATGAAGCGCCCGACCGCTGAGCGCCTGACCGAGGCCAAGGACAACCTCGCCGCGGCCAAGGAGAACCTCGGCGAGGTCGTGCCGCTGCTGCGCGGGGTGACGCACTTCTGGGCGTTCTGGTTCGCCGTCGCCGGCGCCGTCCTGCTGCTCCTGCTGGCCCCGGATGCCGTCGCGCGCACCGCCGCGGCGATCTACGGGTTCGGGCTGTGCGCGCTGTTCGCCGGCAGCGCGCTGTATCACCGCTGGCGCTGGAATCCCCGCTGGCGGCCGCTGCTGCGCCGGATCGACCACTCCACGATCTTCGTCTTCATCGCCTCGACGTACACGCCGATCGCGCTGCTCGCCATGCACGGGACGCTGCGCTGGGTCGTGCTCGCCGTCGTGTGGACGGGCGCGCTGGCGGGCGTGTGCTTCAGCCTCGTGTGGATCACCGCGCCGCGGGTGCTCGCCGCCGGCTGCTACCTCGCGCTGGGCTGGGTCGCCATCGCCGCCCTGCCCCAGATGGCCGACCGCCTCGGCTCGGTGCCGCTGGCCCTCATCATGCTCGGCGGCGCCTTCTACACCGCCGGCGCGATCATCTATGCGCTGAAGCGGCCGAACCCGTGGCCGCGCGTGTTCGGCTTCCACGAGGTCTTCCACGCCCTCGTCATCCTCGCCGCGGGCTGCCACTTCGCCGCCATCGTCGGCTGGGTCGTCCCGGCGTGAGCCCCCGCGAGTGGAACGCCGCGAGCTACGACGCGCTCGCGGCACCGATGACCGGCCGCGGCCTCGAGCTGGTCGACGGGCTGGAGCTGCGCGGCGACGAGCGAGTCCTGGACGCCGGCTGCGGGACGGGGATCGTCACGGCGCGGCTGCTCGAGCGGCTGCCGGACGGGCAGGTCGTCGCGCTCGACGGCTCCCGGGCGATGCTCGACGCCGCCGCGGAGCGCTTCGGCGACGACCCGCGGGTGACGCTCGTGCAGGCCGACCTCGGCGGGCCGCTCCCGGTCGAGCCGGTCGACGTCATCGTCTCCACGTCGACCTTCCACTGGGTGCTCGACCACGACGCGCTCTTCGCCGGCCTGTTCGGCGCCCTGCGCCCGGGCGGGCGGCTGCGGGCGGAGTGCGGCGGGGCAGGGAACATCGGCACGGTGCTGGCGGCGCTGGAGGAGCTCGGGGTGACGGAGGAGGACAAGCTCTTCGCCGGCGCGGAGGAGACCGTCGCGCAGCTCGAGGACGCGGGCTTCGCCGACGCCTGGGCCGACCTCACCCCACGGCCAGAGGACGTGCCGGACAACCGGCTCGAGGACTTCCTGACCACCGTCGTGCTCGGCGGCCACGTCGCCCGGCTCGGGCCGGAGCGCGGCGCCGAGCTCGTGCGCGGCGTCGCCGCCCGCATGCCCGCGCCGGTGATCGACTACGTGCGGTTGAACCTGGGCGGGACGCGGCCGCCCGCGTAGCATCCGCGCGGTGACCCTGCCGCAGGCCGACTCCGTCGCCGCCGCGCCGCCGCCGGCGCTCGCCGCCCGGCTGCGAGCGGTCCGCTCGTCGCCGGTGCGCGAGATCCTCGCGCTCACCCAGCGGCCGGGGATCATCTCCTTCGCGGGCGGGCTGCCGGCGCCCGAGCTCTTCGACGCCGCGGGGACGCGCGCGGCCTTCGCGGCGGTGCTCTCCGACGCGCGCGCCGGGCGCACGCTGCAGTACTCGACGACGGAGGGCGATCCGGACCTGCGCCAGTCGGTCGCCGCGCGGCTGACCGCCCGCGGGCTGCCGACGGGCGCAGACGACCTGCTCATCACCTCGGGCTCGCAGCAGGCGCTGACGCTCGTGGCCACGACGCTGCTCGAGCCCGGCGACGTCGTGCTCGTCGAGGAGCCGTCCTACCTCGCGGCGCTGCAGGCCTTCGGGCTGGCCGGCGCGACGCTCGTGCCGGTGCCGTGTGACGCGGGCGGCCTGGATCCCGACGCGGTCGACGCGCTGGCGCGTGAGCACGGCGCGAAGCTGTTGTACGCGATCCCGACGTTCCAGAACCCGACGGGGCGGACGCTGTCGCTGCAGCGGCGCCGGGCGCTGGCCGACGTCGCCGCGCGGCGCGGCTTCTGGATCGTCGAGGACGACCCGTACTCCGAGCTGCGCTTCCGCGGCGAGCCGCTGCCGCCGCTGGCCGCCCTGCCGGGTGCCGAGGACCGGACGCTCGCGCTCTCCACGCTCTCCAAGGTGCTCGCGCCGGGGCTGCGCATCGGCTGGGTGCGCGCGCCCGAGGCGCTGCGGCCACCGCTCGTGGTGGCCAAGCAGGCCGCCGACCTGCACACCTCGACCGTCGATCAGGCGGCCGCCGCCCAGTGGCTCTCCGGGCTCGACCTCGATGCCCACCTGGACGGCCTGCGGCGCGCGTACGGGGAGCGGCTCGACGTGCTGCTCGAGGGGCTCGCGGACGCGCTGCCGGCCGGCTCGCTGCACAACGCGCCGGAGGGCGGGATGTTCGTGTGGGCGCGGCTGCCCGACGGGATGGACGCCGGCGAGCTGCTGCCGCGGGCGATCGAGCACGGCGTCGCCTACGTGCCGGGCTACCCGTTCTTCGCCGGCGAGCCGGACCATGCGACGCTGCGCCTCTCCTTCACCGCCCATCCGCCGGACGAGGTCCGCGAGGGGCTCGGGCGGCTGCGCGCCGCGCTGACGTAAAGCGCACGCGCGATCGGGGTGCCCGGATTCGAACCGGGGACCTCCGCGACCCAAACGCGGCGCGCTACCAGGCTGCGCCACACCCCGTGACCGCGCGGGAGAGCGTACGCGGTTCGCGGCGCGGGGAATCCTCGCCGTATGCCGCGCCTCGGGGGCGTGACCGCACTTGCGGACGCAGGACGACCGAATCTGCGGTCACCCGGCCGTCCCGGCGCGCGCCGGGGGGCGTGCCCGCACTTGCGGCCGCAAGACGACCGTATCTGCGGTCACCCGGCCGTCGCCGCCCGCCCGCCCGCCCCGCTCCGCCCCGCCGCGATAGGTTCGCCCCCATGGCCGACGTCCGTCCCCTTCGCGCCCTCCGCTACGACCCCGAGCGCGCCGGCGCGCCGCTGCAGGACCTCGTCGCGCCGCCCTACGACGTCATTGACGCCGAGCAGCGCAACGCGCTCGAGGCCCGCTCGCCGCACAACGTCGTCGCCATCGACCTCCCGCAGGGCGACGACCCGTACGCCACGGCGGCCGAGACGTTCGCGCGCTGGCGGGCCGAGGGCGTCCTCGCGCAGGACGAGGAGCCGGCCTTCTGGGTGCTGGCCCAGGACTACGTCGGCCCCGACGGGCGCGGCCGGACGCGGACCGGGATCTTCGGCCGCGTGCGGGTCGAGCCCTACGGCGCCGGCCGCGTACGCCCGCACGAGCGCACGCACCCCGGCCCGAAACAGGACCGCCTCGAGCTCACGCGGGCCACGACGGCGAACCTCTCGCCGATCTTCGTGCTCCACGACGATCCCGACGAGACCGTCGCCGCGGCCATCGCGCCGACGCTCGAGCACCCGCCCGACGCCGAGACGACCGACGCCGACGGCACCCGCAACCGCCTCTGGCGCGTCGCTGACCCGACGGCGGCGGATGCCATCACCCAGGCCCTCGAGCCGGCCGAGCTGCTCATCGCCGACGGCCATCACCGCTACGAGACGGCCCGGATCTACGCCGACGAGGTCGGCGACCAGGACGGGGCCCACCGCTACGTGCTCGCCTGCCTCGTCGCCCTCCAGGACCCGGGCCTGACGGTCTTCCCGACTCACCGGCTGCTCACGCGGCTCGCCCCCGAGGCGCCGGAGGCGCTGCGCACGGCCATCCAGCGCGACTGGGACTACGAGGAGCTCGAGGACCTCGACGGCCTCGAGCCGCCCGCGCAGACCGGCGACGCGATCGTGCTCGGCTACCTCGACGCGCACTTCCGCCGTCCGTTCCGGCTCACGCTCAAGGACGCCGCGATCGCCGACGCCGCGCTCGAGGACCACTCCCCGGCCTACCGGCGGCTCGACACCGCCGTGCTCGAGGCGCTGATCCTCAAGGGCGCGCTGCACTTCACCGACGAGGACATCGACCACAAGGACGGGCTCGACTACTCGCGCACGACGGACGAGGCGCGCGACCTCGTCCTGAGCGGCGAGGCGCAGGCCGCGTTCTTCACCGGCGCCGTGCCCGTGGCCCTGATCCGCGACGTCGCGGCGGCCGGCGAGGTCATGCCGCCCAAGAGCACGTTCTTCCATCCCAAGGTGCCGACCGGACTGGTCTTCAATCGCCTCGACGAGGAGTAGCATCGAAGCATGCGCGCCATCGCGACCCGCAAGGGCAACTTCGAGCACGAGGTCCGGGTCCGCGAGCACCGTCTCACGGCCGACGAGCCGACGGACGACGGCGGCCAGGACCTCGGCCCGAGCCCGGAGGAGCTGCTCGCCGCGTCGCTGGCCTCGTGTACCGCGATCACCCTCGAGATGTACGCCCAGCGCAAGGGCTGGGACATCACCGGAACCGAGGTCGGCTGCGACTACACGCCCGGCGAACGCGGCTGTCCGACCCGCTTCGACCTCGTCCTGCGCCTGCCCGACACGCTCACCGACGAGCAGGCCGAGCGGCTGACGATCATCGGCAACAAGTGCCCCATCCACCGCACGCTCGAGGGTGAGGTCACCTTCCACGAGCGCGTCCAGCGGGTCGCGACGGTCTGACCCCCGGCGCCCTCGCGAGCGAGCTCGGGGCGGCGCTGCTGACCCCGGCCGAGGCGCTCGCGCTCCCCGTCCACGGCCAGACGGAGTCCGCGGTGCTCGTCCCGCTCTTCCAGCGCGACGGCGCGCTGCACGCGGTCTTCACCAAGCGCCGCGACGACCTCTCGCGCCATCCGGGCGAGATCTCGTTCCCCGGCGGCCGCCGCGACCCCGGGGACGCCGACCTCGCCGGCACCGCCCTGCGCGAGGCGGAGGAGGAGATCGGGCTGGACCGCGCCGCCGTGCAGCTCGCCGGGGCGCTGCCGCCGACCCCGACCTTCGTCACGAACTACGCGATCTACCCTTTCGTCGGGGTGTTCGAGGCCCGCGAGGCGTGGACGCTGCAGGCCTCGGAGGTCGCCGAGCTGCTCGAGCTCCCGATCGCCGACGTGCGCGCGGGCTACGGCCGGCGCCGGCTCGTGCGCCGCGGCGTCCCGTTCCGGACGGACACCTACTGCGTCGACGACCACCTGATCTGGGGCGCGACGGCCCGGATCGTCGCCGATCTCCTCGCCCGCGTTCCGGACTGAGCTGCCACGGGGGTCGTGGCGCGCGTCACTCCCCCAGCAGCCGCGCGACGGCGGCCCGGTGGTCGGCGAGCCAGGCGTCCTCATCGGCCGGATCGGTCTCGACGATCTCGAGCGGGATGTTCCACGTCGCGCGCGCCCCGCGGGCGATGAGCTCGCCCTGCTCGCGCCACGCGAACGGAACGCTGCCGCCGGCCTCGTAGACCAGGCCGCGCACCGGCGTGTCGACGACCTTCTCGCAGAGCATGCGCAGCCGCCCGCCGTGCAGCTCGCGCACGTCGTCGTCCGCGCCGGTCGCCGTGCCCATGAGCCAGCAGACGACCGTCGTGGCGGCCAGGGCGCCCATGAGCGTCGCGATGCGGTCGGGGTCGCCGACGAAGGGCTCCGCGCCGGCGGCCTCGATCGCCTCGGCGCGGGCGGGATCGCGCGTCGTGCCGCGCACGGCGTGGGCGTCGGCGACCAGCGCGCGGGCGAGCGCCTGCCCCCGTCCCCCGCAGCCGACGATCAGGACCCGGGCCATCCCGTCATCATGCCCGTATGAGCCTGCATCGCGTCACCCGCCTGCGCCTGGTCAACGCCTACCTCGTCGAGGAGGACGACGGCCTGACCGTGATCGACACGACGATCACCGGCGGCCACAAGGCCATCCTCGCCGAGGCCGGGCGGCTGGGCGCGCCCATCCGCCGGATCCTGCTCACCCACGCCCACGGCGACCACGTGGGCGGCCTGGACAAGCTCGCGGCCGCCGTCCCGGACGCCGAGGTGGCCATCACGGCGCGCGACGCCCGCCTGCTGCGCGGCGACAAGTCGCTCGACCCGGGCGAGCCGGGCAAGCTCCGCGGGTCCTACCCCGAGCTCAAGACGACGCCGGACCGGGCGCTCGAGCCCGGCGAGCGCATCGGCTCGCTCGAGGTCATCCCCACCCCGGGCCACACGCCGGGCCACGTCGCCTTCCTCGACGTCCGCGACCGCACGCTGTACTGCGGCGACGTCTTCACGACCTGGGGCGACGTGAGCACGAGCGCGAAGATCACGCTGCGCACGCCGCTGCCCGCCCTTGCCACCTGGAACCGGACGCTCGAGCTCAAGAGCGCCCGCGAGCTCGCCGAGCTCGCGCCGGCCCGGTTAGCGCCCGGGCACGGCCCGCTGCGCGAGGATCCGGTGGCCGCGATGCAGCACGCCATCGACCGCGTGGCCTGAGGTCATCCATCGGACGTCCAGACGGACTTGACCGCTTCGGCGTGCCTGCCGATGTGCTGGGGGTGACCGTGCCTCGCCTTCCCCTCCTCCTGCTCTTCCTCGTGCTCCTCGCCGGCGCCGTCCGCGCCAGCCCGGCGGCCGCCATGGCCAGCCACTACGGCTGGCCGCCCAAGGACGGGATGCTCCTCATGAACGCGGCCGATTCCTCCCGGGCGCTCGACGCCCGTCCGGGCGCGGACCCGTTCGGGAGCCGGAACCGGCACGTCGGCTGCAAGGACAACGGCAAGCTAACCTCCTCCTGCCGGCACCGCGTCCAGCGGGTCGGTCACGCCTTCGCCGCCCTGGACGGTCCGCAGCACAACCGGCTCTACGGCGGCCACGGCGACGACGTGATCCTCGCGGGCAACGCCGGCGACGTGCTGTGGGGGGACTTCAAGCCGTCCGGGCAGCCCACGAGCCAGCGAGACGCGCTGGTCGGCGGCCCCGGCTCCGACTTCATCTACGCCGGCCACGGCCGCAATCTCATCAGCGGCGGCGCCGGGATGGACATCATCCACGGGCACTTCGGCCGAGGGGTGATCGACTGCGGTCCCGGGCGCGACATCGTCTACATCAAGCGCCGGCACCAGTACAAGCTGCGACGGTGCGAGGTCGTCTCGCGCAGGACGGGTCAGTCGGCGCCGAAGTGGGTGCTGCGCAGGCTGCCGTGGCCGCTCGCCGACAACTAGAGCAGCTCGAGCACGCGCTCGACCGGGCGGGCGAGCACCGCCCGGGCACCACGCTCGACGATCGGGCGCTGCAGGAGCACGGGCTCGGCGGCCATGGCGGCGAGGATCGCCTCGTCGGAGGCGTCGGCGTCCAGCAGCGCCTGCGCCCCGGGCTCGCGCGTGCGCAGCGCGGCCCGCGGCGACACGCGCGCCTTGGCCAGCAGCCCGCGGATCCGGTCCACCGAGAGCGGGGGTTCGTGTACATCGATCCGTTCGAAGGCAATCCCGCGCTCCGCGAGCAGCCGGTGCAGCCGCCGGCAGTTCGAGCACGCGGTGGCCTCGTAGACCACGAGGCCCACTCCGGCGTCGGCCGCGGCCCGCTCGCGCCGCTGGTCGGCCCAGTAGGCGTCGGCGTACTCCATGAGCATCCGCTGGTCGGAGCGGACCTCCGCCTCCACCTCGGCCTGGGTGCGGGCGGCCTTGCCGCGGCGTACCCGCAGCGCGTTCTGGGCGGCGATCATCTGGTCGAGGTCGTCCGCCTCGTTGCGCGACTCGACCTCGGCCGAGCGGGTCGGCTTCCACTGGAGCACGTCGGCGCCCGTGCGCGGGTGCCAGATCCCCAGCGCGACGACCCAGAGGATGAGCAGGACCATCCCCACCGTCACGATCAGGGTGAACGTGTCCACGGGCGGCCGAGTCTAGACCGCGCCCTCCGCCGCGGGAGCTCCAGGGCCACCCAACCGCCGCAGGCGACCGCGCCTGGCTCTAGCCTCGAGGCCGTGCGCCGATTCGCCCCGCTCCTCGCCGCCACCGCGCTCCTCGCGGCCCTCCCGGCCACGGCGGCCGCCGCCCGCGTGCCGGCCACGCCGATGGTGCTGCCGGGCGACGCGACCGCCGCGAGCGTCCGTACGGACCGCTCGAGCTGGCTTGTCGGCTCGGTTCCCGGGTCCCGCGCGGCCAGGATCGCCCGCGCGCACGGGGCCGTGCCCGTCCTCGCGGGCAGCTGGAAGGCACCCGCCCGGCGGGCGCGCGCCCTCGCCGGCGCCCTGCGGGCCCAGGGCCTGCTGACCTACGCGGAGCCCAACCGGCTCGCGACGCTCAAGCAGCGCCAGGTCGCCGACGACCCGCTCACCTCCCGCAGTCGCTGGCGCGACACGGTCATCGATCCGCTGCTGACGCCGCCCGCGGTCCTGCCCTCGAGCCCGCTGCTGGCCCTCGTCGACGCCCGCGCCGACGTCACGCACCCCGAGTTCTCGCGCGGCGCCCACGTCGGCGTGCTGCCCGGCAACGCCGTGACCATCGGCCACGGCACGGCGACCCTGGCCACCGCCGCGGCGCCGGCCAACGGCATCGGCATGGTCGGCGCCTGGCCCGGGATGCGGGCGCTCAACGTGCCGCTGCCGGGTGCGGGCATCTCGTGCGCGGACTCCGCCGCCGGCGTCCGCCGAGCCGTCCGCAACGGCGCGAAGGTCATCAACATGAGCTACGGCTCGGGCGACTTCTGCCAGACGGAGTACCAGGCGCTGCAGCTCGCGACGCGCTCCAACGTCGTGCTCGTGGCCGCCGCCGGGAACGAGTTCGACCAGGGCAACCCGCTCGAGTTCCCGGCGTCGCTGCCCCACGTGCTCACGGTGGGCGCGTTGACGCCCGACAACAAGGCCGCCTACTTCTCCAACGCGAACGCCGCCATGGACCTCGTGGCGCCCGGCGTGGGCATCATCACCGCGGTTCCGCCGTCGCTGCGCCCGCCCGAGGGCGACCGCAGCGGCTACCTCGCCGAGGACGGCACGAGCTTCTCCGCTCCGATCGTCGCCGCGGCGGCCGCGTGGCTGCGCCAGGTGCGTCCCGGCCTGCGGGCCGACCAGATCGCCCAGGCCATCCGCCTGTCGGCCACCGACATCAACTCCAAGGGCTTCGACTCCTCCACCGGCTTCGGCAAACTCAACCTCGCCGCCGCGCTCGTCAAGGACCCGCCGCCCTACGCGCCCGACCCGGCGGACCCGCGCAAGCCGACGCCGGTCTCGGACCCGCAGGAGCCCAACGAGGACATCCCCTACGTCAACGGCCGGCGCTTCGGCAAGCCCAACGCGGCGATCTACAAGGGCCGCGGAGTCACCCGCCTGAGCGCGCTGATCGACTACTACGAGGATCCGGCCGACGTCTACCGCATCCGTGTCCCGCGCCGGTCGAGCGTCACGGTCTCGACCCGACCGAGCTTCGGCAATCCGGACCTCTCGCTCTATTCGCGCAAGGCCAGGCACGCGGGCATGAAGCGCTCCCGTCACCGGCTCGCCCGATCACGGCACTCCGGGATGCGCGTGGACACCGTGCACTACCGCAACCCCCGCAGCCGCTCCGTCGTCGTCTTCGCCTACGTGTCCAACACCCCGGGCCGCAAGACGACGCTCGACGCGGGCTACGTCATCCGCGTCGCCAGGCGGTAGGGGCGCCGGGCGGGCCGCGACGGGGGGCGCACGCGGCGCGGGGCCGGGTCTCGAGCCGCGCCACCCGCCGCTCCGGCGGCCGTGGTCCGGCGGGGGGACCGTTGCGGTCCGTCAGCCGCGCCACGTCGTCGGAACGGGGACGTGGTCCGGATCGCGACCCCGTCGCACCGCCTGGCGGGCAGCGCGCCGCGCGACGGCGAGCTTCAGTCGTGCCCTGGTCGCCAGGGCGACCGGAGAGCGACTGACACCCGCCGGTGCGTCCGCCACGCCGGAGCTCCAGTCGCCCGCCGGACGCCAGAGCGGCCCCGGAGCGACTGGCGCTCCTGACGCTCCTGACCAGCCGCCGACCGGCGCGTCCGCTACTGGCGTCGGCCGCCGTCGGCCGTCTCCCGTGCTCGCTCGCCCGCCGCGCCGGCGCGCCGGCCGCCGCAGCGCTACGCGCCGGGACTGTACGGCGCGTACTGCGCCTCGACGAGGTCGCCGGCCTGCTCGACCTCGAGGACCGCGGGCGTCGGCACCGACGGGTTGTCGCGCAGGTACCACTCGGCGTCCAGGGCGGCCTGACAGCCCGAGCCGGCGGCGGTGATGGCCTGGCGGTAGGTGTGGTCGACGACGTCGCCGGCGGCGAAGATGCCCGGCAGGCTCGTCACCGTCGACTTGCCCTGCGTGGCGACGTAGCCGTCCTCGTCGAGCTCGACGAGCCCGCGGACGATCTCGGACTGGGGATCGTGGCCGACGGCCACGAAGGCGCCGTCGATCTCGAGGTCGCGCTCCTCGCCGGTCTCCGTGTTGCGCAGCTTGGCGACCCCGAGGGCCTTGCCGTCCGTGTCGGCCACGAAGGCGTCGACGGCGTAGGGCGTGAGCAGCTCGAGGTTCTCGACGGCCTTGGCCCGGTCGAGCATGATCTGCGAGGCCCGGAACTCGTTGCGGCGGTGCACGACGACGACCTTGGAGGAGAACTTCGCGAGGAAGATGGCCTCCTCCATGGCGGAGTCGCCGCCGCCGACGATGATCGTCGCCTTGTCCTTGAAGAAGGCGGCGTCGCAGGTCGCGCAGTAGGAGACGCCGCGCCCGGCGAGCTCGTCCTCCCCGGGCACTCCGAGCTTGCGGTGCTCGGCGCCCATGGACAGGATCACGGTGCGCGCCCTGTAGGCGTCGTCGCCGACCCAGACGGTGTGCGGCTCGCCGTCCTTGCCGGGGTCGATGCGGGTCGCGAGGTCGGTGATGAAGCGCGTGCCGAAGCGCTCGGCCTGGTCGCGCATGGTCTGCATGAGCTCGGGGCCCATGATCCCGTCGCGGAAGCCGGGGTAGTTCTCGACGTCGGTCGTCTGCTGGAGCAGGCCTCCCCACATCCAGCCCTCGATGACGAGTGGATCGAGCTTCGCCCTGGAGGTGTAGAGCGCCGCCGTGTAGCCAGCTGGGCCGGAGCCCACGATGATCACGTTCTCGATGTCTGCCATTGCTTCACTTAGTATAGCTAGGGGTGGGCGGTGGTGTGGGCCGGGCGGGACGCCCCTCGGCGCGCCAGCGCTCGACGGTCTTGCGCAGCTGGAGGAAGGCCACCACTCCGGGCAGCGTCGGCAGCCAGAAGGTCAGCGCGCGGTAGGCGAGGATGGCGACCGCCGCGTTGCCCAGCGGGGTGCCGAAGGCCGCGAAGGCGCCGAACATCCCGCCGTCGACGCCGCCGATCCCACCCGGCAGCGGCAACAGGTTGCCGAGCATCCCGACGAAGAAGGCGACGACGAGGACGCCCACCTGCGGCGCGGCGCCGAAGGCCCGGAAGCACGCCCACAGCACGACGAGCTGCGAGGCCCAGAACACGACGGCGCCGAAGATCGCCTTGTCGCGCGCGAGGACGTGGCCGAGCGCGTCGCGCACCCCGGCCGAGGCCGTGGCCGGCAGCACCGCGAGCCGGGCCACCAGCCGCCGCGCCCGGCCGCCGCCGCCCTCCGCGGCCCAGCCGGAGAGCCGGCGCTGGAGGTCGGGTGAGACGAAGCCGAGGCTCAGGCCGGCCGCGGTGACGGCCAGGGCGAGGCTCGCCGGCACGAAGGTCATGACGAACGGCGCCCGGCCGGGCAGCACGCCGAAGTACAGGCCGTACCCGAAGAGCACCACGCACATCGTGTAGACGAGGTACTGCAGGACGAGGAAGGACACCGTGCGGTCGGCGACCCGCCGCGCCGGCAGACCGGCCCGGCGCAGGGCCCAGGCCTGCAGGACGAGCCCGCCCGCCCCGCCGGCGGAGAGCAGGCGGCTGGCGGCGAAGGCGGCCATGCACACCTGGTAGCTCTCCTGCCAGCGCAGGTGCGCCTCGCGGTAGACGCCGTGGAACGTCCACACGTAGCCGGCGAACATCCCGAACGTCGTCACCGCGGCGACGGCGAGCCAGGCCGGGCTGCCGTCCTCGAGCCGGTGCCAGGTCTGCTGCAGGCCGGCGAGCTTGGGCGCCAGGACGTAGAGCGCCACGAGGGCCACCACGACGACCACGCCGAGCACGACGAGCCGGCGCGGGGTGACCTTGAGGTCGAGGCCGGAGTCGTCGGCGCGGGTCTCGGGCACCGGCGCCGGCGCGTGCTCGGCCACGTCGTCCTCCGTGGTCTCGCGACAGCGCGTGGTCACGCCGCCACCCGGGCCTCGAGGGCCTGCACGCCCCGCGACATGCGCGCGGCGGGCCCGGCGAGCCGCGGTGCGGCGTGCCGGATCGCCTCCGTCAGGGCGAGCCCCGCGGCGAGGTCGGCGACGTAGTGCTCGCCGAGGTAGACGAGCGCGAGCCCGAGCGTCGCCGCGTAGGTCCAGCCGAGGGCGCCGGCCACGGGGCCGGTCTCGGCCAGCAGCCGGGCGGCCGTCACGGAGGTCGCGAAGTGCAGGGACGGCATGGCGGCCAGGGGGTTGCCGCCGAGGAACTGAAACAGCGGCGCCCAGCCCGACTGCCAGAACGCCTCGCCGTACTCCACCATCATGCGGCGCAGCTCGGGCGTCTCGCCGTCCTCGACGAGCCCGCGGCGCTCCGCGTACCAGGGCGGCGCGGTCGGGATCACCCAGTAGGCGATGACCCCGAGGTCGAAGGTCGCGTACATCCGCACGGCCGCGGCCGGAAAGCGGTCGCGGTGGCGCAGCAGGAAGAAGGCGAGCGTCCCGTGGGGCACCATGAACCACGCCCAGTGGCTCCACACGAGCACCTTCTCGAAGGCCTTGAAGGTGCCCGGCCGGGCGAAGGCCCGCTGCAGGCGCGCCGTCGGCAGGACACCGAGTCCGAGCCGGCGGTCGAAGGCCACCGGATAGGCGATCCGGACCCGGCGCTCGAGCGCCTCCGGATCGTCGTTGGGCATCTCGTAGGCGGCGAGGTAGGCCCACATCTGCAGCAGGCAGGTGGCGGCGTCGCGCGCCCGGGAGCGCGGCACGAGCACGCACAGGGCCACCGGCGCGGCCGCGGCGGGGCCGAGCACCGCCGCGGCGGGCAGGCGCAGGCGACGGCGGACGAGGGGCGCGGCCACGCCCAGGGCGAGGACGGTCCCGGCCGCCGCGCGGATGGGCGAGACGCGTGGGAGCACGGGGAACGCGCCACTCTAATGACGGGTCCCGACGTAGGATCCGCGTCATGGAGCTCCGGCACGCCTACGAGACGGTCAACCTCTACGCCGAGGGCGGGCAGCTGCGCATCGAGCTCAACCGCCCCGACGCGCTCAACGCCTGGAACGAGCAGCTCGGCCGCGACCTCCTCGCCGCCCTCGAGGTGGCGCGCGGCGAGGACGTGCGGGCCGTCGTGATCACGGGCGCCGGGCGCGCGTTTTCCTCGGGCGCCGACCTGCGCGCGGGGTTCGAGCCGACGGACAACGGCCACCCCGACGTCGGCACGCCGCTGCGCGAGCTCTACCACCCGATCATCCTCGGCGTCCGGGAGCTCCCCAAGCCCGTGGTCGCCGCGGTCAACGGGCCCGCCGTCGGGATCGGCTGCTCCCTGGCGTTGGCCTGCGACCTCGTCGTCGCGTCAGCCTCGGCGTACTTCCTGCTGGCCTTCGTGAACATCGGCCTCGTGCCGGACGGCGGCTCGTCGGCCTTCGTCCCCGTGCGGGCCGGCTTCCCGCGCGCCACGGAGATGGCGATGCTCGGCGAGCGGGTGCCGGCCGACCAGGCGCTGGCGTGGGGCCTCGTCAACCGGGTGGCGGACGACGAGGCGTTCGGCGCCGAGGTGGACGCGCTGGCCGCCCGGCTGGCGGCCGGGCCAACCCGCTCCTACGCCGGGATCAAGGCCCAGCTGAACGCCTGGCAGTTCGCCGGGCTGGCCGAGCAGCTCGAGACGGAGGCCCGGCTGCAGGAGCAGATGGCGGCCTCCGGGGACTTCGTGGAGGGGGTCGCGGCCTTCCTCCAGAGGCGCCCGCCGGGGTTCAAAGGCGCCTAAAGCGTCCGGTCGCCCAAGGCGGGCACCGTAGCGTCCTCCTCGGCGGTAGCATTGCGTCCGCCTTGCGCCTGCGCCGCTTGATTCCCCCTCGTCGCCGACTGCTCGCCGTGACGCTGCCGGCGGCGCTTCTCACCCCGCTGCTGACCGGCACGCCGGCCTTCGCCGGGCTGCTGTCGCCGGAGACGGGCGGCTCGCCCAACGCGGACAAGATCTCCACCCTCTGGTGGCTCATCTTCTCCATGGCGCTCGTGGTCTTCTTCGTCGTCGGCGGCGCCCTGATCTACGCCGTGACGAAGTTCAGGGCCGGCAACGGCCGCGTCGCGCGCCAGATCCACGGCAACACCCGCTTCGAGATCGGTTGCACGATCGGCGCGGCCTGCATCCTCGTCTTCATCACCGTGGTGACGTTCATCACCCTCCCCGGCATCAAGAACCCGGAGCGCACGAGCAACGACGGCCTCTCCCTGGCCAGCGGCACGCTGTTCGCCTCCACGGACCAGCCCCAGCCGCCGGGCGGCAAGGCGCTGCGGGTCAAGGTCAACGGCCAGCAGTACGTCTGGCGGTTCCAGTATCCGGGCGCGCAGAAGGTCTACTCCTACGTCCAGATGGTCGTGCCGGCCAACACGACGGTCGTGCTGGACATCACTTCCGACGACGTCAACCACTCCTGGTGGATCCCGAAGCTCGGCGGCAAGATGGACGCCATTCCCGGCTACACGAACCACAGCTGGTTCAAGGCCAGGGAGGGCGTCTACAACGGCCAGTGCGCCGAGCTCTGCGGCCGCAACCACGCGAACATGCTCGCCCAGGTCCGCGTGCTGCCGCCCGACCAGTTCGAGCAGTGGTACGCCAACCAGGCGAAGCGCCTGCAGCAGGCCAAGGCCGGCCAGGCCGCCGCACGTCCCCGCTACGAGGATCAGTAAGGGCTGCCATGAGCATCACCGCCGACACCCGCACCAACGTCCGCACCCGTCCCCGGCCGGAGATCATCCAGCACGAGGTCGGCTCGGGCCCCCAGGGCTGGACGTCGTGGGTCACGACGACGGACCACAAGAAGATCGGGATCATGTACCTGTGGACCGTCGCGGTCTTCTTCGTCCTCGGCGGCGTCGAGGCGATGCTCATGCGCCTGCAGCTCGGCGTCCCAGACAACACGCTGCTGAGCCCGGAGAAGTACAACGAGCTGCTGACCCTGCACGGCACGACGATGATCTTCCTCGTCGTCGTCCCCGTCTGGGCCGGCTTCACGAACTACGTGCTGCCGCTCATGATCGGTGCCCGCGACGTCGCCTTCCCGCGGCTGAACGCCTGGTCCTTCTGGATGTACCTGTTCGGCGGCCTGACGCTGTACGCCTCGCTGCTCTTCACGCCGCCCGAGGCGGGTTGGTTCTCCTACGTGCCGCTGTCCTCGCGCGACTACTCGGCGTCCAACGGCCAGGAGGCCTGGATCTACATGGTCCACCTCACGGGCCTGTCGTCCATCGTCGGCTCGATCAACTTCATCGCCACGATCCACAACATGCGCGCCAAGGGCATGGGCTGGGGGCGGCTGCCACTGTTCGTGTGGGGGATGCTCATCTACTCCTACCTGATCGTCATCGCGCTGTCCTCGCTGGCCGCGACGGTCACCATGCTGCTGCTGGACCGCAACTTCGGCACCAACTTCTTCGATCCGACCCAGGGCGGGTCGGCGCTGCTGTGGCAGCACCTGTTCTGGTTCTTCGGCCACCCAGAGGTGTACATCCTCGTGCTGCCGGCCTTCGGGGTCTTCTCCGAGGTCCTTCCCGTGTTCGCGCGCAAGCCGATCTTCGGCTACAAGGCGATCGCCGCCTCCACCGCGGGCATCGCCTTCCTCGGCCTGCTCGTGTGGGCCCACCACATGTTCGCCGTGCCGACCTCCACCGTGGTGCTCGCGTTCTTCATGCTCTCGAGCTTCGTCATCGCGGTCCCGACCGGCATCAAGATCATCAACTGGATCGGCACGCTGTGGCACGGGACGGTCGAGTACCGGACGGCGCTGCTGTTCTGCGTCGCCGGGATCTTCACATTCTTCATGGGCGGGATCACCGGCATCTTCCTCGCCGTCTTCCCCGTGGACTGGCAGCTGACGGACACGTACTTCGTCGTCGCGCACTTCCACTACACGGCCTTCGGCGCCGCCGCCTTCGGCATGTTCGGCGCCCTGTACTACTGGTTCCCGAAGATGTCGGGCCGGATGCTCTCCGAGTCGCTCGGCAAGGCCAGCTTCGTCCTCGTCTTCGTGGGCTTCCACGTGACGTTCCTCATCCAGCACGCAGCGGGCCTGTCGGGCATGCCGCGGCGGATCTACGAGTACGAGAGCTCCACGGGCTGGGGGCTGATGAACCTCATCTCGAGCATCGGCTCGCTCATCCTCGCGATCGGGGTGCTGGTGAGCGTCATCAATCTCCTCGTCTCCATCAAGAAGGGCGCGAAGGCCGGCGGCGACCCGTGGAAGGCCAACACGCTCGAGTGGTACACGACCTCGCCCCCGCCGGAGCACAACTTCGACGTCATCCCGCGCGTGCGCTCCGTCGAGCCGATGAAGGACCTGCGCCGCCAGGTCGAGCAGGAGTCGGGCGAGCAGCAGCGCCACAAGCCCAGCCGCGCCGTCGTCGAGGCCTAGCGGGTGCCGGAGGCGGCGAGCGACCTCGAAGCGCGCCGTCCGGCCGTGTCCGCCGTCGGCGCGTCGCGCCCGGCGGTATCTCGCGCGATGGAGGCCTCGCGCGTCTCCAGCGCCGCGCCGGCCCCGGTCGCGGGGAGCGGCACACGCCAGCTCGTCGCCGACTACGTCGCGCTGACCAAGCCGAAGGTCCAGAGCCTGCTGCTGCTCACGACGGTCACGACGATGTACGTGGCCGGCAGCCCGTCCATCGCGCTCGTGCTGGCCACGTGCCTCGGCGGCTACCTCTCCGCGGGCGGGGCGGGGGCCTTCAACCACGCCTACGACCGCGACATCGACGCGCGCATGGCCCGGACCGCGAGCCGGCCGGTGCCCGCCGGCCGGGTGTCCGCCCGCGCGGCCATGGCCTTCGGCTTCCTCCTCGCGGGGTGCTCGTTCGCCTGGCTGTCGCTGACCGTCAACGTCCTGGCCGCCATGCTGGCCCTCAGCGGCTTCGTCGGCTACACGGCCATCTACACGGTCTGGCTCAAGCGCCGCACGCCGCAGAACATCGTCATCGGCGGTGCCGCCGGCGCCGTGCCGCCGCTCGTGGGCTGGGCCGCCGTGACCGGCCACGTCGACCCTGCCGCCTGGTACCTGTTCGCCATCGTCTTCTACTGGACCCCGCCGCACTTCTGGGCGCTCTCGCTGCTCATGAAGGACGAGTACGCGCGCGTCGGTGTACCGATGATGCCGGTCGTGCGCGGCGAGGCCGAGACGCGGCGCCAGATCGTCCTCTACACCGCCCTGCTCGTCGTCCTCACCCTGCTGCCGGTGCTCTTCGGCTTCCTCGGCCTCGCCTACGCACTCGTCGCCGTCCCGCTCGGCGCCGCCTTCCTCGTTCTCGCCGTGCGCCTGCAGCGGGCGCCGCTGGGCGACCGGGCCGCCGCGCTGCGCACCTACCTGTACTCCCTCGGCTACCTCGCGGTGCTCTTCGTCGCCATGGTGGTCGACGCCCGCCTGTGACCGGGTCGCGATAGGATCCCACCTCCAAGCCAATGGATCGCAAGCTCGCCCGCCGCAACCTTCGCACCGCCCTGGTCACCGCGCTGATCTGCCTGGTGATCTTCGGCCTGACCTTCGTCGCGGCGCTCATCTACAACGCATGAGCGAGCACCACCCGATCGAGACCGAGGCCTCGCCCACCGGCGAGCACATCCACATGCCGGCGCCGAGCATCCTGCCGGTGCTCAACGCCGTCGGGCTGGCGCTCACCATCGTCGGCATCACCGAGGGCTTCTGGATCCTCATCCCCGGGGCCGTGCTCTTCTTGATCACCGCGGTCGTCTGGATCCGCAGCGCGGTGCGCGAGACGGCCGAGCTGCCGCTCGAACACCACCACTGAGCGGTCGCTTCCCCGGCGCCGAGCGTTCTCCGCCGGACGAACTCCCTGCTCTGAGCGCGCGTCTGCGCCATCATCATGTCCGATGACGGTCCGCCGCTCATCCTGATCGGCTCGGCGGGCGTACTCCAACTGTGCCAACTCACCGCCCCTCCACCATTCATCACCGGACGGCGCTGTTCGAGGACGCGATCGCCATCGTCGACGAGGAGTACGCGACGGAGCTGTCCCTCGACGAGATCGCCCGGCGCGTCGCCTCATCCCGGCGCCAACTCCAGCGTGCCTACTCCGAGATCGGCAACACGACCTTCCGCGAGCACCTCACCCGGGTGCGGATGGATCGCGCCGCCGGCATGCTCTCCGACCACGGCCTGACCGTGCGCGAGGTCGCCCGTCGCGTCGGGTACCGCCAACCGGCGCAGTTCGCCAAGGCGTTCCGCCGCCACCTCGGCGTCGCGCCGTCGGACTTCCGCATGCGCAACGGCCACGCCCCGGTCTTCAACGGCGCCACACCGCTCGCCGCCTGAGCGGCCGGCGGGCGGCGGGTCAGGGTCGCGGGAGGTCGGCGAGCCGCCCCTCGGCGGCGGCTACGACCGTGCGGGCCAGCCCGTCCCACGACCAGCGCTCGGTCGTGACCGCGACGAGCGCCTCGCGCGTCGCCCCGCGGACGTCCTCCGGGGCGTCCAGCCAGCCCGTGAGGCAGGCGGCAAGGTCGGTCACCGACCGCGGGCCGACGGCGAAGGACAGCCACGCCCGCGCCTCCGCTGGCACGCGCTCGGCCAGCGCCTCTGACACCTCGGCCAGCCCGGAGTGCCGGGCGGCGACGGGCAGGGCGCCACAGGCCGCGCCCTCGGCCGCGACCATCCCGAAGGCCTCGGGGAACGTGCTCGGGGCGACGAGCGCCTCCGCCGCCGGCAGCAGCTCGGCGAGCTCCGGGTGGTCGAGCCGGCCGGTCCAGCTGAGCCGGTTCCCGAGCGCCCGGCCGGCGGCGTCGGCGTAGGCGGCGTGGGCCGGGTCGTCGGCCAGGCCGTCCAGGAAGGCCGCCAGCTCGGGCAGCTCGCGGCCGTCCTCGGCCCGGCGGGAGCGGGCCGCGGCGAGGTCGCCGGCGGCGAGCTCGCCCGCGAGCGCCTCCAGCCCGTCGCGCCAGGCGCCGAAGCCGACGACGACCAGGCGGGCGGTCGGGTGCCGGCGCACGACGAGCGGCCAGGCGGCGAGCAGCAGCTCGACGCCCTTGGAGGCGATGAGCTTGCCGACGAAGACCACGAGGCGCTCGTCGTCGGGGTCGAGGCTCGCGATGGCGCCCGCCGCCTCCCCCGCGTCGCGGGCGAAGGCCCCGCCGGCGGCGATCGCCGGGGCACCGGACGCGGCCGCCGCGGCGTTGGCCGTGGCCACGGCGTCGCGTTCGTCCGCGAGCCGGGCGGCCAGCGTGCGCAGCCCTGCGCGCGCAGCCTCCGGCTCGCGCGGGGCGAAGACCGCCATGTCGACGCCCGGCGGGCCGAGCCGCGTCTGCTCCGGCAGGCCGGGGTCGCCGACGGCGGCCCACAGGCTCTCTCCGGTGTGGCGGGAGCCGACGAGCACGCCGGCGGCCGCGGCGAGGCCCTCCCGCGCGTACGGGAGGAAGCGCGGGTACGGCTTGACCGTGTACTCCAGCGCGCTGCCGTGGATCAGGGCCGCGTAGGGGACCTCGCGGTCCGCCAGCGCACGCGCGAGGATGACCGGGCCCATGACGAGGTGGTTGGCGAGGGCGACGTCGATCGCCGCCCGCGCGCAGACGTCGTGGACGGCGGCGACGTTGGCCGCGATGTAGGCCTCGACCTCGTCGTCGGTGAGCTCGGCGAACGGCTTGGCCCGCACACCCTCGTACTCGTCGGCGACGTAGACCGGCAGCAGGCCGCCGAGGTCGGGCCGATAGACCGTCGCGCGTACGGGTTCGCGGCGCTCGGCGACCGTCAGCGAGCCGCCCTCCCACTCGCCGGTGGCGTCGACCCAGTCGAGCTCCAACGGGCGCCGCTCCTGGCTGAGCAGATGCACCTCGTGGCCGCCCCGGACCAGCGCCTCGCCCAACCGCGCGTTGAAGACGTTGGAGCCCGTCCCCGTCAGCAGATAGCCGTGGAAGATCAGGACGCGCACGCTGGCGCGGACCCTATCGGTAGACTCACACGTCGATGATCAGGCGTCAGAAGTACCGTATGCGGACACCGTCGACAGGTCGCGAGATCTTCCTGGAGGCCGAGCCGGGCCGCGTGTACGTCGACCGGGACACTGGCGAGGACCTCGAGGTCGTCGGGAAGGTGCTTCCGGTCGCCCCGTCGAAGTCCGCACTGCCATGGTCTCCCGAGAACCTGCGCTTCTGCAACTGGTGCGACCAGCTCGCGCAGAAGGACCTCAACGACTGTCCCACCTGCGGCCGGCGCATGTCGGCCCTGTCGCGCTGAGCCCGATCCCTATCCTGCGCCGCGTGCGCTTCCTGCTGCCCGTGCTGCTCCTCGTCGCCTTCGTGGCGGGCTGCGGTTCGAACACCGTGGACTACACCGAGGTGAAGTCCGAGCCGCCGACCCTCCCGATCCCCTCGGGGAGCACGGGATCCTCAGGCTCCGGAAGCACCAGCGCCGACTCCAGCGCCTCCCCGACGCCGACGCCCACCGCGACGGGGGGCAGCTCGTCCGGGACGAGCTCGTCCGGGCCGAGCTCGTCCGGCACGGGCTCGAGCGGGGGGACGTCCTCCAGCGGCGCCCCGAGCGCCACCACGGCCCCGTCCACCGGCACGGGCACCACCGCGCCGTCGACCGGCACGGGCACCGGCACCGGCACGGGCACGGGGACCAGCGGCGGGTCGACGGGCGGCGGCACGACCAACGGCGGCAGCGGCAGCGGCGGCGGCACGACGGGCGGCAACGGCGGCGGCACCAGCGGCGACGGGCTCGACCAGTTCTGCGCCGACAACCCGGGCGCCTGCGACGGCTGAGCCGGGACGGCGGCGGCGACGTGGGGGCGCGCTCCCGCGGGCGCCCGACGCGGAACGGGCGGCGCGGACGGGCGGCCCGGGCCGGGCCGCACAGCACCGGCACGCGGGGCGGGCTGACCGCAGTTCCGGCCTCCCAGCGTCCACAAGTGCGGTCACACCTCGCCGGCTCGCGCGCGCTACGGCGGGCTGACCGCAGTTCCGGTCCGCCAGCGTCCGAAAGTGCGGTCACCCCGCAAGTGCGGTCACCCGAAGCTGCGGGCACCCGCACGAGCGGTCACACGCGGCGCCGGCGGCGGCACGACCGTCCAGCCCGTCTCGTCGCGGTCAGCCGGCCCGTGCCGCCGGCGCGCTCCCGGCCGGCGCTAGTTGCGCGGCCGCTTCCTCGGCCGGGGCTTGGGCTTCTTCTTCGGCCCGTGCGGCTGGGAGATCATCGTGACGGAGTACGTGAGCCGCGTCTTCTTGTAGAGACAACGGAACTGCCGGACGAGCCCGGCGGACTGCAGCGCCGTCTGGGTCAGCGTGCTCGTGCACTGCTTCCCCGAGCGGCTCGCGCGCCACGAGGTGTCGGTGCCGAAGCCGAGGGCGAACATCGGGGCCCAGGTCGGCACGGTGAGGGCGACGCGCTGGCCCTTGCGGACCTCGAGGGTGCGCTCCAGCGGGAACTGGACGGTCTCGCCGAGGTAGTTGGTCAGCGGCTCGATCGGGCTCACCCCCGTCGTGGTGGCCATCAGGCGCTTGGCCTGCGTGAAGACCGTGATGCCGGCGGAAGGTGGCCCGCCGAGGCGGGAGTTGAAGTCCTTGATCTGCTTGGCCGACGGCGCGGCGAGCTTGACGCTCCAGGCGACGATGCGACCGCGGCGGGGGGCCGTGAACAGGTCGCGGGTCGGGCCGATCTTGACCTGGTAGGCGGAGGTGCGCGAGAGCACGACGCACGGCTTGGCCGGGCAGGACGGCTTCGCCGGCACGGTGGACTGGCCGAGCTCGATGACCTTCGCCTGCGCGGCGGCGGGGACGGCCGCCGCCGTGGCGACGGCGGCGAGCGCGGTCAGGGCGGCCAGCGCGCGGCGCGGCCGCGAGCGGGACGGGGCGGGATTGTGAGGCATTACCGGCATTGAACACGAGCGGACGGCGCGGGTTGTGGTCCCGCACCGCCCTCGCTCGCAGCGGGTCAGATCTTCGTGACGTTGACCGCCTTCGGGCCCTTGTCGCCACTCTCCTCGTCGAAGGAGACCTTCGCTCCTTCCGGCAGCGACTTGAACCCGTCACCCGCAATGCCGGAGAAGTGGACGAACAGGTCGCGGCCGCCCTCGTCGGGCGTGATGAAGCCGAAACCCTTGTCGTCGTTGAACCACTTGACGGTTCCTGTTGCCATCTTGCTGGTACCTCTCCTGCTCTTGGACGGTGCCGTCCGGGCCCCTCTGCCCGTCCGTGCACGGCGAACGCTAACGGCAGGGGCCCGTCTGTGCCAACCCGGCTTGCGGCTCAGACCCCGCGGAAGCTCGCCTTGCCGGGTCCCTCGGCGAGGAACGAGGCCACCGCGCCGCGCAGGTCCTCGGTGTCGAAGAGGTCGCCGGCGGCCTCGATCGTCACCACGTCGGCCTCGCGCACCCCGCCGGCCAGCGCCGCACGGACGATCCGCTTGGTGGCCGCCATGGCGACCGTGGGGCCGTCGGCGAGGTCCATGGCGAAGGCCCGGGCCGCGCTGTCGAAACCGTCGTCGGGCAGCACCCGGTTGACGACGTTCCAGCGCTCGAGCGTCGCGGCGTCGAAGCGGCCGCCGGTGTAGACGAGCTCACGCGCCCGCGCCGGTCCGGCGCGCTCCACGAGGCGCTGCGTGCCGCCCATGGCGGGCGTCAGACCGACGACGCGCTCGACGAGCCCGAAGCTCGCCCCTTCCGCCGCGAGCAGCAGGTCGCAGGCCAGCGAGAGCTCGAAGGACGCCGTGAGGCACAGCGCGTGGGCCGCGAAGACCGTCGGGATCGGCAGCGCCTCGACGCGCTGGCTCAGGCCGAGCCACTCGCGCCACAGGGCCCGGCCCGCCGCCCCGTCCGGTGTCGCCGCGAAGTGGTTGACGTCCACGCCGCCGGAGACCACGCGCCCCTCCGCCCGCAGCAGCGCCGCCCGCGGCGGATCCGCCTCCAGCTCGGCGATCGCCTCGCCCCACGCCGTGACGGTGCCGGCCGTCCAGAGGTTGACCGGGCCGTCGTCGTGGGTGAGCACGGCGAGCGGCCCGTCGCGCTCGACGCGGACGCTCACGCCAGCCGCTCCCCGGCCGCGGCGATCGCGTCCTCGTCGCCGGGCCGCGGCGTCCACGGCAGCCGCAGCGGATCGTCGACGTAGCGCGGGATGACGTGCACGTGGTAGTGGAAGACGGTCTGCCAGGCCGCCTCGCCCGTGTTCTGCAGGACGTTGATCCCGTCGGCCCCGAGACGCTCCGTGATCCGGCCCGCCATGGTCCGGACCGTCCGCGCGACCGCCGCGAGGTCCTCGTCGCCGACGGCGTGCAGGTCGGCGACGTGCTCGCGCGGGACGACGAGCAGATGTCCGGTCGTCGCCGGGTTGACGTCCATGAAGGCGACGGTGCGCTCGTCCTCGTGGACCTTGCGCGCCGGGATCTCGCCGGCGACGATCTTGCAGAACAGGCAGTCGGGGTCGGCCATGGCCGGAGCATAAGCTGCCGCCCATGGAGCCCGACGTCAGCGTCCTGCGGGAGATCGTCGAGACGCTCGAGCGCCTCGAGCGGCCGTCGGCCTCGCCCGGCGAGCTCGAGGCGGCGGAGTGGATCCGGGCGCGCTTCGAGGCGCTCGGCGCCCGGGCCCGGATCGAGGCCGAGCCCGCGCACGGCACGTACTGGTGGCCGGAGGGTCTGGCCACCCTCGCGGCCGGACTGGCCGGCCTGCAGGGCTCGCGGCGCCTGGCCGGACTCGTGGGCGCGCTGACGGCGGCGAGCGTCGTGGACGACGTCTCGGGCGGCCCGCACGTGCTGCGGCGGCTGCTGCCCCGGCGCACGACCCACAACGTCCTCGCCGAGCTCGGCGATCCCGACGCGGAGCGCACCGTCGTCTTCGTCAGCCACCACGACGCCGCGCACGGCGGGCTGATCTTCACCCCCGAGCTCGTGACGCTCGTCGCCGACCGCTTTCCCGAGTGGTATGCGAGCCAGCAGACCTCGCCGCCGGTCATGCGCCTCGTCGCCGCGGGCCCGGCGCTCGTCGCGCTCGGCGCCCTGACCGGTCTGCGCCCGCTGCGCCTCGCGGGGGCGGTCGTCTCGCTCCTCAGCACCGCGACCTTCGCCGACATCGCGGGGCGCAAGGTCGTCCCGGGGGCCAACGACAACCTCACCGCGGTCGCCACGCTGCTCGAGCTCGCGCGCGGCCTCGTCGCCGACCCGCCGGCGGGCGTGCGGGTGATCCTGCTCTCCACGGGCTCGGAGGAGTCGTTCATGGAGGGCATGCGCGGCTTCGCCGGGCGCCACTTCCCGTTCCTGCCGCGCGAGACCACGCGCGTCGTCTGCGTCGAGTCCGTCGGCTCGCCGGAGCTCATCGTCATCGAGGGCGAGGGAATGATCCGGATGACCGACTACCCCGTCGAGGCGCGCGACTTCCTCGCCGCCAGCGGGGAGGCGGCCGGCGTGCCGCTGCGGCGCGGGCTGCGGCTCGGCCTCGCCACGGACGGGCTGATCGCCCTGAAGGCCGGCTACCCGACGGCCACCCTGGCCTCCGTGACGCCGTACAAGTTCCCGGCGAACTACCACTCGAGCTCCGACCTCGCCCGCAACGTCGACTTCGGGTCGGTCGCCGGCGCTGTCCGGGTCTGCGACCAGGTCGTGCGGCGCAGCGCCACGGCGGCGGACACGGCGCCGTCGCGGTCCGTCGCCCCCTCGTGAGCTGGCGCGTCTCGTTCGCCGCCCTCGCGGTCGTCTGGGGTGCGAGCTTCCTCTTCATCAAGGTCGCGCTCGAGGATCTCGGCCCGGTCGAGGTCGCCTTCGCCCGCGTCGCCCTCGGAGCGCTGACGCTGCTCATCCTGCTCGGGCTGCGCCACGAGCACCTGCCGCGCGGCGCGGCCCTGTGGGGCCATCTCTTCGTCGTCGCGCTGCTCTTCAACAGCGCGCCCTTCGTGCTGATCGGCTTCGGCGAGGACCGGATCTCCTCCGTGCTCACCGGGCTCGTGAACGCCACCACCCCGCTGCTCACCGGCCTGTTCACGCTGCTGCTGCTGCCCGGTGAGCGCCCGACGCGGCTGCGGACCGCCGGCCTCGCGCTCGGCTTCGCCGGCGTGGTCGTCGTGCTCGGCCCGTGGTCGGGCCTCGGGGCCAGCTCGCTGACCGGCCAGCTGCTCGTCGTCGGCGCCTCCGCCTGCTACGGGCTGGCCTTCGTCTACACCCGCCGCTACGTGTCCGGCCGCCCGGAGTCGGGCGTGGCCCTGTCTGCGGCGCAACTCGGGCTCGCCACGCTGCAGCTCTCGGCCGTGACGCTCGTGGCCGGCCACGTGCCGGAGCACGTGGGCGCCGACACGGCGCTGTGCCTGATCGGTCTGGGTGCCCTCGGCACGGGCGTCGCCTACGTGCTCAACTACGTCGTCGTGCGCCGGGCCGGGGTGACCACCGCCTCGACGGTCACCTACCTCGTGCCCGTCGTCTCGACGCTGCTCGGCGTCGTCGTGCTCGGCGAGGCGCTGCGCTGGAACGAGCCGGCCGGGGCGGCGATCGTCCTCGCCGGGGTGGCGATCAGCGGCCGGGCCGCAGCAGCTCGCGCGCGCGCTCGAGCGCCTGCTCCCGCGTCGTGACCGCCCCGGCGAAGCGGTCCTCCTCCAGGCGGGCCAGCAGCTCGCCGAGCTGCGGCCCGGGCTCGAGCCCGAGCTCGCGCGCCAGCTCGTCCCCGCGCACGAGCGGCTCGCGCCGGCCCACGGCCTCCTCGGCGAACACGTGGCCGAGCATCTCCCGGGCCAGCGCCAGGTGGGCGGCGATCGCCGCGTCGGCGTGGCGTCCGCGCGTGGCGAGCCGGTCGGCGACGGTCAGGACGGTCACCGCCACGGTGTAGGGCGCCGTGGCGGTGAGGTAGGCGTGCACGCTGCGCCGCGAGAGGGGTCGCTCGTGGACGAGGAAGCCGAGGCGCAGATGGTGCAGCGTGAGGGCGGCGACGAAGTCCTGCAGCCGGCCCGAGGCGCGCAGCCGGCGCAGCACCCCGCGGGCGACGTCGGCGCCCTCGCGGTCGTGGCCCGGGAAGCCGCTGCCGCGCCCGTCGGGGCGCTCGCGCCGGGTCGTCGGCTTGGCGATGTCGTGCAGGAGCGCGGCGACGCGCAGGCCGCCCCAGCCCGTGAGGCCGTCCGCGAGCGGCTCGTCGAGGCGTGCCGCGACGGCCGGGCCGTGCTCGCCGAGCCCGGCCCCGGCGGGATCGGCCTGCAGCTGGACGACGGCCTCGAGCACCTCGAGCGTGTGGTCGTGGACGTCACGATGGTGGTAGACGCTCTGCTCGATGCCGTGGAGGTCGAGCAGCTCCGGGAGCACCACCGCGGTGACCCCGACGCGCTCGAGCAGCCGCACCGCGGCGACCGGCTCGGGCGCGCAGAGCAGGCGCTTGAGCTCGGCGAAGACGCGCTCCGCGGCGACCTCGGGCAGCCGCGGCGCCGCGGCCCGCACCGCCGCCAGCGTGCCCGGCTCGAGCTCCAGCCCGAGCTCGGCCGCGAAGCGCACCGCACGCACCGCACGCACCGGATCGGCCGCGATCGATTCCGGGCCCACGGCGCGCAGCACGCCCGCCTCGAGGTCCGCGCGGCCGCCGTGGGGATCGACGAGCCCGCCCCCGGCCACCGCACGGGCCATGGCGTTGACCGTGAAGTCGCGCAGCGCGAGGTCGGCCTCGAGCGACCCGCCCTGCAGCGGGAGCAGGTCGAGCTGCCAGGCGCCCCGTGGCCCGACCACCCGCCAGCCGCCGAAGGCGTCCGACAGCGCGAAGGCCGCGCCCCCGGTCGCGCGCCGCAGCGCCTTCGCCGCGCCGCGTGCGTCGCCGGCCAGGGCGACGTCGAGGTCGTCGGTCGCCCGGCCCAGCAGCTCGTCGCGGACCGCCCCGCCCACGAGCCAGGCCGGCGTGTCGCCGAGGGCCGCCCGCAGCGCGTCCAGCGGCGGCGTCACGGGACCGCCTCCCGCGCCACCCGGGCCGAGATCCCGCAGGTCACCTCGTAGTTGATCGTCCCCAGCCGGCGCGCCCAGGCCTCCGCGAGGATGCGCTCCCGGCCCTGGGCGCCGAGCAGCACCGCCCGCTCGCCGCGCACGGGCGGCTCGGCGTCGGCCGGTCCGAGGTCGACGGTGAGGTTGTCCATCGAGATCGTGCCCGCCACCGGGAAGCGGCGGCCGGCGATCAGCACCTCGGCCTGATTGCCGAGAGCCCGGCGGACGCCGTCGGCGTAGCCGATCGGGAGCGTCGCGAGCCAGCTCGGGCGGTCGGCGACGAAGGTCCGGCCGTAGCCGGCCGACTGCCCGGGGACGACGGCCTTGACCTCGGCCACGTAGCTCGAGAGCTCGAGCGCGGGCTCGAGGCCGTGGTCGGCCGGGTCGGCCTGGAACGGGTCCATGCCGTAGACGGCGATGCCGCAGCGCACGAGGTCCAGCCGGCTCTCCGGCAGGCCGAGCGCGGCGGCCGAGTTGGCCGCGTGGGCGACGAGGTCCGGCCGCAGGTCGCGCACCTGCAGGAGCCACGGCTCGAAGGCGGCGAGCTGCTCCCGGGCGAAGCCCGGATCGTCGTCGGCGGTGGCGAAGTGCGTCATCGCCCCGGTGAGCTCGAGGTCGGTACGGTCGGCCACGGCGCGCGCGACCCGCAGCGCCTCGGCGGCGTCGCGCGTCCCGAGGCGACCCATCCCCGTGTCGAGCTTGACGTGGACGCGGGCGCCGGCCGGCAGGCGCGCGACGAACGCCTCGCGCCAGGCGACGACGTCGGCGTCCGCCTCCTGTGCGACGGCGAGCTCGGCGCCGGTGAGCGCCCCCATGACCATGATCGGGCCGCCGAGCCCGGCCTCGCGCAGGGCGCGCGCCTCCTCGGCGGTCGCGACGGCGAGCCAGCGCGCCCCGCCGGCCTGCGAGGCGCGGGCCGCGGTGACCGCCCCGTGCCCGTAGCCGTCGGCCTTGACCACCGCGCACAGCGGCGTGCCGGTCAGCGCGCCCAGGCGGCGGCAGTTGCGCTCGATCGCCCCGGCGGACACGCGGGCGAGCGCCCGCACGGTCAGCCCTCGTCGCCGGGGCCGTCGTCGCGCGTCAGCGCGTCGAGCACGTCGATGCGCGTGACCACGCCGACGAGCCGCCCGTGCTCGACGACCGGGATGCGGTTGTGGTGCGTGTGGGAGATGAGCCGGCCGGCCTCCTGCACGTTGGCGCCGGGCTCGATCGTCCGCGGGTCCTCCGTCATCATGTCCTGCGCGGTGGCGGCCGTCGCGCGCTGGAGGCGCTCCTCGAACTTGTGCAGCGACTCGAGGAAGATGATCCCGCCGAACAGCTCGATGTAGTGCGGCAGGTGCAGGTCGCCCTCGTCGCCGGACATCACCAGGTCGTTCTCGGTGATTATCCCGACGCAGCGGCCGCCGTCGTTGACCACGGGCACGCCGGAGAGCTCGTTGTCGCGCAGGGCGCGGACGACGTCCTGCACGGACGTCTCGGGGGTGACGGACACCGGCTCCGGGTCCATGATCTCGCGCACGCTGACGGCCATCAGGCGGAGGATCCTATTGCCGCCGGCAGCGCGGCGATGACGTCGGACGCGATCACCGCGTCCGGCCCGTGCGGCCCCGCGGCGAGTCGGCCCGCCCGGACGTGGAGCCAGACGGCGGCGGCCGCGGCGTGCCACGGCTCGAGGCGCCGCGCGAGGACGGCGGCGAGCACGCCGGACAGCACGTCGCCCGTCCCCGCGGTGGCCAGCCCGGGAGCCCCGCCGGGCGAGACCGCGACCCGGCCGTCGGGGTGGGCCACGAGCGTGTCGTCGCCCTTGAGCACGACGACGGCGCCGGCCGCGGCGGCCGCGGCGCGGGCATGGTGCAGCCGCCGGGCGGCGACCTCGTCCGGGCCGACGTCGAGCAGCCGGCCGCGCTCGGCGTCGTGCGGCGTGAGCACCGTCGGATGCTCACGGGTTCCCAAGCCGGCCGGGAAGCGCCCGGCGAGGGCGTTGAGCCCGTCGGCGTCGACGACGAGCGGCGCCTCGACACCCGCCACCACGGCGTCGACGAAGGCACGAGCGCCGTCACCTCGCCCGAGGCCCGGGCCGAGCACGACGGCGCCCGCCCGGCGGGTGGCCTCCAGCGCCGGGTCGACGGCGGCCTCCCCCAACGCCCCGTCCTCGTCGGGCAGGAGCTTGAGCAGCGCCTCGACGGGGCGGACCGCGAAGGCCGCCTCGTTGGCCTCGGCGCCGGCGAGCGTCACGTAGCCGGCGCCGGCGCGCATCGCCGCGTGGGCGGCCATGATCGGCGCCCCGGTCAGCCCGCGCGAGCCGCCGAGCACGACGACGACGCCAGAGGCGAACTTCGAGCCGTCGCCGGCGCGGCGCGGAAGCGCGTCGAGCACGCCGGGGACGATCAGTCCCGCGGTGGCGGCGTCGGGGCCGCCGGGCGGGACGCCGATCGGCAAGACGTGGACGCGGCCGGCGTGGGCCTTGCCCGGGGAGATCCACAGCCCCGGCTTGGCGGCGTGGAAGCCGGCGGTCACCACGGCGTGCACCGCCGCGCCGGCCACCTCGCCGGTGGAGCCGTCCACGCCGCTCGGGACGTCGGCGGCGAGCACGGGGGCCTCCGCGGCGTTCACGGCGTCGACGAAGGCGTCCAGCGGGGCCCGCAGGGCGCCCGAGAACCCTGTGCCGAGCAGCGCGTCGACGACGAGTGCGGCGCCGTCGAGGCGGCCGGCGTCCAGGGCGAGCGGAGCCGGGCCGGGCAGCCGTGTGAGCTGCTCGGCCGGCTCGCCCGAGAGGTCGCCGGGGCCGGCGGCGAGCAGGACGTCGACGTCGCGACCGCGCTCGCGCAGGCGCCGGGCCGCGACGAGGCCGTCGCCGCCGTTGTTGCCCCTGCCGCACGCGACGACGATCCGGCCCGCGGGCGCGAGGTGCCCGGCGAGCACGGCCAGGCCGCCACCGGCGCGCTCCATCAGCCAGTCCGCGCCCTGCTCCTCCATCGCCCAGCTGTCCAGCGCGCGCTGCTGGGTGGCGTCCGGGAGACGCTCGAGCCAGTCGGGCAGGGGGCTTCCCGGGGCGCCGCTCACCAGGGCGCTCCGCCCCACAGAACGGGCCCGCGGGATCTCACGTCGCGACCGCCACGGCGCCGGCCATGCCCTTGGAGTGCGTCAGCGAGAGCCGCACGTCGACGCCGAGGTCGGCCGCGCGCGCCGCGGCGTGGCCGCTGAGCCGCACGCCGGGAGCGGCGTCCGTGGCCACCACCTCGACGTCTCGCGGGTTCCACACCTCGAGCGCCAGCGCCTTGGCCACCGCCTCCTTGGCGCAGAAGCGGGCGGCGAGGTGCTGGGCGGGGCGCCCGCGGCCGGCCGCGTAGGTGCGCTCGGCGGGCGTGAAGAGCCGCTCGGCCAGCGCGGGGCGGCGCGCGAGGGCGCGCTCCAACCGGTCGATCTCGAGCAGGTCGATGCCGAGGCCGTGCACGAGGGCAGCCGTACCCACGGCGGCCGGGGTCCTACTCGACGGTGACGGTCTTGGCGAGGTTGCGCGGCTGGTCGACGTTCAGGCCGCGCCGGCGGGCGATCTTGTAGGCGAGCAGCTGCAAGGGGATGCAGGCCAGCAGGGGCTGGAGGATCCAGTCCGTCTTGGGCAGGTAGACGACGGACTCGGCGTGCTCGCCGATCGTGCGGTCGCCCGCCGTGGCGATAGCCACGACGTGGGCGCCACGGGCCCGGGTCTCCTGCATGTTGGAGAGGACCTTGTCGAGCACGGGCGACTCCGTCGCCACGCAGACGACGGGCGTCTTGTCGCTGAGCAGGGCGATCGGCCCGTGCTTCATCTCTCCCGCCGCGTACGCGTCGGCGGGGATGTAGGAGATCTCCTTGAGCTTCAAGGCGCCCTCGAGGGCGACGGGCAGGCCGATGTGGCGGCCGAGGTAGAGGAAGAAGCCGGCCTCGTAATGGGCCTCGGCGGCCTCGTCCGTCGCCGCCTCGCTGCTCTCGAGCACCGCGTCGACGCAGTGCGGCAGGCGCTTGAGGTCGGCCACGAGCTCGGCGAGGCGCTCCGGGGCGAGCGTCCCGCGCAGCTCCGCCATCCGCAGCGCGAGGAGGTACATGGCCGCGACCTGAGCGATGAACGTCTTGGTGGCGGCCACGGAGACCTCGAGCCCGGCGCGGGTGAAGAGGACGCCGTGAGCGTCGCGCGTGGCCTGCGAGCCCATGATGTTCGTGACCGCCAGGACGGTCGCGCCGCGCTGCCGCGCCAGCCGCATGGCGGCCAGCGTGTCGGCGGTCTCGCCCGACTGGGTGATGCCGACCACGAGGTCGCCCGGCCCGACCACCGGGTTGCGGTAGCGGTACTCGGAGGCGATGTCCATCTCCACCGGCACGCGCGCCCACTCCTCGAGGGCGTAGCGGCCGATCAGACCCGCGTGGTAGGACGTGCCGCAGGCCACGACGACGACGCGGTCCACGCGCCGCAGCACGTGGTCGGTGATCGTCTCGCCGAGGTAGAGGTCGACACCGTCGGGGCGCACCGTGCGGTCGGCGATGGTCTCGGCGACCGCCTCGGACTGCTCGTGGATCTCCTTGAGCATGAACGTCTCGTAGCCGCCCTTCTCGGCGGTCTCCATGTCCCACTCGACGGTCTCGACCGGGCGCTGGACGGGCTCACCGTCCGGGGTGAGGATGTCGACGCCGTCCGGGCGCACGACGACGAGCTCGTCGTTCTCGACGATCTGGACCTTGCGCGTGTGCTCGAGGAAGGCGGGGATGCCGGAGGCGACGAACTGCTCGCCCTCGCCGCGGCCGATGACCAGCGGGCACTCCTTACGGGCTCCCACGAGCAGGTCAGGCTCGTCGGCGCAGACGGCCACGAAGGCGTAGTGGCCGCGCAGGCGGGCGAAGGCGCCGCGGACCGCGCCGACGAGGTCGCCGCCGGCGTCGAGCTCACGGCGCAGCAGGTGGGCGATGACCTCGACGTCGGTCTCCGACGAGAAGCGGGCACCGGCGGCCTCGAGCTCCTGCTTGAGCTCGAGGTAGTTCTCGACGATGCCGTTGACGACGACGTGGACGCGGTCGTCGTTGTCGAAGTGCGGGTGGGCGTTCTCCTCCGTGACCCGCCCGTGCGTGGCCCAGCGGGTGTGGCCGATGCCGGTGGTGGCCGGGCGGACGGCGACCGCCACGCTGCCGTGCAGGTCGTCCACGGCCGAGCGCAGTGCGGCGAGGTTGCCGACGGCGCGCACGGCGCGCAGTTCGTCGTCCTCGAGCAGGGAGATGCCCGCGGAGTCGTAGCCGCGGTACTCGAGCTTCTCCAGGCCGCCCAGGAGGATGTCCTGGACCGCCCGCGGTCCCACGTAGCCGACGATGCCGCACATCGGCCGGAGTCTAGGAGAGGGGTCCGCCCCCGCCGAGCTCACGCTCGACCGCGGCGACAAGCCGGCCGCACACCGCGTCGGCCTCCTCGGGGGTCGGGGCCTCGACCATCACGCGCACCAGCGGCTCGGTGCCCGACGGGCGCACGAGCACCCGGCCGCGACCCTCGAGCCCGGCGTGCTCGGCGTCCACCAGGGCCTGGACGTCGGTGGCCCGCGCGTAGGCGCCGCGGTCTGCGACGCGGACGTTGACGAGCCGCTGCGGGAGCTTGACCATCGCGTCGCGCTCGGCCAGGTCGCGCTCGGCGAGGGCCTCGAGGGTCAGCAGCGCGGCGGCGATCCCGTCGCCCGAGGACACGAAGCCGAGGTCGATCAGGTGGCCGGACTGCTCGCCGCCGAGCGCCCAGCCGCGCTCGCGCAGCGCCTCGAGCACGTAGCGGTCGCCAACGGCGGTCGTGGCGACCTCGACGCCGTGGGCCTCCATCGCCGTGTGGAAGCCGTAGTTCGTCATCACGGTCACCGCCACGCCGCCGCCGGGCAGCCGGTCGCGCTCGCGCAGGTGCAGCGCCGCCAGGGCGATGAGCTCGTCACCGTCGACGACGGCGCCGGCGCGATCGACCGCGAGGACCCGGTCGCCGTCGCCGTCGAAGGCGAAGCCGGCGTCGTGCTCGCCCTCGCGCATGAGCGCCTGGAGGTCGTCGAGATGGGTGGAGCCGCAGCCGGCGTTGATGTTGCGCCCGTCGGGGGCGTCGGCCAGGACGATGAGCTCGGCGCCGAGGCGGCGGAAGATCTCGGGTCCGGCCCGGTGCGTGGAGCCGTGGGCGCAGTCCAGCACGACGCGGCGGCCGGAGAGGTCGAGCCCTTCGAAGCGCTCGTGCAGGGCGCGCAGGTAGTCCTCCTGCGCCCCGTGCAGGGGCTGGACGCTGCCCGGCGAGGCGACGGCCGCCGGCGGGCGCTCGAGCTCGGCCTCGATCGCATGCTCATCGGCGTCGGAGAGCTTGAACCCGTCGCCGCCGAAGAGCTTGATGCCGTTGTCGCGGTAGGGATTGTGGGAGGCGGAGATGACGATGCCGGCGTCGAGGCCGTGGCGATCGACGAGCAGCGGCACCGCGGGCGTGGGCAGTACGCCGCCGAGCAGCGCGTCGCCGCCGGCCGCGGCGACGCCGGCCGCGACGGCGGCCTCGAGCATCGGGCCGGACTCGCGCGTGTCGCGCGCGATGAGGACCCGCGGGCGGTGGTCGAGCGACGCGGCGACGCGCACCGTGGCAGCACGCGCGAGGGCGAGGACGAGCTCGGCGCTGAGCAGCTCGCCCGCGACGCCGCGGACGCCGTCGGTGCCGAACAGGCGGCGGGCGCCGGGCGGCGCGGCCGGATGCACCCCTAGCGCTTGGAGAACTGCGGCCGCTTGCGGGCCTTCTTGAGGCCGGCCTTCTTGCGCTCCTTGGCGCGCGCGTCGCGCGTCAGGAAGCCGCGGCGCTTGAGCTCGCCACGGAGGTTCGGGTCGGCCTCGAGCAGCGCGCGCGAGACGCCGTGGCGCAGCGCGCCGGCCTGCGCGGAGACGCCGCCACCGTGCATGGAGGCGATGACGTCCATGCGGTCCTCGTAGCCGACGGTCTCCAGCGGCTGGCGGATCGTGCGCTGCAGCGTCGTGCGCGGAAAGAAGACGTCCAGCGTGCGACCGTTGATCGTGTAGGCCCCGGTGCCCGGCTTGAGCGTCACGCGGGCGACTGCGGTCTTGCGCTTGCCGGTGGCGCGGTAGCGCGCGGCCGCCGAGAGGTCGATGGAGGCGTCGGCGATCGGCTGGGCGAAGACGTCGTCGGAGTCCTCGGAGGTCGCGTCCTCCGCGCCCTCCTCGTCCGTCTCCTCCTCGCCCTCGAGCACGATGTCGGGGGTCAGGTCCATGCCGGGGATCTCCGGCTTGACACGCGGGGCGGCGGGCTCGGCCCGCTCCTCGTCGCGCTCCTCCTCGTCGGCCTCCGGCGCCTCGGCGGCGGCGGTCGGTGCCTCGGCCGCGGCGGTCGGCGGCTCGGCCGGCGCGTCCTCGTCGGCCGGGGAGGCCTCCGGGCCGGCGGGGGCGGCGGCCTCGGCGAGCCGCTGCTCGCTCTCGGCGACGGGCTCCTCGACGACGGCCTGCTCGCGCTCCTGCTGGCGCTCCGTGGGAGCTTCCTCGCCGCCGACGACGTCCTCGGCCGCGACCTCCGGCTGCTCGTCGACCTCGCCCTGGTCGGACTTCTTCGGCGGCTGCGGCATCAGGTGGTGATCTCCAGGGTCTGGGGCTGCTGGGCGGCGTGGGGGTGGTCCGGGCCCGCGTAGACCTTGAGCTTCGTGATCTGCTTGCGGGCGAGGCGGTTGCGGGGCAGCATGCCCTTGACCGCGATGCGGATGACCTCCTCTGGGCGCCGCTCGAGCATGTCGTTGAGCGTCCGGCTCTTCAGGCCGCCGGGGTAGCCCGAGTGGCGGTGGTAGAGCTTCTCCGCCCGCTTCTTGCCGGTGACGGTGATCTTCTCGGCGTTGATGACGACCACGAAGTCGCCCACGTCGCAGTGCGGCGTGTAAGTGGGCTTGCGCTTGCCGCGCAGCAGGTCGGCGATCTGGGTGCTGAGGCGGCCGAGGTTCTGGCCCTCGGCGTCCACGAGCACCCAGTTGCGCTCGCGGTCCTGTGGGGTGGCGACGTAGGTCTTCAAGGTCTCGGGCGTGTTCGACGGTCCGCGGATGCGGAGCGGCGTCGGAGTGTAGGAGATCCCGCCGGGGCCCGGTCCGCGCGCAGGCGCCGGGCGTGGGCTGGTCAGGCCCGATGAACGTACCCTCTCGGCATGGGGCTGCACGGACCGTCGCGCACCATCGTCGTCGAACCGGCTCAGGCGCCGGAGCGGGCGCCCGAGCCCGGCCCCCCGCCGGTGCCTGCGGGTCCCCGGCGCGACCCCGCGGGGCCTGACCCGGCCGCGCCAGAGCCGATCGAGCCCGACCCCGCGCCGGCGTGACGGGCGCGCCCGACCTCGTCACCCCGCTCGTCGCCTTCCGCTCGTGGCGGCTGGCCGGCGACCAGCTCGTCTCGCCCTTCGTGCCCTGCCGGTGGGCGGGCCGCGAGATGCACGCCACGTGCTTCGACGCCAACCGCGCCCTCACGCGCGGCGAGGGCTGGCTCGCCGCGCCCCACCCCTCCCCCGACCCGCGCTGCCAGTGCGGCATCTACGGCTACTTCACGCCGGGTCCGCGCTCGTGGTACGGCGAGGCCTACTGGTGCGAGGGGGTCGTCACCGCCTGGGGCCGCGTGGAGGTCCACCGGGACGGCTTCCGCGCCGAGCCCGCGCGGGTGGAGGCGCTGGCCGCCCCCGAGGCCGGGTGGGTGCACTCCGGCGAGGCGGTGCGCGGCGCGGCGGCCGCGCTCGGCGTGCCGCTGCTGGCCTACGCGCAGCTCGAGCCCTTCGCGGCGGAGCTCGGCGGGGCGGGGCTGGCGGCGTAGGGACGGCGCCTCGCCCGGCGGGCGGCGCGCGCGGAGGGCCGGCGGGCGGCAAGTGGGCGAGCGGGCGGGCCTGCGAGAACGCTCGTAGGGCTCCGATCGCCGGCCGGGTGCTGTGCAGGCACGCCTGGACGCGGTCGGTGCGCACCGACGGACGGTGACGGTGCCTACGAACCGATTCGCAGGTGCCGATGGCGGCCGCGTTCGTCGCTCGGCCGCGCTCGCCGCTCAGCCGCGCGGGCGCAGGACGCCGTAGGGCGTGCCGGCCCCGGGCGGCCGCGGGGGGTCGTGCGTCGGTGCGAGCACGATCGCCTCGCGCGCGGGGCGGTCGTCCTCGGCCACGAGCGCCGCGGCGGCGTCGAACAGCGGCTGGGGGTCGGCGAAGGCGAGCCGCCGCGACACCGTGGCGAGGTCGGCGAGCAGCGCCTTGAACGTCTCCGGATCGGTGCCGGAGCCCGCGACGGCGCAGACGACGAGCGCGCGGCGCAGCGCCGCGTGGTCGGCGTCCTCGACCGCCCGCTCGGCGAGCCCGCGGGCGTGGGCCCACAGATTCTCGACCGTGGCCGGGCCGAGCGGGATCACCGGGGCGCCGGCGGGGCCGCGCCGGTCCGCATCACTCCCACTCGATGGTCCCCGGCGGCTTGGACGTGATGTCGAGCACGACGCGGTTGACCTCGCGGATCTCGTTGATCATCCGTGACGCGATCTGCTCGAGCAGGTCGTAGGGCAGCCGGGCCCAGTCGGCGGTCATGGCGTCGTCGGAGGTCACCGCGCGGATGGCCACGACGTAGCCGTAGGTGCGCTCGTCGCCCTGCACGCCGACCGTCCGGATGTCGGGCAGCACGCAGAAGGACTGCCACAGCTCGCGGTACAGGCCGGCCTGGCGGATCTCGTCCTGGAGGATGTGGTCGCAGGCGCGCAGCGTGTCGAGCCGCGCCTTGGTGGCCTCGCCGCCGACGACGCGGATCGCGAGCCCGGGCCCCGGGAAGGGCTGGCGCCAGACGAGCCGCTCGGGCAGGCCGAGCTCGGCGCCGACGGCGCGCACCTCGTCCTTGAACAGCGCCCGCAGGGGCTCCACGAGGTCGAACTCGAGGTCGTCCGGCAGGCCGCCGACGTTGTGGTGGGACTTGATCGTCGAGGCCCCGGTCCCGCCGCCGGACTCGATCACGTCGGAGTACAGCGTGCCCTGGACGAGGAAGGCGGCGTCGCCGAGCTTGGCCGCCTCCTCCTCGAAGACGCGGATGAACTCCGCCCCGATGGCCTTGCGCTTGGCCTCCGGATCACTGACGCCAGCCAGGCGCGCGAGGAAGCGGTCCTCGGCGTCGACGGCGACGAGCGGCACGCGGAAGTGGTCGCGGAAGGCAGCGATGACCTGGTCGCCCTCGTTGTGGCGCATCAGGCCGTGGTCGACGAACACGCACGTGAGCTGGTCGCCGATCGCCTTGTGCACGAGCAGCGCCGCCACGCTCGAATCGACGCCACCGGACAGGCCGCAGACGACGCGCGCGTCCCCCACCTGGGCGCGGATGCGCGCGACCTGCTCGTCGATGATCGACTCCGGGCTCCAGTCCTGGCGGCAGCCGCAGACGTCGGCGAGGAACGTCGTGAGGACGTGCTGGCCGTAGGGCGTGTGCACGACCTCGGGATGGAACTGGATGCCGTAGACGCCGCGCTCGGGATCCTCCATGGCCGCGACGGGCGACTCCGTGGAACGCGCGAGCGCGGTGAAGCCGGGCGGCGCCTCGTAGACCGTGTCGCGGTGACTCATCCAGCAGCGCTGCTGGAGCGGGGTGCCGGCGAGCAGCCGGCCGGGCTCGGCGACCGTCAGCTGCGAGCGGCCGAATTCGCCGACCTCCGCCCCCTCCACCCTGCCCCCGAGCTGCAGGACGATGGCCTGCATGCCGTAGCAGATGCCCAGTACCGGGATGTCGAGCTCGAGCAGCGCCGGGTCCAGCCGCGGCGCCTCGGCGGCGTAGACGGAGGCCGGTCCTCCGGACAGGATCAGGCCCTTGGGGTGGCGGCGGCGGACCTCCTCCACCCCGACGTGGTGGGGCAGCAGTTCGGAGAAGACCCCGCACTCGCGCACCCGGCGGGCGATCAGCTGCGAGTACTGGCCGCCGTAGTCGAGCACGACGACCTCGTCGTGGGCGACGTCGCGCTCGAGCGCGAGCTCCTCGACGGGCTGGTCGGCCGCCAGCCCCGATCCCTTGCCGAGGCTGACGACCTCCGAGGACGACACGGGCTAGACGATGCCCGCAGGCTCGGGCGCCGAGCGCGCGACGGCGCGGTTGGCCATGCCGACGCTCTGGTCGCGCTGCAGCTGCTTGCCCTCGGACTGCAGGGCCGGGGCGATCATGAGCTCCGCCCGGTTGAACTCCGCGATGTCGCGGTAGCCGCACGTCGCCATCGACGTGCGCAGGCCGCCCATGAGGTTGAACGTGCCGTCGTTCTCGTGCGCGGGGCCGGTGACGATCTCCTCGAGCGAGCCGTTCTGGACCGTCTGCACCCGGGCGCCGCGCGGCAGCGTCGGATGGAAGGTCGCCATGCCCCAGTGGTAGCCGCGGCCCGGGGCCTCGTGGGCGCGGGCCAGCGGCGAGCCGACCATCACGGCGTCCGCCCCGCAGGCGATCGCCTTGGAGACGTCGCCGCCGTTGCGCATGCCGCCGTCGGCGATCACGCGGCAGTACTCGCCCGTCTCGAGCATGTGCTGGGAGCGGGCCGCGGCGACGTCGGCGATCGCCGTCGCCTGGGGCACGCCGATCCCGAGCACGCCGCGGGTGGTGCAGGCCGCGCCGGGGCCGACCCCGACGAGCACGCCCGCCGCGCCCGTGCGCATGAGGTGCAGGCCGGTGTGGTAGCTCGCGCAGCCGCCGACCACGACGGGCACGGGGAGCTCGGCGATGAACTCCTTGAGGTTCAGGGGCGGGCGCGTCGGGTCCATCGAGACGTGCTCGGCGGAGACGACCGTGCCCTGGATGACGAGGATGTCGAGACCGGCCTCGAGCGCGATCTCGTGGTAGGCCCGCACCTTCTGCGGGGTCAGCGACGCGGCGGTGACGACGCCGGAGGCCTTGATCTCCTCGATCCGCTGGACGATGAGCTCCGGCTTGACCGGCTCCTGGTAGATGAGCTGCATCTCGCGCGTCGCCTCCGCCTTCGGGAGCTGCGCGATGCGGGCGAGCTGGTCCTCCGCGTCCTCGTACCGGGTGAAGACCCCTTCGAGGTTGAGCACGGCGAGGCCCCCGAGGCGGCCCATCTCGATCGCGGTCTGGGGCGAGACGACGCCGTCCATGGCCGACGCGAGCAGCGGCAGCTCGAAGCGGTACGGCCCGAGCGTCCAGGAGATGTCGACGTCGTCGGGGTCGCGCGTCCGCCGGGACGGGACGATCGCGATGTCGTCGAACCCGTAGGCGCGGCGCGCCTTCTTGCCTCGGCCGATCTCTACTTCCATGACGGGATCCTAAGTCTCGGGGCGGACGGGACGACCCCGCCTGAGCGGGCGCTCCACGCTAGCACCGGGTTACGGGCCCGAAGGTCCGCACAGAGCGGGATCCGCGCCCTCGCCGGCGCCCGGACTCAGCGCGCCTCGGCGACATCCTCGCGGACCACGTCGACCTCGGCGAGGAGCCGCTGGACCTGGACCGGATCGACGACGCCGGCGCCGAGGTGCTGGGTGGACTCCGCACCGCACGCCACGCCGTTGGCGAGGCAGTCGCGAGGGCTCGCGCCGGAGTAGCGGGCGGCGACGTACCCGGCGAGGAACGCGTCCCCGGAGCCGACCGTCGCGACGGGCTCGACCGGCTCGACGCGTGCGCGCAGCACGCGCGGCTGCGAGGTGCCCTCCTCCGGCGCCAGCCGCGCGACGCAGCCGTCGGGCAGCGTCATGATCGCCTCCCGCGCGCCGAGCTCGCACATCTCGCCCATGGCGAGGACCAGGTCCTCCTCCTCGTTGAACTCGTGGCCGACGAGCTCCTCGGCCTCGAGCACGTTGGGCGAGACGACGTCGGGCTCGGCCCGGACCGCGCGGTGCAGCGGATCGCCGTCCGTGTCCACCACCGTCTCGACGCCGAGCCGGCGCATCTCGGGGATCAGCCGACCGTAGATGTCGGCGTCGACCCCGAGCGGCAGCGAGCCGGCGAACACGCACAGGCTCGCGCCCTTGGCGAGGTACAGCAGCTTGTCCGAGAAGCGCTCGAGCTCGGCCTCCGAGACGCTCGGGCCCCGCTCGTTGACCTCGGTCTGCACGCCCGTGGTGGGATCGATCAGCGCGGTGTTCGTCCGCGACTCGTCCCGGATGTGGACGAGGTCGCAGAGCACGTTGAGCTCCGTGAGCTGCTCGACGATGCGCGCGCCGGTGGAGCCGCCGGCGAGGCCCGTGGCGATCACGGGCTGGCCGAGCGTCTTGAGCACGCGCGCGACGTTGACCCCCTTGCCACCCGGCATGGAGGTCTGCTCCGTCGTGCGGTGGCGGCGCCCGGGCTGGAAGCTCGGGACGGCGAGCGTCTTGTCGATCGCCGCGTTGAGCGTCACGGTGAGGATCACGCCGGGCCCGCCTCCTCGAGCTCGCCGGGGCGATCCTGCGGGTCGCGGTCGCCGCCGGAGGACCGCCGCGCGGAGGCCAGCCCGACGGAGGCGAGCAGCACCAGGCCGAGGATCACGAGCGTCCACGGTCCCAGCAGCGCGTCCTGCACGCGGCGGCCCGTGCCGGCCGCCGGAACGTCGAGCATCGCCCGGGCGCGCACGGTGGCCAGCGGCTCACCGCCCGCGAGCACCACCAGGCGGCCCATGGGCTGGTCGTGACGGATGGGGCCCGCGACGCTCCTGGGCACCTCGCGCCGATACCGGAAGCGCTGGCCCCTGCGGAGGACCTTGCGCACCGTGCGGCCGGCCACGAGCGGCAGCTTCGCTCCCGAGCGGTGGTCGATCGGCACCTCGGCCACGACGTCGCCGCGCTTGATCGCGCCCCTGAGCACGAAGCGGCTGAAGCCGTAGTTGAGGAGCTTGACCGAGTCGGCGTCGCGCGCGCCCTGGCCCGGCGCGCCGAGCACCACGGAGACGAGCCGCACGCCGCGCTTGGAGCCCGACGCCACCATGCAGTCGCCGGCCAGCGACGTATGGCCCGTCTTGACCCCGTCGACCCACGGGAAGCGCTGCACGAGCGTGTTGCGGTTGTCGATCGTGCGAGTGCGGGCGCCGGAGCGCAGCGTCAGCCGCTGGGTGTTGACCGTGCGGCGGAAGAACCGGTTGCGGCGCAGGCGCAGGGTGAGCGTCGCGAGGTCGCGCGCGGAGGAGTAGTTGCCGGCGTCGTCGAGGCCGACCGGGTTGGCGAAGTGCGTGTTCTTGAGGCCCAGCTGCTGGGCCCGCCGGTTCATCCGGCGCACGAACGCCGGCACCGAGCCGGCCTCGTGCACCGCCAGCGTGGCGGCGGCGTCGTTGGCCGAGCGCAGCAGCAGCGCGCGCAGCAGGTCGGCCTCCGTGATCCGCTCGCCGGCGATCAGCGGCAGCCGCGACTCGGCCGGGGAGCCGCCGTAGCGCCCGGCGGTCACGAGCTTGGACAGCCCGCCGTCCTCCAGGGACAGCAGGGCGGTCATGAGCTTCGTGGTCGAGGCGATGGGTCGCCGCGCGTCGGCGGCCTTGGCGTAGGCGACGTCGCCCGAGGACGCGGCGACGACGATGGCGCTGCGCGCGCTGGTCTGCGGCGGGGCGGCCTGGGCCGGCGCCGCGGGCGCGGCGGCGACCGCGATCGCCGCGAGCGCGAGCAGGTGGAGGCGGCGCGGGCGGGTCACTTGGGCGGCAGCTTGAGCTCGTCGCCGACGGTCAGCGCGCCCGGGTCGGCGTCCGGGTTCGCGGCCAGCAGGGCCTGGAGGTCGACGCCCGTCTTCTCCGCGATCGACGACGGGCTGTCGCCCGGCTTGACCGTGTACGTACGGGATGCGGGACGCCGCTTCTTCGTGCCGCCGCCCTTCGCGGTCGCCGTGGCGGTGGCCGTCGGCTGGGCGGTGTCGCCCGCGGGCTCCGGGCCACCCCCGGAGGTCAGCACGAGCACGAGCGCGATGGCGGCCACCGCCAGCGCCAGCGGCGCCAGCAGGCGCGCGGGAGAGCGACCGGTCACGGGAGCCGAGCATAGGGACCGGCGCGGTCGGCGCCCGAGGCCGCCGCGGCGGTCTCAGCCGAGCCCCCAGGCGACCTCGCGCAACCGCTCGGCCTCGCGGCGGGCGGCGTCGGCGGGCGCCCCGCCGGCCTGCGTGGAGGCCTCGGCGATCGAGCGCGACGCGCTGACGAGGCCACCCGCGCGCCCCGGCGCAAAGGCCGGGCCCAGCGCGGCGACGTCACCGCCCTGGGCCCCGACGCCGGGCAGCAGGAAGGGCGTCGCCGGCATCAGCTCGCGCATCCGGGCGAGGTGGCGGGGCACTGTGGCGCCCGCCACGGCCCCGACGGCGTTCAGGCCGGAGGCCGGCCCCGGCTCGCCCAGGGCGTCGACGAGCCCCGCGAGGTGCTCCCACAGCGGGGCGCCGCCGCTCGTCAGGAGGTCGAGCACGTCCGCGGCTCCGGGGTTGGAGGTGCGCACGAGGACGAAGACGCCGGCGCCCGTGGCGACGAGCGGGGCGAGCGCGTCACGGCCGAGCAGCGGGTTGGCGGTGAAGGCGTCGGCCGCGAAGCCGGGCAGGGCGCCCCAGGGCGACGGGGTCTCGCCCGCGAGGGACTGGGCGTAGGCGGCCGCGGTGACGGGGACGTCGCCGCGCTTGCCGTCGAGCAAGACGAGCAGGCCGGCCTCGCGGGCGTGGGCCACGACCTCGGCCAGCGCCGTCTGGCCCGACGGCCCCAGGCGCTCGAAGCACGCGAGCTGCGGCTTGACGGCCACGCACGCGGGGCCTGCCGCGTCGATCAGCGCGCGGCAGTGGGCGGCGACGGCGGCCGAGGCGACCGTGCCGGCCCGCCAGGCGCCGATCGCCGCGCCGGCGACGGCGCCCGGCGACGCGGGCGAGGTCGCGCGCCCCCGCAGGCCGGTCGTCGTCAGGTCGAGGTCGACGGCGAGGGCGTCGGCAGCCTCGCGGGCGGCGGGCCACACTCGCGCCGGATCCGGGTCGAGCCCGAGCACGATCTGAGATTCGCGCCGGGCCACGGCCTCCGTCAGGCGATCGCCGAAGGGGATGCCGGGGCTCACGGCGAGGATGGACCGGACGGCGGCGCGCCGGACCGCGCGCCGCCGGAGGTCGGCTCGGGCGCTACTTGATGGCCTTCTTGAGGCCCGACCCGGCCGTGAAGCGCGGGACCTTGGAGGCCTTGATCTGCATGGACTCGCCCGTGCGGGGGTTGCGACCCTCGCGAGCGCCCCGCTGGGCGACGTGGAACTTGCCGAAGCCGGTGAAGTTGACCTCGCCTCCGCCCTTGAGCTCGGACTCGATCGCGCCGAGCACGGCGTCGACGGCGGAGCTGGCGTCCTTCTTCGACAGGCTCGCCTCACTGGCGACCTTGTCCACGAACTCTGACTTGGTCATCTCGTTCCTCCTTGTACCCGAGTGATGGGCGTTGGGTCGGGGCGACGCTAACAACCCGGCCGGACGCCGCTGCAGAGCCAAATGGGGCCGCTTCCCGCAAACAGCGGGAATTCAGCGCCGGATCGACGCCCCCACGCGGCCTCAGACCGCTCGCAGCGCGGCCTCCGCGGCCAGCCGCAGAGCCGTCCGATCGGCCGCCAGAGCCGCGATCCGAGGCCCATCGGGCGCGGGACCCGGCTCCGCCGGGTCCGCGGGACCCGCCTCGCCGGCCTCCAGCGCGAGGACGGCGGCGCGCACGTCGAGCGCCGTCGGCCCCTCCAGCGACAGGGGGCCGGCCGCCGCGATCATCGCCCGGCCGGGTCCGCGGGCGACGAAGACGACGCCGCTCGCGGTCCGGACGACGACGGCCGGCTCGCCGGCGCGTGCCGCGGCCAGCAGGGGCGGCGCGGCGGCACCGAGCCCCGGCGCTCCGGCCAACGTCCGGCCGGCGCCGTCGAGCACCGCGACGGCGCGCACGTCGGCCGACAGCTCGCGCACGTAGGCGATGGCCTGCTCGGGGGACAAGGCAGCCGTCACGGGCGTGCGTCACCCTATCCCCGTGCCCCTGGACCGCCTCGCCTGGCTCTCGACGGTCGCGATCTGCGTGCTGGCCGCCGTGCTGCTCGTGATCTCCGGCTATTACGGGTACGCCGGCGTGCTCGCGGCGGTGGGCCTCTCGGCCGGCATCAACCTGCGCTGAGACGGCCCAGCAGGGCGCGTGCCGCGGCCCCCCGGTGGGAGACGGCGTCCTTCTCGGCGTCGCTGAGCTGCGCCATGGTGCGGCCGGATCCGTCGCCGTCCGGGAGGAACACGGGGTCGTAGCCAAAGCCGCCCGTGCCGGCCGCCCCGGGCGCCATGGTCCCCGTGCAGACGCCCTCGAAGCACTCCTCGCGGCCGTCGGCGAGCACGAGCGCGATCACGCACGTGTAGCGCAGCCGCGATCCCGCCGGCACCTCCTCGCGCAGCCGGGCGAGGTTCTCGGCGTCCGTCGCGGCCGGCCCGGCGTAGCGGGCGGAGTGCACGCCGGGCGCCCAGCCGAGCGGCTCGGCCCCGATCCCCGAGTCGTCGGCGAACGCCGCGCGCCCCGTGGACGCGGCGGCCGCGCGCGCCTTGATCAGCGCGTTGGCGGCGAACGTCGTGCCGGTCTCCTCCGGCGAGGGCAGCCCCTCCGGCAGCGCGAGCACGCGCACGCCGGGCAGCAGCCGGGTGAACTCGCGCAGCTTGTGCTCGTTGTGGGTGCCGAGGACGAGCGGGGCGACGGGAAAGCTCACGGGGCGACGGCGACGGCGTCGCCCTGGGCGGCGCGCAGCCCCTCGATACCGCGCTCGGCCAGCGCTAGGAGCTCGTCGAGGTGCGCGCGCGAGAGCGGTGTGCGCTCCGCCGTGGCCTGGACCTCGACGAGACCGCCGTCGCCGGTCATGACGACGTTCGCGTCGACCTCGGCCGACGAGTCCTCGGGGTAGTCGAGGTCGAGCAGCGGCACGCCGTCCACGACGCCGCAGGACACGGCGGCCACGGACTGGGTGAGCGGCACGGCGGCGAGCCGGCCCTCGGCGACGAGGCGGCGCAGCGCGAGCTCGAGGGCGACGTAGCCGCCGGTGATCGACGCGCAACGGGTGCCGCCGTCGGCCTGCAGGACGTCGCAGTCGACGTAGACCGTGCGCTCGCCGAGCGCCGACGGGTCGACCACGCCGCGCAGGGCGCGGCCGATCAGTCGCTGGATCTCCGTCGAGCGGCCGTCGAGCTTGCCCTTGGAGATGTCGCGCGCCTTGCGGTCTCCCGTCGAGGCGGGGAGCATGGCGTACTCCGCGGTGACCCAGCCGCGGCCGCGGCCCTGCATCCAGCGCGGAACGGACTCCTGCACGGAGGCCGTGCAGATGACCCGGGTCTCGCCGCAGGAGATGAGCGCGGAGCCGGTCGCCGTGCGCACGAAGCCCGGCTCGATGACGACGGGCCGCAGGGCGTCGGCCGCGCGATCGTGGGCGCGCGCCACGCCTACGCCGCCCGTGCCGGGAGGTCCATCACGACGGTCTCGGCCTCCGCGACGTCGATGTGCTCGACGGGCCCGAGCGGCAGCTGCAAGAAGCGCGTGCCCAGGGCGCGGAAGCTCTCCGGATCGCCCGTGCACAGGAAGCGGTACTCGCCCTCGCCGGCACGCGGGGCGTCGAGCTCGCGGGCGGCCAGCGCGCACTCGACGCGCCGGGCGATCGCGGCCCCGGCGGTGACGATGGCGATGTCGCGCCCGAGCATGCGCTGGAGCATGGGGCGCACGAGCGGGTAATGCGTGCAGCCGAGGATCACCGTGTCCACCCTGGCGGCCTTCAGCGGCGCGCAGTACTCCCGCACCGTGTCGACGACCTCGGGCTCGAAGGGCGAGCCGGACTGGATGAGCGGCGCGAGGTCGCGGCAGGCGACGCTCGTGACGCGCAGGTGCGGGTCGGCGCCGTGCAGCGCGCGGTCGTAGGCGCCGGAGGCCACCGTCCGCTCTGTGGCGAGCACGCCGATGCGGCCGGAGCGGGTGGCGACCGCGGCGGCCTGGGACTCCGGGCCGACCACGCCGATGACGTCCACCCCGCCGACACCGCCGAAGCGCCGCTGCAGGGCCGGCAGCGCCGCGGCGGTCGCCGTGTTGCAGGCCACGACGAGGAGCTTGGCGCCGCGCGCCACGAGCTCGCCGGCGACGTGCGCCGCGACGCCCTCGAGCTCCGCGGCGCTGCGCGGGCCGTAGGGGAAGCGCGCGGTGTCGCCGAGGTAGAGGAAGTCCTCGTGCGGGAGCGTCACGAGCAGCTCGTGCAGCACGGTCAGTCCGCCGACGCCGGAGTCGAAGACCCCGACGGGCCGCCAGCGTTGGTCGGGCGTGGGCACGAGCGCCAGTGTCGCAGGCGCTGCGGGCGGCCTCCCGCGACGCGGCCGGCCGGGGATGGCGAGCATCGCGTCAGCCCTTGCCGACGTTGCCGATCGCCTGCTTGAGCTTGGAGATGATCGTCGTCGCGATGCCCTTGTCGTCCGAGAAGCCGTGCGCGGCCTTGACCACGCCCGCCAGGACGACGGCGAGCAGCAGGATCAGCCCGACGTACTCGACCGTCCCCTGTCCGGTCTCGCCTCCCCTGCGCAGCGTCGCCAACCCGGCGTGGATGCGCCCCATCAGCTCGTACGGCATGTCCTGAGTCCCCTTCCGTGTCGGTCGCCCCGCGGTCCGCGAGGCCGTGGCACGAGTCTCCGCCGAGCCGTGTGACGACTCCAGACGCAGACGTGACGATTCCGCACCGGACCTGCGCAGGACCGGCTCGTGACCGCACTTGCGGCCGCCTGGCGACCGGCAGTGCGGTCACCCCGCCCGGTCACCCCGCCGTTCGACCGGCGCCCCGGTCACCATGGGCTCGTGCGCGCGCTCGTCGTCACGAACATGTGGCCCACGCCGGAGCGACCCGCGCTCGGCTCCTTCGTGCGCGACCAGGTCCGGGCGCTGCGGCGGCGCGACGACGTCGAGGTCGAGCTCTTCGCCTTCTCCGGCGGCCCGCGGGGCTACCCGCGCGCGGCACGCGCCCTGCGCCGCCGCTTCCGCGGGCAGCGCTTCGACGTCGTGCACGCGCACTTCGGCCTGACGGCGTGGGTCGCACTCGCCGCGCGGCTCGGGCCCGTCGTGGTGACGCTGCACGGCAACGACCTCCTGCACCCCCGCTCGCGACCGGTCACCCGGGCCGCGCTGCCCTTCGTCGCCCTGCCCGCCGCCGTCTCCCGCGCCTTCAGCGCCAACGTCCCCGGCGCGGGCCGCCGCCGTCGCGTCGCCGTGCTGCCCGTCGGCATCGACCTGGAGCGCCTGCGCCCCATCCCCCGGGCCGAGGCGCGCCGGCGGCTCGGTCTGGACCCCGACGCCCCCTGCCTGCTGTTCCCGCACCACCCGTCGCGACCGCTCAAGCGCGTCGAGCGCGCGCGGGAGCTCGCCGGCGCCGTGCCCCTGCTCACCCTCGGCGCCGTCGCGCCGGAGGAGGTGCCCTACTGGATCAACGCCGCCAACGCCGTGCTCGTGCCCTCCGAGGACGAGGGCTTCGGCCTCGCCGCCATCGAGGCGACGGCGTGCGACGTGCCCGTCCTCGCCACCCCGGTCGGCATCCACGCGGCCGTGCTCGACGGCATCGAGGGGTCGGCGTGCCTGCCGTGGGACCCCCCCGCCTGGCGCACCGCGCTGGCGCCGCTGCTCGCCGACCCCGACCCGCGGGTGCGCGGCCGCAACCGTGCGGAGCTCTTCTCGGCCGACCGCATGGCCGACCGCGTGGTGGCGGCCTGGCGCGAGGTGGCGGGCGAGCGGGCGGCCGGCCGCGCCGGGCCCCAAGCCCGCAACCCGCCGCTACCCTCGGACGTTCTTGGCGCCGAGCGCCACGGATCATGAGCGGACTGCTGCGACGCATCAGACGAGGTGCGCGCCCGACCGCCGCCGACCCGGCGCCCGAGACGGGCGAAGCACGGGACGACGGCGGCGCGACGGCGCCTCCCGACGCGGCCGCCCCCACCGGCGGCGACGCCGCCCTGCCTGCGGGGACCGACCTCGACCGGCTCGTCGGCGAGGGCCCCACGAGCCGGCGCCGCAGCCGCCTGCGCCGGCGCCTGCGGCACCTGCGCAGCGTGCGTGAGGTGCTCCTGCGCGACCTCGGCGGCTTCGTCTTCGAGCTGCACCGGTCCAGCGGCGAGCAGTCCGACGCAGAGACGGCGCTCGTGAGCGACAAGCTCGCGCGGCTGCAGTCCGTCGACCTCGAGCTGCGCGACCTCGAGGCCCAGCTCGACGACCGGCGGCCGATGGTCCTGCGCGAGCCGGGCATCGGCGGCACCTGCGCGGTGTGCGGCGAGCTGTTCGGCTCGGAGGCGCGCTTCTGCTGGGCGTGCGGCACCCCCGTCGCGCCTGGGGCGACCCGGCCGGTGAGCGCCGTCGCGGCTGCCGCCGGCGGGAGCCGGCCCGCCGCCGCGCTGCCCGCCGCCCTGGCGCCCGCCGCGGCGCCCGAGCCCCACATCGAGGGCACGAGCGAAGAGCTGCCCGCCGCCGAGCCGACCGCCGCCGACGAGCCGACCGCCGCCGCCGCCGAGCCGCCCGCCGCCGAGCCCACCCCGCCGCCCGAGCCGCCCGGCACGCCGTACGCGGAGCGCCACCCGTGAGTGAGACCGAGACGCCGCCCCCGCCGCCGCCGCCCGGCGCGCCCGAGCCGATGGCCTGCCCGCGCTGCGGCGCCCCAGTCCGCCCGGATCAGGACTGGTGCCTGAACTGCGGCGCCGCCGTCAGCACCGAGGTCGCCGGCACGCGCGGCTGGCGCACGCCCGTGGCGATCATCGGAGCGGTGCTGGTCGTCGCCGCCGTCGCCCTCGTCTTCGCCTTCGCCCAGCTCTCCAACGACGCAGACAAGACCGCCCAGGCGCCCGCGCCGACCCCGACGCCCGCCCCGGCCGGCGCCGGGCTGCCCACCCCGACCCCGGCCGCCGGCACCACGCCCGCCCCGACGCCGGCGGCGGGCGCGACGCCCACGCCGGCCCCGAACGAGACCCCGACCGCAGTCCCCGGCGGCGCCGTGCCGGGCGCCACCCCGGCTCCGAGCGCCACGCCCACCACGCCGACCGACCCTGGCGGGGGCGCCGTGGCGAGCTGGCCGGCCGGGCGCACGGCCTACACCGTCGTCCTCTTCTCGGGCACGCGCCGGGCGCAGGCCGAGGTCAAGGCCCGCGGCTTCCGGTCGGGCGGCACGGAGGTCGGGATCCTCGACTCGGACAACTTCTCGACGCTCAATCCGGGCTACTTCGTCGTCTTCTCGGGCCAGTACGGGTCGCTTTCAAGCGCCCGGCGCGCCGCCCAGCGCCTGCAGTCCGCCGCGCCCGGCGCCTACCCCCGCCGGGTCAAGCCCGGGTAGCCGGCGCGGAGGCCAGGCCCGGCCACCAGCGCCCCAGCCGCTCGAGCGCCGCCGCCGACAGCGGATCGCGCTCCAGCCGCGGCGCCCCGGGCACCGTCGCGGCGCCGAGGGTCGGGACCAGCGCGCAGACGGAGTCCGCCAGCGCCTCGACGGAGTAGCCGCCCTCGAGCACGATGCCCATCGGGACCTCAAGGTCGGCGCTGACCCGCCGCAGGGAGGCCGTCATGGCGACGAAGCCGGCCTCCGTGACCCGGCAGGCGGCGAGCGGGTCGCGGGCGTGGGCGTCGAAGCCGGCCGAGACGAGCAGCAGCTCCGGCTGGTACTCCCGCGCGAGCGGGACGAGCACGTGCTCGACGAGCGACCCGAAGGTCGCATCCCCGCTGCCGGGCGGCACGGGGAGGTTGACCGTGTGGCCCTCCCCCGGCCCGTCCCCGACCGCGGACGCCGGTCCGGTGCCCGGGTACAGCGGGGACTGGTGGATGGACGCGAAGAGCACGTCGGCGCGGCTGCGGAAGATCGCCTCCGTGCCGTTGCCGTGGTGGACGTCCCAGTCGACCACCATGACGCGCCGGCGGCCGTGGGCGGCGAGGGCGTGCGCGGCCCCGACGGCGACGTTGCCGAAGAAGCAGAAGCCCATGGCGCAGGACGGCTCGGCGTGGTGGCCGGGCGGGCGGTGCGCGGAGAATCCCGTCGGTGCCTCGCCGGTGAGCAGGGCGTCGACGAGGGCGACCGCCCCGCCCGCCGCGCGCGTCGCCGCCTCCCAGGTCGCGGCCACGCACGCCGTGTCCGCGTCGAGGTGGCCGCCGCCCGCCGCGCAGACGTCGGCGATGGCGTCGACGTAGGCCGCCGGATGGACGCGCTGCAACTGCTCGCGGGTCGCCTCGGGCGACAGCCGGCGCTCCCAGCCGAACCAGTCGCGCCGGCCCATCGCGGCCTCGAGGCCGGCCAGGCGCTCCGGGCGCTCCGGATGGCCCGGGATCGCGTGTGCCGCCGAGGCGGGATGACGGAACCAGAGCGGCGCGGCCACGGGGATAACGTACCGGCCCCGTGCCGGAGCTCGTGGTCGTCGGGGCCGGCGCCGCCGGCCTGTTCACCTCACTGATCGCGGCTCGCGAGGGCGCGCGGGTCACGCTCGTGTCGGCCCTGCCGCTCGCCGAGACCGCGTCCTACTGGGCCCAGGGCGGGCTCGCGGCCGCGCTGGCGATCTCCGACGACCCCCAGCGCCACCTCCAGGACACCCTCGCCGCGGGGCGCGGGCTCGTGCGCCGCAGTGCGGCGGAGGTGCTGTGCGACGAGGCGCCGGCGCGCTTCGCCGACCTCGTCGACCTCGGCGTCGCCTTCGACGCCGCGCCCGACGGGCGCCTCGCGCTCGGGCTGGAGGGCGGCCACAGCGAGCGGCGCATCGTCCACGCCGGCGGCAGCGCCACGGGGCGCCGCATCCTGCGGGCGCTCGCCGCGCGGGTCGTGGCCGAGCCGGCCATCGAGGTCCGCGACGACTGCCGCGTCACCGCCCTGCTCGTCCACGACGGCCGCGTGACCGGGGTCGAGCTCGAAAGCGGCGAGGACGTCCACGCCGGGGCCGTGATCCTCTCGGCGGGCGGCGGCGCGGCGTTGTGGTCGCGCACGACCAACCCGCCGGGCTCGTGGGGCTCGGGCCTGCTGCTGGCGCGCGCGGCGGGGGCCGACCTCGCCGACCTCGAGTTCGCGCAGTTCCACCCGACCGCGGTGACGGGGGTGCCCGGGCGCGAGGGCTTCCTCGTCTCGGAGGCCGTCCGCGGGGAGGGCGCCACGCTGCACGGGCCCGACGGCGAGCGCTTCGTGGAGGAGCTCGCCCCCCGCGACGAGGTGGCGCGCGCCATCTTCCGGCTCATGCGCCTCACCGGGGCCGCCCACGTCGGGCTCGACATGCGCGCGGTCGATCTCGCTCGCTTCCCGAACGTCGTCTCTGCCCTGCGCGACTCCGGCCTCGACCCCGCCACGGAGCTCGTGCCCGTGGCCCCGGCCAGCCACTACCTCATGGGCGGCGTCGTCTCCGACCTGCACGGGCGCACCGCCGTCGCGGGCCTGCACGCGGTCGGCGAGGTGGCCTGCACGGGACTGCACGGCGCCAACCGGCTCGCCTCCAACTCGCTTTCGGAGTGCTTCGTGTTCGGCCACCGGGCGGCGCTCGCCGGCCTCGACGGCCCGCCGGCGACGGCGAAGGGGACGCCTGCCGGGCCCGCGCCCCAGGCCCCGGAGCGCGCGACGCGGAAGGCCACCTGGCGCGACGCGGGCCTCGAGCGCGACGCCGCCGGCCTCACGGAGCTCACCGGCGATCCGCACCCGCTCGCCCGGCTCGTCGCGGCCTGCGCGCTGGCGCGGGAGGAGACCCGCGGCGGGCACGCGCGGGCGGAGTTCAGCGCGGTCGACCCCGCCCTCGACGGCCGCCACTCGGTCGTCGCGGCGACCAGGGAGACCCCACGCCTCGAGGCGTGGGACTGACGCTTAACGTCAACTCAACGTACGCAGACGTTTAAGCAGGACAAGAAACCGGTCGGCGTCGCGGGGATGGCGGCCGGGCAAGGGAGGCTTGTCCATGTACCAGTTCAGCCGGGCGATCTACAGGGAACTCGCCCGCGACATCCAAGCACAGCCGGTGAGCGGCGACGGCAGCGCCAACCACGCCTACGTCCTCGGCGCCGCCGAGGCCGCGGTCCGGCGGCTCGCCACGGACCGTCACTACTTCGCCCGCCCCGGGCGGACGCTGTTCAACGACATCCGCTTCTGCTTCCCCATGTCCGCCCAGGCGCGCGTGCACCGGGTCGTCGAGACCTACCTGCAGCAGTGCGTCGAGTGGCTCGACGAGCAGCCGCCGACGGGCTACGACCTGCTGGGCAACAAGCTCGAGTGCCGCGCGACGACCCGCAAGGGCACGCCGTGCCGCCGGATGCCGCTGCCCCGCAACGGCTACTGCCCCTCGCACCAGCACCTGGCCGAGCTCGACGAGCGCGAGACCGCCGGGCTGCCCGTCGCCGCGTAGGGCGCCGCTGCGCGGCGGCGCGCGGCGTAGCCTGCCGCCGCATGCTGCTCGGGGTCGACGTCGGAGGGACGTTCACGGACGCCGTGCTCGCGGTCGGGGGCCGGCTCGTGACCGCGAAGGCCCCGACGACGCCCGAGGATCAGTCCGAGGGCGTGCTCGCCGCCGTGCGCGCCGCGCTCGAGGCGGCGCACGCCGAGGCCGGCGACGTCGAGGCCTTCGCCCACGGGACGACGGTGGCCACCAACGCGCTGCTCGAGGGCCGCGGCGCGCGCACCGCCCTCGTGGCCACGCGCGGCTTCGAGGACGTGGTCGAGCTCGGCCGCCAGGCGCGCGCGGACCTCTACCGCCTGTGCGCCGCGCACCCCGCGCCGCTCGTCCCGCCCGAGCGGCGCGTCGGGGCGCCGGAGCGCACTGGCCCGGACGGCGTCCTGCAGGCGTTGGACGACGGCGGCCTCGGCGAGCTGCTCGAGCGCGTCCGCGCCCTCGAGCCGGACGCCGTCGCCGTCTGCCTGCTGCACGCCTACCGCCACCCGGAGCACGAGCAGCGGATCGGCGAGGCGCTCGCCCGCGAGCTGCCCGGCGTCCACGTCTCCCTCTCCCACGCCGCGGTCGGGACCTTCCGCGAGCACGAGCGCGCCGCCACCACCGAGGTCGACGCCGCCCTGTCCCCCCTGCTGGCGGAGTACCTGCGCCGGCTCGTGGACCGTGCGCGCGACGGCGGCCTGCCGCGGCCGGACGTCATGCAGTCCTCCGGCGGGCTCGCCGACGTCGAGCACGCCGGCGACCACGCCGCGACCACGGTCCTCAGCGGGCCGGCCGGCGGAGCCGCGGGCGCGGCCTGGGCCGCCGCGGGGGGCGGCGACGCCGACGTGCTGTGCTTCGACATGGGCGGCACGTCCTGCGACGTGTGCGTCATCGAGGGCGGCCGCGTGCGGGAGACCAACGGCCGCCCGGTCGGCGACCGGCCGATCGCCCTGCCGATGCTCGACGTCCACACGGTCGGGGCCGGCGGCGGCTCGATCGCCTGGGCCGACGCCGGCGGCGCCCTGCGCGTCGGGCCGCGCGCGGCCGGGGCGCGGCCCGGGCCCGCGGCCTACGGCCACGGCGGCGGGGAGCCGACGGTCACCGACGCCAACGTCGTCCTGGGCTACCTCGACGCCGACGGCCCGCTGGCCGGAGGCATCGAGCTCGACGTGGAGGCCGCTCGCGCGGCAGTCCGGGGGCTCGGGGAGCGGCTCACGCTGGACGAGCGCGCCTGCGCCCAGGGCATCCGCGACGTGGCGAACGCGGAGATGGTCCGCGCGCTGCGGGTGATGACCGTCGAGCGCGGCGTCGACCCGCGCGAGCTCGTCCTGCTGCCCTTCGGCGGTGCCGGGCCGCTGCACGCCGTCGCCATCGCCGAGGAGCTCGGCATGCGCACCGTCCTGTGCCCGCGGGCCTCGGGGGTGCTCGCAGCGCTCGGGCTCGTCGTCTCCGAGCGCCGGCGCGACGTCCAGCGCTCCGTGCTGCTCGGTGGGAACAAGCTCAGCGCGGAGGCCGTCGACGCGGTGGTCGAGGAGCTCGGGCAGCGGGCGCGCGACGAGGTCGGCGACCCGGAGGCCGAGCTGCGCACGGTGCTCGAGCTGCGCTACCGCGGCCAGGCCTTCGAGCTGGCGGTGGCCGCCGAGGGATCCGACCCCGAGGCGCTGCGGGAGACCTTCGCCGCCGCCCACGAGCAGGCCTACGGCTACCGCGACCCGGAGGGCGAGGTCGAGCTCGTCACCGTCCGGGTCACCGCCGCCGTGCCCGGCCCGGAGGTCGACGCCTCCGCCGCCGCCGCGGGCGCAGACGCCGAGCGCGGGGAGCGCACGGCGGTATTCGACGGCGAGGAGCACGACGCCGCCGTCCTGCGCGGGTCGCCGGCGCCCGGGGACGGCGTCGAGGGCCCCGCGATCGTCGAGCTGCCCGAGTCGACGCTCGTCGTGCCGCCGGGCTGGGCGGGTGAGGTCGACGCGGCGGGCTCGGTCCGGCTGACGGCCGGCTGATGGACGCCGCCTCCCTCCGCGTCCTCTCCGGCGCCCTGCGCGCCGCCTGCGAGGAGATGGGCGCCGTGCTCGTACGGGCGGCCCACTCGGCCAACGTCAAGGAGCGCCGCGACTGCTCGTGCGCGCTCTTCGACGCCGACGGCGCGATGGTGATGCAGGCCGAGCACATCCCGGTCCACCTCGGTGCGATGCCGGCCGCCGTGGCCGCGGTGGCCCACCGCGACCACACGGGGGGCGCGCCCTGGGTGCTCAACGACCCGTTCAGCGGCGGCTCGCACCTGCCGGACATCACCGTGGTGAGCCCGGTGCTCGACGACGACGACGCCCTGCTCGGCTTCGCGGCCTCGCGCGCCCACCACGCCGACGTCGGCGGCCCGACGCCCGGCTCGATGCCGGCCGACTCGCGCACGCTGCGGGACGAGGGCGTGGTCATCGAGCCGCGCGTCCTCGACGACGACGCGATCGCCGAGCTCGCGGAGCAGATGCGCAACCCGCCCCAGCGCCGGGCCGACCTGCGCGCCCAGCTCGCGGCCAACCGCACGGGCGCGACGCGGCTGCGCGAGCTCGCCGCGCGCGTCGGCCGCGACGAGCTGCGCGGCGCCACGGACGAGGTCCAGGACTACGCCGAGCGCCGGATGCGCGCGTGCGTGGCCGCCCTCGGGGACGGGACGCGCGAGGCCGCCGACGTCCTCGAGGGCTCCGACGGCGACCTCGAGCTGCGGCTGCGGGCGACGGTGCAGGACGAGACGCTGCGCCTCGACTTCACCGGCAGCGCCGACCAGCACGACGGCAACCTCAACTGCCCGCTGGCGGTGACGGTCTCCGCGTGCCTGTTCGCCGTGCGGGTGCTCACGGACCCTGACATCCCGGCGAGTGCCGGCGCTGCCCGGCCGCTCGAGATCGTCGCGCCCGAGGGCAGCCTGCTGAACGCCCGCTCCCCGGCCGCGGTCGTGGCCGGCAACGTCGAGACCTCCAGCCGGGTCGCCGACCTCGTGCTCGCCGCCTTCGGCCGCGCACTCGGGCAGGGGACGATGAACAACGTCGTCCTGGGCACGGAGGCCTTCACGTACTACGAGACGCTCGGGGGCGGCCAGGGCGCCTGCCCGGACGCGGACGGGCCGACCGGCGTCCACGTCGCGATGTCCAACACCCTCAACACGCCGGTCGAGGCGCTCGAGCTCGAGTTCCCGCTGCGCGTCACGGAGTACGCGGTGCGGCGTGGGTCGGGCGGCGCCGGGGCACATCGGGGCGGTGACGGCGTGGTCCGCGAGTACGAGGCGCTCGCCGACATGGAGCTCTCGCTGCTCACGGAGCGTCGCCGCCACGCGCCGCCCGGCGCCGAGGGCGGCGAGCCGGGCGCGTGCGGGCGCAACCTGCTCGACGGCGAGGAGCTGCCGGCCAAGGCCCAGGCGACGTTGCGCGCGGGCCAGCGGCTGCGGCTCGAGCCGCCGGGCGGCGGCGGCCACGGCGCGCCCGGGGGGCGCTGACGCTCCCACCGGACGCGATCGTGCACGCCCGGCGTGCTTGCACGCGACCGGTGGCCGGCGACCGCGCCCGCAGCGCGGTGCGATAGACCTGCGCCATGTTTGCCTCCGCGCCCCCGCCGCTGCCCGGCGTCGAGCACGCCGACGTGAACGTCGGCGGCGTCCGCTGGCACGTCGCCGGCGCCGGCGCCCCCGACGCCCCGCCGCTGTTGCTGCTCCACGGCTGGCCGCAGCACTGGTGGATCTGGCGCCACGTCGTCGGCCCGCTGGCCGAGACCCATCGCGTGCTGGCCCCGGACCTGCGCGGCTTCGGCTGGAGCGACGCGCCGCCCGGCCAGTACTCCAAGGCCGGGCTCGCAGCCGACGTCCTGCGGCTGCTCGACGCCCTCGGCGTCGAGCGCACGGCCCTCGCCGGCCACGACTGGGGCGGCTTCGTCGCCCAGCTCGTGGCGCTGCACGCCCCGGAGCGCATCACGAGCCTGACCGCGTTCTCCATCCCCCACCTCTGGCTGAGCCTCGACGAGCCCGACCCGCGGGCGCTGGCCCGCACCCTGAGCTACCAGCTGCCGCTCGCCACGCCCGGCGTCGGCTCCACCCTGCTCCAGCGCGTCCCGGCCTTTCTGAAGACCGTGCTCGTCAACGGCGTCGGGCCGGGCTTCCGGTGGGACCCCGAGGACCTCGACCTCTACGTCGAGGCCCAGCGCCGCCCCGACCACGCCCGCGCCTCCTCGAGCGTGTACCGCTCGTTCCTCGTGCGCGAGCTCCCGGCGCTGGCCAAGGGCCGCTACGCGGGCCGCCGCCTCGAGATGCCCGTCCTGCTGGCCACCGGCGCGCACGACCCCGTGGTCACGCCGGATCGGATCGACGGCCTCCCCGAGCACGCCGCGAGCGGCCGGACCACCGTGGTCGAGGGCGCCGGGCACTTCCTGCCCGAGGAAGCGCCCGAACGGGTGCTCGAGCTCATCCGGGAGGCGATCGCGTGACCCAGGTCGCCTTCCTCGGCCTCGGCATCATGGGCAGCCGCCAGGCGGCGAACCTCGTCCGGGCCGGCCACGAGCTGACGGTCTACAACCGCACGGCGCAGACCGCGCGGGACTGGGCGGCCGAGCACGGGGCGACCGCCGCCGCGACCCCGCGCGAGGCGGCCGCCGCCGCGGACGTCGTCATCTCCATGGTCGTCGACGGCGACCAGGTGGCCGAGGTGCTGCTCGGCGAGCCCGACGGCGCGGTGCACGGCGCCCGCGACGGCGCCGTCTTCGTCGACATGACGACGATCGCCTCGGCGCAGACACGCGCAATCGCCGCGCGGCTGGGCGAGCACGGCGTCCGGCTGGTGGACGCGCCGGTGACCGGGTCGGCGCCCAAGGCGCAGGACGGAACGCTGACGATCATGGTGGGCGGCGCCGACGACGACGTCGAGCGCGTCCGGGAGCTCTTCGACGTGATGGGCGCCAAGGTCCTCCACGTCGGCGAGCTCGGCCAGGGCGAGACGGTCAAGGTCATCACCAACGCCGTGGCCGCCGTCAACGCCGCGACGCTCGCGCAGGCGCTGATCGTCGGCAAGGCCGTCGGGGCCGACCTCGAGGCGCTCGTGGAGGTCATGGGCATCAGCTCGGCCGGCTCGACGATGGTCGACCTCAAGGCGCGGCCGATGCTCGACCACGAGTACTCGGCGTTGTTCAAGCTCGAGCACATGCTCAAGGACGTGCGGCTGTGCCTCGATGAGGCCCAGGCCGCCGGCGTGCCGTTCCCGGCCGCGGCGAGCGCCGGCGACCTCTACGTGGCCGCGATGGGTCGCGGCCTCGCGGACGCCGACTTCGCCGCGGTCCTCGAGGTGCTGGAGGGATTGGCTGACACCCGACTGTGAGTCGCCGCACAGAAGTCCTTCCGCGCCGGTGCCCCACGGGATACGGTTGCCGGACGGCGGTGCGGGTAGCCCCGGATCGCCGCACCCCCAGGAAGTCCATCAGACGCAGGGACGTTTTGCGATACGCAAGGCTATGCGTAGGATGTCAACCGCTCGACCCGCCCCACCGCGGGCGGCGGTCGGGATCCGTCGCCGGCCGCCCATCCAACCCCCCCCCCCTATGCCAATTGCCTTCAAGGAATGGGCCGTCACCGTGCGTGCGCTCGCCGAGGGCGAGCAGCTCATCACGCTCCGCAAGGGCGGTGTTCGCGAGCCCTCCAAGCACTTCGAGCTCGATCACTCGAGGTTCTTCCTCTACCCCACGTTCGACCACCAGCGCGCCGACCTCGTGCGCGAGTCGCACCAGCCCGAGCTGCGCCGCGCCCTCGAGGAGGGGGTCTGGGCCGACGGCGAGCCACCCGCCTGGGCGCTGACCGCCGACGGCGGCATCCCCCAGCCCGACCGCGTTCGCATCCGCGCGTGGGCCGAGGTCACCGCGGCCTGGACGATCACCGACCGCCGCGCGATCGACGCGCTCTCGCCGTACTACATCTGGACGCCGGACTACGCCGAGAAGCGCTTCGCGTGGAAGCGCCAGCACCCGCTGCACGTCGTCCTCCTGCGCGCCTACCGGATCCCGCGGCCGGTCACCGTCAAGGTCCGCGACGACTTCGGCGGCTGCCGCTCCTTCCTCGAGATCACCCGGGACCTGCCCTTCGAGGGCACGCCGGTGCTCTCCGACGAGGAGTTCGACCGGGCCGCGGAGCAGATCGGCCGCGTGGCCGACTCCAACGGCAACCAGGTGCCCGTCCCGGCGTTCGCCTGACCTGGGTCGAGACCGCCTCCGAGCGCTTCCTCGCGCGCCACGACGAGCGCGACGGCCCCGACGCCGAGCAGGTCCTGCGCGCCCTCGACGGCGCGGCGGGCCCGCTCGAGCTGCGGTTGGACGCGCAGGTCGGCCGGCTCGACGTCGTCCTGCACGCGACGGAGGCCCAGCTCGACGCGGCGGTCCCGCTGCTGCCGCTGCTGCGGCGCCTGACCGCCCCCGCCGGGCGCCGCTACCTCGTCGGCTGGGCCGGCGAGGACGAGCTGCACGTGCTCTCCCCGCGCGCGCTGGCCAAGCGGGCCACGAACGCCGAGGGCTCGCTCGAGCTGCTCATGCTCGCCCCCGTGGCGCTGCTCGCGCGCCGGGTCGTGGCGGCCGCGCTGCCAGGGATGCCGCCGCCATGGGGCCCGCGGGCGTGGGCGCGCTACGGGCGCTGGGCCTGGCTGCTCGAGGGCGCCGCGCAGCACTACTCGGGCCAGGTCGCCCACGTGCGCCCGCTCGTCGGCCGGCGCCTCCGGGAGGGGCCGGAGCCGGCCTTCCCGCCCGCCCGGGCCGACGCGACGCTGCTCGGCGGCAGCGTGCTGGACCTCGTCGCGCGCGAGGCGGGCGAGCCGGCGGCCGTCGCCCTCATCCGGACCGCGATCCAACGGGGCACGCGGGCGGCACTCGAGACCGCGTTCGACGGCCGGTCGCTGCGGCACACGGAGAGCGCCTGGCGGGCGCACCTGACCCGCATGGCGGCGGCGGCCGGCGGGCCCCAGGCTCCCGGATAGGTGGGCCGGGGCCTCGCCCGCGCCGAACGCCGAGGCTCGCCACGGGCGTTCGCGTGGAGTACAAGTGGTCCATGACCGACGACGCCACGCCACTCGGGGTGATCAGCCAGCCTTCCCGCGTCGCCGAGCCCGACGAGGGCATCGGCGTCGACGAGCTCGGGCTGGCGGCGCGCAACCATGGCCTGCCGCTGGAGGCGCTGCGCTACGACGTCACGCCGCTTGGCCTGCACTACCTGCTGATCCACTACGACATCCCGGAGGTCGATCCCGCGACCTGGCGGCTCGACCTCACCGGGATGGTGCGGTCCCCCCTCTCGCTCGGTCTCGCCGAGCTCCAGCGCCGCCCGGCGACCACCGTGGCCGTCACCCTCGAATGCGCCGGCAACGGGCGCGCGCAGATGCTCCCCCGCCCGGTGAGCCAACCGTGGCTCAACGAGGCGGTCGGCACGATGCGCTGGACCGGCACGCCGCTGCGCCCCCTCCTCGAGGAGGCCGGAATCGAGCCCGGGGCGGTCGACGTGGTGTTCACCGGCCTCGACCACGGGGTGGACCGGGGGGTCGAGCAGGACTACGCGCGCAGCCTGCCGCTGGCCGAGGCGCTGCTCGACGAGGTGCTGCTCGCCTGGGCGGTCAACGACGTCCCCCTGCCGCCCCAGCACGGCTCTCCGCTCCGGCTCGTGGTCCCGGGCTGGTACGGCATGGCCCACGTCAAGTGGCTGACGTCGATCGAGGTGATCGACCACGAGTTCGACGGGTTCCAGCAGTCGGCCTACCGGCTCAAGCGCGGGCCGGACGACCCCGGCGAGCCGGTGACCCGGATGGAGCCGCGCGCGCTCATCGCCCCACCCGGATGGCCGGACTTCATGTCCCGGGCACGGTTCCTGCACCCCGGCGAGGTGCTCCTCCACGGCCGGGCGTGGTCGGGTTGGGGACCGGTCGACGCCGTCGAGGTGACCGTCGACGGGGGCGGGACCTGGCGCGCCGCCGAGGTCCACGCCCCGCGCGAGCGATGGGCCTGGCAGCGATGGAGCCTGCCCTGGCGGGCGACGGAGGGCCACCACGTCCTCGGCGCCCGGGCCACGGACGCTCGCGGACACGGCCAGGCCGGGCGGGACGGGTGGAACCGCGGGGGCTTCGCCAACCCGCGAGGGCAGGACCTCGAGGTGCTGGTGGTGCCCTGAGCGTCAGGCCGCGAAGGCGTTCACGAGCCCGGCGACGACGATGCCCACGAGCACGGCGACGAGCACGGCCGCCAGCAGCCGCACCCACAGGGCGCGGCGGACCGGGGCCCGGCGCGGGCGCGGGGCGTCGGGACCTGGGTCGACCCCGACCGGGCGCAGGACGTCGCGCGCGACGTCCGCGCCCGAGGCCGCGACGAGGATGTCGCGCGGGCCCGCCGCGAGGAAGTCCGGGACGTCGAAGCCGCCCGAGCGGCGCACGACGCTGGGCACCCCCTCCTCCAGCAGCATCCCGCTGAGGAGCTCGGCCTCGGCCTGGTTGCGCGCCCAGCCGACCTTCACGAGCGCGCCCTCGCCGAACTGCGGCGATACCTTGCGGGCCCGTTCGCGGCGCTCGTCGAGCTCCGGCGGCGCGGCGCCGGCGAGCACGAGCGGGAGCCCGCAGACGGCGCAGAAGCGGGAGTCGCCGGGGCTCGCGTGGCCCTGGGGGCACTCGAGCCCGGCCGAGGACCGCGTCCGGGGGCCCGCCTCCGGCAGCACGGCCGGCTTCCGCCGCCGCCGTCCGTTTCGCGCTGTCTCCGCCACCCCTACCTGATCTCGAGCGGGGCCTCGGTCACGACGCCGTCGACGATCCGCCAGGTCCGCACCTCGGGCGCGGCCGCATCAGCCACGCCGACGATGACGTAGAGCGGGTCGGGCCAGCTGACCGCGAGGTTGATGTCGGTCTGCGACGGCTCGGGCGCGGACCGGGTGTGGGAGTGGTAGATCGCGCCCAGGTCGAGGTCCGAGTCGTCGATCGCCGTCTGGACGTGGTACTGCTCCATCGGCTCCATGATGTAGCGCAACGGGCTGTGCGCGGCATTCGTGACCCGGTGCACGGTGACCGCCTCCCCGTCACGCGAGGCGATCATCCCGCAGCACTCGTCCGGCGCGTCCGCCCTGGCGTGGTCGACGAGCTCGTCGACGAGCGCCTGGGAGATCCGCAACCTAGGACTTCGTGGACGTCGAGGACGCGGTGGAGCTGGAGGTCGAGTCGCCGCCGGTGAGGGCCGCGAGGTCGTCGTCATCGTCGTCGTCGTGCTTTGACTCGCCGGAGATGGAGTCCTTGAACTCCCGCATCCCGTTGCCGAGCGAGCGCCCGACCTCGGGCAGCTTCTTCGGCCCGAGCACGATCAGGGCGATGACGAGGACGATGAGCAGCTCAGGTACGCCGATGCCGCTGAACATGCGCGGCTCCTTTGTGCGTCGGAAGGACGAGGACTAACAGGGTACTTGCTCGGCGCCCGAGCGGATCACCGTCGCGGCGGTGCGAAGGGGTCCGGCAGCGGTTCTCGCCCGAGCGTCTCGCGCAGGACGACGCAGTGCTGGGCCTGGCAGCTCATGATCGTCGCCGCGGTCTCGAGCAGGTGCGGCTGGGTCAGCCGCCCGCAGGCGAGGCCGAGCGACGCCAGCGACGCCTCCTCCAGGGCGAGCAGGATCCGCAGCCGCGCGCGCGAGGTGGCCGCCGCGCTCGGCGCCGCCACGCCGAGGGCCGCGGCGGCGCGATCGAGCTCGGCCGGCGTGCGCAGCGGGACCGGGCGCGGGGGGGGGGG
>JBBSPV010000001.1:0-251985 GCA_038258425.1 Solirubrobacterales bacterium | reverse complement strand
CGGCGGATCCTGGGCCGCCTCGGCGGCGTGCGGCGCGCGGAGCTCGCCGCCGTGGTGGGAACGCTGGACGGCCTCGCGGCCACCGGGCGCCTGCCCGCCGGGCGCATGCCGCTCGCCTTCCTGACCCTCGAGCGCAACACGCAGTATTGGCGCGCCCGGCCCCTGCCGCGGTCAGGCGGGCGACTGACCTTCGGGCGCGACCCGGCGGTGTTCCAGTACTTCCCGGGCCACGGGCTGCAGCACCACCCGCTCGCGAGCGCGGGGCGGGCGAACGCGCTGGCCAAGCCGTGCCTCGCCCGCGCGGTGGCGCGGCGGGCGCGAGCGGTGCGGCGCGCGGACCGCGTCGGGCTCCGGGTCCGCACCGGCGGGGTGACCGCAGTTTCGGTCGCCCGGCGGCCGAAACTGCGGTCACTGGCCTGTCCGAGGCTCAAGCGCGCCCTGGATTCGCTCGAACGCCTGTCCTCGCGCCGCGGGGACTTCGTGGCCTGGGAGTACCTGTTCGCCTACGGCGGTGGGCAGCCGCCGTGGGTCTCGGCGATGGCCCAGGCCACGGCCGCCCAGGCCCTCGCCCGCGGCGCCGACGCGCTCGGCGATCCCCGCTACGCGCGCGCGGCCCTCGGGGCGCTCGGGGCCTTCGACGCCGCGCCGCCGCTCGGCGTGGCCCTGCGCCTCCCCCACGGCGGGCGCGAGTACCTCATGTACTCCTTCGACCCCGGTCAGCACGTGCTCAACGGCTTCCTGCAGTCGCTGATCGGCCTGCGCGACGTCGCACAGCTCACCGGCTCCCCGCGGGCGGCGCGGCAGTTCGCGCGCGGGGAGCGGGTCGCGCGCCCGAGCGTGGCCGCCTTCGACACCGGCGCCTGGTCGCGCTACTCGCTCGGCGGGCTCGAGTCCACGCTGAGCTACCACCGGCTCGTCACCGGCTTCCTCCACGGGCTCTGCGATCGCACGGGTCGAACCGCCTACTGCGGCGAGGGCGCGCGCTTCGCCCGCTACGAGCGCGAGCCGCCGCGGATCCGCCTGGCGCGCGCCCGTGGCCGGCTGCGCGAGGACCGGCCGGCCACGCTCGCCTTCGCGCTCTCCAAGGTCTCCAGCGTGGTGGTCCGCGTGCGGCGGCGGGGCCGCGCCGTCCTGGACGTCGACACCCGCCTGCCGCGCGGTCGCCACGCCTACGCCTGGACCCCACCGGCCGGCGGTCACTGGGCGGTGTCGATCAGTGCGACCGGGCCCGAGGGCCGCACGGCCATGACGCGGGAGACACTCAGCGTCCGGGCCAAGCCCAAGCCCAAGCCGCGCCCCAAGCCCAAGCCGCGCCTTGAGCGCAAGCCGCGCCCCAAGCCCAAGCCGCGCCCCGAGCGCCACCGGGAGCGGCGCCTCCTCGGCGGCGTCGCCACGCCGGCGCCGACGCCGACGCCGGCGCCCTGACGGACGCGCCTACTCGCCCTCGGCCCGCAGCGGCGTGCGCTCCACGGACTCCGCGAGCAGCATCTCCTTGGTGAAGATGAGGTCGGAGCGGTTGTAGTCCGACATCTCGTAGTCGTGGCCCATGGTGATCGCGTCGAAGGGGCAGGCCGTCTCGCAGTAGCCGCAGAAGATGCAGCGTGAGAGGTTGATCTCGTAGACCGCCGCGTAGCGCTCGCCGGCCGACACGCGGTTCTCCGGCGAGTTCTCCGCCGCCACCACCCGGATGCAGTCCGCCGGGCAGGCGGCCGCGCAGAGCGAGCAGCCGACGCACTTCTCCAGACCGGTGTCCTCGAACCGGTGCAGCTTGTGGCGGCCGCGGAAGCGCGGGTAGACCGAGACCTTCTCCTCCGGGTACTGGACGGTGGTGACGCCCTCGGCCACCCGGCCCATCGTGGTCTTGAGGCCGCGCAGGGTCTCCCCGAAGGTCCGGTAGGTGCCGCGGGCGGCCCCGCTCTTCGGGCGTCGCTGGACCGCGACGACGTCGGATCCGGGATCGTAGGGCGGGGTCATCGACGAGCCTCCATCAGTCGGTCACGACCAGCACGATCGCGGTCACCAGGGCGTTGAGCGTCGCGAGCGGCAGCAGGATCTTCCAGCCGAAGCTCATGAGCTGGTCGTAGCGCAGGCGGGGCAGCGTCGCCCGCACCCAGAAGAAGAAGAACATGACCAGGCCGATCTTGGCGAACACGACGAACGGATCCACCCAGGTCGGCGGGTCGACGAAGGGCAGCTGCCAGCCGCCGAGGAAGAGCGTGACCATGAGCGCCGAGGCGATGATCAGGTTGAGGTACTCGCCGAACAGGAAGGCGACCATCTGGGCGCCGCCGTACTCCGTCATGTAGCCCTGCACGAGCTCGGCGTCGGCCTCGGGCAGGTCGAACGGCGCGCGGTTGGTCTCCGCGAAGCTCGCCGTCATGAAGATCAGGAAGCCGACGAACTGCGGCACGATGTACCACAGGCCCGACTGCGCCTCGACGATCTGGGTCAGCGAGAGCGTGCCCGCCGTCATGATCACCCCGACGAGGGCCAGGCCCTGGGAGACCTCGTAGGAGATCAGCTGGGCCGCGGAGCGCATGGAGCCGAGGAAGGAGAACTTCGAGCCCGACGCCCAGCCCCCGAGCAGCGTCGCGTAGAAGGCCAGGGCGCCGAAGGCGAAGGCGTAGAGGATGCCGATGTCGGAGTCGATGCCGTAGAGGCCGACCTGGGTGCCGAAGATGTCGACGGTGTCCGAGAACGGGATGATCGCGAGCCCGGCGATCGCCGTGAAGATCGCGATCGCGGGGGCGAGGCCGAAGAGGAAGCCCACCGACGAGCGCGGGCGCTGCGGCTCCTTGGTCGCGAACTTCACGATCTCGGCCAGTGGCTGCAGGAGGCCGAACGGGCCGACGCGATTGGGGCCGTAGCGATGCTGGAAGCGGCCGAGGATCTTGCGCTCGCCGACGATGATGATGGGCAGGATCCCGAGGAAGATGCCGAAGATCAGCAGCGCCTTGAGGATCTGGATCCACCACGGTTCGTAGTAGCCGACGAGGCCGAGCACGCCGGTCACTCCGACTGCTCCCCTTCGCCCGTGGCGCCGCCGCCCGTGGCTTCGCGCGGGCCCGACTGCCCGTTGCCGGCGCCGCTGTCGTCCGGGGACGGGGCGGTTTGGTCCGCGCCGCCGACCTCGGCTGCCAGCCGGTCCTGGCTCGGCTCGTCGCGCGGATCGCGCGCCTGGCCGCGCCCGGACGCGTCCTCCTCCGGCGAGCCGGCGGCGGCCGCCTCGGCCAGGGCGCCCGCCCCGCCAGGGGGCGCGGGGACGCCGACGTACTCGCCGAGCGGCCGGACCTCGACCTCGGCGTGCACGAGCGCGTTGGCCGGCGCGTCCGGGATGCCCTCGGCCACGAACACGGACCCGGTGGGGATGGCCGCCCGGACGACGGCCGCGCCGTGGATCGTCGTGCCGTTCCCCCCGCGGGCTTCGCCCGCGGGCACGGGCCCGACCTCGACCGCCTCGCCGTGCCCGACGCCGAGGCGCTCGGCGGCGGCCGGGGAGAGCTCGACGACCTGCCGCGGCACGGCGAACTGCAGCACCGGGGAGAGGTCGACCTCCTTGGCCGCCCACAGCGTCTTGAACGTCCCCAGCCGCAGCGCGCCGTCCGCACCACCGCCGGTCGTCTGCGGCACGCGCAGGGTCTTCGGCGTCCAGCGCGGCGGCGACCACTGCACGCCGGCAGCGCTCTCCGGCCAGCGCAGGCCGGTGCCGCCGATGACGTCCAGGGTGAGGCCGCGGTACATCGGCACGGCCTCGAAGAGCGCCTGGGAGGCCATCGGCCCGGCGAGCAGCCGCTGGTCGAGCCCGGCGCGAGCGGAGATGTCGGCGAGCACCCGCCACCCGGCGCGCACGCCCGTGGCGAGGTCGCCCGGGCGCCCGATCGCCGGCCGCAGCCGCTGCAGGCGGCCGTCGGGATGGGTCAGCGTGCCCTCCTTCTCGGGGTAGGCCTCGCCGGGGAACACGACGGTCGCATGCTCGCGGATCGTGTCGTTCATCACCGAGTCGGTGACGATCACGTCCGTGGCCGCGCCGAGCGCCGCCTCCCAGCCCTCGCGGTGCGGGAACGTGCGCAGCGGGTCGGCGTTGTGCAGCACGAGCGCGGAGAGCGCGCCGTCGCGCAGGCCGGCGGCGATGCCTGGCACGTCGCGCCCGATCGCCTCCAACGGCGCGTAGCCCGGCCCCATGCCGGCCGCCATGCCCGCCTCGCGCACGCCCCGGCCGTTGGCCGAAGCGGGGATGAGCAGCAGGCCGCCACCGGCGCGGCCCTCGAGGTCCAGGCGAGCGAGCAGGTTCAGCAGGCCGGCGGCGGCGCCCGCCGACAGCGAGCGCTCGGCGGCGACGACGACGACGTCCTCACCGCCCTCGCGCAGCAGGGTGACGAGGTCGCGCACGATCCCCGGGGTCGTGCCCGCGCCGGTGGCGCCGCCGGAGAGGTTGCCCTCGTCGCCGGTGAACGCCGCGTCGAGCGCGACGAGCAGGCTCTCGAGGCCGCCCGGCACGGTGCGGACGATCTGGGTCGCGTTCGGACTCAGCGCCGTCGGCCGCGCGCCCGCCACCGCGAGTCGGACGCCGTTGCGACGCACGCCCTTGCGGATGCGCAGGTCGAAGGCGGCCGCCTCGTCGACCGGGTCGCAGTCGAGCACGAAGACGGTGTGGGCGAACTCGAGGTCGGCGACCGTCGCCTGCAGGGCCGGGCTGGCCAGCGCCCGGGCGGTCTCGGGGGGCAGGTCGCCGGCCGGCGCGGAGGCCACGTGGCCGGAGCGCAGGCCCTCGCGCAGCAGCCGCTGCAGGACGAAGGCCTCCTCGTTGGTCGTCTCGCCGCCGGCGATCGCGGCGCTCCGGGCGCCGGCCTTGGCCAGGGCCCCGGCGGCGGAGGCGAGCGCCTTGTCCCAGGAGGCGGGCATGAGCTGGCCGCCCTCGCGCACGAGCGGCTCGAGGATGCGGTCGTCGGAGTGCGTGTACTGGAAGGCGTAGCGGCCCTTGTCGCACAGCCAGCCGTCGTCGACCGCCTCGTTGTCGCGCGCGAGCACGCGCATGACCCGGTCGTCGCGCACGGTGAGGGCGACGTTGCACTGCGACGGGCACATCGCGCACACCGTGCCCGAGCCCTCGATGTCCCACGGGCGTGCCCGGAAGCGGTAGGTCGAGGAGGTGAGCGCGCCGACGGGGCACAGCTCGGTGATGTTGCCGGTGAACGGCGCGACGTAGGGCGAGCCGTCGAAGGTCGAGACGAACGAGTGGGCGCCCCGCTCCTGGAGCACGAGCTGGTAGTCCTCGGCGATCTCCTGGCTGAACCGCACGCACCGGTAGCAGAGGATGCAGCGCTCGCGGTCGATGGCGATCAGCGGCGAGAGCTCCAGCGGCTTGACGAAGTGGCGCTTGGGCTCGATGAAGCGAGTCGTGCCGCCGCCCCAGCCGAAGGAGATGTCCTGCAGCGGGCACTCGCCGCCCTTGTCGCAGACGGGGCAGTCCAGCGGATGGTTGATGAGCAGGAACTCGACGACGGACCGCTGGGCCTCCTGCGCCCGGTCGGTCTGGGTGTGCACGACCATGCCGTCCTTGACGGGCGTCGAGCAGGCGGTCTGCAGCTTGGGAATGCCCTCGATCTCGACGAGGCACATGCGGCAGGCGCCCACGGGCGCCCCGAGCTTCGGCTCGTAGCAGAAGACCGGGATCTCGACGTCGCCGTACTTCGCGCCGTCCACGAGCATGGCGTTCTCCGGGGCCGAGACCTCCCGGCCGTCGATGGAGAAGGTGACGAACTTGACGTCGGGGCGCGGCACGGGTCAGACGAGCTCCGCCGTGGCCTCGCCGACCGGATCGACCGAGTCGTAGGGCCCGGCGTGCGGCCCGCGTGACATCTCCGTCGCCGCGAGCTGGGCCCGATCCATGTGCTCCTCGAACTCGGCGCGGAAGTGCTTGATCATCGACCCGATCGGCATGGCCATCGCGTCGCCGAGCACGCACAGGCAGTGGCCGATGATGTTGTCGCAGACGCTCGCCATGATGTCGAGGTCCATCGGGGTCGCCTGGCCGGTCTCGATGCGCTCGAGCATCTTCACGGTCCAGTTGGTGCCCTCGCGGCAGGGCGTGCACTTGCCGCAGGACTCGTGGCGGTAGAACTTCGCGGTCTTGAGCGCGACGTCGAGCACGGGCACGGAGGTGTCCACGACGATGATCGCCCCGGAGCCCAGCATGGAGCCGGCCTCCTGGAGCGCGTCGAAGTCATAGGGCACGTCGAGGTACTCATCCGTGCCCGGGAGCACCGGCGCGGAGGAGCCGCCGGGGAAGAAGAACTTCACGTCGGTGCCCTCCGGCGGGCCGCCGGCGAGGTCGTAGATGATCTCGCGCGTCGGCGTGCCGAGCGTGACCTCGTAGTTGCCGGGGCGCTGCACGCAGCCCGAGACGGACACGATCTTCGTGCCCGTGGACCGCTCCGTGCCGATCTTCGCGTACTCGGCGCCGCCCATGCGCATGATGATCGGCGCGTTCATGAGCGTCTCGACGTTGTTGATGAGCGTCGGCCCCTGATAGAGGCCCTGGACGGCCGGGAACGGCGGCTTCAGCCGCGGGTTGCCGCGCTTGCCCTCCAGCGAGTCGAGGAGGGCCGTCTCCTCGCCGCAGATGTAGGCGCCCGCGCCCCGGTGCACCCAGCAGTTCAGCTCCCCGATCAACCCGGCGGCCTTGGCCTCGGTCAGCGACGCGTCGAGGATGTCGGCGACGTAGTCGTACTCGCCGCGGATGTAGATGAACGCGTTGTTGGCCTGCACCGCGTGGGCGGCCACGACGATCCCCTCGAGCAGCAGGTGGGGGTTCTTCTGCATGAGCTCGCGGTCCTTGAAGGTGCCCGGCTCGGACTCGTCCGCGTTGCAGACGAGGAACTTGTCGCCCTCGCCCTTGGGCAGGAAGCCGGCCTTGGTGCCCATCGCGAAGCCGGCGCCGCCGCGGCCGCGCACGCCGGAGGCCTGCAGCTCGCCGAGGACGTCCTCGGGCGCCATGGCGAGCGCCCGCGCGGCCATGTCCCAGCCGCCCCGCGCCCGGTAGACGTCGAGCGTGTGCAGCCCGGGCTCGTCGATGTTGTCGAACAGGAGTTCCACTTACTCTTCACCCTCGTTGTTCGCGGCGGTCTGGCCCTCGGCCCCGCGGCCGCCCGCGGGCTCGCCCGTCGGGCGCTCGCCGGAGGCCCACCAGGTGCGGGCGATCGGCCGGCGCCGCAGCTGCTTGTCCGGCAGCGGCTCGGCGCCGTCGCGCAGCTGCTTGACGAGGGTCGGCGCCTCCTCGAGCGTCATCGGCCCGACGTAGACGCCGTTGACGGACGCCATCGGCGCGATGTCGCACGCCCCCAGGCACTCGAAGGAGCGGATGTTGAAGGCGATGTCGTCACCGGCGGCGTCGAGCATCGCCTCGTAGAGCTTGTCCGCGCCACGCAGCGAGCAGGAGATGTTCGTGCACACGTAGATCGTGTGCGGGCCCACCGGCGCGTGCTCGAACATGTCGTAGAACGTCGCCACGGCGATCAGGTAGCCCGGGGTCAGGGCCATCGAGGCCGCGACCTGCTCGATCGCCGTCGGCGAGAGCCAGCCGTGATGGCGCTGGGCCGCGCGCAGGCAGGGGATGGACGCCGAGCGCCGGTCCGGGTAGCGGCCCATGTAGTCCTCGAACAGCCCCGAGAGGCCCTCGGGCACGGGGGTCGTCGCCGGGTCGGGGACGACGGCGGGGTCCTTGTCCAGGTCGGCCGCCTCGTCCCAGCCCGGGACGCGCGAGCCGTGCTCGTAGCGGCGGACGAGCGCGGCGAGGCGGCCCTGCGCCCGCCCGCCGCGGTCGACGTCGGGCTCGGACAGGCTCATCGGTCGATCCCGCCGAGGATCGGGTCCAGCATGGCCAGGGTGGCGATGAAGTCGGCGAGGTAGAGGTCCTTGGACATCGTCGTGATGGCCTGGAGGTTGACGAAGCTCGGCTCGCGCATGTGCACGCGGGCCGGCTTGGAGGACCCGTCCGAGCGGACGAAGCAGGCAAGCTCGCCGCGGGGGGACTCGATCGGGTAGTAGGCCTCGCCGGGCGGGACGCGGAAGCCCTCCGTGACGAGCTTGAAGTGGTGGATCAGCGCCTCCATCGAGGTCGCCAGCTCGTGGCGCGGCGGCAGCGCGTACTTGCGGTCCTCGGTGACGTAGGCGCCCTCGGGCAGGCCGTCGAGCGCCTGGGTGACGATCTTGACCGACTCGCGCATCTCCTGCAGGCGGCACGAATAGCGGTCATAGTTGTCGCCGACCGTCCCGACCGGGATCTGGAAGTCGAAGTGGTCGTAGGAGCAGTAGGGCGCCGCCTTGCGCAGGTCCCACGGGTTGCCGGAGGCGCGCAGCAGCGGGCCGGTGATGCCGAGGTCGAGCAGCGTCTGCTCGTCGACCGTCGCGACGTCGCGCATGCGCTGGTTGAAGATCTCGTTGTTGTCCAGCAGCGCGGCGAACTGGTCCACCCGCGAGGGCATCTCGGCGCAGAACTCGCGCACCTTCGCCTCCCACCCGGGCGGGACGTCCTCGAAGACGCCTCCGACCTGGATGTAGCGCGTGTGCATGCGCTGGCCCGTCGACATCTCGAACAGGTCGTTGATCGTCTCGCGGTCGCGGAAGCAGTACCAGAACATGGAGATCGCCCCGAGGTCCAGGCAGCTCGTGCCGAGCCACACGAGGTGGGAGAGGATGCGGTTGAGCTCCATGTGGATGACCCGCAGGTACTGCCCGCGCGGCGGCACCTCGATCTGGGCCAGCGTCTCCACCGCCCCGCAGAAGGCCATCGGGTTGAACATGTACGCGAGGTAGTCCATCCGCTCCACGACGGGGATGACCTTCCAGTACGACTTGTCCTCCGCGGTCTTCTCGATGCCCGTGTGCACGTAGCCGATGACCGGCTTGATGTCGCGGATGACCTCACCGTCGAGCTGGGCGATCAGCCGCAGCACGCCGTGGGTGGCCGGGTGCACCGGGCCGAAGTTCAGCGTGAGCAGCTCCTCGTGCAGCTCGCTCGTGTCCACGGAGGAGACGTCGATGGTCTGCTCGCGCAGGCCGGGCTGGACCACGTCGCTCACTGCGTCCTCGCTTCGCTCGGCCTGCACGAGGGGGGAGTGAGACCGTTCGCTGCGCTCACTACTTCCACCACCCCGGCGACTTCGTCTCGTTGTGGGTGAACAGGACCGGCTCGCCGCCGACGGGGAAGTCGCGCCGCTGCGGATGGCCCTCGTAGTCGTCGGGCATGAGGATCCGGGTCAGGTTCGGGTGGCCGTCGAAGTGGACGCCGAAGAGGTCGAAGATCTCGCGCTCCTGATGGTTGGCCGTCGGCCAGGCCGGCGTGACGCTCGGGACGTGCGGGTCCTCCGTCGAGACCCGGGTCTTGACCGTGATGCGGTCGACCTCGTGCATGTCGAGCAGCTCGTAGTGCACGCCGAGGCGCGGCTCCTCCGGGAAGTAGTCCACGCCGTGGACCGACATCAGCGCCCGGAAGCCCTTGCCGCGCAGGTGCTCGAGCGCCGCCGGCACGAAGGCCGGCGCGACGAGCAGCACGGACTTGTCGCGGAAGAACAGCGTGTCCAGCACGCCGTCGGCGTCGGCGTCGCGCAGCTCGCCGGCGAGCAGCTCGAGGCCGGTGGCGTCAGGCACCCTGGCCTTCCTCGCCGCCGGGGACGTTGACCGCGATGGAGTCCGTCGGGAAGACCTCCTCGGTACCGAAGCCGCCGTAGCGCGCGCGCCAGCCCTCGTCGGGGTCGTCGAGGATGTGCTGGCGCAGCTTCAGGATGCCGTGCATCAGCGCCTCGGGCCGCGGGGGGCAGCCGGGGACGTGGACCGCGATGGGCATGAACTTGTCCGCGGGCACGATCGCGTAGTTGTTGAACACGCCCATGGAGGAGCAGCAGGCACCCATGGAGATCGCCCATTTGGGCTCGAGCATCTGGTCCCAGACGCGCCGGATGATCGGCGCCATCTTGATCGAGACCCGGCCGGAGAGGATCAGCAGGTCGCACTGGCGCGGAGAGCCGCGGTAGGCCTCCCAGCCGAAGCGCGCCACGTCGACGCGCGACCCGACGGTCGACATCATCTCGATGGCGCAGCACGCGAGCCCGAAGGTCATGGGATAGATCGAGTTGCCGCGAGCCCAGGCCAGCGCCTTGTCGACCGTCGTGGTGACGATCGACTCGCGCACGTGCTGCTCGAGGTCGGCCTCGTCGAGGTCGCCGTTGAGCATGTCGCGGGCCTTGAGCTGGCGCGCGCGGAACTCCGTCTGCTGCAGCGACTTGGCCCCGTCCTGATGACGCGTTATCTCCAATTGAGCGCACCCCGGCGCCAGACGTAGATGAAGGCCACGAACAGCAGCACGACGAAGACGACGGTCTCGACGAGGGCGAACGTGCCGAATTCCCGGAGCTGGATCGCGACCGGGTAGAGGAAGAGGACCTCGATGTCGAACAGGATGAACAGCATCGCCACGAGGTAGAAGGAGACGCCGAACTTGAACGACTTCTGCACCTCGGACGGCAGGCCGCACTCGTACGGATCGGTCTTGACCGTCGTCGTGCGCATGGAGCCCTTGCCGAACCAGTGGTTCAGCATGGTGAAGGCCCCGCCGACGACCCCGCCCAGGACGAGGAAGACGACGGCGGGCAGATACGAGCGGATCACCGCTCAGGTTGTACCACCGCGGGCGGGTTCCAAGGCGTCCGCATCGCAAGTGGCAGACCGCGCTAGGGAGCGGCGTTGAGCGCCGTCCACGCGGTCGTCGGCAGCCTCGTCGTCGTCCTCAGCCTCGCGGCAGGGCTCTATGGCGGCTGGGCCTGGTGGCGGGCGGAGCCCGTCCGCTGGTTCTGGCCGCTGCTGCGCGCGGCCCAGCTCACGCTCGTGGTCGAGGCCGCGATCGGCGCCGTCCTGCTGCTCGCGGGCAAGGACCCGGCGCGCCTGCACCTGCTCTACGGCCTGTTGCCGCTCGCCGTGTCCTTCGTGGCCGAGCAGCTGCGGCTCGTGTCGGCCGACCAGGTGCTCGTCAGGCACGACATGGAATCCGCCCGCGAGATCGAGGCGCTGCCGGAGGCCGAGCAGCGGGCCATCGTCCTCGAGATCGTCCGCCGCGAGATCGGCGTCATGGCCGCCTCCTCGCTCGTGGTCTTCGTGCTCGCGCTGCGGGCGGCAGGGGTGGCCGGCTCCCCGCTCTAGGCGAGCTCCCGGTACCGACCCTCGTACCAGGCCAGCGGCTCGCCGCCGCCGAGCTCCGCGGCGGTGACGGCGCCGATGCCGATGGTGTGGTCGCCGCCGTCGACGAGGCGCTCGAGATCGCAGCCGACCCAGGAGTGGACGCCCTCGATCACCGGGATGCCCTGGTCGGCGGTGTGGGCGACGCCCTCGAACTTCACCCGCTCGTCCCCCTTGCCGGCGAAGCGGCGGGCCAGGGGCTCCTGGCCGGCGGACAGGACGTTGACGCCGAAGCGGCCCGACTCCCGCACGACGGGCAGTGTCCGGGCGGCTCGGTCGAAGCAGACGAGCAGCAGCAGCGGCTCGAGCGACAGGGAGGCGACGGCGTTGGCCGTCATGCCGACGGGACCCTCGGGCCCGAGTGCCGTGATGACGGTCACGCCGGTGACGAAGCGGCCCATCACGGTGCGGAACTGCTCCGGGCCGACGTGCCTCATCGCACGGTCACCGTGCCGCGCTGGCCGAGCTGCTCGTCGCGGCCCACGGTCGAGAGCATCTCGTACTCCCCGCGGCCCAGGCGGACCGTCATCCGGCCGGAGGCGCCGGGCAGCAGCGTGGCGACGCGGCCGCGCACGGTCCCGGCCCCCGTGCGGAGTTGGAGGTTGTGCGGCACGCGCCCATCGTTGCGCACGCTGATGGTCAACCGCCCCGCCGCGACGCGCAGGCGCTGGGGGTGCAGGCGGTAGTCCGTCAGCCGCACGGCGACCGCTCCGCCGTCCACCCGCGCGACCGGCGTGCGGTCGCAGGCGGCGAGGGCGAGCGGCGGGGGGCCGAGCAGCAGCAGGAGGGCGAGTCGGCGCATGGAAGCGGCCCATTGTTCCGTATGCTCTGCGCCTCGATGCGCTCGCCGTTGCTCCGTCGCCTGCTGCTCACCGCCCTTCTGCCCCTGGGCGTGCTCGCCGCGGGCTGCGGCACGGCCGGCGTCGAGGTCGCCCAGACCAGCCCGCTGCATCAGGGCGCGGAGATCTTCAACCAGCGCTGCGGCGGCTGCCACACGCTCAACGCCGCCGGCACGCACGGCTCGGCCACCAGCGTGACCAGCCGCGAGTACAAGGACGGCCCGAACTTCAACCAGCGCGTCGAGAACTACGAGGACGTCCTGTACGCGATCCGCAACGGCGGCTTCTCGTCCGGCCCGATGCCCGCCAACATCGTCACCGGGGCCGAGGCCGAACTCGTCGCGTGCTTCGTCTCGACGTACTCCGGCCGCGACAAGCAGCAGACCGCGGACCCGGACCCGTCGGCCAACGCCGGGCCCAAGACCGAGGACTGCAAGAGCAGGCTCGCGCAGAAGTAGCGCCCGCCCGCCACGTAGGCTGGGCGCGATGCTCGACGTCAAGGCGATCCGGCGCGACCCGGAGCCGGTGCTGGCCGCGCTCGCCCGGCGCCGGGACGGCGCGGACGACCGCCTGCGGACCGTGCTCGAGCTCGACGCGCGCCGGCGCGAGCTGCTGCCCGAGGTCGAGGCCCTGCGCGCGCGGCAGAAGGCCTCGGGGGGCGCGATCGCCCAGGCCAAGCAGGCCGGGGGGGACGCCGGCGACGCGATCGCGGCGCTCACCGAGGTCAAGCGCCGGCGCGAGGCGCTCGAGGCGGAGCTGACCGCGGTGGAGGCCGAGCACGACGCCGTGCTCGCCACCGTCCCCAACCCGCCCGATCCGGCGGCCGCGGACGCCGACACCGTCCTGCGCGAGGTCGGCGCGGGGGGACGGGACGGCCGCGATCATCTCGAGCTCGCGGGTGGGCTGATCGATATGGAGGCGGGCGCGAAGGTCGCCGGCTCGCGCTTCGCCGTCCTCAAGGGCGACCTCGTCCTGCTCGAGCTCGCGCTCGTGCGCTGGACGCTCGAGCGGCTGCGCGGGCACGGCTTCGAGCCCGTCGTCCCGCCGGTGCTCGTCCGCGAGCAGGCGCTGTTCGGCACCGGCTTCCTGCCCGACACGGAGCAGCAGATCTACCGCCTGGCCGACGACGGGCTCTTCCTCGCCGGGACGAGCGAGGTCGCGCTGGCCTCCCTGCACGCCGGCGAGATCCTCGACGCGGAAGCGCTGCCGGTGCGCTACGCGGGCTTCTCCCCGTGCTTCCGGCGGGAGGCCGGCGCGGCGGGCCGGGACACCCGCGGGCTCTTCCGCGTCCACCAGTTCGACAAGGTCGAGATGTTCTCGTTCGTGGCACCTGAGGACTCGGCGGCCGAGCACGAGCGGCTGCTGGCCATCGAGGAGGAGATCCTCACCGCGCTCGGCATTCCCTACCGGGTGGTCAACATCGCGGTCGACGACCTGGGCGGCTCGGCGGCGAAGAAGTACGACTGCGAGGCGTGGCTGCCCGGCCAGGGGCGCTACCGCGAGCTGACCTCGACCTCGAACACCACCGACTTCCAGGCCCGCCGGCTGGACATCCGCTTCCGAGCCCCGGACGGCGTGCGCCACGTCCACACGCTCAACGGGACGGCGGTCGCGGTCGGACGCACGCTGATCGCCCTGCTCGAGAACCACCAGGACGAGGCCGGCGTCGCGATCCCCGAGGTGCTGCAGGCGTGGGGCGCGCCCGCCCGGGTAGCGCCCGAGGCATGAGCCCCCGCGGGTCCTTCGCCCCCCACGCCTCGGACTCCGGCGACGCCACGCCGGGAAGCGAGCCCGAGCCGCCCGCGGTGGAGTGGGACGAGGACATCCCGGCCGAGCGCCCGTCCGCGCCCGGCGGCGGCGAGTCCGAGGTGCCCGACCAGCCGCTCGGGCCGCCCGACGACCTCGACGCCGACGACGCCCCGTCGCCCGGACTGCCCGAGGCCGAGCCGCCCTCGTCCGGCTGACGGCGCGGCGGGAGGCGCCGGCGGCGACGGCGACGGCGCATCTGAGAGGGGAGCGCGGGGAGCCTTCTCGGCTTCTAGCGTCCGGATTGGGGCCGTGTGCTGACGAAGCTCGTCAGGGCATGCCTTCTCAGCACGAAGCCTCGCCGGGCGCCCTTCGGTGCTGGAGAGCATGTGGCCGGACGTTTGGGCGCCCGCCCCTACCCAGCCGGCCGTTCCCCGGGCAAGAGGCGGCCGGATGCGCGCATTCCGGCGCCGACCCGCCTTCCGCCCCGCACCACCGCGGCTGTCACGGCGTGGCACTCTGCCTCGTCTGAGGGACATGGAGCCACGCACCGCACTCGTCGTCGGCGGCGGCCCGGCCGGGCTGCTCGCCGCGCTCAACCTCGCCCGCGCCGGCCTGGACGTCCGCGTCCTGGAGGCCCGCGGGGAGCTCGGCGGCCGCGCCGGCAGCGACGCGCTCGGCCGCAACCAGGGCCCCCACGCGCTGTACCTCGGCGGCGCCGCGCGGCGGGAGCTCGCCGCGGCCGGGATCGACCTGCCGGGCTGGACGCCGAAGGTCACCACGCGCAGCGTCTGGCTGCGTGAGGGCCGGGCCCGGCGGACCCTCGGGGGCCCACGGGCGACGCTCGCCGCCGCGCGCTGGGCCGCGGGGTTGCGCGGACCGCGGCCCGACCTGGCCGGGATGAGCACCTCGGCATGGCTCCAGCGCGAGCTGCCGGATCCGGACGCGCGCCGGATCGCGCAGACCCTCGTGCGCGTCGCCACCTACGTCGCCGACCAGGACGCGCTGAGCGCGGACGCGGCCGCGGGCCAGACCGCCATGGCCCTGCGCCCAGGGGTCCGCTACCTCGGCGGCTGGCAGGCGCTCGTCGACGCACTCGCCGTCGCCGCGCGCCGGGCCGGCGCCGAGCTGGAGCGCGGCGCGGCCGTCCGCGAGGTCGCCCCCGACGGTGACGGCTGGGCCGTCACGACGGACGCCGAGCGCCACGTGGCCGACGTCGTCGTGCTCGCCGCGGGTGGCCCGGACCGCGCCGCCCGGCTCCTCGGCCGCCCGATCGCGGCACCGGGGCCGCCGGCGCACGCCGCCTCACTGGACCTGCGGCTGCGTCGCCTGCCCCGGCCGCGCCGGGCGTTCGCGGCGGGCCTCGACACCCCGCACTACTTCTCGATCCACTCCCGGCCCGGTACGGCACCCGTGCTGGTCACGATCGCCGCCTACCTCGCGCCGGGCGACCGGACCTCCGGCACCCGGGCGGCCCTCGAGGCCGTCGCCGACGCCGTCCAGCCCGGCTGGCTCGGGGAACTGGTCGACGAACCGCGCTTCCTCCCCCGCATGACCTCCCACACCGCGATCCCCGCCGCCGGGCTGACGCGCCGGCCGGCGGTCACGCCGACCGGCGCGCCGGGCCTGGCCCTCGCCGGCGACTGGGTCGGGCCGCACGGCCTGCTCACGGACGCCGCGCTGTCCAGCGCGGGAGCCGCGGCGCGCGCGCTGGTCGCCGGCCCGAGCGGGCCGCAGGCGGGCGGCCGTGCGCAACGCGACGCCGCCACGGTGGGCACCACGTGACCGTCGGCGCCGATCCCGCCTTCGAGCGGGCGCGGCCGCGCCTGGAGGCCGTCGCCTACGGGATGCTCGGCGAGGTGGGGGAGGCCGAGGACGTCGTCCAGGACGCGTGGCTGCGCTGGCAGCGGACGGACACGGCGGACGTCCGCGAGCCCGAGGCCTACCTCGTGACGGTCACCACCCGGCTCGCCCTCGACCGCCTGCGCGCCGCGCGGACGCGGCGTGAGACCTACGTCGGCCCGTGGCTACCCGAGCCGCGCGCGCTCGAGCCGGCGGCGCACGACCCGGCCGAGGTGGTGCTGGAGGCCGAGACGCTCTCCCTCGCCCTCCTGCACGCCATGGAGCGCCTGAACCCGGTCGAGCGCGCCGTGCTGCTGCTGCGCGACGTCTTCGACCTCGACTACGACGAGGTCTCCGACGCCGTGGGCCGCACCCCGTCCACCTGCCGCCAGATCGCCCGGCGGGCGCGCGAGCACGCCGGCGAGCCGCGCACCCGCTTCCCCGTCGCCGACCGGGAGGCGGCGCGGCTCGCCGAGGCCTTCGCCGCCGCGGTGGACGCGGGCTCGGTGCAGGCCCTGACCGCCCTGCTCGCCGAGGACGCGGTCCTGTGGTCCGACGGCGGCGGCGTCGTCAAGGCCGCACGCAAGCCCGTCCACGGCGCCGCGCGGATCGCGAACTTCCTCGCCACGCTGCGCACGAAGCTCGCCCCGCCCGGCACGCGCATCGCCCCCATGCGCGTCAACGGCGGGCCGGGCATCCGCACGGACACGCCGGACGGCCTCGTCTCCGTGGTCGCGCTCGACGTCGCCGACGGCCGCGTCGTGGCCCTGCGCGCGGTGAGCACCCCGGCCAAGCTGGCCCGGCTCGGTAGCCCGTCGTGGCCACGCGCCCGTCCGCGCATGGATCCGGGCGCGGCGGGACACCCCTCGGGCATGAGCATCAAGCGCATCGCGACCGTGTGGCTGCCGGTCACCGACATGGACCGGTCCGTCGGCTTCTACCGGGACACCCTCGGCCTGGAGGTCTCCCAGCACGAGGACGAGTGGTCCGAGGTCATGGCGGGCGACGTCCGCATCGGCCTCAACGGCCGTGACGAGGAGGAGCCGGGCGGGGGCGGCGGGGTCATCGCCTTCCACGCCGAGCCCGACATCGAGTCGGCGGTGTCCGAGCTCGAGGGTCAGGGCGTCGAGTTCTCCGGTGGCGTCTCCGAGCACCCGTGGGGCAAGGTCGCGACCTTCCACGACCCGGACGGCACCGAGCTGCAGCTCTACGAGCCGCCCGCCTGAGCGTGGCCGGGCGCCGGCGCGGGTAATTCCCTCGCCGGCATGTCCGGCTCCGAGGAAGAGGCTGAGCCCGCCGGGCTGCGCCTCGCGGCGGTCTGGCCGGAGACGTTCGACGCGCTCCGCGAGACGGACTGGACCAGACTGCTCCCTGTTCCTGCGCGAGGATGGGCTGCTCGTGGGCTACCTGGAGACGCACGACGCGCAGGCAGCGCTGGACGGGATAGCCGCGACCTCCGCCACCGGGCCATCGAGGTGACGGCCAACGCCGGCATCGCCTCGAGCGCTCGGATCGAGGAGACGACCCTGGCCGAGTGGGAGCGCAACCACGCCATCCTCGGGACGGGCTACTTCCTCGTGGGACGCGCCGGGTTCCGGATCGCGGCCGCGCAGGGTACGGGGGGATCCATGGTCCTCGTCGCCTCCAAGAACGCGCTCGTCGCGGGCAAGGGCGCGGCGGCCTACTCGTCGGCGAAGGCATCGGAGCTCCACCTCGCCCGCTGCCTGGCGGAGGAGGGTGGTGAGCTGGGCCGGTGCATCAACGTCGTCAACGTCAACATCCTGCCCGAGGACATCGCCCAGGCCGTGCTGCACTTCGCCTCGCCCGCGCGCTCGGCGAAGTCGACGGGCAACGTGCTCAACGTCGACGGCGGCGTCCCGGGGGCGTATCCGCGCTAGCGATGCGGATCGCGCTGTTCATCACGTGCTTCAACGACACGCTGTTCCCGGGGACGGGGCGGGCGGTGGTCGAGGTGCTCGAGCGGCTCGGCCACGAGGTCGACTTCCCGGTCGAGCAGACCTGCTGCGGGCAGATGCACGGCAACTCGGGCTACCAGCCGGAGGCGACGGAGCTCGCGCGCCGCTTCGTGCGGGTGTTCGGCGACGCGGAGCGGATCGTCTCGCCCTCCGGCTCGTGCGCGGCGATGGTGCGCGAGCAGTACCCGTCCCTCGCCCGGCTCGCGGGCGACGAGCAGCTCGGGCGCGACGTCGCCGCCCTCGGGGAGCGGACGTTCGAGTTCAGCGAGCTGCTCACGGACGAGCTCGGGGTGGAGGACGTCGGCGCGGTCTTCCCGCACCGCGTGACATACCACCCGACGTGCCACTCGCTGCGGCTGCTGAACGTCGGCGACAAGCCGTTGCGGCTCCTGCGGGCGGTCCGCGACATCGACCTGGTCGAGCTGCCCGAGGCGCAGGAGTGCTGCGGGTTCGGCGGGACCTTCGCGGTCAAGAACGCCGACACGTCGATGGCCATGCTCGGGGACAAGCTGCGCCACGTGCGCGAGACGCTCGCGGAGGTCGTCGTCGCCGGGGACAACTCGTGCCTCATGCACATGGGCGGCGCGCTGCGGCGCGAGCGCGCCGGCGTGCGGACCATGCACCTGGCCGAAGTCCTCGCGAGCCGAGGAGCGTGATCCGATGACCGTCGGCTTCCCGACCAGGGCGCGCGAGGAGCTCGCCAACGCCCAGCTGCGGCGCAACATGGGCAAGGCGACGGCGACCATCCGGGCCAAGCGCGCGCGGGTGGTGGCCGAGCTCGACGACTGGGAGGCGTTGCGATCCGCGGGAGCCGGGATCAAGGCTCGAGCGCTGGCCACCCTGCCGGAGCAGCTCGAGCGCCTGGAGGCGTCGGTGACCGCGGCCGGCGGGGTCGTGCACTGGGCGCGCGACGCGGCGGAGGCCAACGCCCACGTGGCCCGCATCGCCCACGAGCACGGCGTCGACGAGGTCGTGAAGGTCAAGTCGATCGCCACGGAGGAGACCCAGCTCAACGAGGCCTTGGCGGCCGAGGGCATCACCGCCCACGAGACGGACCTCGCGGAGCTCATCGTGCAGCTCTCCAACGACGCGCCGTCGCACATCCTCGTGCCGGCCATCCATCGCAACCGGGAGGAGATCCGCGCGCTGTTCGAGCGGACGATCGCCCAGGGCCAGCAGCTGACGAGCGACCCGCCGGCCCTCACCGAGGCGGCGCGGAGGTTCCTGCGCGAGCGGTTCCTGCGGGCGCGGATGGGGGTCAGCGGCGCGAACTTCGGGGTCGCCGAGACGGGCACGATCTGCGTGGTGGAGTCCGAGGGCAACGGGCGCATGTGCACGACGCTGCCGGAGGTCCTCGTCACGGTGATGGGAATCGAGAAGGTCCTGCCCGAGCACCGGGACCTCGAGGTCATGCTGCAGCTGCTGCCGCGCTCCTCGACCGCGGAGCGGATGAACCCGTACACGTCGCTGTGGACCGGCGTCTCCGCCGACGACGGCCCGCGGGAGTTCCACCTCGTCCTGCTCGACAACGGCCGCACGGACGTGCTCGCCGACGAGGTCGGCCGCCAGGCGCTGCGCTGCATCCGCTGCTCGGCGTGCCTGAACTCCTGCCCGGTCTACTCGCGCACGGGCGGGCACGCCTACGAGTCGGTCTATCCCGGCCCGATCGGCGCGATCCTCACGCCGCAGCTGCGAGGCCTGGACGAGGCGCCGACGCTGCCCTGGGCGTCCTCGTTGTGCGGTGCCTGCTACGAGGTGTGCCCGGTCAAGATCGACATCCCCTCCGTGCTCATCCACCTGCGCGGGCGGGTCACCCGCGAGGTCAAGTCCTCGCGCGATCCCGAGGCGGTCTCTATGGCCATCGTCGCCCGGGCCTTCGCGACGCGGCGGCGCTACGAGACCGCGCAGCGGCTGGCCCGGCTCGGGCGCGGGCCGATCGCCAGGCTCCCGCTCGGCCCGCTCGCGGGCTGGACGGCGACGCGCGATCTCCCCGAGGTGCCGGCGGAGTCGTTCCGCCAGTGGTGGCGGAGGCGCGGCGAAGCCGCTGCCGGTGGCGAGCGAAGCGAGACCGAGCGAGGCGAAGCCGCTGCCGGTGGCGAGCCAAGCGGGACCGAGCGAGGCGAAGCCGCTGCCGGTGACGAGCCAAGCGGGACCGAGCGGTGAGCGACGCCCGCGAGGTCGTCCTCAGCCGGATCCGGCAGGCTCTCGGCCCGTCCCCAGCGGTGCCGGAGATCCCGCGGGACTACCGCGGCGCCGGTCAGCGCGAGGGGGGCGGGGCGGTCGAGCGCTTCGCCGAGCGCGTGGCCGACTACGACGCCCGGGTGCACCGCACGGACGCCGAAGGGCTCGCGGACGTCGTGGCCGGCCTGTGCCGCGGACGGGTCGCGGTGGCGCCCGGCCTCGCGCTCGCGCCGGCCGGCCTCGAGCTCGTCGCCGACGACCCGCCGCTGGACGCCGCCGCGCTCGACGGCGTCGAGGCCGTGCTCACGGGCTGCGCCGTGGCGATCGCCGAGACGGGGACCATCGTGCTCGACGCCGGCCCGGAGAGCGGGCGCCGCGCCCTGACGCTCATTCCCGATCACCACGTGTGCATCGTCCGCGCCGAACAGGTCGTGGCCGGGGTGCCCGACGGCGTCGCCGCGCTGCGCGGGGCGGTCGACGCGGGCCGCGCGCTCACGCTCGTCTCCGGGCCGTCGGCGACCTCGGACATCGAGCTCGAGCGGGTCCCCGGCGTGCACGGCCCGCGCCGGCTCGACGTCGTGCTCGTCGCCTCCTAGGGTCTCGCCCCGGCGACGCGGTGAACGCGCCTCGGCGGTGGCGGAACGGCGAGGAGGAGTGCAGCGTCAGTCGCGCCCTGGTCGCTGGGGCGACCATCCGGCGACTACCGCTCGGCGCGGCTGAGCGCCGACGGCAGCGCCAGTCGCGCCCTGGTCGCTGGGGCGACCATCCGGCGACTCGACCTCCTGGGCGGACGCTCGCGGACGAGCGGGCCGGCGCCGACCGTCGGCTCCACGCGCCTAGCCCGCGACGAGGTCCGCGTAGGCGGGCTCCTCGCGCACGACGTGCCCGACGAACGGGCAGGCGGGGACGACCCGGCGCCCGTGCGCGCGGCAGTCGTCGAGGGCGGCCCGCACCATCCGCCTCCCGAGTCCCGTGCCGCCGTGGGCCGGATCGATCTCGGCGTGGGCCATCGTCCGGACGTCGCCGCGGTCGCGGTAGTCGATGCGCCCGAGGACCGTGTCGCCCGAGCGCAGCTCGTAGCGCGAGGCGGCCGGGACATCGATGAGCTCGGGGTCCATGCGGCCAGCGTACGAGCGCTACACTTGCTTGTCGTAAGCAATGATCTCCCCCGCGCAGACCTCCACCGCACCCGCCACCGACACCGTCGAAGCGCTCGTCCGCTCCCTCTACCGTCTCGGCGCCCTCCAGCGACGGATCGGCCGCCACGCGCTCGAGGGCCTCGGGGGACAGGGGTTCACCGCCCTCGGCATCGTTCACGTCGACGGCCCCGTGCGCGTCTCGGAGATCGCCCGCCGCCTCGGCGTCGACCTCTCCGTCGCCAGTCGCCAGGTCGCGGCCCTCGCCGCCTCGGGCTACGTCGAGCGGCAGGCGGACGCGACCGACGGCCGGGCCCAGCTCGTCCTCACGACGGAGGCCGGCGCGCAGGTGCTGCGGGTCGCGCACGGCCGGATGGTCGACGCCTTCACGGAGGTCGTGGCCGGCTGGGACGCCGCGGACGTCGAGGCGCTGACCGGTGCCCTCGCGCGCCTGCGCGACGACTTCGAGGAGACCGAGGACCGATGACCGCCGTCGCCCCCGCGCCACCGCCGCCGACCGAGCCGCAGGGCATGAGCCACCGCCAGGTGCTCGAGGCCATGTCCGGCCTGCTGCTCGGGATGTTCGTGGCGATCCTGTCGAGCACCGTCGTCTCGACCTCGCTGCCGCGCATCATCTCCGACCTCGGCGGCAGCCAGTCCGCCTACACGTGGGTCGTCACGTCGACGCTGCTGGCCCTGACGGTCTCCACGCCGGTGTGGGGCAAGCTCGCCGACGTCTTCGACCGCAAGCTGCTCGTCCAGCTCGGGCTGGTGATCTTCGTCGCCGGCTCGCTGCTCGCCGGCCTCGCCCAGTCGACGGCCTGGCTGATCGCCTGCCGGGTGATCCAGGGCCTCGGCGTCGGCGGGCTCACCGCCCTCGTGCAGGTCATCCTCTCCGACCTCGTCTCCCCGCGCGCGCGCGGGCGCTACTCGGGCTATCTCGGGGCGGTCTTCGGGCTCGGCACCGTCGCCGGGCCACTGCTCGGCGGGATCGTCACCGACGGCATCGGCTGGCGCTGGTGCTTCTACGTCACCGTGCCCTTCGCCGTCGCCGCCTTCGTCACGCTTCAGCGGACGCTGAAGCTCCCGCGCCGGCGCCGCGAGGTCCAGATGGACTATCCGGGCATCGTGCTGATCGCCTCCGGCGTCTCGAGCCTGCTCATCTGGGTCTCGCTCGCGGGCGCGCAGTACCCGTGGCTGTCCTGGCAGACGGCGGTGCTCGTCAGCCTCGGCCTGGCGCTCGTCGCCGGCGCGATCCTGCAGGAGCGCCGCGCCCGCCAGCCGCTCGTCCCGCTACGGCTGTTCCGCGACCGGACCATCGTGCTCGCCGTCATCGCCTCGGTCGCCGTCGGCATCGCGCTGTTCGGGACGACGGTGTTCCTGAGCCAGTACATGCAGATCGCCCGCGGCAAGTCGCCGACGGAGTCGGGCCTGCTGACCATCCCCATGGTCCTCGGCCTGATCACGTCGTCCACGCTCGTGGGCCGCCTAGTCTCGCGGACCGGCCGCTACAAGCGCTGGATGCTGACCGGCGGCCTGTTGCTGACGGCCGGGCTCGGCCTGATGGGCACGATGGACGAGACCACGAGCCTCGTCGACCTCGCGGTGTTCATGCTGCTCGTCGGCGCGGGCGTCGGCATGATGATGCAGAACCTCGTGCTCGTCGTGCAGAACGCGGTGCCCCAGGAGGACATCGGCGCTGGCTCGTCGCTGATCGCCTTCTTCCGCTCGCTCGGCGGCGCCCTCGGCGTCTCCGTGCTCGGCGCGCTCCTGGCCACGAAGGCCAGCGCCTCGATCACCGACGGGCTGGCCGCGCTCGGCGTCCGCGCCCCCGCGGGCGGCAGCCACGCCGTGCCCGACGTCAGCACGTTGCCCCGCCCGGTGGCCGGCGTCGTCGAGCACGCCTACGGGACCGGCATCGCCGAGGTCTTCCTGCTCGCCGCCCCGCTCGGGCTCGTGGCCTTCCTCGCCCTGTTGTTCATGCGCGAGCACCCGCTCGGGACCAAGAGCGGGGCCGACATCGTCCGGGAGCGCGCGGCGCAGGAGGCCGCCGCCTGAGCCAGGAGGTCAGCCGTGAGCGTCGATCACCCGTCCGGAACCCGCCCCCAGCCCGCCGAGCCGCTCGGTGAGCTGCGCTTCCACCGGCTGCTGGTCGCGGTGGACGGGTCGGTCAACGGCGAGCTCGCCCTCTCGGCCGCGGTCACGGCCGCCCGGCGCGACCACGCGACGCTGACCCTCATCGGCGTCTCCACCGACATCTCGCGCTGGCCTCCGGGCCCCGGCTACGACGCGACCCTGCAGGAGCGGGTGGACACGCAGGCCCAGCGGGTCCTGCGCGACGCGGTCGAGCGGATCCCGGCCGAGATCGGCGTCACCACGCTGTTCCGCCGCGGCCGGCCGGGCCCCGAGATCGTCGCCGCGGCCGAGGCGGGCGACTACGACGCGGTCATGGTCGGCGCCCGGGGTCGCGGCCGCGTGGGCGCGATGGTCGGCTCCGTCTCGTCCTACGTGCTCCACCACGTGCATGACGTCGCGGTGTTCGTGGCCCACGCCCCGACCGAGGGGCACTAGCCGCCGGCCCGCGGAGGTGCTGACCGGCGGCGCGATGTGCTTGGCTTGCGGTCGTGGCGAGTGCCCAGCAGCAGGCGAACCGGTTGCTCCTGCGGGCGCGCGACGCGATCGACCGCGACTTCGCGCAGCCCCTCGACGTCCCGGCGCTGGCCCGCATCGCCCTCGCCTCGGAGGCGCACTTCATCCGCTCCTTCCGCCGGACCTTCGGCGAGACGCCGCATCGCTACCTCCAGCGCCGCCGGGTCGAGCGCGCCATGGCCCTGCTGCGCGAGACGGACAGCAGCGTGAGCGAGGTCTGTCTCGACGTGGGCTTCACGAGCTTCGCGACGTTCAGCCGTACGTTCCGCGAGATCGTCGGCGAGTCGCCGTCGTCGTTTCGCACGCGCGGGGCCCTGCCGCCCGTCCCGACGTGCTTTCAGAAGGCGTGGACGCGACCGAGCAGTTTCGGAACAGCGGGGCCGGCGCCGCGGCCGTAGGTTCGGCGCATGTTCACCGCCATCACGCAGTCACAGGTGTTCGTCCTCGATCAGGACGAGGCCCTCGCGTTCTACGTCGACAAGCTCGGGTTCGAGGTCCACACGGACGTCGACCTCGGGTTCATGCGCTGGCTCACCGTCAGCGTGCCGGGCGACCGGGCCCGCCAGGTCCTGCTCGAGCGGCCCGGGCCCCCGGCCATGGACGAGGCCACGGCCGAGCAGGTCGGCGACGTGCTCACCAAGGGCGCCGGCGGCGGCTGGCTGGCGCTCGCCACCGACGACGCGCACGCGACGCACAAGCAGCTCGTCGAACGGGGTGTGGAGGTGACCGACGAGCCGTCGGAGAAGTCCTACGGGATCGACTTCGGCATCCGCGACCCGTTCGGCAACCGCATCCGCATCGGCCAGCTCACCGGCGCGTGAGCGACATGTGCCTCGGACCGCCCGAGCCGGCCGGCGCGCAACCGCTGCGGTTCCGCGCCGTGCTGCACCCGCGCGGGCCGGCCGCGGCGCTCGTCCTCAGCGACGAGCAGCTCGCGGCCATCGGGCGCGGGCAGCGCACGCCCCCGGTGCGCGTGACGGTCAACGGCCACACGTTCCGCGGGCGCGTCGGCCGGCGCGACGGGGACACCCTGATCGGCTTCAGCCGGGCGGTCCGCGAGGCGTGCGGTGTGCAACCGGACGACGAGATCGACGTCGCTGTGGCGCTCGACGAGGCGCCGCGCGAGGTGGACGTGCCCGACGATCTCGCCGCAGCGCTCGCCGACGACCGGGTCGCGCGGACGGCCTTCGACGGGCTCGCCCACACGCACCGCAAGGAGTTCGCGCGGTGGGTCGCCGAGGGCGAAGCGGCCCGAGACCCGCGAGCGCCGCCTCGCCGAGACGCTCTCGATGATCCACGGCGGCCGGACACGGAGCTGACGCCCAGCGCCACGCTCCCGGGCGGCGCGGGGCGGTGCTCAGCAGCGCCGGCGGGTCATGGCCGCGGCGAACTGCTCGGGGTCCAACGCGGTGCCGGGCAGCGGCGTCGGGGCCTCCCGCCGCACCGCGAGGCCGTCGAGGACGATGGTCAGCAGGCGCTCGAAGTACTCCGGGGCGACCTCGCGCGTGGCGTCGGCGACGGAGCCGAGCATGAGCTGCATCAGCGGCACGTCGAACGGCCCGAGGTCGGCGCGCAGCTGGCCGCTGGCCTGGGCGCGGCGCATGAGCTGGATCGCCAGCGGCGCGATCGTCTCGCGCGCCTGGGCCACCCGCTCCCGTCCGCGCCCGCGGGTCGTCAGCGCCTCCTTGAGGCCGCGGTCGGCGGCCTGCAGCGCGCACGACCGGGACATGAACGCGACGAAGCCCGCCCACGGATCGTCGGCCTCGAGCGCCTTGCGCGCCTCGCCCGCGACCTCGGCGATGCGCGCCTCGAACAGCGCCTCGATGAGCGCGTCCTTGTCGGCGAAGCGGCGGTAGACCGTTCCCACGCCAACTCCGGCCTGCGCCGCGACGTCGTCGAGTGAGACGTCGAGGCCGCGCGCGGCGAACAACTCGCGCGCCGCGGCGAGGATCCGCACCCGGTTGCGCTCGGCGTCGGCGCGCAGGGGGCGGTCGGAAACGGTGTGGATCGTCACAGGACGGTGAACGATAGCGATTATCCGGAGACGCCTGCTCCGCTTCGTGCTACGGTCGTATGGAACTTGAGACCTCGCCTCCGTTTAGGCAGAAAGGCCCCCTCCCCGATGTCTCCTCCCCAGACCACCGTCGAGAATCCCCACCACGAGAAGCGCTGGCTGATCCTCGGCGTCATCGCCATCGCCCAGCTCATGGTCGTGCTCGACGCGACGATCGTGAACATCGCCCTGCCGTCGGCGCAGAAGGAGCTCGGCTTCGGCACGGATTCACGTCAGTGGATCATCACGGCCTACGCGCTGGCCTTCGGCTCGCTGCTGCTGCTCGGCGGCCGCCTCGGCGATCTCTTCGGCCGCAAGTGGACGTTCATCGCCGGCCTCCTCGGGTTCGCCATCGCGTCCGGGATCGGCGGCGCCGCGCAGTCGTTCGGCGTCCTCGTCTCCGCCCGCGCCCTTCAGGGCGTGTTCGGTGCCATCCTCGCGCCCTCCGCCCTGGGTCTGCTCTCCACGACCTTCACCGAGCCGAGCGCGCGAGCGAAGGCGTTCGGGATCTTCGGCGCGATCGCCGGCGGTGGCGCCGGGATCGGGCTCCTGCTCGGCGGCATCCTCACCGAGTGGCTCTCGTGGCGCTGGTGCCTGTACGTGAACCTCCTGTTCGCGATCCCGGCCGCGCTCGCGGCGCTGCGGCTGGTCGTCAACCAGACGCAACCGGACCGCCCGCCGCTGGATCTGCCGGGCACCGCGACGGCCACCGCCGGCCTGTTCGCGCTCGTCTACGGCTTCTCGAACTCCGAGACGCACTCCTGGGGCCACCCCGTCACGATCATCGCGCTCGGCGCCGCCGTCGTGCTGCTCGTGAGCTTCGTCCTCATCGAGTCGCGCGTCGCCCACCCGCTGCTGCCGCTGCGCGTGATCGCCGACCGCACTCGCGGCGGGGCCTACCTGGCCATCGGGCTGTCCGGCATCGCGATGTTCGCCGTCTTCCTGTTCCTCACGTACTACCTGCAACAGAACAAGGACTTCACGCCGATCCAGACCGGCCTCGCCTTCCTGCCGATGATGGCGGTCATCATCACCACGGCGACGCTCGTGAACATCGTCTTCCTGCGGCGCGTCGGACCGCGGCGGCTGTTGGTGCTGGGCATGAGCGTCGGCGCGGTGGCGATGGTCTGGTTCGCGCAGCTGACGCCGACCTCGAGCTACGCCGGGCACGTGCTGCCGGGCCTCATGCTCATGGGCTTCGGCATGGGCAACATCTTCGCGCCGGCGATCGCCACGGCGACGCACGGGGTGGAGCTGACCGACACGGGCGTGGCGTCGGCGATGGTCAACACCATGCAGCAGGTCGGCGGCTCGATCGGCACGGCGCTGCTGAGCTCCATCTTCGCGAGCTCCGTCGCCGCCTACGCGGCGGGCAAGCCGCGCACGCCGGAGGTGTTCAACGCCGCGACGGTCCACGGCTACACCGTGGCGTTCTGGATCGCCGCCGGCGTGTTCGCCGTCGGCGCCGTGGTCGTCGGGACGCTCATGCGGTCGATCAAGGTCGCCGAGCCGGCCCCGGAGCCGGCCCGCGAGGCCGTCCCGGCCTGACCGGACGGGTCCGCGAGCCGCACCACGTCGTGATCTGCACGGCGTGGTGCGCCTCGAGGCCCGTCGCCGGTCCGCAAGCCACACCACGCACTCAGGCGGAGGACGTGGTGCGGACGAGGACCCCACTCGGGCTGGAGCCTCGAGTCGGGTGGTGGTCGCCAGCGCGGCCAGGCGGCGCCTGACGCCTGGGGCCCGCCCGGGGCCCGTTCGGCGCGCGTCGGCTACGCGCCGACGTAGACGGGCGTGCCGACGCTGACGCGCTTGTACAGGTCGATCACGTCGGTGGGGTTCATGCGGATGCAGCCGTGCGAGGCGGCGCTGCCGAGGGAGCCGATGTCGCCGGTGCCGTGGAAGCCGACACCGCCGTTGAAGCCGATCCAGCGCGCCTTGAGCGGATTGCGCGGGTCGCCGCCGGGGATCGTCTGGCCGGCCAGGCTGCCCGCCCAGTCGGAGTTCGGGACGTTCCAGGGCGGGTCGACCTGCATGGCCTGGACGCTGAACTGGCCGTAGGGCGTCGGGTACTCGGCACTGCCGACCGCGACGCCGTAGGTCGTGGTGACCTTGCCGGCCTTGAAGACCCGGACCGTGCGCGAATCGTGCGCGACGGTGACCACCGTCGGCGTCTTCTTCCACACCTCGTCGCTGGTGACCGCCGGCTCGACCCGCTCCGTCGAGGCCACGATCCGGCGCCGGGCACCCGTGTCGCGGAACTTGCGCACGATGCGGCGCTCGAGCGTCGCCGGCTCGCTGAGCTTGCGGCCGGTCTTGGACTTCGAGACGCTGACGTCGGTGACCGCGATGGAGAGCCTGGCGTCCACCGCGGGCTCGTCGACGTCGGCCTCGAGGCGGTCGACGAAGGCCCGCACCCGCTTGCGGCTCACGCTGACCCGCACGGTATGGGAGGTGGCGACCTTCCCGCCGGTCAGCTCGCGCCAGCCGCGCTCGACGAAGCTCCCCTGGCGACCGGCCGCAAGGGCGTCGTCGACGGCGGGCGCGAGGTCGAGCCGGACCCGGGCCGAGCGGGCGGTGAGCCGATGCCAGTCGCCGCGGACCTTGACGCGGACGGCGCGGTTGGCCGGCCGGCCGACGGAGCGGTCGAGCTTGGTCAGGGCCTGCTCGCGCGTGAGACCCCCGATGGCGATGCCGTTGACCGTGGCGCCCTTGGGCGCCTCGTCATCGTGGGCGCCGGCGGCGTAGGCGAGCGCGGCGAAGGCGCCGCTGACCAGCAGCACGAGGACACCGACGACCGCGAGGCGCGGGCCCCGGCCGCCGCGGCGGCGCGGTGCGGGGAGGCCAATGGCGTCGCGACGGGAATCGCGGGCGGATCGGGAGCGCGAGCGCACGGGCAGCCAATGTAGGGGCTCCCGTTGCAGGCGCGTGCAAGACTGCGTCCGCTCATGGCGTCGTGTCCGCGCGCACATCTCACGGCGCTGGCCGTCGTCCTCTCCTCACTGCTGCTCGTCGAGCCGGCCGCCGCCGCCGTGCGCTCGGGCGGCGCCGACGACCCGGTGGGCGACGGGCCGACGCCGGGCCAGGACCTCGTCCGCGTCGACGCGCGCTACGACGACGCGGGCGCGCTGGCGGTCTCCGCGCGGTTGGCGGGACCGCCGGTGATCGGGACCTTCCTGTTCGCCTACGCCGGCGTCAGGGCCGCCGACGGCAGTTGCCGCAAAGCCGACAGCGCGGCCTTCGGCACCCTCGTCACCGTGCCGGGCGTGGCCAAGTGGTTCCGCTTCGCGGGCGGCGTCCAGAACGCCACGGGAGACGCGCTGCGCCGCGACAGCGGCGCGACGATCGCGCTCTCGGCCGCGACCGCCGCCCTCGCCGGCACCGGGGCCGACTGCGCCGGCGTCGAGCTCGACCTGGACACGAACGCCACGGTGACGTTCGACGAAGTGAGCGTCGCGCTGACCGCGGCGGGCGCCCCGGCGCCCGCGCCCCGGCCCGCCCCCACTGTGGCCAGGCCGAAGCTCCGCCTCTCGTTCACCGGCCTCCCGCGCCACGTGCCGCGCAACCGGGTCACGCACGCCCGCCTGACCGTCCGCAACGCCGGCACGGGGCCGGCCCGGCGGGTGCGCGTCGCCCTGGCGCCCGGCCGCGGCCTGCGGGTGACTCCGCGCCGCGTCTCGATCCGACGGCTCCGTGCCGGGGGGCGGCGCCGGGTCCGGCTGCGCCTGCGGCTGACCGGCCGCGCGCTGCCGTCCACGCGGCTGAAGGTCCGCGGGCGCGGCGCCGGCCGCCTGCGGGCCAGTACGGGCGCGACCCTGCACCTGCGGTGACCGTCGGCTAGTCGGGCCGGCGCGCGGCCTCGAGATGCGCGCCGAGGCCGGGGTCGTCGAACTCGGCGACCGCGCGCTCGTACTTCTCCATGCCCCAGGACCAGAAGTCGAAGTCGATGGGGGACACGCCGTCCTGGATCGAGGCCCACAGCGTCCACCCGTACTTCGACAGGAGGCCCCACAGCCGCGCCCGCGCCACCTTGTGGCGCAGCGGCCGGCCCCAGTAGGCGGTCACGAGCGCCTCGAGCTGCGCCTCCGACAGCGACGACTCGCTCCAGAGGTTGCCGAGCTCGAACGACGCCTCGTTGTTGCCGGCGTACTCGTAGTCGACGATCCGCAGGCGGTCGCCCTCGAGGATGAGGTTCTCCGCGAGCAGGTCGTTGTGGCACGGGACGGTCGGCTCGGGCCGACTCCCGAGCGCGGCCCGGATCGCCGCCACCTGCGGCTCGAACTCGAGGTAGCGGTCCGGCAGGCGCAGGCCCCGCTCGCGCACGATCTGGAGGTAGCGCGGCTGGATCTCGAACATGTCGAAGTCCCCGTCGAAGCGCTCCGCGCCGTGCAGCGCCCGGCAGGCGGCCGCGACGGTGGCGACGTGATCGCCCTCCCGCAGGTCCTCGGGGTGCAGCGTCGTCCCGTCGAGGAACTCGAGCACGAGGGCGTGGTGCTCGGGCAGGAAGGCGACGACCGCGGCGCCGACGCCGGCCTCGGCCGCCCGCACGGAGTTCACGTGCTCGTGGTCGCGGTCGATCGCCAGCAGGCCGGTGTCCTCGTCCCACAGGCGGACGACGAAGACCCCGGCGTCGGTGACCACCTTGCGGTTGTCGTTGGTCAGGCCACCCGGCAGGTCCTCGACGGAGCGGACCCGCCCCGGCACCGCCTCGAGCACCGCGTCCTCGATCACGCGCGCACGCGCTCCATGTCCGGGTCGTAGAGCGGCTCGCGGGCGACCTGCGCCCCGATCCACTCGCCGAACTGGGCGACCTCGACCCGGTCGCCGACCGCGGTGGCGCGTGGCAGCGACGCGTAGGCGACGCTCCGGCCGATCCGGTGGCCGTAGCCGCCCGAGGTCACGCGCCCCTGCGGCGTGCCGTCCACCCGCACCGGCTCGTTACCGAGGCACACGGCGAGCGGGTCGTCGAGCACGAGGCAGCGCAGGCGGACGGCGTCCGGGTCGTCGGCCTCGCGGGCCCGGGCCAGCGCCTCCTGCCCGACGAAGCCGCCGGGCTTGTCCATCCGCACGGCGAAGCCGAGGCCCGCCTCGTCCGGCGTGAGCGTCGGGTCGAGGTCCGCGCCCCACACCCGGTAGCCCTTCTCGAGCCGCATGGAGTCGATGGCCCGGTAGCCGCCGGCGCGCAGGTCGTGGTCGCGTCCGGCCGCCCACACGAGGTCCCACAGGGACTGCCCGTACTCCGCGGGGCAGTAGAGCTCCCAGCCGAGCTCGCCGACGAAGGTGATGCGCTGCGCGAAGACCGGGACGGCGCCAACGGTGATCTCCTGGGCGCGCAGGAACCCGAAGGCGTCGGGAGACAGGTCGTCATCGGTCAGCGGCTGGAGCAGCTCGCGCGCCGCGGGGCCCCAGAGGCAGAAGCAGGCGCGGGCGGCGGTGACGTCCTCCACCACGGTGGCGCCGTCGGCGGGCAGGTGGCGGCGGATCCAGTGGCCGTCGCGGCGCCCGAAGGCCGTGCCGGTGACGACGCGGAAGCGGTCCTCGGCGACCCGCGTGACCGTGAGGTCGGCCTCGATCCCGCCCGCCGGGTTGAGCAGCTGGGTGTAGACGGCGACGCCGGGGTCGCGGTCGACGTCGTTGGCGCACAGGCGCTGGAGGGCGGAGGCGGCGCCGGGCCCGTGGACCTCGAGCTTGGAGAAGGAGGACTGGTCGAAGAGCACGGCGGCGTCGCGGGTGGCGAGGCACTCGGCGCCGATGGCCGGCGACCAGTGGCGCCCGGCCCAGCCGCGCGGGCGCAGCGCCTCGTCGCCGTCGGCCGCGTTGGCCTGCACCCAGTTGACGCGCTCCCAGCCGCTCTTCTCGCCCCAGGCCGCGCCGAGCGCGTCGAGCCGGGCGTAGGCGGCCGAGCGGCGCAGCGGCCGGCCCGCGTCGTGCTCCTCGTGCGGGTAGGCGATGTCGTAGTAGCGCGAGTAGCTGTCCAGCGCCTGCGTGCGCGCGTAGGCGCGGCTGCGGTGGCGCTCGCCGAAGCGCCGGACGTCCATCGCGGCGACGTCCCACTCGGGCCGGCCGTCGGTGATCCACTCCGCCATGACCTTGCCGACGCCGCCCGCGCCCGCCAGCCCGTGCACGCAGAAGCCGGCCGCCACCCAGAGGCCGTCGACCTCCGTCTCGCCGAGTACGAACTCGCCGTCGGGCGTGAACGCCTCCGGGCCGTTGACGACCTCGACGACCTCCGCGTCGCGCAGGGCCGGCACGCGCGCGAGGGCGCCCGCCCACGACTCGCCGAAGCGATCCGGGTCCGCCTCGAAGCGCGTGCGCGGCTCCGCGAGCGGCTCGTCGACGTCCCATGTGGCCGGCTCGCGCGCGTAGCCGCCGACGAGCAGGCCGTCGTCCTCGGGCCGGAAGTAGACGATGTGGTCCGGGTCGCGCACGGTGGTGGCGCCTGCACTCACGCCCTCGACCGGGCTCGTGCGCACGTACTGGTGGCGCATGGGCACGACGGGCACGCAGGCGCCGGCCAGCGCGCCGACCGCGCGGGAGGCGGCGCCCGCGGCGATCACCACCACCTCGGCGGCGATCGTCCCGCGGTCGGTCCGCACGGCCACGGCGCGCCCGTCGCGCACGTCGAGGCCGGTGACCCGCGTGTGCGGGTGGATGGCGACGCCGTTGCCGCGCGCGCCCGCGGCGAGGGTGAGGCAGAGCCGCTCCGGGTCGAGCCAGCCGTCGCCGGGCAGCCAGGCGGCGGCGCGCACGTCGTCGACCTGCAGCAGCGGCAGCCGCTCGCGGGTCGCGCGCGCGTCGAGCAGGTCCAGCTCGAGGCCGTAGGTCGTCGCGGTGCCGGCCTGGCGCTCGAGCTCCTGCACGCGCTCTGGCGTCGTGGCCAGCCGTAGGCCGCCGACGCCGTGCCAGCCCGGATCGCGCCCCGTGACCCGCTCGAGCTCGTCGTAGAGCCGCGTGGAGTACATGATCATCCGGGTCTGGCTGATCGTCGAGCGCAGCTGCCCCACGAAGCCCGCCGAGTGCCAGGTCGTGCCCTCCGTGAGGTCGTGGCGATCGACGAGGACGACGTCGCGCCAGCCGAGCCGCGACAGGTGGTAGGTGATGCTCGTGCCGCCTACGCCGCCGCCGATCACCACGCAGCGGGCGGCGGAGGGCAGCTCGGCGGCGACGCTCACCGCCCTACTCCATGACCTGGGCCGTCACGTAGGCGCCGGACAGGCCGCCGTCGACGAGGAACGTCGAGCCGGTCATGTAGGACGAGTCCTCCGAGGCGAGGAACAGCGCGCCCCCGGCGATCTCGTGGGCCTCGGCGAAGCGGCCCATCGGCAGGTGCACGAGCCGGCGGGCGGCCTTCGCCGGGTCCGAGAGGAACAGCTCCTGCAGCAGCGGCGTGTCCACCGGGCCCGGGCACAGCGCGTTGACCCGCACGCCCTGGCGGCCGAACTGGACGCCCATCTCGCGCGACATGGCGAGCACCGCGCCCTTGGACGCCGTGTAGGAGATCTGCGAGGTCGCGGCGCCCATGATCGCCACGAATGACGCGGTGTTGATCACGGACCCCTTCTGCGGGCCGGGGTTCTCGAGCAGGTGGGGGATGCCGTGCTTGCAGCAGAGGAACACGCTGCGCACGTTGACGTCCTGGACGCGCTGGTAGACGTCGAGCTCCGTGTCCAGCACGGAGCCGTCGTCGGTGGGGTTGATCCCCGCGTTGTTGAAGAGCACGTCGATGCGCCCGTAGGCCTCGCGGGCCTGCGCGTACGTGTCCCGGACGGCCGCCTCGTCGGCGACGTCGGCCTGGAGGGCGAGGTCGCCCACCGAGTCCGGCCCGAGGTCGACGCCGACCACCGTCGCGCCCTCCGCGCCGAAGCGCCGGGCGGTCTCGGCGCCGATGCCGCTCGCCGCGCCCGTGACCACGCACACCTTGCCCTCGAGCCGTCCGGCCATGCTCAGCGTCCCTCCGTGGCCATGAAGACCGTCTTGACCTCCGTGTAGTGGTCCGTCGCGTGGGGGCCGAGCTCGCGGCCGACGCCGGACTGCTTGAAGCCGCCGAACGGCGTGGCCACCCGCACCGACGCGTTGGAGTTGATGGAGAGGTTGCCCGCCTCGATCGCGCGCGTGACCCGCATGGCCCTGGCGCCGTCGCGCGTCCAGATCGACCCGGAGAGGCCGTAGATCGAGTCGTTGGCCAGCGCGATCGCCTCCGCCTCGGTGTCGAAGGGCAGCACCGCGGCGACCGGCCCGAAGATCTCCTCCCTCACGGCGCGGTCGCCGGGCTCCACCGGGCAGAGCACCGTGGGCGGGAACCAGAAGCCGGGACCCTCGGGCGCCCGGCCGCGGATGGCCACCCTCGCGTCGCCGGGGACGTAGCTGCCGACCTCGGCGAGCCGCGCGGCCGAGATGAGCGGCCCCATGTCGGTCTCGGGGTCGAGCGGATCGCCGACGCGGACCGCTGCGACGGCGGGCTCCAGCGCGGCGAGGAAGGCGTCGAGCGCGGAGCGCTGGACGAGGATGCGCGAGCGCGCGCAGCAGTCCTGGCCCGCGTTGTCGAGGAACGCCGAGGGCGCGGCGGCCGCGGCCGCCTCGAGGTCGGCGTCGGCGAACACGACGTTGGCCGACTTGCCGCCGAGCTCGAGCGTCACGCGCTTGATCGTCTGCGCGGCCCCCGCGGCGATCCGGCGGCCGACCTCGGTGGAGCCCGTGAAGGCCACCTTGGCGACGTCGGGATGGTCGACGAGGCGCTGGCCGCAGGTCGAGCCGGGCCCGGGCACGACGTTGACCACGCCCTCGGGCAGGCCGGCCTCGAGGGCGAGCCGCTCGAAGGCCAGGGCGGTCAGCGGCGTGAGCTCGGCCGGCTTGAGCACGACGGTGTTGCCCGCCGCCAGCGCCGGGCCCATCTTCCAGCTGGCGATCGCCAGCGGGAAGTTCCACGGCGTGATCAGCCCGACCACGCCGAGCGGCTCGCGGAAGGTCATGGCCACCCCGCCGGCCACGGGGATCGTGGCTCCGAGCAGCCGCTCGGGCGCGCCGGCGTAGTAGCGGAAGGTGTCCGCCGCCATGCCGATCTCCCCGCGGGCGGCCGCGATCGGCTTGCCGGCGTTGCGGGCCTCGAGGAGGGCCAGGCGCTCGAGGTCGGCCTCCATGGCCGCCGCGACGCGGCCGAGCAACCGCGCCCGGTCCCCAGGCGCCACGGCGCGCCAGGCGGGCAACGCGGCCGTCGCGCGGGCGACGGCCGCGTCCGTCTCGGCCACGCCCGCGCGAGGGATCTCCTCGAGCACGGCTTCCGTCGCCGGCTCGAGGACGGTCAGGATGTCGGGGCTCACAGCGCCGACGCTAGTCGCGCTAGGCGTCCAGCGCGATCTCCTCGTCGATCTCGGAGACCGTGTGGCGTGGACCCGTGAACGTCTTGCGCGCGGAGACGACCCACCAGATCCCGACCGCCAGGATCACCCCGCCCGTGACGATGGGCGCGTAGTTGACCGCCTCCCAGGAGAAGGCCTTGTTGAACGGGACGCCCGCGGGCGAGGTGGGCAGGATGAAGATGATCGTGATGATCCCGACCCAGATCGTGGCCAGGATGTTCATCCAGCGGTACTTGCGACCGTTGTTCCACGGGCCGGGCTCGAAGTCGTCGCCGACCCGCCAGCGCAGGAACACCGGGATCACGTAGGCGATGTAGAGGCCGATGACCGCCACGGACACGACGGCGAAGAACGCGACGGGCACGCCGTCCGCGTTGCCGAAGGCGGCCGGCACGGTGAGGATGCCCGCCCATACGGCCATGAAGATGACCGCGTTGAACGGCATCCGCCGCTGGTTCACGCGGCTCCAGATCCGCCAGCCGGGGATCGCGCCGTCACGGCTGAACGCGTAGCACATGCGCGACGAGCTCGTCAGGCAGGCCATGCCGCAGAAGAACTGGCCCACGGTGGAGATGATCAGCACGAGCTTGACCCACGCGCTCCCGAGCGCGGCCTCCAGCAGCGGGATCGAGCCGCCCGAGGCGGCGTCGACCTGCTTGGAGCCGGCGGCCAGGAAGGTCAGCGCCAGCAGCAGGATCCAGCCGATCGACGCGGAGTAGAAGATGGAGCGCCAGACGCCCTTGGCGGCCGCGTCGGAGGCGCCGTGGGTCTCCTCGGAGATGTGGGCGCAGGAGTCGAACCCGGTGATCGTGTACTGCGTCAGCAGGAAGCCGAGCGGCAGCACGTAGAACCAGTACATCGAGCCGGAGAAGCCCGAGTTATTCAGCCGCTCCGTGAACACGAAGTCGAGGCTCGCGTGCTTCTGCGGCACGATGATCAGCACGGCGATGATCACGGCGACGCCGGCGACGTGCCACCACACGGAGATGGAGTTGAAGCGCGCGACGAGGTGGCTGCCGAGGATGTTGATCGCCGCGTGCAGCGCCAGGATGACGAGGAACAGGACGAAGGTGCCTCGCAGCAGCCCACCCGGACTGCCGTTGGTGCCGAACAGGTCGAAGCCGTAGAGGCCGAAGACGGCGTTCATGAAGGTCGCGCAGCCGTAGTCGACCGAGGCGGTGACGGCGACGAGGCCGATGAGGTTGAACCAGCCGGTGAACCAGCCCCACCCGGCGCCGCCGAGCTTCGCGGCCCACCAGTAGATGCCGCCGGCCGTCGGGTAGGCGGACACGAGCTCGGAGGTGCAGAAGCCGACGATGAGGATGGGGATCGAGATCAGCGGCCAGCCCCAGGAGATGGCGACGGGCCCGCCGTTGTTCCACGCCTGCTGGTAGGTCGTGAAGCAGCCGGCGAGGATCGAGATGATCGTGAACGAGATCGCGAAGTTCTGGAACCCGCTCCAGCTGCGGTCGAGCTCCTGCGAGTAGCCGAGCTCAGCCAGGCGCTTCTCGTCCGCTCCCTGCTCGACCGGCTTGCCCTCGTCAATTGTCGCCATCTGCTCGGTTCCCCCTCTCCTGAGGACGATCTCGACGCCGTCCCTCCTGATTCTGGCGCGAATCTACGGGTGGTCGCCGACGGGTGTCAATGGCCGCAACGGCCAAGCCGGCCCCTACAGGCGTTCGAATCCGCGTACGCGCTCCCAGTCGGTCACCGCGGCGTCGAACTGCTCGAGCTCCACCCGGGCGGCGTTGAGGTAGTGCTCGACGACCTCGTCGCCGAGCGCCTCCCGCGCGAGCGCGCTGCCGGCGAACAGCTCGCGGGCGTCGCGCAGCGTGGTCGGCAGCGTCGGCTTGTCCGAGGTGTAGGCGTTGCCCTCCAGCGCGTCCTCGAGCTCCAGGCCCGCGTCGATGCCGTGCAGGCCGGCCGCGATCATGGCGGCCAGCGAGAGGTAGGGGTTGACGTCGGCGCCGGGGCTGCGCAGCTCGACGCGCTCGGCGGGGCCGTGGCCGACGACCCGCAGCGAGCAGGTGCGGTTGTCGCGGCCCCAGGCGACCGCAGTCGGCGCGAAGGAGGCGGCCGCGTAGCGCTTGTAGGAGTTGACGTTCGGGGCGTGCAGCAGGGTCAGCTCGCGCAGGGCCGCGAGCTGGCCGGCGAGGAAGGCGTCGAAGACGCCCTCGTCGCGCTCGAACACCGCGCCGCCGCCGTCGAGCTCGGCGAGCGAGAGGTGCACGTGGCAGCTCGAGCCCTCGCGCTCGTCGAACTTCGCCATGAAGGTGATGGCCATGTCCTCCTGCGCGGCGATCTCCTTGGCGCCCGTCTTGAAGATCACGTGCTCGTCGGCGGTGCGCAGCGCGTCGGCGTAGCGGAAGTTGATCTCGTGCTGCCCGAGGTTGCACTCGCCCTTGGAGGTCTCCACCACGAAGCCGGCCCCGGACATCTCGTTGCGGATGCGGCGGATCAGCGGCTCGACCCGGCCCGTCCCGAGCAGGGAGTAGTCGACGTTGTAGAGGTTGGCCGGCCGCAGGTCCCGGTAGCGCTTGAGCTGGGCGTCCTCGTAGGTCTCGCGGAAGAGGATGAACTCGAGCTCCGTGGCCGCGTTGGCCCCCCAGCCGCGCTCGGCGAGGCGGTCCAGCTGACGGCGCAGGACCTGGCGCGGGGACGGCGCGACCGGGGTCCCGTCGTGCCAGACGACGTCGGCGGTGCACAGGGCGGTGCCCGGGTGCCACGGGATCATCCGCAGGGAGTCGAGATCCGGCCGCATGACGAAGTCGCCGTAGCCCGTCTCCCACGAGGTCAGCGCGTAGCCCTCGACGGTGTTCATCTCCACGTCGACCGCCAGGAGGTAGTTGCAGCCCTCGGCGTTGTCGGGCACGACGGACTCCAGGAAGTGCGACGCGGTCAGCCGCTTGCCCTGCAGCCGGCCCTGCATGTCCGTGATCGCGAGCAGCACGGTGTCCACGGCCCCGGTGTCGACGGCGGACTGGAGGTCTTCGAGCGACAGGGACACGGCGGTTCTCCTCGGGCGCGGCGGGCGGGCCGGGGCATCCTACGTGCGGCCCGGGGGCAGGGCTGGCAGACTGGCCCCGTGGCGGCGTACGCGCTCAACGACCGGGCCGTGGCCCGCGCGCACGCGCTCATCGACGCGCGCCAGTACGTGCTCCAGAGCGAGTGGGGCGAGGTCCAGCCGCGTGCCGACGCGGAGAACCGCTTCCTGGAGTCGCACGGCTGGGAGGCCTATGCCGAGTGGCACCTCGGCCTGACCGAGGGCGCAGCGGAGGCGACCAAGGCCCGCTACGCCTTCGTCTACGGCGACTTCCGCCGTGTGCACCGGATGGGCCTGATCGCGTGCCACTACCGCGCCGCGGAGTGGCGGCACAAGGCGGTCGAGCTCGCCGCCCACGAGCTGCTGCAGCACCTCGACGGGACGAGCGCCTGAGCGTCAGAACGCCGCGCGCAGCAGGTCGACCAGCTCGGGCGCGGACGGCACCCGCGGCGCGTTGGCGATGACGACGTCGGCCCGGGCGTCGGCGCCCACGGCCGGCAGATCCGCGTGCGGGACGCCGAGCCGGCGGAGACCGCCGGGCAACCCGACCGCGTCGCGCAGCGTCGCGACGGCGGCGGGCACCTCGGCCGGGCCGCCGGCGATCCCCGCGACGGCGGCGAGCCGCGCGGTCTCGGCCGGGCGCTCGGCGAGGTTGAGCTGCACGACCTGCGCCAGCACCGCGGCAAGGGCCACGCCGTGCGCCGTGCCATAGCGGGCGGAGAGGGCGTGGCCGATGGCGTGGGCGAGGCCGAGGCCCGTCGCGGCGAAGGCGAGCCCGGCGAGGTGGGACGCGAGCAGCAGGGCCGCGCGGCCGTCGAGGTCGCGGCCGTCGGCCACGACGCCCGGCAGGCGGCGCACGACGACCGCCGCGGCCTCGAGCGCCAGGGCGGCCGAGTAGGCGTTGGCGACGCGGGCCTGCAGGGACTCGACGGCGTGGGCGAGCACGTCGATCCCGCACGCCGCGGTCACCTCCGGTGGTGCGCTCAGGGTCAGGACCGGATCGAGCACCGCGCAGCGCGGCACGGTCGACGCGTGGCCGACGTAGCGCTTGACGTGCGCGCCCGGGTCGTCGATGACCCCGAAGCCGTTGGTCTCGGTGCCCGTCCCGGCGGTCGTCGGTACGGCCAGGATGGGGCCCGCGGGCTCGAGGTCGCCGGCGGCGAGGCCGAGCTCGGCGACGGGCCGGTCGTTGGCGGCGTGCAGGGCGATGGCCTTCGCCGCGTCGATCGGGGAGCCGCCCCCCAGGGCCACGATCGCGCACGGCCCGAAGGCCCGCAGCGCGAGCGAGCCCTCCACCACCGCCGCCAGGTCGGGATTGCGGCCGACGCCGTCGAAGACGCCGGTCTGCAGGCCGGCCGCGCCGAGGCCGTCGAGCACGCCCGGGGCGACGCCGGCGGCGACGAGCCCCTGATCGGTGACCACGAACGCGCGCTGGTGCCCGAGCCCGCGCACGAGCGCCGGCAGGCTCAGCGCGGCGCCGGCGCCGAAGGTGACCTCGGGCCGGACCGGCATGCGCAGGGCGACGTCAGCCGGCACGGGCCGGCTCGAGCTCGAAGCGCAGCCGGGTGCCCGTGAGCCGCTCGACCAGCTGCACGGCGCCCATCTCCCCGGCGCCGTCGCCGAGCTCGGCCCGGGCCTGCTCGTAGACGTCGCGCGTGTGCCGGCTCACGGGGGTCGGCACGCCGGTCGTCTCGGCGAGCTCCAGCGCGAGCCCGAGGTCCTTGGCCACGAGCGCGAGCGGGAAGCGCTCGCCGTACTCGCCGTGCTCGAGGACCTCGAGCGCCTCGTGTTCGAGGAAGGCGCTGCGGGCGGGGCCGGCGGCGAAGATCGCGTGCAGCGCACGCACGTCGATGCCGGCCCGCGCGCCCATGGCCAGCGCCTCGGCGGCGACCGCGGCGTGGACGAACCACTGGAGGTTGACGAGGAGCTTGACCGCGTAGCCCGCCCCGTGCCCCCCGACGTGGACGATGCCGTCCGGGTCGCCCATGGCCTCGAGCAGCGGACGCGCGCGCGAGACGTCCGCCGCGTCCCCGCCGACGAAGATGTGCAGCCGACCCTCCGGGGCGCGCAGGGCGTCCGCCACGGGGGCGTCGACGACGGCGACGCCGCGGGCGGCGCCCGCGGCCGCGACCCGCTCGCCCACGGCGGCCGAGCTCGTGCTCATGTCGATGGCCAGGCTCCCCGGCGCCAGGGCCGCGAGCGCGCCGTCGTCGCCGAGCATGACCGCCTCGACCTGCGGCGGGCCCGGCAGCATGGTCACCAGCAGGTCGGCCGCGGCGGCGCACTCCGCCACGGAGCCGGCGGGCCGGGCGCCGAGTCCGGCGGCGGCGGCCACGGCCTCCGGGCGCAGGTCGAAGGCCGTCACCTCGAAGCCCGCGCGCACGACCTGCTCGCACATGGACGCGCCCATGTGGCCGAGGCCGACGAACCCGACGCGCTCTCCCGTCACAGCGCCACCCATGTCGTCTTGAGCTGCGTGTAAGAGTCCAGGGCGTGCAAGGACCGGTCGCGGCCGTGGCCGGAGGCCCGCATGCCGCCGAACGGCGTCATCAGGCTTCCCGCGTCGTAGGTGTTGACCCACACGGTCCCCGCCCGCAGGCGGCGGGCGACGCGGTGGGCGGTGGCGACCTCGCGCGTCCACACGGCGGCGGCGAGGCCGTAGGGCGTGTCCTGCGCGAGCCACACGGCGTGCTCGGCGTCGTCGGCGTCCTGGACGCAGAGCACCGGGCCGAACACCTCCTCGCGCACCATGGGGTCCCCGGGCGCCACCGCGCCCAGGACGGTCGGCCGCACGTAGCTGCCGCCCGGCACCGGGTCGGCCCGCTCGCCGCCGCACAGCAGCTCGGCGCCCGCGGCCCGCGCGGCCTCGACGGCGCCGAGCACGCGAACCGCCTCCTGCTCCCCGACGAGGCTCCCGACGGTGCTGGCCGGGTCCAGCGGGTCCCCCGGCTGCAGCCCGGCGGCCGTCGCGAGCACGCGCTCGAGCAGCTCGTCGCGGACGGCGCGCTCGACGACGAGCCGCGAGCCCGCGTGGCAGGTCTGGCCGGCGTTGTAGAAGATGCCCCAGGCGACCGCGCTCGCCGCCGCGTCGAGATCCGCGACGTCGGCGAGCACGACCTGGGGGCTCTTGCCCCCGAGCTCGAGCGAGACGGCCTTGCCGTTGGACTCGCCCGCGTAGACGAGGAAGCGCCGGCCCACCTCGACCGAGCCGGTGAACGCGACCTTGTCGACGTCCGGGTGGCGGCCGAGCGGCTCGCCCACCTCGGGCCCGAAGCCGGGCAGCACCGAGAGGACGCCGTCGGGCAGGCCGGCCTGCGCCGCCAGCTCGGCGAGCAGCAGCGCCGACAGCGGCGACTGCTCCGCGGGCTTGAGGATCACCGAGTTGCCCGTGGCCAGGGCCGGCCCGAGCTTCCACGCGGTGATGATCAGGGGGTAGTTCCACGGGACGACCGCCCCGACGACGCCGAGCGGCTCGCGCTCGACGAGGGCGAGGGCGTCCGGGCCGACCGGGGCGGTCTCGCCCGTGACCTTGTCGAGCGCCTCGGCGTAGAAGCGCAGGCAGGCCGCAGCGCTCGGGACGTCGACGCGCCGGGCCTCGCCGATCGGCTTGCCCACGTCGAGCGCCTCGAGCAGGGCGAGATCGTCGAACCTCGCCTCCACGAGGTCGGCGAGGCGCAGGAGCACCCGGCGGCGCTCGGCGGGCGCGCAGCGGCTCCAGGTTCCTGCGTCGAAGGCGGCGCGGGCGGCGGCGACCGCGCCGTCGACGTCCCCGGCGCCGCAGCGGGCGACGTCGGCGAGCCACCGGCCGTCGCGCGGGCTGTGGTCGGCGAACGTCGCACCGCTCGCGGCGGGGACGAAGGCGCCGCCGACGAAGGCCTGCGTCCGCGGGGCCAGGCACTCGGCGGCGTCGATCCAGGCCGGGGCGTCGGCGATCACGCGAGCACCTCGCCCGCGTCGGTGCGGTGGAAGGCGATCCGCTCCTCGTCGAGCACCGCGCCGAGTCCCGGGCGCTCCGGAATCCGCAGGCAGCCGTCGGCGTCGAGCCCGACGGGCTCGGCGAGCATGAAGTCGCGCCGCTCGGGCGTCCAGCCCGGCGGGTCGAACGGGTACTCCACGTACGGGCCGCCGCCGACGCCGCAGACGACGTGGAGGTTGGCCAGCAGGCCGAGGCCGTTGGTCCAGGTGTGCGGCGTGAAGCGGCGGTTGCTCGCGAGCACGAGCTCGGCCAGCGTCCTCGCCCGCGACATGCCGAGCGTCAGCACCACGTCGGGCTGGAAGACGTCCAGGGCGTCAGCCTCGTGCGCGGCCAGCAGCGCCTCGAAGCTCCGCGCCATCTCGCCGCCGGCGATCGGCACGCCGGTCTGTTCGCGCAGGCTGCGCATGCCCGCGAGGTCGCTGCCCGGCAGCGGCTCCTCGACCCAGGCGACGTCGTGCTCGGCGAGCTGCTCGACGATCGCCCGGGCGGCGGGCACGGAGAGCCCCGGGGCGATGTCGCCCGGCATGCGCCACCACTGGTTGAGGTCGACGAGGAGGTCCATGCCGTCCCCGACCGCGTCGCGGATCGCGGCCACGGTGGCGAGCCCCTCCGGCACCCGGTCGCGGGCGATGCGGAGCTTCAGCGCGCGGAAGCCGCGCTCGCGCAGGGCGAGCGCCTGCTCCGCGCGCTCGGCCGGGGCGCGCAGCTCGCCGAGCGATGCGTAGGCCGGCATCCGGTCCAGAGCGCCGCCGAGCAACGTCGCGCAGGGCACGCCCAGCGCCTGGCCGGCGAGGTCGTACAGGGCCGCCTCGAGCGGCCACGGCCGGCCCGCGTGCAGCTCGATGGTCTCGAGCGTGCGGGCGTGGCGCGCGAGCCGTAGGGGGTCCTGCCCGACGAAGCTCCCGGCGTACGGGGCGAAGCCGTCCATCGTGTCGCCGCTGCCGGTCCCGACGAGCCCCTCGTCGGTGTGGACGCGTACGAGCGTCGCCTGAAACGACGTCCGCGGGACCGGGTCCCAGGCGGCGTGAAACGGCGGGTCCAGCGGCAGCCGCAGGCGCTCGAGGGCGATGCCGGTGATGCGCATGGCGACAGCGTGCGCTCAGCGGCCGGCCCGCGCCAGTCGAGCTGCTTCAAGGTCGGCGTAAGCTGCGCTTCAGATGCTCGACGTGCGACGCCTGCGGGTCCTGTGCGCGGTCGCGGATCACGCCTCGCTGAGCGCGGCGGCCGACGTGCTCTCCTACACGCCGTCGGCCGTGTCGCAGTCCATCGTCGCGCTCGAGCGCCAGCTCGGCGTGCGGCTGCTGCATCGCAGTTCACGCGGCGTGCGGCTGACCGCCACGGGCCACACGCTCGTCGAGCACGCCCGCCCGATCCTCGCCGGACTGCGGGCGGCGGAGGCGTCCGTCGCCGCCCTGAGCGAGGTCAGCGCCGGGCCCTTGCACCTCGCGTCGTTCGCCACGGCGGGCGCCACCATCCTGCCGCGGGCGGTCGCCGAGTTCCGCGCGCGCCACCCGGAGGTCGCCCTGACCCTCACGCAGGCCGATCCCGAGGACGCCATGGTGCGCCTGCGCTCGGGCACCGTCGACCTCATCCTGACCGCGGACGCCGAGGAGGGGGTGCGCGGCAACGTCGAGGTCGTGCGGCTCATGGAGGACCCGCTGTGGGCGGTGCTGCCGGCCGGCCACCCGCTCGCGGCGAGCCCCGAGCTGCGGATCGAGGAGCTGGCCGCGGAGACGTGGATCGACACGCGCGCCGGCTCGGAGGCGCGCATGCTGCTGCTGCGGGTGTGCGGCCGGGCGGGCTTCATCCCGCGGGTGGCGTTCGAGAGCGACGAGTACGCGACGGTGGTCGAGCTCGTCGCGGCGGGCGTCGGCGTGGCGCTCGTGCCCGGGCTCGGCCTCACGGCCACACCGGCCGGCGTCGTCACGCGGCCGCTCGCCGGGCGGCCGGCGGTCCGCCACGTCAACGCGGCACTGCACGCCCCGCCCTACCGCGGGCCGGCCGCCGGGGCCATGCTCGCGATCCTGCAGGAGGTCGCCGCCGCCCGGGTCGCCGCGGCGGCGTAGGCGGCGGAGCGGGTCATCCGCGATCACCCGTGGCGGATGGAGGCCCGCTCCGCGGGCGCGCCGGCACGCCGGGAGCGCCGTTGAGCCGGTCGACGACGGCCTGCGCATCACCCTCCCGGTAGAAGTCGACCGCGACCACATTGGGCAGCAGCCGGCGGCGGGCCCGGCACCGCCGCAGGCGCGGCTCGAGGAACCTCCGGGCGTTGACCCGCTTGGCGATCGACACGCGCGGCGCCGGGGAGGTGTCGACCCAGTGGTTGACGAGGAACAGCGACCCCTCGACGCCGCCGCGGTTGGGGGCGCAGCTCGCCGGGGCGGCGAGCTCGGCGGGTGTCGAGAAGTGGTACGGGGTCTCCTGGGCGACGCTGCGCTGCAGGTGCACCCAGGGCTCGGAGGGCGGCCCTTGCTCTACGAGGAGCAGGACGCGCTCGTCGCGATCGATGAGCTGGCGCAGCGTCGGCCAGGGCTTGGCTACTCGGCCGCGGTAGACCTCGTCGATCAACCCGCTCTCGCGGACGAGCTCGGCGGTGTCCGCCGGGCCGGTGTCGTCCTGGATGGAGAGGACGAGCACCTCCTCGGGGTGTTCGACGAGGAAGCGGTGGATCGACCGGAAGGCGGCGAGGGCCTGCGTTGCGCCGACCTCGCAGAACGCGTGGCAGAGGTAGAGCTCCCGCTGTGTGCTCGCCTTCGGGGAGAGCCGCGCGCGCAGCCGCTCCGCCGTCCGGACGAACTGCTCCCCGGCCTCCTCCACGAGCTTCGCGCGGCTCTGGGTCGGTCCGGACAGGTCCGTGACCACGCCGCGGCGCGCTGGGAAGCCGTAGTGGGTGTCCACGAGCAGGGCCCGAACGCCCTCGCGCAGCTGGGCGCCGATCCCGGCCTCCTGGGCAGGAAACAGCCAACCCGGCTCGCGGTCGGCCGCCATGGAGTTGTGGGTCCCGAGAAAGGCGACGTCGTCCAGACGCCGCCCGCACAGCGCCGCCTGACCGTTGCAGCGCCCCGCGACGGGGGCCGGGCGGAGCTCCTCACCACTATCGATCAGGACGCTGGTGAGGACGACCGCTGCGACCATGGCCATGGCCGCTCCGGTGATCCGCAGCGTGCGTGAGCGACCGCGCGTGGCCTTCGCCTCGGCCGCGCGCGGCGGCCCCGCGGCCAGCGCCATGAGCTCCGCCGCAGCGGCCGCGATGAGGACGAGCCCGACCGCCGTCAGGGCCACGGTGAGGGCGCCGCGCGGCGAGCGCACGACAAGGACGCCGACGGCCAGGGTGACGAGCGCGCGCAGGGCGCGCCCGCGGTCGCCCGCCGGGCGGGTCCCGAGGATGCGCCCGGCCTGGCGGACCAGCGGCAGCACGGGGGCCGGCCGCACCACGTCGGCGGCGCCGAGGGCGACGACGAGCCCGACGACGGCCGCCGCCCCGCTCCAGACGGCCAACGGGGCCGTCCAGGCGCGCACGGCGACCCGCACGGCGGCCGGATCGAGACTCGCGATCCGGTCCGCCACGAACGCCGGCGCGAGCGCCAGCGTCACGACCAGGACGCCGCCCACCGCCGCCAGGGCGGCCCCGAGCCGGAACGCCGCCGTCCGGCGCGGGCCGCCCACGGTGAGCGCCGCGAGCGTCGCGAGCAGCGCCACGACGAGGGCGATGGGCGCCAGCGGCCGCGAGTCGTCGGCCCAGCGCGCCAGGGAGACGAGCAAGCCGTCGACACGATCGCGGACGCGAACCACCGGAAGGACGACATCGGTCGGCACGCGGGCCGCGAGGTCCGGGCGCAGCCGGCGGACGACCGCGGCGAGCAGGACGCCGGCGTTGCGGATCCGCACGACCGGCCGGTCGTCGTCGCCCTCGAACGCGGCCCGGTGGGCGTTCAGCGCCGCCCGGCGCACCACGGACCGAAAGGGGCGGCTGCCCACGACGCGCTCCGCACCGAGGCCTATCAGCGCCCGGACCGTCACGAGGTCGGGCTTGGCGCTGACGACGGCGGTCGTCAGCCGGTCGGCGAGGGCGGTCTGGACCTCCGGACGCTCGAGGGCAGCGGCCGCGCGATCCGCGAACGCGTCGGAACGAAAGGCCGTGTGCTCGGCGTAGAGCCGTGCCCCGCCCACTGCGAGGGCGACCGCGGCGAGCACGGCCAGCGCCCACGAGGCCACGACCGAGCGCCGAACGTGCGACATGCCGCGGACCCTAGGTCGACGGCTGCGCTCACCCGCGCCGCCAGCCGTGGCGCACGTCGCGGAGGTTGCCGAACAGCAGCGTCAGCGCGGCCGCGCCGAGCACCGCCGAGACGGCCAGCCGCCAGTGCTCGCGGAACACCAGCACGAAGCCGACGGCCAGCGCGAGGGCGGCCGCGAGCAGAACGAGGCTGGCGAGGAAGGACACGAAGCGCCGGCGGGCCAGCGCCTCCACGCCGAGGAAGCCGACGACGAGCACGCCGAGGGTCGCCACGAACCCGACGGGCCCGCCGTTGAGCATCACGATGATCGCCACGAGCAGCAGCGGCGTGCTGACCACCGACCACAGCCGCAGGAAGCGCATGCGCCGCTCCTGGTCGTCCACGCGCCGTCCGTGGGGTCCCGTGAGGTGCGCCTGCGGCGGCTCGGGCGGCTGCGGCCGGTGCAGCGAGTCGAGGTGGGTACGGCGCTCGTCGGCGAGCCGAGTGCGGGCGGCGACGGTCCGGTTGAGCGCCGCCTCGCGCGCGCCCGTCTCCTCGCGTCGGGTCTGCGCGAGCGCCCGCGCGTAGTCGTGGGCGTCGAGCGACCGGGTCTCGGCGCGGAGACCGGCGAGCGCGCGCCGTTCGGCGGCGATCGTCGCGTCGAGCTCGGCGAGCTCGCGGTCGAGGGTGGCGACGCGGTCGGCGAGCAGCCCGGCCACGGCGTCGTCGTCGGGCGCCACCTTCTGCAGACCGGCCCACCCGAGCGGATTCGCCCACGAGACGCGCGGGGTGCCGTCGCGCTCGTAGCGGGGGCCGGCGGGGGCGCGCTCTCCGCCGAAGCGGTCCTCCGTGTCGAGGCCCCAGAGCCCGCGGAAGTCGCGCACCCACGGCGTCTCGTCGTCGATCAGCAACCGTTCCCAGCCGGCCTCGCCGCCCGGGCCGACGGCGAGCCCGTCGCCGCGGGCGTAGTCGACGAAGGGGATGCCGAAGCCGGCCGCGGTGCGCGTCTCGTCCCGCCACGGCGCCAGCAGGCGCTGGGCCCGCCGGAGGAGCCCGATGATCTTCTCCAGCGGGGGTGGGTTGACCGAGATCACGTAGTCGCCGGCCCGGAAGGCGCCGGAGTGCGAGCCGGCGCCGGCGAACACCACGGGGTGCTCGCCCTCCCGCACGAGGTCGGGGTCGTCCCAGCGGCGGCGCAGCTCGTCCCCGGCGTGGTCGTGCGAGGAGAACGCGACCCACGCGGGCCGCGTGGGCGCGTCCGGCTGCTCGGCGAGGTAGACGACGACGAGCTCCCAGTCGGCCTCATGGTCGTTGACGCCGGCGAAGGTCGAGCGCCAGTCGTTCATCGCGTAGAAGAGCCAGTACTGCAGGCAGACGTAGCCGCCGTCGCGGACCACCCGCCCGTAGTACGTGAAGCGATCGGCCTCGAGGTGCTCCCGGTAGGCGACCTCCGCCGCGGCGGCGAGGCCGGCCGCCACCTTGCCGCGCAGCAGCAGGGAGGCGCGGAACCCCGCGTCGACCACGCGTCCCCAGACGCCGGTGGTGGTGAAGCGGGCCGTCGCCACGAGCCGCTCGCGCGGGGCGCGCCGCCAACGCCGGTAGGCGGCGCGGTCGAGCGGCTCCTGCACGAAGCGCAGGGACAGCGGCCGCGCCTGGTTGGCGACGGCCTCCTCGCACAGCCGCTCCAGGTCGAGCTCGCCGGCGGGTACGAGGCGCTCCGCATTGCCGTCCTCGCCCCCGGCCCAGAGGCTGCACCGGGCAACGTAGGGCCCGACGGCGGTCGGGTGGAACAGCTCGCCCTTCGTGTGGCGCACCACCGGCTCGAACGTGCGCAGCAGCGCGAGATCGTCCGCCGTGGCCGCCCCGTCAGCCGGGGCCTCCGGGTGCCCGATCTGCATCGCGTCGCGAGCGTATACGAGTGGCTTCGGGCGGGCGGGCGGACGGGAGCGGCGGGCGGACGGACGGCGGGCGGACGGCGGGCGGGCGGGCGGGAAGGCGGGCGGACGGACGGCGGGCGGGACCGGCCGCTGGTGAAGGCGAGTCGCTCCGAGGCGCGGGCGGCGGCGCGAGCTTGAGTCGCTCAGTGGTCGCCCCAGCGACCACCACGCGACTGACACTCCTTGGCCACGGCGGGCGGCGTGAGCTTCAGTCGCTCAGTGGTCGCCCCAGCGACCACCACGCGACTGACACTCCTCGGCGCGAGCGGGTCGGACCTGGCGTCGGCCGCCTCCCTCACCCGCCGCCGTTCGCGCCGCCCAGCCGCTCCGCTCACGCCCCCGCCGCGGAATCACCTAGCCGCCGCGCTCGGCCCGGCGCAGGTCCCGGCGCGCGTCGGCGACCCGGGCCTTGGCGCCGCGGACCTCGGCGCGCCGGGTCTTGACGGCGGCCTCGGCCTCGGTCAGGGCCGCCTGGGCCGCTTCGAGCTCGTCCTGGGCCGCGGCCTCGGCCGACTCGGCCCGGCGCACCGCCGCCTGCCGGCGGGCCTCGCGCTCGCGCGCCTCCTCCTCCCGGCGCCTGGCCTCCTGCGCCTCGCGCTCGCGATCGTCGTCGCCGGGCTTGGTGGTGCGCGGCTTGCGGCGCGGCTTCGCGGCCGGCGCCGCCTCGCCCACCGCGGCCAGCCCGCCGAAGCCCGTGGCCGGGCGCTCGTGCGTGAGCCGCCCGGCGAGCACCGCCGCGCGCGCCTCGGGGTCGATGACGGCGGCGTGCAGCGTCGCCCGCACCGCGTCGCGCGTCGCCTCGCTCTCGCCGGCGGGGACCCCCGCCAGGACGTGGTCGATGGCGCTGCGGGCGGCTTCGGTGCCCGTCCGCAGCGCGCCGCCGCCGCTGCCGGAGAGCGCCGCGGCCTGGGCGTCGGCCAGCGCGTCGGCGGCGGCCGCCACCGCGTCGACGGCGTCGCGCTGCTCGCGCACGACCCGGTTGACCACCCACGCCGCCCGGGTCGGCTTGGCGAGCGCCTTGACCGCCTTGGCGCCCTCGCGGTCGCCGTCGCCGCGCAGCGCCTTGGCCAGTGCGTCGCGCTCGCGGACGAAGTCCTCGAGCGGCAGGCCGTAGAGGCGGTCGACGGCGTCGTCGTCCACGCCGCGCACCCTATCCCGGTCAGCGGTAGCCGTCCCGGCGTAGGCTTCGGCCATGGCCGGCCACGAGCACGAGGGCACCGCGGCCTGGCACGTGCAGCTGCACCACACGGCCGGGCACGAGCTGACGGCCGAGACCGCCCAGACCAGCGGCATGACGCGCTACGAGGCGATCTCGGGCCGGCGCAACGGCTCGCGCAAGCTCTGGATGGGCCAGAGCCGCGTGGCGCCCGGAATGGTCTCCGGGGATCACCACCACGGCGAGGCGGAGACCGGCATCTACGTCGTCTCCGGGCACCCGGTGTTCGTCTTCCTGCAGGACGGCCGCGAGCGCCGCATCGAGACCGGTCCCGGCGACTACGTCTACGTGCCGCCGTACGTCCCGCACCGGGAGGAGAACCCCTCGCCGGACGCGGAGGCCGTCGTGGTGCTGGCCCGCACGACGCAGGAGGGCATCGTCGTGAACCTCCCGAGCCTGCGCGCCGAGGTGCCCGAGCTCGACGCGCTCGTCGCCGAGCTGCGCGGCACGGACTGACGTCCCTCAGGCGTACACGCCGTCGAGCCACGCCTTGAGCGCCGCCTCGCGCGCCGCCGCGTCGACGCCGTCGGCGAACAGGTGCGCGCTCATCCCGACGACGCTGCCGTAGTGGTTGCGCCCGAAGAAGCGATAGAGGCCGTCGGCGGTGCGGACGCCGAGGAACGCCGGCGTCGCGTAGTCGACGACGCCCTCGAGCGTGCCGGCGTCGCCGAGCTCCGCGTGGACCGGGTCGCCGACGCCGACGCCGGCGTCCGCGCTCACGCCCAGCGCGGCGCGGAGCGTGTCCATGGCGTCCGGCGTCCCGGCGGCCTGCGGGCCCTCGATGCCCGACGAGGGCTGGCCGATGTAGGCCACGGGGCGGCCGTTGAAGTGCTCGAGGTACTGGCCGAGGGTGTGCAGGTAGAAGTCCGTGTGGTCGCCGATGGCGTCGTACTGGTCCTCCCACCCGTCGGCGAGGATCCCGCTGTGCACGTAGCGCAGGTGTGCGGCGCCGCCGCCGCGGGCCTCGATCGTGTAGTCGAGGGCGTTGAACGTCCCGTCCGGCGACTCCATGCGGATGACGAGGCGGTGCGGCGGATCCCAGGTCCGGACCGGGCCGCCCTCGCCGGTCGGCGCGGGGCCGGTCGGGAACTGCCAGGCCGCGGTGCCGGCGGTGATCGCGGTCCAGACGTCGTCCGGCGCGGCGGGCAGGTCGACCTCGCGGAGGACCTCGAACTCGCGGCTCATGACTGGGGCTCCTTCTCTTGGGTGGGGGTGGGATGCAGGGCGACGACGAACCGGTGCGGACGGCCGCCGGGGGCGGCCTCGTCGTGGTACTTGGCGACGAGGCCGTTGACGGCATGCGCCAGCTCGACGGCGAACGCGGCCCGGTCCTGCGCCGACGCGAAGCGCACCTCGCTGTCGATCCCGAGCGTCGCGAGCGGCTTGCCGGCCGCGCTCGCGCCGGTGATGAGCTCACCGACCTCCCGGACCAAGCGCCCCGCGACCGCGAGCAGCCAGCGCGCGGAGCGCTGGTCCGGGTCACGAGACGGATCCGGCGCGACCGCCGGCAGGGCGGTCGGCGAGATCACGTAGGAGGCGGCCGTCGCCTGGAGCACGCGCTCCGTGCAGTTGCCCTTGCGGCGCTCCTCGACGAGCTCCGCCAGGCCGTGGCGCTCCAGCGCCCGCAGGTGGTAGTTCGCCTTCTGGCGGGTGAGCCCGACGCGGGCCGCGAGCGTGCTGGCGGACCCAGGTGCGGAAGCGAGCTCCGCCAGCAGCCGGGCCCGGATCGGGGCGAGGGACGCCTCGGCCGCGGCGGGGTCGTCGATGACGGTGACGTCGTGCACGGCCGGCAGCCTCGCACCGACAACTATTCTTGTCAAGCACGTTTCGGATGGGTCGGACGACGACCGTCCGGCGTCGATGCGAACATGCGTTCGTGCCATCCGCCTTCCTCCACGCCGACGTCGACGCGTTCTTCGCGGCGGTCGAGCAGCGCGACCGGCCGGACCTGCGCGGCCGGCCCGTGGTCGTGGGCGGGGGCGTGGTCATGGCCGCGAGCTACGAGGCGCGCGCGTACGGCGTCCGCGGCGGCATGGGCGGGCGCAGGGCCCGCTCGCTGTGCCCGGACGCGGCCGTCGTCTCGCCGCGCTTCGACGCCTACGTGGAGGCCAGCCGGGCGGTGTTCGCGGTCTTCCGCTCCTGCGGGGCCGACGTCGAGGGACGCTCGATGGAGGAGGCCTTCCTCCACGTGCGAGGTCCGGGCGACCCGGTCGGGATCGGCGCCCGGGTCCGGGAGCGGGTGCGCGCGGACGCCGGGCTGTCGGTGACCGTCGGCGGGGGCAGCACCCGGATCGTCGCGAAGATGGCCGGCCGCGCCGCCAAGCCGGACGGGCTGTGCGTCATCGAGCCGGAGTGGGAGCTCGCCTTCCTGCACGGGCTCGCGGTGGAGGACCTGTGGGGCGTCGGCGAGGCGACGGCGCGCAAGCTGCACCTCCACGGGCTGCGGACGGTCGCCGAGGTCGCGGAGCTCGGCGAGCCGGCGCTCATGGCCGTGCTCGGCAAGGCCTCGGGCCGCTACGTCCACGCGCTCGCCCACAACCGGGACCCGCCGATCCGCCGCGGGCGCGGGCGCCGCTCGGTCGGGTCGCAGAGCGCGATCCGGCGCACGGGCTGGTCCGCGGAGCTCGACGCCGTGCTCGCGCGGCTCACCGAACGCGTGACCGGGCGCATGGCGAAGGCCGGCCTCACGGGTCGCACCGTCGTGCTGCGCCTGCGCTACGGCGACTTCTCGCGCGCGACCCGCTCGCGGACGCTCCCGCTGGCCACCGCCGCGCCGCGCGACGTCCTCGCCGCGGCACGCGTCCTGCTCGCCGAGGCGCGGCCGGCGATCGAGCGCCGGGCCGTCACGCTGCTCGGCCTGACGGTGACGAACCTCGGCGCCCCGCACATGGGCGAGCAGCTCGACCTACTCGGGGTCGACCCCGGGTGCGACCCTCGGTCGTGTGCGTGACAGTGCGCAGCGGGTACGGCGGCGCCATGGCCCGAGTGAACCTCGATCGGCTGGAGCCGGAAGACGACGCCGACCGTCCGGAGGGCTTCGGGGCGCGCGAGGCCGATCTGCGTCGGGGCGTCGGAGGTGAGCACCTCGGCGGTGCCGTCCTCGACGTGCCGCCCGGGCAGCGGACCTGGCCGTACCACTGGGAGACCGCCCAGGAGGAATGGCTCATCGTGCTGTCGGGGACGCCGACGGTCCGCACGCCGGAGGGCGAGGAGGTTCTGGCGCCCGGCGACGTCGTCTGCTTCGAGATTGGCCCGGACGGCGCGCACCAGGTGATCAACGCGTCCGAGACGCCCTGCCGGGTCGTCATCCTCTCCAACCGGGCGCCGGTCAACGTCGTCGTCTACCCCGACAGCGGCAAGGTCGGGGTCCGCACGCCGTGGCTGCGCCCGAACCTCCCCGAGGCCGCGGCGGTCGACTACTGGGAGGGCGAGTGAGGCGTTTCAACCTGTTCGACGATGCGCAGCTGCACGTCGACGAGTACGAGCCGGACGGCTACCGGGCGCCCTACGCGAAGCTTCGCGACCAGCTGGGGGCGTCGAAGCTCGCCGCGAGCCTCGTGGTGCTCGCGCAGGGCCAGGCGGTCTGCCCCTACCACTACGAACTGGTGGAGGAGGAGTGGCTGTTCGTGCTCTCCGGCGCGCCGACCGTGCGCACGCCGGCCGGGGACGTGGTGGCGGAGGCGGGCGACGTCGTGGGCTTCCCGCGCGGCCCCGCGGGCGCGCACAGGATCGCCAACGCCGCGGCGGCCCCCGCGCGCGTGCTCATCGTCTCCGAGCGCGCCGAGTGCGCCGCCACGGTCTACGAGGACAGCGACAAGGTCGGCGTCTTCGGCCCGGACGTGCGCCTGCTCTTCCGCCGCGGGGACGAGCGCGACTACTGGGACGGCGAGCGGCCGGCCTCGTAGACCCGACGTACGCTCGTGCCGATCCGCGAGATGTCGGTGCCGTAGACGTGGAGGGAGATCGCCGTCTCCGGATGCGGGTTGCCGAGGCGATGGATGTCGCCCGGAGGCGCGGCGCCGTCGACCGTGCCCACCGGGCACGTCCGACGCCCGCGGGCCATCAGCTCGCTCGTCGCCGGGTCGACGGCGTAGTAGTCCTCGACGGGCTCGCCGGCGACCACGCCGAACACGCACCAGGTCACGTGGTCGTGGATGGGCGTCTCCTGGTGCTGGTCGCAGACGAACGCGACGAGGGAGAACGAGCCGTCGGGCTCGACGTGGAGGCAGTGCGTGGTGAGCCCGTCCGCCGGGGCCGTCCGCTCGTGCGGGGCGAGGATGGAGGCATCCGGCAGCCGGCCGGCGATCGCGGCCGCTACGCGCTGGGCGACGGCGGACCAGTCGCCCTCTTCGGTCACCGCGTGGCGGATGGCCGAGATCAGGCTGTCGAGTTGCCCGACGTCCCGACCGGGGCTGGGGGCAACGGCGGTGAGGTCGGTCATGGGCAGCACCGTAGCGCCGATCCGGACCCCTGGTAAGTTCCAATCCGATGGCAATCGAGTGGTCCGGTTTGGCTCCTGAGCTCCTGGTCGACCTCGATCGGACGCACCGAGGGAGGCTCGGCGTCCAGCTGCAGGCGGCGCTCCGCAAGGCCGTGCGATCCGGGCGGCTCACGGCGGGCGAGCGCCTGCCGTCCTCCCGTGAGATGGCCCGTGAGCTCGGGGTCTCCCGGGGCCTGGTCCAGGACTGCTTCGAGCAGCTCGCCGCGGAGGGCTACCTCGTCGCGCGGGCCGGCTCGGCGACGCGGGTGGCGCCGACGCCGGCGCCGCCGAGCACCCCGCCGGCGCTCCGGTCGGTGCGGGTTCAGCCCGTGGCGGTCGACTTCAGGCCGGGCCTCCCGGACCTCACGAGCTTCCCGATGCGCGACTGGCTCTGGGCGCTGGGCGAGGTCGGCCGCACCGCCGCGGCGGACGCGGTCGGCTACGGCGACCCGCGTGGCCGGCCGGAGCTGCACGCGGTCGTCGCGGCGTACCTGCGCCGCGTCCGTGGCGCCGTGGCCGGCGATGAGCAGCTCGTCGTCTGCGGCGGGTTCACCCAGGGCCTGCATCTCGCCTTGGGCGCGCTCGCCCGGTCCGGGCACTCGAGCGTCGGCATCGAGGACCCGGGCCACCGCGACTGGGACGCGATCGCCGCCCGGGCCGGCCTGCGCGCCATCCCACTGCCCGTCGATAGGCGCGGCGCTGACGTCGCGTCGCTGACCGACGCCGACGTGCGGGCGGTGCTCCTGACGCCGGCCCACCAGACTCCGACCGGCGTCGTCCTCGCGCCGGAGCGTCGGCGCGAGATCCTCCGGTGGGCGGATAGCCGCGACGGCGTCGTCATCGAGGACGACTACGACGCCGAGTTCCGCTACGACCGGCAGGCGGTCGGATCGCTGCAGGGCCTCGCCCCCGACCGGGTCATGACCATCGGCTCGGTCAGCAAGTCCTTGGCGCCCGCCCTGCGGCTGGGCTGGATCGTCTGCCCGCCGGCGCTGCTCGGAGCCGTGACGGCCGAGAAGGACCTCGCCGACCGCGGCTCGCCCGCACTCGACCAGCTGGCGCTGGCCCGCCTCATGGAGTCCGGCCGCTACGACCGCCACCTCCGGCGCATGCGCAGGGTCTACGCCGCCCGCCGCCGGGCGCTCGTCGAGGCGTTGGCCGAGCACGCCCCCGGCGCCCGGCTCGACGGACTCGCGGCCGGCTTCCACGCGGTGCTGCGCCTGCCTTCGGGCGCCGACGAGCGCACCGTGGTCGCCGCCGCCCGGCAGCGATCGGTCGCCGTCTACCCGATGGGGCAGTACCGCCTCGGCGTCGGCGACCATCCGCCCGCGCTCGTGCTCGGCTTCGGCAACCTCAGCGAGCCGTCGATCAAGCGCGGCATCGCCGCGATCGCGGATCTGCTCGGCGCGTAGGGACACACCGTCCGGCCGGCCGGCGAGGCCGACTCGCCGCGCATCCGGCACCCGACAGCAGGACGCGTGAAAACGTGCCCCTCGGGAAATATATGACACCGTGCGATATTTGTGCCAGTGCGGGGTGTTCGCGCTCGTCTGCCTCGTTGCGGCGTGCGGCGCCGACAAGACAGCACCCACCGACCCGACGACAACGCCGACCCCGCGCCAGGCCGCACCAGTCCTCGCGCGCTTTCAGCGCAACGGCGGGCTCGTTGCCACGCTCGACGTCGTCACGCTGCGAACCGATGGCACCGCCCGCCTGGACAAGCGCTATGGCGGCGCCGGACGACGCATCATCGACTTCCGCCTCCGAGCTTCAACCCTGGAGCGCATCCGGGCCCGGCTCGCCAAGCTTCCTCGTCGCGTCCACGCGGCCGGCACCGCCCGACCGCAGAGCCAGACGTACATCCTCACCTACCGGGGGCGCGCGTATGCCGCCGCAGCAGGAACGGTGCCCCGAGAGCTCCGACGGGCGTTCACCGCGCTCAACCGGGTGATCGACGGGAGTGGCCGAGCGCCGTGACCGCCCATGACGCACAGCTCCGCGCGGCCAACCTCATCGGGGCCTTTGCGCTCGCGGCCGTCGGCGCGATGCATCGCGAGATCGGACAAGACCTCTCCCCGGCCGCGACCCTCGCCTCGCTGAGCACCTTCGCCGACGGCGCCTCGATCGACGACCTCGCCCGCATCACCGGACTCAGTCACTCCGGCGCCGTGCGCATCGTCCAGCGACTCGTCACCGACGGCCTGGCCACGGCGACGCCGAGCCCGACCGACGGCCGAGCTCGCGAGATCCACCTCACCGACCTGGGGCGCCGCCGCGCACGTGCCATCCTCGCGGCCCGCGCGCAGTCGCTCGACGGCATGCTCTCGCCCCTCAGCGCCCGGGACCGCGAGCTGCTGGCCGACGTGCTCGCAAAGGCCCTCGCCGGCACCGTGCACGACCGAGACGACGCGCGCCACACCTGCCGCCTCTGCGAGCCCGACGTCTGCGGTCACCCCACCCGCTGCCCGGTCACCCAAGCCGCCACCCGCCAGAGCCTCCGCCCGGCCGACGACCGCAACGCCAAGTCGTACGGCGTGCCACCGTGACCCCGCCGCGCCGAGATCTGGGAAATGCTTGGTGCCCCATCAGGCCCCCTTGAGCGGTCTCCAGCGGTCTCGGGCCGACTGAGAAAGTCCGGCAGACCGGCCCGCAGAAGCCGCCAAATAGCAGGCAAAACGCAGACCCGAGCGGAGGGGGAGGGATTCGAACCCCCGGAGCCGGGGCTACCGACTCAGTGGTTTTCAAGACCACCGCATTCGACCACTCTGCCACCCCTCCGAGGGTTCCGAAGGTACCGATCCCCGAGGGTGGTCGAGGTTGGGGGCCCCTGTTGGCCTTAACGTCGAGCCACCCCCCCCCCCCCGGCCCCCCCCCGCCGCCCCCCCCCCCCCCCCCCCCCCCCACCCAGCCGCCACCGCCCCCGCCACCCACACCCGGAAGCCCCCGCCTCCTCAGCCCCCCGGAAGCGGTGAGCCCGGCGGGATCTCCAGGCGGGTGTCCTCCAGGTCCAGGTCGCGGACGATGCGCCGCATGACGTCGTCGTTGATCGTCCCCCCGTTGCGCAGCTCGACGACCCGGTCGCGCTGGGCGTCGAGCACTTGGCGCTGGAGGTGCTGATAGGCGAAGGAGCGGTCGTCGATCGCGCCGTCGTCCTCGTCGTCGAAGCGCGCGCGGAAGCGGCGGATGCGGAACTCGTGGTACTGGCGCATGCGCTCCGCGCTCTCGTCGCGCACCCACTCCTCGCCCCGCAGCTCGTCGATGCGGTCGATGGCCGCCTTCGCCGCCTTGATGCGGGCCTTGACCTCGAGCCGGTCCACGCGCCCGTCGTCGTGGATGCCGAGCACGCGGATGAGCGGCGCCAGCGCCAGCCCCTGGCCTAGCAGCGTCACGAGGATCACGGCGTAGACGAGGAAGACGACGAGGTCGCGCCCGGGGAAGTCCACCGCCGCTGGCAGCGCGAGCGCGGCCGCCAGCGACACCGCCCCGCGCATGCCGGTCCAGGCGACCAGCAGCGTGTGCGTCCAGGGTGGCGACGGATCGCGCTCGCGCAGGCGGCGGGACGCCCAGCGCGGCACGTAGGTCAACGGGAAGACCCACACGAAGCGCGTGAGGATCACCGCGAGCGCCACGACGCCGGCCCAGCCGGCGAGCTGCCCGGTCGTGAAGTCGTCGGTGATGCGGCCGAGGATGGCCGGCAGCTGCAGCCCGACGAGGATGAACAGCGTCGCGTTGAGCACGAACGACAGCACCTCCCAGACCGAGAAGAGCTGCATCCGGGTCGCCGGGGTGACGAGCGACGGCGCGCGCCAGCCGAGCCAGATGCCCGACGTCACGGCCGCCAACACGGCGCTGACGCCGAGCGCCTCGGCCGGCAGGTAGGCGAAGTACGGGGTCAGCAGGGAGATGGTGATCTCCGTGGGGGCGTCGTCGATGACCTTGCGCAACCGCGCGACGACGACGCCGACGGCGATGCCGATGGCCACCCCGGCGACGGCTCCCGCGACGAAGGACGCCCCCGCGGCCAAGAGGGAGAACGACCCGGTCACCACCGCCGCGAGGGCGACCTTGTAGGCGATCAGCGCCGTCGCGTCGTTGACGAGCGACTCGCCCTCGACGATCGTCACGAACCGCAACGGCGCGCCCGCGCGCGAGGCGATCGCGGTCGCGGCCACGGGATCGGTCGGGGCGAGGATGGCGCCGAGCGTGAAGGCGGCCGCCCAGGACAGGTCGTCCACCACGAGGTGGGCCGCCACCCCGACGGTCAGCGTGGTGGCGATCACGAGCCCGATGGACAGCAGCCCGATCGGGCGCAGGTTGTCGCGCAGGTCGCGCAGGGAGGAGAAGAAGGCCGCCGAGTAGAGCAACGGCGGCAGGAAGAGCACGAGCACGAGATCCGGGTTGAGCTGGACGTCGGGCAGCCCCGGCACGAAGCCGAGCGCGGCGCCGCCGACGACGAGCAGGATCGGGTACGGCAGCCGCGTCCGGTAGGCGAGCACGAGCAGGGCCGCGGCCCCGAGCAGGACGCCGAGCAGGACGACGTCGAGGTGCGCCGCCCCGGCGGCGAACGGCAGCGGCCCGCTCACGCCGAACCCGGACCCGGCACGTTGCGGAAGCGGAACGCCTGGGCCTCCCGGCGGTCCTGCACGAACCAGCACTCGCCGGTGATCTCTGGGGAGGCGAACAGCCCCACGACGGTCTCCGCGATGCGCTCGGCCGGGATGATCTGCACGCCGAAGCCGGCGATCTCGTCCCGGATCGGCTCGATGATCTTCGACTCGGCGAAGCCCGGGCAGACGGCGTTGAAGCGGATCCCCTCCTCGGCGAGGCCGGGCCCGAGCGAGCGGGCGAGCCCGACCACGGCGTGCTTGTTGGCGGCGTAGAGCGGGTCGAAGGGCACGGCGGTCAGGCCGGCGAGGGAGGCGGTGGCGACGATCGCGCCCCCGCCGCGGGCGCGCATCGCCGGCAGCACGGCGTGGGTGCCGAACACGACGCCGTCGAGGTTGACGCCCATCGCGCGCCGGTAGGCCTCGAGCGAGAAGTCCTCGCCGACGCCGCAGCCCGTCGAGACGCCCGCGTTGAGGTACGCGAGGTCGAGCGGGCCGGCCGCCTGCACCATCGCGAGGTTGTCCTCCAGCGAGGACACGTCGCAGGCCACGAAGCGCCCGCCGACGTCGGCCGCCACCGCCGCGCCCCCGGCCTCGTCGACGTCGGCGACGACGACCTCGGCCCCGGCCTCGGCGAGGGCGAACGCCGTGGCCCGCCCGAGCCCCGACGCCCCGCCGGTCACGAGGGCCACCTTGTCGCGCAGGGAGGAGAGGTCCATGGGACCCATTGTCGCTCAGCGGGTAGTGGCATGCCCGATGCCAGACGCCCGCCGCCCCGGCCCGCACGTCCTCGTCGTCTTCGGCGCAACGGGCGATCTCGCCGCCCGCAAGCTGTTTCCCGGCCTCTTCCACCTGATGACGGCCGGTCTCATGCCGGAGGAGTTCCGCATCATCGGCTCCGGCCGTCACTCGCCGGGCACGGACGACGAGTTCCGCGACCAGGTGCGCGAGGCGCTCGAGGCGCACGCCTCCCGGGGGCTCGATGACGAGGCGTGGGAGAGCTTCCGCTCGCGCATCTCCTTCCAGACCTCGAGCGCCGAGGACGGGAGCGAGCTCGCGGAGGCCGTGACCGGGCTCGAGGACGAGATGGGCGACGGCGAGGTGCGGCGGCTGATCTACCTCTCCGTTCCGCCGAGCGCGATGGAGGACATGGTGAGCATGCTCGGGAGCTCGGGGCTGGCCGACCGGGCTCGGGTCGTCATGGAGAAGCCGTTCGGCACCGACCTCGCCTCGGCCCGCAAGCTCAACGCCGCCGTCCACGAGGTCTTCGGGGAGGATCAGGTCTTCCGGATCGACCACTTCCTCGGCAAGGAGGCGGCGCAGAACCTCCTCGCCGCGCGCTTCGCCAACGGGCTGCTCGAGCCGATCTGGAACCGCGACCACATCGCCTACGTCCAGATCGACGTGCCGGAGGAGCTCGGCCTCGAGGGCCGCGGGTCCTTCTACGACGCCACGGGCGCCTTCAAGGACATGGTCGTCACCCACCTCTCCCAGCTGCTCGGCCTCGTCGCCCTCGAGCCGCCGGTGGCGCTCGACGCCGGCGGCCTGCGCGACGAGAAGGCCAAGGTCTTCCGTGCTTTGCGCCCGCTGGATCCCGAGCAGGCGGTGTTCGGGCAGTTCGAGGGCTACGAGGACGAGCCCGACGTCGAGGCCGGCTCGGGCCGCGAGACGTTCGTGGCGCTCAGGGCCGAGGTCGACACCTGGCGCTGGCACGGCGTCCCCTTCCTCCTGCGCACGGGCAAGCGCCTCAAGCACAAGGGCTCGGCGATCACGATCGGCTTCAAGGCGCCGCCCCTGCGGATGTTCGCCCTCCACGACGGCTCCGCGCCCTCGGCCACGAACGAGCTGTGCTTCGAGCTCACCGACCGGCCGAACGTCACGGTCGACCTGCTCGGCAAGGCGCCCGGGCCGCGCCTGGAACTCGTCCCCGCCACGCTCACGCTCGAGCTCGGCGAGGCGGGCAGCGACCTCGGCGAGCTCGAGGCCTACGAGCGCCTGCTGCACGACGTGATGCTCGGCGACCACCTGCTCTTCACGCGCGGGGACGAGATCGAGCACCTGTGGGAGAAGTCCCAGCCGCTGCTCGACGACCCGCCCCGGTCCCGGCGCTACGCCAAGGGCTCGTGGGGCCCCGAGGCGGCGGACGCCGTCGGCGGCGAGGCCGGCTGGCGCCTCAGCCGCTGAGTATGATGCCCTCCGCGTGACCCGGAGAGGTGGCCGAGTGGCTGAAGGCACTCGCCTGCTAAGCGAGTATGGGGTCACAAGCCCCATCGCGGGTTCGAATCCCGCCCTCTCCGCTGCCCAGGACCTTTCGCGCGCGGGTTCAGGCGCGCCTTGGGGGATTGGCCCCGGAGCCGGAGGGGGCGCGCCAGACCCCCCGGAGGCGGCGACGGCGACGGCTAGCGCGCCATCCGATCCATGGCTCGTCGCAGCTTGCGGGCGCTCAGCGTCCCGGCGTGAACCGCATTGGCGCGGTAGGAGAAGCCCTCGCCGAGGCTGAGTTTGAAGATCCGCTCGCCGCGGGCGTTGTAGGCGCCGATCAGGCCGTTGCCGCCCCAGCCGACAAGCCACTCCCGGCCGGGCAGAAGCGTCGCGGAGCCGCAGCAGAAGGCGTCCGGCACCTCGCGATCGCCGATGCTCTGAAGCAGCGTCGCACGGCCTCGCTGCTCGTCGATGCGGTAGCGGACGGCGCGTGGCGCCTGGTCGAAGCCCGTGCGGTTGTCGTGCACCGTGATCGTCCCGTTCGGGGCGAAGCGCGCGTCGTGTTGGCCACCGAACGGAGACTCGCCGTGCGGGTCGCCGCGGAGGTCGAGGCTCTTGCTCGTCTTCGTGCCGCCGAGCTTCCAGACGATGTTGCCGGTCCCGCGGTCGATCTTGTAGACGGCATCGAGGTGGCGGAACGAGAGCAACATGAACCTGCCTCGAGCCTGCACCGAGTTCCAGTGCACGACGTCGTACGGCTGTTCGGCGAGGTCGGATTCGTTCCACCAGCGGGCGGTCTCGGAGAGCCCGATGTGGTCGTTGGAGTTCCACCGCCAGACGACCTTGCCGCCGGGGGTGATCGCCTGGATCTCGATCCCGATCACCGTCGCATCGGACGAGCCGCCGTAGGCGCTGGCGTCCACGTGCGACCTGACGTCCTGCGCCCCGATCAGGTAGTTGCCGTTCGGCAGCAGCTGGATGTCGTGGATGTCGGCCGGCTTGTGGCCGCCGCCGCGGATGATCCGCAACAGCCGGCCGTCGAGCCTGCGAATCTCATAGTCGCCGGTTTGGAAGCTCAGCTGGTCGACTGGGTCGAAGGCGAGGGTGCCGTCGGAGAGGAGCTGGGCGTTGTCCGGCTCGCCGCTCGCCTTGTACCAGTACACGGGGACGCCGTGGCGATCGAGGACGACGAGGTACCGCTCCGGCATCTGGATGAAGAAGAAGCTCGGCCCGCCCGCGCGCCGGCGGCTGAAGTGGTAGCTGGGGAAGTCAGCCGGCAGGCAGCGGACGTGGAAGGCACGCGTCCGCTTCCCGCCACGGCGCCGAGCGGTGATGTCGGCGTCCCTTCCCGGCATCCGCTGCAGACGCCGGGAGAAGCCGGCGCGGCGAAAGCGTCCCTCGTCGACCTTGACGCGCCATCTGCGCGCGCCACGGACGCGCAGTCGCAGCCGCCTGGAGGTGCAGCGGACGACGTAGTCGGAGACCCGCCAGGAGAAGTGCGGATCGAGCGAGCCGCTCGGGGTGACGCTGAGGCGGGCGCGGATGGCGGGCGGCCGGCGCCGCGATGCACGCGGGTCCGAGCGCCAGCACGCAGGTGAGCGCGAGCGTGCGCGCCATTCGCCTTCCGACCTCCCCTGACAGGGAGCCTCCGATGAGCGACGCCGTCCCGAGGCGCAAGGGCAGCCGGAAAAGCTAGCGAAGCGCGATCCCGTGCGCCACCAATCTGCGGTTGGTGCTCGCACGGACCGCGGACCGGCCGACGCCGGAGGAGCTTGCGGCGCGCATCCGCGCACGCGGCTCCGCCGCGCGGGACGAGCCGAGCGAGCGGTCCGTCCGTCGGCTGCGCGAGCTCGGCGAGTGACGGTTCTCGACACCTCGGTGGTCATCGACTTCCTGCTCGCAGACGGCGTGGCGAGGGACGTCGAAGCTCTGTTGAACCGCGAGAACGTGGCTGCCGGGCCCGATCTGGTGGTGTTTGAGGTGCTGGCTGTCCTGCGTCGGGACGTGAGCCGGCGCAGGCTCGAGCTTCGGCGCGCCCGTGGCGCGATCGATGATCTGGGCGACCTGCCGGTCGAGGTGTTCGGGAGCCTCCCGCTTCGGGAGCGCGCCTGGGAACTGCGCGAGAATCTCACGGCCGCCGACGCACTGTTCGTGGCACTCGCCGAGCAACTCGGCGAGCCGTTGGCCACGAAGGATCGAGGACTTGCCACGGCCGCGCGGGAGCACGCTGGCATCGAGATCCTCGAGCTGGTCGCCGGCGCCTGAGCCCAGACCGCCCTGGGGTCGCTGCCCGCGAGCCGCCCGACAACCGCCTGGTGACGCGGCGTCGGCGTCCTGGCTCTACGGTGACGGGCCATGTCCCTGCGGGTCGGCATCGACAGCGTCGAGGTGGTGAGCGTCCGCGACGCGCTGGAGGCGCACGGCGACCGCTACCTGCAGCGGGTCTACACCCCGGGCGAGCGGGCGGCGTGCGCGCGCGACGACGGCAGCCAGGATCCCGAGCGCCTCGCGGCGCGCTTCGCCGCCAAGGAGGCGTGCGTGAAGGCGCTGCACGCCGGCGCGAGCGGCATCCCGTGGACGGACTACGAGCTGCATCGAGCGCCCGGCGGCCAGCCCGAGCTCGAGCTGCACGGCGGCGCCCTGACGCTTGCGCGAGCGGCCGGAGTGGAGGATCTTGCCGTGTCATTCACCCACGAGGGCGGCCTCGCCACCGCGGTGGTGGTCGCGCAGGTGAAGAATCCGGCATGAATGCCGATACTTGGAGAACGACATGGACGACCGCATCCGCCAGATCCTCGCCGAGCACGCCCGGCTCACCCTCGACGCCGGCGCCCTGGCCCCCGACGACGACCTCTACCAGGCGGGCATGACCTCCCACGCGAGCGTCAACGTCATGCTCGCGCTGGAGGACGCCTTCGACGTCGAGTTCCCCGACGCGATGCTCACGCGCAGCGTGTTCGAGAGCGTCTCCGCGATCTCCGCGGCGCTCACCGAGCTCGACGCCACCGAGGCGGCGGCCTGATGGCGACGACCACCACCGCGGTCGACGCGGACGCGGCCTTCCTCGCCGACGTCCGCCGGATCGCCGGCGACGTCGCCGCGGCGCACGCCGACGCCGTCGACCACGACGCCCGCTTCCCGGTCGAGACGCTCGACGCGCTGCGCGAGGCGGGCGCGCTGGGAGCCTACGCGCCGGTCGAGCTCGGCGGCGCCGGCGTCTCCTTCGCCGCGCTGGCCACGGCCTGCTTCGAGCTCGGCCGCCGCTGCGGCGCGAGCGCGATGGTCTTCGCCATGCACCAGATCCAGGCGGTCACCATCGCCCGCCACCTCGAGGGCGCCCCGGCCTTCGAGGAGCACCTGCGCCGGGTCGCCGCCGAGCAGCGCCTGATGGCGTCCGTGACCTCCGAGGTCGGGACGGGCGGGGACATGGGCTCCTCCGTCGGCTCCGTGGTGGCCGGGGAGGACGGCGAGGTCTCCTTCGTCAAGCAGGCGCCGACCATCTCCTACGGCGCCCACGCCGACGACCTGCTCACCACGCTGCGCCGCGCACCGGAGTCCGAGCCCGGCGACCAGGTGCTCGTGCTCACGCGCGCCGACCAGCACGGGCTGGAGCCCAAAGGCACGTGGGACACCCTCGGCATGCGCGGCACGTGCTCGCCCGGCTACCTCGTCAGCGCGACGCTGCCCGCGGCCCAGGTCCTGCCCACGCCGTTCGCCGAGGTCTCCGCCGAGTCGATGGTGCCGGTCTCCCACGTGCTGTGGTCGCACCTCTGGCTCGGGATCGCCACGGAGGCCTTCGACCGCGCCCGCGCCTTCGTCCGCGCGGCCGCCAAGCGCAAGCCCGGGCCGCCCCCGCCGGCCGCGCACAAGCTCTCCGGCGTGCTCGCCGACCTCTCCCTGCTGCGGGCCCAGGTCGCCCAGGGCCTCGCGGACTACGAGCGGGCGATGGACGAGCCCGGGCGCGAGTGGCTCGGCACCATGGCCGCCGCCCTGAGCTTCAACAACCTCAAGGTCGCGTCGTCCGAACAGGCGCCGCGCGTGTGCCAGAACGCCATGAACGTCACCGGCATCATGGGCTTCAAGAACGACTCGCCGTTCTCCGTCGGCCGGCATCTGCGCGACTCGATGTCGGGTGCGCTGATGGTCGCCAACGAGCGCATCCACGCGACGAACGCCAGCCTGCTGCTCATCGCCAAGGACGTCTAGTGGCCGAGTACCGCGAGGCCGCGCCCGACCAGGCGGCGCTGCTGGACGACCTCACCGCCGCCGGGCTGCTGATCGAGAGCGGCGTTCCGGGCGTCTACGGCCGCGGCGAGGGCTTCGAGGCGATCCGCACCGCGGTCGACGACCTCATCACCCGGCACGCCGCGGTCGACGGCGCCGAGCGCCTGCGCTTCCCGCCCGTGCTTCCGCGCCGGCAGCTCGAGGCCGTCGGCTACCTGCGCTCCTTTCCGCACCTGGCCGGCTCGATCTTCGGCTTCGGGGGCACGGAGCGCGAGGTGCCCGAGCTCGTCGAGCTCGCCGAGTCCCACGCGGACTGGAGCCACACCCAGGCCCAGTCCGACCTCGTCCTCACGCCCGCGGCCTGCTACCCGGTCTACCCGGCGATCGCCGCGCGCGGGCCGCTGGCCGCCGGCGGCGCGACGGTCGACGCCGGCGGCGCCTACGTCTTCCGCGCCGAGCCGTCGGGCGACCCGGCGCGGCTGCAGATGTTCCACCAGCGCGAGATGGTCCGCCTCGGGGAGCCCGAGACCGTCGGGCTGTGGCGCGACGCGTGGCGCGACCGGTCGGTCCAGCTGCTCGAGGGGCTCGGGCTCGACGCTCGCCTCGACGTCGCCAGCGACCCGTTCTTCGGGCGCGCGGGGCGGCTCATGGCCCGCTCCCAGCGCGAGCAGGCGCTGAAGTTCGAGATCGGCGTCCAGATCGCCGGACCGGAGGCGACCGCGGTGGCGTCCTTCAACTACCACCAGGAGCACTTCACCGAGGTCTACGGCATCGCCATGGCCGACGGCGCGGTCGCCCACACGGCCTGCCTCGGGTTCGGCCTGGAGCGGATCACCCTCGCGCTGCTGCGCACACACGGGCTCGACGCCGCGGCGTGGCCGGCCGTCGTGCGCGAGGAGCTGTGGGGGGCGTGATCAGCCTCTGGGGGCTGGACCCGGAGACCTACGTCCGCCACGCCGTCCACGGCGAGGGGCGCGCCTACGGCGAGACCAACTGCTACACGGACATCGTCCTCGAGCTGCTCCATGCGCGCGGGGACGAGCCGCTCGCAGCGCTCGGCCACCTCGTCCGCCAGGACTTCGAGGGCGACCAGTTCACGTTCTTCAAGCCGCCGCCCGGCGACCTGGAGCTGCTCTTCGGGGTCGACATCCACGAGATGAACCCGTGGCGGGCGCTGCCCGACCAGATCGCGGAGCAGCTCACGCTCGGGCGCACGATGGTCGTCGAGCTCGACTCCTGGTTCCTGCCGGACACGAGGGCCACGGACTACCGCACCGCGCACGTGAAGAGCTCGGCGATCTTCGAGGCCATCGACCGCGACGGCGAGGTCCTGCGCTACTGGCACAACGCCGGGCTCTACGAGCTCTCGGGCGAGGACTACCGCGGCGCGCTGCGGCTCGGCGACGGCTGGGCGCCGGACATGCTGCCGCCGTACGCGGAGCTCGTGCGCTTCGACGCCGGGCCGCGGCTGGAGGACGAGGCGCTGCGGGCGGCGGCGCGCGGCCTGCTGGCCCACCACCTCGCCCGCCGGCCGCCGGGCAACCCGTTCGACGCGTTCGCCGCCCGCCTCACCGGCGACCTTCCGGGCCTGCTCGACGGCGACGCGGCCGGCTTCCACGCCTACGCGTTCCCGACCGTCCGGATGGCGGGCTCGTCCTTCGAGCTGCTCGCCGACCACGCGCGCTGGCTGCTCGGGGGCGACGCGGACGCGGTCGTCCCCGGGCTCGGCCGGGTGGTGGACGGCTGCAAGGTGCTCTCCTTCCGGCTGGCCCGCCGCCGCGCCTTCGACCCCGAGCCGGTGCTCGCCGACGCCGCGGCCGGCTGGGTGGACGCGATGGCGGCGCTCGACGCGGTCGCGGGGTGAACTGGGAACGCGCCGCCTGCGCGCCGGGCGGCGAGCCGGCGGAGTGGTCCCCCGGTCGCACCGGCACCGGTGACGACCGCGACTGGTGGTTCCGCACGCGGCTCGAGGTCCCGGCCGCGGCCACGCTGCGCTTCGGCGGGCTGGCGACGCACGCGACCGTGCTCGTCGACGGCGACGCGGTGGCGGCCTCGGCGTCCATGTGGCTGCCGCTCGACGTGCCGCTCGCCGCCGGCGCGCACGAGGTGACGGTCCGCTGCGCGGCCCTGGATCCGCTGCTCGCCGTCCGGCGCAAGCCGCGGGCGCGCTGGCGCACGCGGGTGGCCGACAACGCGCTGCGCTTCCACCGCACCACGCTGCTCGGGCGCGCCCCCGGCTTCGCTCCCGGCCCGCCCGTCGTCGGGCTGTGGCGCCCCGCCACGCTCGTCGACCCGTCGCACCCGGAGGTGCGGCTCCGGGCCCGCCTGCGCGGCGACGACGGCGTGCTGCTCGTCCAGGCGCCCGACGACGTGACCGTGCGCTGCGGCGGCGAGACCACGGTTTCGCCGTCCGCTCGTCGCGAGCTCCTCGCTTCCGGCGACGTCACACGCGAGCTGCGCCTCGAGCGCGTCGCCCGCTGGTGGCCGCACACCCACGGCGACCCGGTCCTGCACGAGGTGACCATCGAGCGCGCCGGTGTCGTGCTCGAGCGCCGCCGGGTGGGGTGGCGGACGCTGTGGTCGCCCGGCGAGCTCGAGGTCACGGGCCTCGACCTGCACGTCAACGACGTCCCGGTCTTCGCGCGGGGGGCGCTGTGGACGCCCGTGCCCGAGGGTGAGGAGCGGGCGACGCTCGAGCGCCTCGTCGGCGCGGGCCTGAACTGCGTGCGCGTCGTCGGCACCGGCGCCTACGAGTCGCCGGCCTTCCACGACCTCTGCGACGAGCTCGGGCTGCTCGTCTGGCAGGACCTGATGTTCGCCAACCTCGACTACCCGTTCGCCGATCCGGACTTCCGTGCGCTCGCCACGCGGGAGGTCGAGCACCAGCTCGGCGTCGTGGCCGGGCGGCCCTCGCTGGCCGTCGTGTGCGGCAACTCGGAGTCCGAGCAGCAGGTCGCGATGCTCGGCCTGGACCCGGCCATGGCCCGCGGCCCGTTCTTCGACCACGACGTCCCGCGCGCCCTGGCCGAGGCGGGGGCCGACGCGGTCTACGTGCCCTCGGCGCCGTGCGGCGCCGACCGCCCGTTCCGGCCCGACCGCGGCGTGGCGAACTGGTTCGGGGTCGGCGGCTACCGCCGCCCGCTGGCCGACGCGCGCGCGGCCGGCGTCCGCTTCGCGTCCGAGTGCCTCGCCGTCGCCAACCTGCCCGACGGCGACCCGGACGGCTTCGTCCCCGGCGACGCCGGGGCCGACTGGGACTTCGCCGACGTGCGCGAGCACTACGTGTGCGAGCTCTACGGCGTCGACCCGGCGGCGCTGGACGGCGAGCGCGCGCTCGCGCTCGGCCGCGCCGTCTCCGGCGAGCTCGCGGCGGAGGTCTTCGGCGAGTGGCGCCGGGCCGGGTCGCCGTGCCGCGGAGGCCTGATCCTCTGGCTGCGCGATCGCGATCCGGGCGCCGGCTGGGGCCTCCTCGACCACGCGGGCGCGCCGAAGGCCGTGCTCGGCCCGCTCGCCCGCAGCCTCGCGCCCGTGGCGGTGTGGACGACGGACGAGGGGCAGGCCGGCCTCACGGTGCACGTCGCCAACGACCGGCCCCGCGCCCTCGGCGGAGCCGTGCGGATCGCGCTCTACCGCGACGCCGAGCACCTCGTCGACGAGGCCCGCGTGCCCGTGGAGGTCGACGCCCACGGGACCTGGGAGGCCGACGTCGAGGCGCTGCTCGGCCGCTGGGTCGACGTCTCCTACGCCTACCGCTTCGGGCCACCCCAGCAGGACCTCGTGGTCGTCTCGCTCGAGGCGCCGGACGGGACGCCGATCGCCCAGCACGGGCGCTTCCCGGCCGGCCGGCCCGCCGGCGCCCACACCGCCGCGGAGCTCGGGCTCGAGGCGACGCTGCATCCGGGCGCCGTGACCGTGCGCAGCCGCCGCGCCGCGGTCGGCGTGCGCGTGGCGATCTCCGGCGCCGAGGCCGCCGACGACGGCTTTCTCGTCGAGCCGGGGCACGAGCGGACGGTGGCGCTGCGCGGGGACCCCGGTCCCGGCGAGCTGACCGCCCTGAACCTCACGGGTGCGGTGGCCCTCCAGCCGTGAGGCCCGTCGTCCTCGAGGCCGCGGAGGGCGTGCGCGGGCTGCTGCACCTCCCGGGCGCGGGCGTGCCCGGCAGCGGCGTCGGCGTCGTGCTCGTCGGGCCCGTCGGCTGGGACGACCAGGGGTCCTACCGGCCGCGCAAGGTGTGGGCGCAGGCGCTGGCCGACGCCGGCCACGCGGCCCTGCGGATCGACCTGCCGGGTACGGGGGACTCCGGGGGCGGCCCGCGCGACCCGGACCGGCTCGGCGCCTGGACGGCCGCCGTCACCGAGGCCGCCCGCTGGCTGCGCGAGGAGGCCGGAGCGGCGCGGGTCGCCCTCGTCGGGATGGCGGCCGGCGGCGCGGTCGGCCTCCACGCGGTGGCCGAGGGGGCGGCGATCGAGGACGTCGTCCTGTGGGGCGTCCCGGCCCGGGGCCGGTCGCTCGTGCGCGAGCTGAAGGCCTTCGGCCGCCTCGAGGCGTCCCAGACGGGCGAGGACCCGGCGGCCTGGCCCGAGGGCGAGCTGCGCGGTGGTGGCTTCCTCGTCGCCGCCGAGACCGTGGCGGCGCTCGGGGCGCTCGCGCTGCCCGAGGCGGGCGCCTCGCCCAGCCGGGCGCTGCTGCTGGGACGCGACGGCGCCGGGCCCGACGAGGGGCTGAGGGCCGGGCTCGAAGCCGGTGGGGCGGCCGTGGAGACCGACCCGGGTCACGGCTGGGGCGCGACTGTCGCCCCGCCGCAGCAGGCTGTCCCGCCCGAGGCGGTGATCGCGCGCGTCGGCGCCTTCCTCGCCGCCGCCGCACCCGGCGGCGGCTTCCGCGAACCGGCGTCGGGCGCGCTGCGGCTGGACGGCGTGCGCGAGCGGACGCTGAGCTTCGAGGTCGACGGCGTGGCCATGGTCGGCGTGCTGGCCGAGCCGGTGGACGGGCCCGGCGCCGAGGGCGTCGTCGTCCTGCTCAACGCCGGCGCGATCCGGCGCATCGGTCCGAACCGCCTGTGGGTCGAGGCCGCGCGGCGCTGCGCCGCGGCCGGGGTACCGGCGCTGCGCCTCGACGTCGAGGGCATCGGCGACGCCGGGGGCGACGCGTCGCCGTACGCCTCCGACGAGGCGCTCTACATCCCGCGGCTCACGCGGCAGGTGGTCGAGAGCCTCGACGTCCTCGCCGCCGAGGGGCTGTCGCCGCGCTTCCTGCTCACCGGACTGTGCTCCGGCGCCTACTGGTCGCTGCACGCCGCGCTCGAGGACGAGCGCGTCCGCACGGCCGTGCTGCTGAACCCTCGGGTGGTCTTCTGGGACTCCGAGGCGGCGCCGCGCTACGAGCTGCACCGTGCGCTGCGCGTGTTCTCGCGCGACGGTCTGCGCCGCTTGCGCACGGCGTCGCATCCGGTCCGCCGCCTCGGGTCGCTGCTGCGCTGGCTCGTGACGAGCACGATGCGCATGCCGGGCCGCAGGCTCGGGCGGCGGGCGTCCCGGCCGACCGACACGCTCTACGACGAGTTGCAACGGCTGCAGCAGCGCGGGCAACGCGTGATCTTCGCGTTCGCGGGCGGGGACGAGCCGCTGCGCGACGAGCTCGATCGAGAGAACGCGTGGGGTCAGCTCGAGGCGCTCGGTGTGGCGCGGCACCCCCTCCCGATGATCGACCACACGCTCAAGGGACTCGAGGCCCAGGCGGCGGCGCTCGACCTCCTCGACCGGGCCGTGCGCGAGACGTTCGGCGTGCCGGTGGGGGCTCCTGAGGGGGATAAGCTCGACGGATGATGTCTGCCGTACGCCGTCTGCTGCTGGTCGCCAAGCCGACCGTCGCCGGCGTGATGGATCGGGTGTACGGCATTGCGACCCAGGAGCAGGTGCAGGCGGAGGACCTCGGCTACGCGCCGGACAGCGGCTACCTGCACTACCAGGCGTCGAGCTGGCTCAGCGTGCCGGGGATGTTCAGCGACTGGCGGCCCGCTCCCGGCCCGGCCGACGTCATCCTCGACCTCGGCTGCGGCAAGGGCCGCGCGCTCGTCCAGCTCGCTCGCCGCTACCCCGTGCGCAAGGTCGTCGGCGTCGAGTTCAACCCCGGGCTCGCCGACGCCGCCCGGGTGAACCTCGAGCGGACCCGGGCCCATCACCGCGCCGGGGGTTTCGAGGTCCACGTCGGCGACGCGCGGAGCTGGCCCGTTCCCGACGAGGTGACGCTCGTCTACGTCGCCAACCCGTTCGACGGCGTGGTCTTCGACGAGGCCATGGAGCGGGTGTTCGAGTCCTATGACCGTCGCCCGCGAAGGCTGCAGGTCGCCTACGTCCACCCGTCGGAAGCCGAGCGGCTGGTCGCCACCGGCCGGGTGCGCGAGATCGCGCACGCCGAGCGGCGCTGGATGCGGATCGCCGGGGTCGACCCGGCGGAGTTCCGCCGCTTCGAGGTGGTCGCCGCCTGAGCGGCTCGCGGCGCCCGTCCGGCGCGCCGCCGGCCGCGCGATGTGTCAGGCTGCCGCCGTCATGACGCACCCAGGCGATCCGCCCGCTCCCGAGGTCGGCGCCGGCACCGGTGCGGGCGCGCGGGGCGTCGAGCTGGCCCGGGCGGACACGCCGCCGTACGCGGGCGTCGGCGCGACCTTCGCCGGCCGGCGACTCGTGCTCGATCCGGCGCAGCTGACCGGCGTCGACGTCGCGGTGCTCGGCGCGCCCTTCGACGACGGCACCTCGAACCGCCCGGGCGCGCGCTACGGGCCGCGGGCGATCCGGGCCGGCGACGACGACGGGCGGGCCGGACGGCCGCACATGACGCTCGGCGTCGACCCCTTCGCGCAGCTGGACGTCGTCGACTACGGCGACGTGGCCGCGGTGCCCGGCGATCTGGCCCGCTCCCACGCGGCGCTGCGCGCCGGGCTGGGTGAGATCCTGGGCGCAGGGGCGATGCCGCTCGTGCTCGGTGGCGACCACTCGCTCTCGCTGCCCACCCTCGAGGTCCTCGCCGAGCGCTTCGGGCCCGACGGCTACGCGGTCCTGCATCTCGACACGCACGCCGACACCGCGGCCGAGCTCCACGGCGTCCGCCTCTCGCACGGCACGCCGTTCCGCGTCGCGGTCGAGGACGGCGCCGCACTTGGTCGGCACATCGTGCAGGTCGGGCTGCGCGGCAGCTGGCCGGGCCCGGAGGACTTCGGCTGGATGCGCGAGCACGGGTTCCGGTGGCACACGATGGACGAGATCGTGCGGCGGGGCCTGCCCGCGGTCCTCGAGGCCGCGCTCGCCGAGGTCGCCGAGCGCGCGCCCCGCGTGTACCTCACCGTCGACATCGACGTGCTCGACCCCGCCTTCGCGCCCGGCACCGGCACGCCGGAGCCGGGAGGGCTGACCACGCGCGAGCTGCTGTGGACGGTGCGCGAGGCCGCGGCCCGACTCGAGCTCTGCGCCGCCGACGTCGTCGAGGTCAGCCCGCCCTTCGACGTGTCGAGCATCACCGCCCTGGCCGCCGAGCGCACGGCCGTGGAGATCCTCTCCGGCGTCGCCGCCCGTCGCCGTCGCGCCTCGTGACGGCCACTAGACTTCCCTGCCCACTGCGCCCGTAGCTCAGCTGGATAGAGCGTCGGTCTACGGAACCGAAGGTCAGAGGTTCGAATCCTCTCGGGCGCGCTACAAGAACCCCAGTGCTGTAGGCATTTCCGGCTGGTGGCGAACGCGCCTGGGTGGCCACACCGGGGGGCAACGATGAGCAAGTTGCCTCTCGAGCGGACCGATGCGCCGGGCATCTACCGGCGTGGTTCCAGGTACTGGTGGTCCACCGCGTCGAGGGTCGTCAGCGCAAGCAGTACGCCAGCACGCTGGCCGAGGCTCCGGCCATCAAGATCAAGCGCGACGGCGAGGCGCGGGCACTGCGCCGGCCCGACGCTGCTGGTCAACTTCGCGCTGACCTACGTTGACCGCGAGGTCCGGGTGCGCGATCTCGATCGCGCCGAGGTGCAGCAGTTCGTGGATCGGCTAACGACTCGCCCCGGCCGCACCGGGAGGCTGTGTGACCGCTCGATCTCCAACGCGCTCACGCCGCTGCGCCTGGCGCTTGACGCAGCGGTCGCCCAACGGCTGGTGGATGCCAACCCGGCCGAGCAGGTCGTGCTGCCGCGGCAGCGAGCGGTCGCGCATGGTCGACGAGCGAGCGGCGCTTTCTGACGCGGACGGAGCTGGTGCGGCTGCTCGACGAGATACCGGCGAAGTGGCGGCCGCTGTTTGAGCTGCTCGCCGCGACCGGGCTGCGGATCTCCGAGGCGATCGGGCTGCGCTGGAGCGACCTCGTCCTCGACAGGCCGGCACCGCATCTGCAGGTGCGCCGCGCGATCGTCAAAGGCGCGATCGTTGCGCCCAAGTCTCGCCACGGCGCGCGGCTGATCCCGCTGACGCCCGAGCTCGCTGCCACGCTGCGCGCTCATCGACCTCGCGATGGCGTCGACGACGCGTTCGTCTTTCCCGGTCGCGACGGCGGTGCGGCCGATCACTGCAGCCTGCGCCGCCGTGTCTCATCCCCGCCGCCGAGCGCGCCGGCCTGGCCGGTGTCGGCTTTCACACGCTCCGCCACACGTGCGCGTCGATGGTCATCGAGTCCGGTCTGAGCCCACTGCGCCCGCAGCGCCGGATGGGCCACCACTCGCTCGCATTCAGGCTCGACACCTACGGGCACCTGGTAGAAGGCGACCTCGGACCCGCACTCGACCTCCGCAAGGAACTGCCGCGGGCCCAGCCATGATCAAGGCCACACGACGGGCGCGGCGTCCGGACCGCCAGTCGCGTGACGCCCGCTTCGCCCAGGGCGAAGCGGGCACTCCCCGCCTGCAACTGCGGACGCCCGGAGCTCGTCCCAAGCAGGCGTCTCGGGCGACCGAGCCGAGACGCTCGCTCGTCGAGGAAGGCGAGCGCTTTGGCGCAGCCGTGGGCCGCCTCCGATGCCTGTTGCTTGGCGTGTCGATCCGACGGCCGCCCGCCGAGAGGACTAACTGCGGGGCGCCCTTAGAGCGTCCCGCAGGCCAATCGAAGGCTGATCGTCTGAGTGCCTTCACGAGGCGATCTCCCGCCGCGTGATCCGCCAGGCGCCGATCAGGAGCGGGAGCACCATCCAGATGGCGAGCGAGGTGCCGGCGTGCGCCCATTGGGTGGCGCTCATGACCTCCTCGGTCATCTGGCCGAGGGCGCGCGCGTTGTCCACCCACGGGGCGACGCCGGAGAACAAGGGCAGCGAGACGACCGCCATCCACGACATCGGCAGCGCGAAGAGGAGGACGATGGCGGGCGCGGAGGTGAGCAAGATCGCGCCGAACGCGACGCCAACCACCATCCCGGTCGTCAGGTAGACGGCTGACTGGCCGATCAGCGGCGCGGCGTCGGACCAGGTCCCTTCGACGCCGGGCGACGCGACGAGCACCCCAGCGGCGACTACGGCGACGGACATCGCCAGCATCGCCATGGCGCGCAGGAGGCTCGCGATGAGCTTGGCGCCGAGGACGCGCGAGCGCACCGGGACGAGCGCGAACGTGATCAGCCCGGTGCGCTGGGACCACTCGGAGGTGACGAGCAGGATGCCGAGGACCGGCAACAGGACGGCCGCCGGCTGCAGCCCGACGTCGAGGACGGACTGGAACGTGTGGTCCGCCGCATCGCCGACGAGCAAGCGGACGACCACGACGACCACGGTGAGCACCACCATGGCGACCTGCAGCCAGAAGCCGGCCCGGGTGTCGACCATCTTGCGCAGCTCGACGGCGACGAGGCGGCCGAGGCCGGGGCGCGCGTGGACGCCGGCTGTGTTCACGCGGATCGGTGCGGCGAGGGTGGTGGTGCTCATGCGGTTGCTCCTGCCAGCTCGGGGCGGATCGAATCGGTCTGCGGTGACGGAGTGCTTGCGCCGGACGTGGTCAGCTCGAAGAAGAGGCGTTCGAGGCCGGCGTCCTCGGCTGGGGCGAGCCGGCGCAGCACGACGCCGTCGGCCATCGCCGCGCGGGCGACGACCTTGGGCTCGGCCTCGACCAGCCGCCGATCGCCGTCGGCCGGGTGGGTCGCCAGGCCGGCGCGGTGCATCGCGGCGTCGAGCCCGGCGAGGTCGTCTGCCTCGACGATGGTCCCGGACTCGGTCAGCAGCTCGGCGCGGGTGCCCTGTGCCTGGATCCGTCCGCCGCCGATGATCATCATCCGGTCGGCGACGGCCTCGACCTCGGCCAGCAGGTGCGAGGAGAGCAGCACGGTGCCGCCGCGGTCGGCGAAGTCGCGCAGCAGCCCGCGCATCCAGCGCATGCCTTCCGGATCGAGGCCGTTGGCGGGCTCGTCGAGGATCAGGACCTCGGGGTCGCCGAGCAGTGCGTGGGCGAAGCCCAGGCGCTGGCGCATGCCGAGCGAGTACTTGCCGACACGCCGCCGGGCCGCCGTCTCGTCGAGGCCGACGAGCTTCAGCAGCGCGTCGACGCGCTGCGCCGGCACGCCCATGGTGTGGGCGGAGACGGCGAGCGCCTCGCGACCGCGGCGCCCGGAGTGCTGGGCGGACGCGTCGAGCAGGATGCCGACGCGCCGGCCCGGGTTCGGCAGGTCGCGGTAGCGCCCGCCGAGGATCCGTGCCGTGCCGCTGTCGGGCTGGGAGAGGCCGACGAGCATCCGCATCGTGGTGGTCTTGCCGGCGCCGTTGGGGCCGAGAAAGCCCGTGACGGTGCCCGGCTCGCAGCGAAACGTGACGTCCGAGACGACGGTGCGCCCGCCGAGCTGCTTGGTGAGTCCTGTGGTTAGGATCATGCTGGCAGACTCGCGGCCCGCCGGGTTTGCAACCACGGTCCGCGGGCTACGTTCGCCGAGCCCTGCGGCGGTGGCAGACAACGACCTTGGTAGGGGGTCGCGGCCGTGACCCTCGCCTAGCCTTCGTCCTCGAGCGATGGCACGCCAGGCGACAGCACGCCTTACCGATGGCCTGTCCGGCTGGTTTCGCTCCGCGCTGCCCGGCGTCGTGATCGACGCCCCCGACGAGGAGCGTGGCCGCCGCGACCACCTCGTCGACGCGACGATCTACGTGGTTGCGCTCGCGATCAGCGCCGCCACCCTCGCGGGCACTTGGCAGATGCACCCGCCCTGGCTGCGCGTCGTGGCCGTCGTGGTCGGGATCGCGACGCTCGTCTCGCTGCACTGGCGGCGCACCCATCCAGCCGCCGTCGGGATCGGCGTCGGGGCGGTCTCGCTCGTGATCCTCACGGCCTCCGGCGCGAACCTCGCCGCCACCTTCAACGCCGCGATCCGGGCTCGTAGCCGTGATCTGGCCGTCATCGCCGGGCTCCTGATCGCCTGGGCCTTCGCGAGCCCGCTGCTCTACCCCCCCGCCGGTAGCTACTGGGTCAACGCGGGAGCCTGCCTGCTGCTGACGGGCGTCGTACTCGGCTGGGGACTCTTCGTACGCGCGCGGCGAGAGCTCGTGCGATCGCTGCGCGCGCAGGCCGACCGCGCCGCGGACGAGGCCCGCGCGGCCGAGCGGCGGCGGATCGCGCGCGAGATGCACGACGTGCTCGCCCACCGCCTCTCGCTGCTCTCCGTGCACGCAGGCGCGCTCGAGTTTCACCCCGACGCACCGGCCGGGGAGGTCGCCGAGGCGGCCGGCGTGATCCGCGAGAGCGCGAGGACGGCGCTCGAGGAGCTGCGCGACGTGATCGGCGTCCTGCGCGAGGACGGCAGCGAGAGCCTGACGCAACCGCCCCAGCCAACGCTCGCCGACCTCGCTGCCCTCGTCGAGGAGTCGCGCGCGGCCGGGATGCGGGTCACCGCCCGGATCGAGCTGGGCGACGCGGCGCCGCCCGCCGCCGTCGGCCGCACCGCGTACCGGATCGCGCAGGAGGGCCTGACCAATGCTCGCAAGCACGCGCCGGGAGCAGCGGTGACGCTCACCGTCCACGCGCCCGACGGCAACCTGCAGGTCGAGGTCCGCAGCCTCGCGCCGGTGGCGGTCGGCGTGGGATCTGCGCTGCCCGGGGCGGGGACCGGCCTGGTCGGCCTCGCCGAGCGCGTCTCGCTCGCCGGCGGCACGCTCGAGCACGGCGTCGACCCCGACGGCGCGTTCGTCCTGCGTGCGAGCCTGCCACGATGATCCGCGTTCTGCTCGTCGACGACGACGCGCTCGTGCGCTCCGGCCTGCGGATCATGCTCGCCGGCGCCGCGAACCTCGACGTGGTCGCCGAGGCCGCGGACGGCCGCGAGGTGCTCGGCGCGGTCGACCTCCACCGCCCCGACGTCGTCCTCATGGACATCCGCATGCCGGAGCTCGACGGAATCGCTGCCATCCGCCTGCTCGCCGCGCAGCCCGACCCGCCCGCCGTCCTCGTGCTCACGACCTTCGACGCCGACGAGCTCGTCCTGCGCGCGCTGCAGGCCGGAGCAGCCGGCTTCCTGCTCAAGGACACCCCGCCGGCGGAGATCGTCCGCGCGATCGAGCTCGTCCACGCCGGCGACGGCATGCTCTCTCCCACGGTCACACGCCGGCTCATCTCCATGGTGGCCGGCGACGCCGGCGCCCGCGCCGAGCAAGCCCGCGACCGGCTGGCGACGCTCAGCCCACGCGAGCGGGATGTCGCCCTCGCCGTCGGCCGGGGCGAGACCAACGCCGAGATCGCCGTGGCGCTGCACCTCTCCGTCGCCACGGTCAAGGCCCACGTCTCCCGCCTCCTCGACAAGCTCGACGTCGACAACCGCGTCCAGATCGCCCTGCTCGTGCAGGCCGCGGGCGAGCACTAGCCATCTGAACCGCCGACGCTTGGCGAGTGGATCGTGTCGAGGAGTGCGAAGCCGCACTATCGCAATCCCGTGGATGCGAGCGTTGCCGGCGGCGAGCGGGAAACGCCCGCTGCGGACGAGGTGCGGTCGTCTGTCCGCGTGCCGAGCTCGCGCCCGCTCTCGGTCGCGAGCGCGCGTGGCGACGTGAGGTCGCCGCCCCCAAAAAGCCGGGGGATCGACCTTCTGGCGACCTTTCGGAGACCAGTCGGGCAAGATTTGGCTCTGTGGAGGCAAATCTATGCCCTAGAGCCGAGGTCTACGGAACCGAAGGTCAGAGGTTCGAATCCTCTCGGGCGCGTACGAGGAAGGCCTCCAAATGGAGGCCTTTTCCGTCTCGCGAGCCGATCGCCAACCTTGGTTTTGATTCGGGCTGTGCGTCGACATCGGGAGGCGTGGCGCGGGCTTGCTCGAGCGCAAGGCATCCGGGCCGTGGTGAGCATCGATTTGTCGGCGACGGGGGCTTAGCTGCCCTCAGAGCGACTGGGCGACGGAGGTCACGAGCTCGCGCAGCCACGTGTGCGCCGGGTCGCGGTGCACGATGGGGCTCCAGCACATGCAGTAGCTCATCTGGGGGATGTCCTTCGGCGCGCCGATGACCGCCAGCCCTTCGAGCGGCACGCGGTTGATGAGGCGCTCGGGGAGCCTGGCGATCAGTTGAGTCCCGTGCCGTCATCGACGTCTTCGGCGGCCGCCAGCCGGCTGCCGATGACCCGCTTGACGAGATCGGCGCCAAGCGCCGCGTTGGGCTGACGATCCCGTATCACCTCGCAGCCCCGCGAGCGCTCCAGCGCTGCTGCCGAGCGGGTCCGCGAGCAGTTCTACGAGCGCATCGGTTTCGAGGACCTGCTCCATCCAGCCGGCGACATCGAGCCGAAGGCAGTTGCGTCGACAGGCTGACGGGAGGATGGTCTATAAGGCGATTGACGGCCGCCGGGACGCCTCACTCTCCCAAGAGGGCTGGCCTATGCCGCGCGTTTCGCGTCGTGGCGAAGCCCGTCGATGAGAACCGAGACCATGCGCCGGCTGTACCCGTCAGCGACGCCGGGCACGGGCAGGCAGAGGCTGCCGACAGCTGCCAGGAGATCCTGCGAGCTGACGTCCGAGCGGATCTCCCCGCTGGACGCCGCGGCTTCGAGCAGTGACCCGAGCGCGGGAGCGAATCGCTGCCACAAGTGCTCGACCAGGCCATCGAATGCTGGCTCCCCCTTGTGCAATGCCGTTGCGAGCCCGTCCTTGGTTTCGAGGAAGGTCGTGTAGCGGCTGAGCCAGGCTGCGAGCGCTTCAGCAGCTTCGTGGTTCGCTGCCAAGATCGGCGCCGCATCCGCGCAGGCGTCGATCTCTTGCTCGAGCACGGCCACCACCAGGGCGGCGCGCGTCGGGAAGTGTCGGTAGAGCGTGCCGACCCCGACGCCGGCTTGATCGGCGACGTCCCTGGCCGGTGCGTCCACGCCCAGCGTGGCGAAGACCGCCTTGGCCGCCTCGAGCAGCGCGTGGAGATTTCGTTGCGCATCGACACGCTTGCGGCGTTCCACGGGTGCTGTGTTGTCGGCCATTCCACTCCTGACTTGTGTTCCGGAACATTGTTCCGTATAGTTCCGGAAGAGTGTTCCGCTTAGACCAGCATAGGTCATGGCTCGCTCGCTCGCCACCCGTCCTAAGGAGACTCCATGCGCTACCGCACCCTCGGTCGCACCGGCATCAAGGTCAGCCCCTACGCGCTCGGCACGCTCTTGCTCGGCGCGTCAATCGGCAACTCCGACCACGCGGATTCGATCCGCATCATCCACAAGGCGCTGGACGCCGGCATCAACCTCATCGACACCGCCGACGGTTACTCCCAAGGTGCTTCGGAGGAGGTCGTCGGCAAGGCGCTCGAGGGGCGCCGCGACAACGTGGTGCTGGCGACCAAGTTCACGCGCCCGATGGGTGAGGACCCCAACCAGCAGGGCGCCTCGCGGCGCTGGATCACGAGCGCGGTGGAGGGTTCGCTGCGCCGCCTGCAGACCGACTGCATCGACATCTATCAGGTCCACCGCCCCGACTTCGACACCGACATCGAGGAGACGCTGTCGGTCCTCACGGACCTGATCCGCACCGGCAAGGTCCGCGCGATCGGATCCTCGACGACGCTCGCGTCGGACATCGTCGACGCCCAGTGGGTCGCCGAACGTCGGGGTCTGGAGCGCTTCCGCACCGAGCAGCCGCCGTACTCGATCCTCAACCGCAGCATCGAACGCGAGGTGCTCCCGCTCGCCCAGCGCTTCGGGATGGGCACGCTGGTCTGGGGTCCGCTCGGGCAGGGCATGCTGACCGGCCGAGTCCGCAAGGGACAGCCGACCGACCTCGTCCGCGCGCCCTTCCTCGAAACCCTGTCCGACGATCGCCGGCTCGAAGCTGTCGAGCAGCTCATCCCGCTCGCCGAGGAGGCGGGCCTGCCGATGACCCGCCTGGCGATGGCCTTCGCGATCGCGCACCCGGGCGTGACCAGCGCACTCCTCGGGCCGCGCACGATGGAGCACCTCGATGACCTCCTCGTCGGCCTGGACGTCACGCTCTCCGACGAGGTCCTCGACCAGATCGACGAGATCGTCGCGCCCGGCACTGACATCGCTCCGCTCGACGCGGCCCAGGCCGTCATCCCCCCGGCAATCGAACGCGTGAGCCTGCGCCGCCGGCCGCTCGACGAGCGCGCCGCCGCGTGATCGACGCCCGCGCAATGACGTCTCCCACCTCAATCCGAAAGAACGCCGATGACCGGACGTCGCACGACCCTCAAGACAAACCTCGCCGTGCTACTTCTCCCTCGCCGCATCAGTGAGACGCCCACGCCGATCGCAAGCGTGCAGACCCCGTCCCCCCGGTCGCCGCGGGCGTTGCGAGCTAGTCGTGCTTATGGGCTGTGTCGCGGGCGGCGATCCTGGTCGTCGTGCCCCCTGCGATGGGCAACGTCGACCGGGTCTCGGGTGGGCTCAACTCGAGAGTCAAACTTGTGCCGGCGGCTGAGCGTCGCCGGCCGCGCGCGGCAGCCACGGCACTCATCGCCGGACCGAAGAAGGTGATCGCTGGCTTCGGGAGCGGTGGCACCCCGAGGAATTCTCTGCGGGCGCCGCCTCGGATCACAACCGCTCTATTGCACGCGCGCACAAGCACGGCGGCACTCGCGCGTGCTCATGTACATCCTCGGCGGTGAGCGAGTGGCGCCGCCCGGATTTTCTCTCCGCTCCTTCTCTCCGGACATGCTGATGGCGAGCGAGCCAGCAGCGCGGCAGGTGTGATGCGTAGGCTGGTCTGAGCCCGCCACGCCGCGTCAGGGGCAGAGCGGCTCGGCCTTATGAAGGCCGTCGCGGCGAGCTTGATCGGTCATCGATCTGTGGTCGGCCCGCGCCGTTGGCCCGGAGACCGTCGAGGGCCGTCTCGAGGATCGGTTCGCGGTCGACGGCGTCGGCGGGGATCTTGGCGATGGCGGCGAGCATCGCGAGCATCTGCTCTAGGTCGAGGTCGGGCCGGACTTCGCCCGAGGCGCGGGCGGCGTCGAGCAGCGGCCGGCCGGCGCCGAGGACGCGCGCGTAGCCGGCGCCGAAGAAGGGGGCTTCGGCGTTGGTGTGCTCGAGCAGCTCGGCGGCGACGAGGCGCTTGCTGGTGAAGTAGGCGTAGAAGCGGCGCAGCCATGCCTCGAGGGTCGCGCCGGGGGTGTCGCCGTCGGTCGTCGCCGCGGCCGCGCAGACCGCGTCGATCTCGTTGACGTAGAGGGCCTCGAGCAGTTCGCGTCGGTTGGTGAAGTTGCGGTAGAGGGTGGCCGAGCCGATGCCGGCGCGGCGCGCGATCTCGGCCATTGAGACGTCGGCCTCGGGGTCGGCGAAGGCGGCGTGCGCGGCGGTGAGGATCCTCTCGCGGTTGCGCTCGGCGTCGACGCGACGGGTGGATTGAGACGCTCGCGATGTCACGGTAGTGGGGAGGGTCCCCGCTTTGTCCTATCGTGATCCGGGCACCCTCTCCGCTTCAGTCTACCCAGGAGGATCATCGTGAGCTCCCGAACGACCAAAGCTGACCCGGTCGTCCCATGCCGGCCGGTCGTGCTGCCTGCCCCCGAGCGCGGCGCCGACCTCCAGGTCCGCGTCACTGCGCCGCAGACCGGTCCCGACCTGCCGGTCGTGCTCTTCTCGCACGGCTTTGGCTTCTCGATGGATGCCCATGAGCCGCAGGCAGCTGGCCGGTTGGACTCACGATGAGCAAGCCGGTCAGCTTCGGGATCGCCACCGCTCCGCAGCAGGTCGGCTACGACGAGCTGCTGCGGGTCTGGACGGAGGCCGACGCAGTCCCCGAGATCGAGCACGCATGGCTGTTCGACCACCTCATGCCGATCGGCGGTGATCCCGATGGCCCGATCTTCGAGGGCTGGACGCTGCTCTCGGCGCTCGCGGCGCAGACCGCGCGCCTGCGCCTCGGGCTGCTGGTGACGAGTAACCGCTTCCGGCCACCCGCCATGCTCGCGAAGATCGCGACAACCGCCGACATCGTCTCCGGCGGGCGCCTCGAACTCGGCATCGGCGTCGGATCACGACCCAACCCGCCCGCCGCGAGGCGCGAGTATCCGGCAAACGGCCTGCCCTACGCCAACTTCGCCGACGCGGTCGCGAGTCTGGGCGAGGCGTGCACGGTCATCCGCCGCCTGTGGACCGAGGAACAGCCGTTCGACTTCGACGGCCAGCACGTTCAACTGCGAGGCGCACTGCAAAACCCCAAGCCCGTCCAGCGACCCCACCCACCGATCGTCATCGGCGGGCGCACCACAGCGACCCTACGCGTCGTCGCCGAGCACGCCGACGTGTGGAATATCCCAGGCGCCGACCTTGACGACGCCATGCAGCGCAGCGCCCGGCTCGACGGCTACTGCACCGAGATCGGCCGCGACCCCGCGGCGATCACACGCTCGATCCACCTCCGCGTGGCCTACGACGACGCCGTGAGAACCCGGGAAGCGATCGCCCAGGCGATCAACGCCGGCTTCGCGCACATCGTCCTCGGACTGTCGCCTCCGTATCCGGAGCACGTCGCCCAGTGGGTCGCTTCCGAACTCATCGACACCTCGGGCTGAACGGGACGTCGGACGCCGCCAGTCAGAGGTTCGAATCCTCCCGGGCACGCCGCAGGGAGCCCCAGCGGGGCCCGGCGGGGCGGGGATCGAACAATAGGATCGCGGCCGTGCCGTTCACGCTCAGGAACCTCAAGGCGGATCTGGAGGATCTCGGGTCCAACTTCGACGGCGCGCCGGACCTGGAGTTCCGCCTCGCAAGCACTGCGCTCGAGCTCGAGCAGTCCGGCCTGAGCTACCAGCGCATCCCGAGCGACTATCGGTTCCCGTACGGCCACACGCACAAGCAGCAGGAGGAGGTGTACGTGGTCGTGCGCGGGAGCGGGCGGATGAAGCTCGACGACGAGATCGTCGAGGTCAAGGAGTGGGACGTGGTGCGCGTCCCGCCCGGCACCTGGCGAGGCTACGAGGGCGGGCCGGACGGCCTCGAGATCCTCGTCTTCGGTGCGCCCAGTCTCGGCGAGCATCCGCGCGAAGACGTGGAGGGTCAGCGCGACTGGTGGGCTGACTAGCGCCGGGTGGAACACGTCAGAGGTTCGAACCCTCTAGGGCGAGCTGGAGAACGCGGAGGTCGTGATGCGGGTCGTTTTCGTGCATGGGGCGTGCGTGAAGGACGGATCGTGGTGGTGGCACCGGACCGCCGCCCTCCTGGCCGAGCGGGACGTCGCCAGCGAGGCGCCCGCCCTGCCGAGCTGCGGCGAGACGGGTGAGCCGACGGACGCGAACGGCCCGGGGCTGGCCGAGGACGTCGCTGCGGTCCGGGAGGTGCTGACGGCGAGCGGTGAGCCGACCGTCGTGGTCGCTCACAGCTACGGCGGCATCGTCACCGCGGAGGCCGCGGCGGGCGTCACCGCCGTCCGCCATCTGGTGCTCGTGTCCAGCTACCTGCCCGAGGTCGGACAGAGCCTGTCCTCGTTCGGTGGCGAGGAGCCCGCATCGTTTCTCGACATCGATCCCGAGGGCGGCACCTTCACCGTCCGGCAAGACGCGCTGGCCGAGACGTTCCTCCAAGACTGCGATCCGGAGATCCAGCGACAGGCCACGGACCGGACCGCCCGTCAGAGCCTGGCGGTCCTCGAGCAGCGCGTGCGGTCAGCGGCCTGGCAGCACGTGCCCTCGACGTATCTCATCTGCGCCGAGGACCGGGGCACGCCCGTCGGCGCGCAACGTGAATTCGCCGGTCGGGCCGGCGGCGTCGTGGAGCTCGACGCCGGCCACCACCCCTTCCTCTCGCAGCCGGCCGCGGTCCGCGACCTCGTGCTGAGTCGGTGAGGGCGGCCGGCGACGGGCCGGCCGCGTCACCCTCAGCGTGCGCGCCCGGCAGTAGGCTTCGCCCGTGCTGCCGGTCACCGTCCTGCGGGTGCTCAGGCTGAGCTTCGCCGGGCTGGCGCTGGCGGCAATCGTCGACCAGTTCGCCTCCCGCTCCACCGGGTCGGCCTTCGAGGCGCTGAACTTCTTCAGCTTCTTCACCGTGCAGGCCAACCTGCTCGGTGTCGCGGTGCTCGGCATGTCCGCCCTCGGGCTCCCGGCGTCGCCGGCGCGCCGCGGGGTGCTGCGCGGGGCCGCGGTCTTCGCCCTCGTCCTCACCGGGCTCGTCTTCGCCATCCTGCTCACCGACGTCCAGGAGGACCTGCAGCTCACCAAACCGTGGGTCAACACGGTGCTGCACCAGGTCATGCCGGTCGTGGTCGTCCTCGACTGGGTGCTCGACCCGCCCGGCCGCCGGCTCACGTGGCGCGCGGGTGCGGCCTGGCTCGCCTTCCCGGCCGTCTGGACGCTCTACACGCTCGCGCGCGGCGCCATCACCGGCTGGTACCCCTACCCGTTCATCGATCCGGCCCTCCACGGCGCCGGGCGGGTGGTCGCGAACTGTGCGACGATCTTCGTCGGGATGCTCGTCATGGTGGCGCTGCTCGTCGTCCTCGGCAACCGCGGGCAGCGGCGTGGCGCGCCCGCGCGGTCCGCGCTGAGCGAGGCGCGGCGCTGAGCCATGCGTGAGCCCGCCGCCATCGCCGAGGACCTCGAGCGCGGGGCGGAGCTGCCGCCCGGCCCGGGCGAGCGGTTCCTCGGCTACGGCGTGATGGGGCTGCCGTTCCGCTCCGGCCACGTGCTGGGCCTGCGGCGTTTCCCGGCCTCGTCGATCGGGCCCGGCTACCGGTCGGTGTGGTACCGCGACCCGGCCGGCCGCTGGACCTTCTACCAGGACCAGACCGCCGAGCTCGCGTGCACGCGGTACTTCGGGTCCGCCGTGCAGGAGGTGCGCGAGGGGCCCATCCACATCGACTGGACCGGGCCCCGTGCCTTCCGGGTCCGCGCCGGCGAGGGCGAGCTCGAGTGGTCGATGGAGCTCGGCTCGACGCCGGTGACCCGGGGCTTCAGTGCCCTCGGCTCTGTCCTCCCGGACCGGGCGTGGCGATCGCGCCCGGTGCTGGAGGTCATGTCCCGCGTCGCCGGCCCGGCCCTGCGTGCCGGCCGGCTGCGCCTGATCGGCCTGGCGCCCGACGGGCAGCGCTTCATCGCCAACCCGCTGACCGTCTGGGTGGCCACCGGCAGCCACGCCACCCTGGGCGGCCTCGATCTCGGGCCCACCGGGCCGGCGCCCGTGCCGGCGCGCCTCGGCGACTTCAGCCTCCCGCAGCGGGGGGTGTTCGTCGTCGGGCGCTCGTCGTTCACCGGCCCCGCCGGCTGATCAGGTCATGGTCAGGACCATCCGGAAGCGGGCGTCGCCGGCCATCATCTTGTCGTAGGCCGCCTGCGCGTCGGCCAGCGGGACGGTCTCGATCGTCGGGCGCACGCCGGTCAGCACGGAGAAGCGCAGGGTGTCCTCGGAGTCCCGTGAGGTGCCGGAGGCGTGGCCCTGGACGGCCGTCGAGCCCGGGATGATCGCGAAGGGCGGGACCTGCAGCGGGTCGGCCGAGGCGCCGACGACGACGAGCTGCCCGCGCGGCTTGAGGCCGCCGAGCGTCGGCGTCATCGCGTCGGGGACCGTGACGGTGGCCAGCACGACGGCGGCGCCACCGAGCTCCGTGAGCGCCTCCGCCACGTCGGTGGTGGTCGAGTCGATGTAGTGGTGGGCGCCGCGGTCGCGCGCGAGCGGCTCCTTCTCCGTGCCGCGGGCGATGGCCACGACCTCGAAGCCCATCGCCTTCGCGTACTGGATCCCGAGGTGGCCGAGGCCGCCGACGCCGAGGACGGCGACGAGATCCCCCGGCCGGGCGACGGACTCCCGCAGGGCGTTGAACGTGGTGATGCCGGCGCACAGCAGCGGGGCGGCGTCGACGTCGGAGAGGTCGTCGGGGATGCGCGCGAGGGCCTCGGCCGGGGCGATCATCGCCTCCGCGTAGCCGCCGTCGTAGGCGATGCCGGCCACCAGGCCGTCCTCGCAGGAGATGAAGTCGCCGCGGCGGCAGGGCTCGCAGACGAAGCAGCACCCGCCGAACCAGCCGACGCCGACACGGTCGCCGACCGCCCATCCCTCCACGCCGTCGCCCACGGCGTCCACGACGCCCGCGACCTCGTGGCCGGGCACGCGGGGGAAGTCGTTGCCCATCGCGCCGAGCACCGTCAGCGAGTCGGAGTGGCAGACGCCGCAGGCGTGGACCTTGACGCGCACCTGGCCGCGACCGGGCTCGGGGACGTCGACGTCGGTGAGCTCGAACTGGGCACCGGCCTCGGGGACGCGGGCGACTCTCATGGTGGGCATGCGGCGGGCCCTACCCGCGCGCCGCACGCGTACGCCGGTACGGTCCAGGCCGGCACGATGCCCGACGCGCGCGTCACCGAGCCGCAGCCCTCCCCGGTCTCGCTCTGGTGGGCGCCGCTGGACGCCTCGGCCGCGGAGCTGGCGGAGCTGGCGGCCTCGCTCGCCCCGGAGGAGCGCCGGCGGGCGGAGGGCTTTCGCCGCCCGCTGGACCGGGACCGCTTCCTGGCCGGCCGGGGGTGGCTGCGCCGGCTGCTCGCGGGCGAGCTGGCGTGTCCCGCGGCAGCGGTGCGGATCATCACGGACGCCGGGGGGAAGCCGAGGGTGGCGGGCTCGGACCTGCGGTTCAGCGCCGCCCGCAGCGCGGACCTCGCCCTCTACGCCACGAGCTGGGACATGGACGTCGGCGTGGACGTCGAGCGCATCCGGGTGACCGCCGACGTCGATCTCCTCGCGGCGCGGTGCTTCTCACCGGGCGAGCGGCGGGCGCTGGCAGCGGTGCCTCCGGCGGACCGCCTGGCGGCGTCGTTTCGGTGCTGGACCAGCAAGGAGGCCTACGTCAAGGGCATCGGCACGGGCCTCACCTTTCCCCTCGCGACGGTCGACACCTGGGGCGGCGGCCGCCGGTTCCAGACGGTGTCCGGCTGGGCCGTGCACCAGGTCGATCTGGCGTCCGGCTTCGCCGCGGCCGTGGCCGGCGCGGCGCTCGGCGACCGGGTCCCGGACGTTGCCCGGAATCTCGGTCGGTTCAACTGAAATTTCGATGGTCCAGGACCCGGTCGTTCGGTAGCCTCGCTGACAAGGAGCTCACCGTCCACGGAAGGCAGGTGCACATGGCAGTCGGCACGTCAGGCTTGGAAGCCACGGTCCTCCCGCTCATCGAGCAGACGGTCGCGACCTCGGCCGGGAACGTCGCCGTCCGGGGGCCGGACGGCACGCTGACCTACGGCGAGCTGGACGCCGCGGCGGACTCCCTCGCCGGGCGGCTGCGCGAGCTCGGCGTCAGGCCCGGCGACCTGGTCGGCCTCTGCCTCGACCGGTCGGCCGCCCTCGTGGTCACCGGGCTCGCGATCTTCAAGGCCGGAGCCGCCTTCGTCGCCATCGACCCGCGCTATCCGGACGAGCGGGTGCGGTGGATGCTCGAGGACTCGGGCGCCACCGCCGTCGTGACCGACGCCGGCCCCGCGGTGCTCCCGGGGGCACGGGAGCCGCTGCCCCAGAACCTCGCCTACGTGGTCTACACGTCCGGGTCGACCGGGCGGCCGAAGGGCGTGCTCGTGGAGCACGCCGGCCTCGCGAACCTCGTCGCCTGGCACCGGGCGACGTTCGCCCTCGACGCCACGGACCGCTGCTCGCAGATCGCCAGCCCCGGGTTCGACGCCGCGGTCTGGGAGATCTGGCCGGCCCTGGCGACCGGCGCCGCCATCCACGTGGTCCCCGAGGCGCTGCGCGGCGATCCCGTCGGCCTGCGCGACTGGCTGGTGGGCGAGCGCATCACCGTGAGCTTCCTGCCGACCGCCGTGGCCGAGGGGGTCCTGGGCCTCACCTGGCCCGACGACACAGCCCTGCGCCACCTGCTGACGGGCGGCGACGCCCTGACCCGGCGGCCGCCGCCGGGCCTCGGCTTCACCGTGGTCAACAACTACGGGCTCAGCGAGACCGCGGTGGTCGCCACGTCGGGCCCGGTGGCGCCCGACGGCGTGGGCGTGCCGTCGATCGGCCGCCCGATCGCCGGGGTCGTGGCCGAGGTCGTCGACGAGCAGCTGCGGCCCGTCGAGCCGGGCCTCGAGGGCGAGCTCGTGGTCGGCGGCGTGGCGGTCGGGCCCGGGTATCTGCACCGGGAGGCGCTCACGGCCGAGCGTTTTCTGCAGGATGAGCGTGGGCGGCGGTACCGGACCGGCGACCGGGTCCGCCTGCGGCCCGACGGGCAGCTCGACTTCCTCGGGCGCGTGGACGACCAGCTGAGCATCCGGGGCTTCCGCGTCGAGCCGGGCGAGGTCGCCGCCGCGCTGACCTCGCACCCGGCGATCGAGGCGGCCGTCGCCGTCGGCGTCGGCGACTCCAGCGCCGAGCGCCGGCTCGTCGCCTACATCGTCGCCGCGGGTGACGCGTGCCCCTCGGACGACGAGCTGCGCGAGTTCCTCGGCGCCTTCCTTCCCGAGCACCTGGTGCCCTCCCGCCACATCGAGCTCGATGCGCTGCCGCTGACCCAGCACGGCAAGCTCGACCGGGACGCGCTGCCGGCGCCGGTCGAGGCCGTGGCGGAACAGCCGGCGGGGCGGCGTCCCAGCACGCGGGTCGAGGTGGGCACCGCGGCCGTCGTGGCCGAGCTGCTCGAGGTCGACGTCGACGAGCTCGGGATGGATCAGAACTTCTTCCTGCTCGGCGGCCACTCGATGCTCGGCGCCCAGCTGATCGTCCGGCTCGAGAGCCTGTTCGACGTGGAGATCAGCCTGCGCTACCTGTTCGACCACCCGACGCTGACGGCGATCGCGGCCGAGGTGGAGCGCCAGCTGGCCGCCGATCGCCGGGCGGCCGGGGACCTGGTGACCGGGTGAGCAGCCCGGCGGTCGAGGAGGGCTCCGGCGCCCTCAGCCTGTACCACCTCCTCGACCCGGAGGTGCTCGCCGACCCCTATCCGCTGTACCGCCGGCTGCGCGACGAGGCCCCCGTGTACTGGGATCCGTACCTGCACGCGTGGGTGGTCACGCGCTACGCGGACGTCTCCACGGTGCTGCACCGCTACAAGGCCGCCCGGACTCCGGATCCCGAGCGGCTCGCCGCGCTCGGCATGGACGAGCTGACCCCGATCGCCGCGGTGATGGTGCGCCAGATGCTCTTCCTCGACCCGCCCGAGCACGGCCGGGTGCGCCGGCTGGCGTCGGCGGCGTTCACGCCCCGCCGGATCGCCCATCTGCGCGACCACATCCGCCAGATCGCCGAAGGGCTCGTCGACGAGCTGGGCGACGGGGGCCGCTTCGAGGTGATGGCCGGGCTCGCCAACCCGTTGCCCGCGATCGTCACCGCGGAGATGCTCGGGGTGCCGACCGCCGATCACGGGCTGCTGAAGTCCTGGTCGCAGGACTTCGCCGAGATGCTCGGCAACTTCCAGCACAACCCCGGCCGGGCGAAGAAGACGCTGCGGGCCGTCGAGGAGATGGTCGCCTACTTCCACGCCGCCGTGCTGCAGGAGGCGGACCACCCGACCGAGGGACTCGTGAACGCGCTGGTCACCGCCGAGGTCGACGGGGACCGGCTCAGCGAGGAGGAGATCGTCGCCAACGTCATCGTCACGATGGTCGGCGGGCAGGAGACGACCACCAACCTCATCGGCAACGGGCTGCTCACGCTGCTGCGCCGGCCCGACGAGCTCGCGCGGCTGCGGGCCGACCCGAGCCTCATGCCGAGCGCAGTCGAGGAGCTGCTGCGCTACGAGAGCCCGAGCCAGCACACCGCCCGCCTGGCTCCGGCCGGGGCGGTGCTCGGCGGCAAGGAGATTCCCGAGAACGCCGCGGTGATCGCGGTCATGGGCGCGGGGAACCGCGACCCGGAGCGCTTCCCGGACCCCGACCGCGTGGAGCTCGGCCGCGAGGACAACCGGCACCTCGCCTTCGGCTGGGCGAGCCACTTCTGCTTCGGCGCCCCGCTGGCCCGCATGGAGGGCCAGATCGCCTTCGAGACGCTGCTCGGGCGCTTCCCCGAGCTGTCGGTGGCCGACGAGGCCATCTCGTGGCGCCCCAATCTCGGCCTCCGGGGGTTGACCGAGCTGCACGTCGGCGTCGCATGACCGCACCCGCGGTCGGGGCCTCGGCACCGCCCGTGTCCGTGGCCCAGGAGGCCCTCTGGTACGCCAGCCTGCTGGCTCCGAACCGGCTGAGCTACAACGAGACGGTCTCCATCCGCAAGGACGGCGCCTTCGACGCGGGAGCCTTCCGGCGCGCCTTCGACGAGATCGTCCGGCGCCACGAGGCCTGGCGCACGACGCTCGACACCATTGGCGGCGCGCCCGCGCAGGTCGTGCGTCCGGCGCCGAGCTTCGACCTCCCGCTCGTCGATCTCAGCCGGCTTGACCCCGAGCCGGCCGAGCGCCAGGCCGCCCGCCTCGTCGCGGAGATGTCCCGGGTCCCCTACGACGTGCGCCGCGGGCCGCTCGTGCGCCCGCGGCTCCTCCGCCTTCCCGCCGAGCAGCACCGGCTCTACCTGGGCCTGCACCATCTGGTCTTCGACGGCGTCAGCCTCTACCGCGTGGTCGTGCCCGAGCTGATCGCGCTCTACGACGCCTTCAGCGCCGGCCGGCCCTCGCCGCTCCCCGAGCCCCCGTCGCGATACGCGGACTACGCGAGCTGGGAACAGGAGTGGATCGCCGGGCCGCGGGCCGCGCGGCGACTGGCGTACTGGAGCGAGCAGCTGGCCGAGCTCCCGGTGCTCGCCGTCCCGCTCGACCAGCCGCGGCCGCCCGCGCCGGCCAACCGCGGCGGGGTGGTGGCGCTCTCGGTGCCCACGGAGGCGGTGGACCGCCTGCGGGAGCTCGGTCGCGACGCCGGGGCCACGCTCTTCCAGGTGCTGGCCACGACCTGGGCCGTGCTGCTCAGCCGCTACTCGGGACAGGACGACGTGGTCTTCGCCACGCCGGCGGACCTCCGCCAGCGACCCGATTTCCAGTCCGTCGTCGGCTACTGCCTGACGCCGGTGCCCCTGCGGGTCGACCTGCGCGGCGACCCGTCGTTCGCCGAGCTCGTCGTCCGGGTCCGCAACGCGGTGCTCGACGGCCTCGACCACCTCGTGCCGTTCGAGCGGTTGGTGCGCGAGCTCCATCCTGACGGCGCCGCGAACGCCAACCCGATCTACCAGACGATGCTCGTGATGGAGCCGGCGAGGGCCGCCCCGGACCCGGCGTGGGCGCTGCACCTCATGGAGACCGCCATCGGCGACGCCGTGGGCAACGCCAAGGTCGACCTCGAGCTGCAGCTCGACGAGCGCCCGGACGGGCACCTCGCCGGCCGGCTGATCTACGACCGCGACCTGTTCGAGACCGCCACCGTCGCGCGGATGGCCGAGCACTGGTCACGCCTGGTCGGCGCCCTGGCGGCCGAGCCCACCGCGAGGGTCTCGAGCGTGCCGTTCCTCTCGCCGGCCGAGGCGCAGCGGCAGCTCGTCGAGTGGAACGCCACCGCCACCGAGGGACCCCGCGGCGCCGTGCACGAGCTCGTCCGGGTGTGGTCGGCCCGGCAGCCCGACGCGCCCGCCGTCGCGGCCGGCGAGGCCGCCCTCTCCTACGCCGAGCTCGAGGCCCGGGCCGGTGCGATCGCCCGTCGGTTGCTCGCGGCGGGCGTGGAGGAGGGCGACGTCGTGGCGGTGGCCTCGGAGCCGTCCGTCGACCTGGTCGCCGGCGTGCTCGGGGTGCTGCAGGCCGGCGCCGCCTACCTGCTGCTCGATCCCGGCCTGGCGGCGGAGCGGGTGGACTCCAGGATGACCGACGCCGGCGCGGCGGCCGTGCTGGCCTCATCCGAGCTCGCGGGCCGGCTGGGCGCCTCGGGCGCACGGGTGTTGTCGCTCGACGACGACGACGAGGCAGACGCGCCGGCGCTCGGGCGAGAGGTGGCCCCGGACGCGGTCGGCTGCGTGCAGTACGCGCCGGTGGCGGCGGGCCACGCGAGCGCCGTGGCCCTCCGGCACGCCGCGGTGGCCGACCGCGCCGTCGCCCTGGCCACCGAGCTCGGCCTCGGCCCCGCCGACGCGGTCCTCGTCCTGCCGTCGACCCTCCTTCACGTCTCCGCCCTCGAGCTCTGGCTGCCGCTCGTGTCCGGCGCCCGGATCGTCATGGCTTCCGCTGAGCTCGCCGGAGACGGCGCGCGGCTGAGCCGGCTGATCGCCCGGGAGAAGGTGAGCGTCCTGCACGCCCGGCCGAGCACCTGGCAGACGCTGATCGACACCGGCCTCAGGCCGGCTCGGTCCCTCAGGGCGCTGAGTGGAGGCGAGCCGCTGTCACGGGCGCTCGCCGACGAGCTCCTCGATCGCTGCCGAGTGCTGTGGAACGCCTACGGCACCGTGGAGACCACCGGCTACGCGACGCTGGCGCGGGTCGAGCGCTCGGTCCCGGTCTCCGTCGGCCGCCCGCTCGCAAACGCGCGCGCGTACGTCCTCGACGAGCACCGCCGGCCCGTGCCGGTCGGCGTCACCGGCGAGCTGTTGATCGCCGGCGACGGCGTGGCGGCCGGCTATCGGCACCGGTCCGACCTCACCGCCGCGGCGTTCGTCGCCGACCCGTACGGGCCGGGGCGCGCCTTCCGCACGGGCGACCTGGCTCGCTGGCGGGCCGGCGGGCAGCTCGAGGTGGCGGTCGCCGAGCGCCGCAGTGCCAGGCGCGCGCCATCCCGGGCGGAGGGCGGCCGCTGGACGGCCGCCCGGGGCGCCGGCGGCGCCTAGGTCTATCTCCTCAGGAAGGAGATGATCAGGAGGACGAGCACGATGATGACCAGGATCCCGATGATCCCGTAACCCGTTCCGGCGATGGCAAGCGGCGACATGTGATGCTCCCTGGGTTCGATGTCAGCCCCTCCTTCCCAGGATCCGGTAAGTCAGGCATGATCCGGCCGCGCCTCGACAGCTGCCACACTGCCCCCCATGAGCGACGCTCCGCTCGACGTCCTCGCCCGCTGGGAGGCCCACGGCGCGCTGTGGCGCTCGTACCGGGTGAGCGACGAGGAGGCGGTCGTGGAGCTGTGCACGTGCACGGGAGAGCCGGTCGACGAGCTGCGCACGCGCGATCCCGCGCTGCTGCGCTATCTCGCCGACCGCCCTCGCTCCGACGCGGACTGAGCGCGACCTACGGCGCGACGAACGTGTCCGGATCCGGGCCGGTCCGCTCGCCGGCGTCCAGCGCCTCGATGGCGGCCATCTCGTCGCCGGAGAGCTCGAAGTCGAAGATGTCGATGTTCTGCTGGATGCGCTCGACGGTCACCGACTTCGGGAACACGACGTTGCCGAGCTGGATGTGCCAGCGCAGCACGACCTGCCCGGGGCTCTTGTCGTGGGCCTCGGCGATCTCCTCGATGGCCGGCGCGTCGAGCGCCTTGCCCTGCGCCAGCGGGCTCCACGCCTCCGTGACGATGCCGCGGTCGGCATGCTCGCGGCGCAGGCCCGGCTGCTGGAGCAGCGGGTGCAGCTCGACCTGGTTCACCGACGGCGTCACGCCGGTCTCGTCGATGATCCGCGCGAGGTGGTCGGGCTGGAAGTTCGACACCCCGATGGAGCGCACGAGCCCGGCCTTCTGCACGTCGATCAAGGCCTGCCAGGTCTCCACGTACAGATCCTGGGAGGGCACGGGCCAGTGGATGAGGTAGAGGTCGACGTGCTCCATCTCGAGCTGCCCGAGGCTCGTCTTGAGCGCGCGGGTCGCCTGGTCGTAGCCGTGGTCTGAGTTGAAGCACTTCGTGGTGATGAAGAAGTCCTCGCGCGGCCGGCCGGAGGCCCGGACGGCCTGGCCGACCTCGGCCTCGTTGCGGTAGGCCTTGGCCGTGTCGATGTGGCGGTAGCCGGCCTCGATCGCGTGAGTGACGTTCTCGGTGGTGTCCTCCGGTGGGACCTGGAAGACCCCGAGCCCGAACTGCGGGATGTCGACGCCGTCGCCGAGGGGGATGGTGGGGATGTCAGAAGGCATCCGCTGCGCCTTCCCGCTCGGACGGCTCTCCATCCCTGCCGATCACGTCTGGCGCGTGCTCGGGTGTCCCGGGCCGGGCCACGGGGCCAGGGTCAGCACGAGCAGAGCGTCCCGGGTGGCCTGCACCTCGTGGCGCTCCTGCGGGTCCCAGTGCACGAGCGTGCCGGCGCCGGCGCTCACCGAGCGACCCGGCTCGACGAGCTCGACGGCGCCCGAGACGACGGTCAGCCAGGCGTGCTCGTGGACCTCGTGGTCCTGCAGGCGCTCGCCGGCCGGCAGGCGCAGGGCGATCACGCGCGCCGCGCCGTCGTCGGAGCGGAGGATGCGCGGGGCGTGCGGCTCCACGTCGATGGCGGTGAGGTCCCAGGCTTCCATGGCCGACCTCGTACCCGGTCGGGCCCGCCGTCAGCGCGGCGGCCGGCTGACCGGGTCCCGCGTCGTTCGCGGCCATCGCGGGCAGCGCCCGGACATGCGAGCACTCACCTGGCACGGCAAGCGCGACGTGCGCGTCGACACCGTTCCCGACCCGACCATCCAGGAGCCGACGGACGCGATCATCCGCGTGACGTCGAGCGGCATCTGCGGCTCGGACCTCCACCTCTACGAGGTCCTGACGCCGTTCATGACCGAGGGCGACATCCTCGGCCACGAGCCGATGGGCATCGTCGAGGAGGTCGGCTCGGCGGTCGGCGACCTCGCCGTGGGCGATCGCGTCGTCATCCCGTTCCAGATCTCCTGCGGGCACTGCTGGATGTGCGACCAGGGCCTGCAGACCCAGTGCGAGACGACGCAGGTGCGCGACCAGGGCATGGGCGCGCCGCTGTTCGGCTACACGAAGCTCTACGGGCAGGTGCCGGGCGGGCAGGCGGAGTTCCTGCGCGTGCCGCAGGCCCAGTACACGCACATCAAGGTCCCGGCGGACGGGTCCGACGACCGCTGGGTCTACCTCTCCGACGTGCTGCCGACCGCCTGGCAGGGCGTGGAGTACGCCAAGGTGCCCGACGGCGGGACGATCGCCGTCCTCGGGCTCGGCCCGATCGGGGACATGGCCTGCCGCATCGCGACCCACCGCGGCTACCGCCCGATCGGCATCGACCTGGTCCCGGAGCGCCTGGAGCGGGCCCGCGCGCGCGGGACGGAGGTCGTGGATCTCCGCGAGCACGGCAAGGACCTCGGCGACGTCATCCGGGAGATGACCGACGGTCGCGGGACGGACTCCGTGCTCGACGCGGTCGGCATGGAGGCCCACGGCGCCCCGGTCGCCAAGCTCGCCCACCAGCTCTCCGGGCTGCTGCCGAGCGCGCTGGGGGAGAAGGTCATGCAGACCGCGGGCGTCGACCGCCTGGCGGCCCTGTACTCGGCGATCGACATCTGTCGGCGCGGCGGCACCATCTCGCTCAGCGGCGTCTACGGCGGCATGGCCGACCCGATGCCGATGCTGACGATCTTCGACAAGCAGCTCGCGCTGCACATGGGCCAGGCGAACGTCAAGCGCTGGGCCGACGACATCATCCCGCTGCTGCAGGACGGCGATCCGCTCGGCGTCGAGGGGTTCGCCACCGACCACATCAAGCTCGAGGACGCGCCCCAGACCTACGAGCGCTTCCAGAAGAAGGAGGGCGTCGTCAAGGCGGTCATCCAGCCCTAGGCGGGCGCCGGTCTCGCGGGGCAGGCTGGACGCGTCACGGCGGCTGGTGAGGAAGGCGACGGGCTCTGCTCGCGGAGGGCAATCGTCCGCGGGGTTGCGGCTGGGCGGGGCAGGAGGCGGGTGAGAGGCGGTTTGGCGACGTCCTTCCCGCCTTGTGCGTGCGCGACGCTCACGCCGGCGGTCGGCAGGAAGCGGGCGAACGGCCAGTCGGCGACTTCTGGCCGCGTCTCGCCGCCGCCCGATCGCGCCCTTACCCGTCGCCATTCAGTCGCCACGCCCGTGCCTACATGCTGAGTAGGCGGCGCGTCCGGGTGGCGCCCTAGAACGGCCGTCCACTTCGAGGCGGATCCGTGGGGCCCGGGCCGCTCCGCGACGATGAGCATGGTGGATGTCCCGCCCCGCCCGACTGCTCGTCCTGCTCCTGTTGGCGATGGCCACCGGCCTCGGCGGGGCCGACGTGGCCCGCGCCACGGGCGCCGCGTGCCCGGACCGCGACCTGTCCCCCGCCTCCGGGCGCCTCGACGCCGTCGCCGCCGCGACGCTGTGCCTGGTCAACGGCGAGCGCGCCGACGCCGGCCTCGGGCCGCTGGCCCCCGACCCCGAGCTGACCCGGGCGGCGCTGGCCCACTCGCGCGAGATGGTGGCCGCGGGCTACTTCTCCCACACGGGCGGCGACGGGTCCTCCGCCGTCGACCGCATCCGCGCCACGGGCTACATCCCCACCGACCGTGCCTGGACGGTCGGGGAGAACCTCGCCTGGGGCACGGGGACGCTCGCGACCCCGGAGGCCATCGTGGCGGCCTGGATGCGCAGCCCGGGGCACCGCGACAACGTCCTGCGCCCCGTCTTCCGCGAGATCGGCCTCGGGGTCGTGGCGGGCAATCCGCAGCACTCCGACGGGGCGGGCGCGACCTACGCGACGACCTTCGGCAGCCTCGGTGGCGGGGCGACGGCGGCCTCCGCGCCGGCCGCGTCCCATCGTCACGCGGTCTCCCGCCGGGCGCGCGCCGCGGCACACCACCGCAAGGCCAGGGCCCGTCGCGCCCGCGCGGCGAGCCACCGCCGCCGCGCGCGGGCACGCGCCGCGAGCCACCGCCGCCGCGCGAAGGCGCGCGCGGTGCGCCGGCACCGCCGGCAGGTCAAGGCCCACCGCGCGCACGGCTGAGCTGCGCCCGCGCCCTCAGGGGCGCTCGGCGTGCCCGTGCTCGTGCCCGTGCTCGGGGTGCGTGTGGCCGTGGGCCAGGCAGTCCGCGCACAGGCCGAGGATGGGGAAGTGGCCGAAGCCGGCCTCGAAGCCGAACTCGGCTCGAATCGCCGCCCGCACGCCGGCCAGCCGGTCCGGATCGACGGCGGTGACGCGGTCGCAGGCCTCGCACACGAGGTAATCCGTCGCGCCCCGACCGACGAGCGCGTGCAGCCCGGGGCCGTGGCCGAGATGGACGTGACGGACGATTCCCAGGGCCTCGAAATGCTCGAGGTTGCGATAGACCGAGCTCACCTCCAGCGACAGCCTCCGGGCCAGCTCCTCGGCCGAGACGGGGGCGTCGGCGGCGAAGAGCGCCTCCAAGAGGACCCGTCGCGACATGGAGAGGCGCCCGCCTCGGTCTCGGAGGATGGCCGTGACGTCGTCGATCGTCTGGAACCGCGGAGGTGGTGCGTGCCGTGCGCGGGTCACGAGGGTTCGCCCGGCCGCAGCCCGGCGGTCCACTTCTCCTCGATGTTGCCGAAGTGCCAGACCGAGAGGGCGATCGCCCAGGTGACGGCGAAAAGCCCGACGATGACGTAGCCGACGTCGTTGAGATCGAGGTTGGAGAAGAAGTCCCACGCCCCACCCGTGAGGCTGAGCTTGTCGGCGAACACCTGCATCAGCTCGATGGCGCCGATGATCAGCGCGACGGCGACGGAGAGGCCGGTGACGGTGATGTTGTAGAAGACCTTGCGCACCGGCTTGGAGAACGCCCAGCCGTAGGCGAAGTTCATGAACGCCCCGTCGATCGTATCGAGCAGGCACATGCCGGCCGCGAACAGGATCGGCAGGCAGAGGATGGCATAGAGGGGCAGCCCGCCGGCGGCGGCCGTGCCGGCGGTGGCCAGCAGCGCGATCTCGGTCGCGGTGTCGAAGCCGAGGCCGAAGAGCAGGCCGAGCGGGTACATCTGCCACGGCTGCTTGACCGCCCGCGTCGCGCGCCCGAGGAAGCGGTTCATGAACCCGCGCGCGTTGAGCTGCGCCTCGAGCTTGCGCTCGTCGTACTCGCCCTGGCGCATCCGGCGGAAGACCCCGACGATGCCGACGAGGACCGCGAGGTTGATCACCCCGATCACGACGAGGAAGACGCCGGACACCGTCGGGCCGATCAGGCCCGTCGCCTTGTGCAGCGCGGAGCTGTCGTCCTCGACCGCGCCGCTGAGGCCCTTGATCCCGAGGGCGAAGGCGGCGGCCAGCGCGAAGACGATCGTCGAGTGGCCGAGGGAGAAGAAGAAGCCCACGCTCAGCGGCCGCTGCCCCTCCGTCATCAGCTTGCGCGTCGTGTTGTCGATCGCGCCGATGTGGTCGGCGTCGAACGCGTGGCGCAGGCCCAGCGTGTAGGCGGTGATGCCGACGCCGATGCCGAACACGCCGCTGGTGCCGAGGCTCAGGTGGTTGGGCACGACGAGGCCGAACAGGAGGGCGAAGCCGACGACGTGCAGGCCGACGACCACGATCGCGAGACCCGCGGCGCGGCGCCACTGGGCCGCCGTCAGCGACCTCGTGATCCGCTGCCGGCGTGACGGTCCCGCGACCCGACCTCCTCCCGCGCTCATCGGTCCCCCCTCGATGCTCGACCGGGTCAACCTAACCCCGGGGGCTCGCTATTGCAACCGCCTCGGGATTACGAGTTCGGTCGGGCTGAGCGGCCTTTACGCCGGGTTGATCGCGCGTCCGCTTCAATCGGGGGACATGAGCTCCCGATCCGAGCAGAAGCAGCGCGCGCGCGAGGAGCGCCTCGCGGCCGAGCAGGCCGAGCGAGCGAAGGCCCTGCGTACCCGGCGTCTCGCCGTCCTCGGCGGCGTGGTCGTCCTCGTCCTCGCCGCCGTGGTCATCGCCCTCACGGTCACGGGCGGCTCGAAGGACGAGCCGGTCAAGAAGGCGCAGTCCACGAGTCTGTTCGCGGGCATCCCGCAGTCCGGCCTGACGCTCGGCAACCCGAAGGCGCCGGCCACCGTCGAGGAGTACCTCGACCTGCAGTGCCCGATCTGCAAGCAGTTCAGCGAGCAGGGCCTCGAGACGCTCGTCAACGACTACGTGCGCACGGGCAAGGTCAAGCTCGTGATGCGGCCGATCGCCATCCTCGGCGAGGACTCGGTCCCCGCCGCCCAGACCGCCATCGCCGCGGGCCGGCAGGGCAAGGCATGGGACTTCACCGAGACGTTCTACGCCAACCAGGGCGTCGAGAACTCCGGTTACGTCACGGACGCGTTCCTCGACGACGTGGCCAAGCAGGTCAGCGGGCTCGACGCCGCCAAGGCGCTTTCGAGCCGCAACAGCGCCCAGGTCAAGGCGAGCTTCACGGCGGTCGCCGCCCGCCAGGCGAAGTTCGGCATCAACTCGACGCCGAGCTTCCTCTTCGCTCGCAGGGGCAAGCCGGCGACCGCGCTCTCGATCCAGGTCGGCGATCCGAACAGCGTCAAGTCGGCGCTCGACACCGCCCTGGGGAGTGCGCAGTAGCCGGCTCCTACGCTCGGAGCGTGTCCCGGCTGCTGCTCTACGCCCAGATCGCGATCGTCTTCTTCGTCGTCGTGGGCATGGTCATCGCGGTCATCAAGCTCTGACGCATCCGGGACCGGAGCGGCGGATACGATCGCCGGATGATCGCCTCCATCGTCGTGGGCACGGACGGCTCCGAGACGGCGATGAAGGCCGTCCGCGAGGCCGGTGAGCTGGCCGCGAGCGTCGGGGCGGCGATCGAGGTCGTGTCCGCCTTCGCGCCGGTCTCCGGCCAGCGGCTGCGCGAGGAGGCGCGTGAGACGCCGAGCGACGTGGCCTACCGGGTCAACCCGCGCGAGGACGTCGACGCGCTGCTGGCCGGGGCGCGCGATGTCCTGACCGGGCTCGGGGTGCAGCGGGTCGCGGTGCACGCCCGCGAGGGCGATCCGGCCGATGCGCTGCTCGACGTGGCCGAGGAGCGGGGGGTCGACCTCGTCGTGGTCGGCAACAAGGGCATGTCGGGGACCAAGCGCTTCCTGCTCGGGTCCGTGCCGAACAAGGTCTCCCACCACGCGCCCTGCTCCGTGCTGATCGTCCGCACGACCTGAGCTGAGCTACGGCGCGGTGGCCGCGGCGGCGTCGACCTTGCCCCAGCCGTAGCGGCGGTCGTAGCCGCGCGGGCCGAGGTCGTCGGCGGTGCGCTCGAGCCGGCGCTCGACCGCGCCGGGCGTCGGGCGCCGGCCGAGCACGCGGGAGGCGATGACGAGCGCCGCGGTGGCCGAGACGTGCGGGGCCGCCATCGAGGTGCCCTCGTAGCCCTCCGGCAGCCCGAAGCGGCGCACGGAGCCGTCGAAGGTCATCTGCAGGATGTCGCGCCCGGGCGGCTCGTGCGGGGTGCACGTGGCGTCGCGGGCCGAGCGGGCGTCCGGGCCGCCCCCCGGGGCCACGAGGTCGAGCCGCGTCCCGCGATTGGAGTAGCGGGCCAGGCACGCGTGCTCGGTGATCGCGCCGACGGAGAGCACGTCGGCGGCCCGGGCCGGATAGGCGACGCGGCTGGACCCCTCGTTGCCGGAGGCGGCGACCACGAGCACGCCCCGGCGCCGCGCGTAGCGCAGGGCGGAGAGGATGTCCGGGATGAACGCGGCGGTCGCGGCGGGGGTGAACTCGAAGGAGAGGTTGATGACCTGGGCGCCGTGCCGGACGGCGTAGCGGATGCCGCGGGCGATGGCCAGGCTGTCGCCCTCGCCGAAGCGGTTGAGCACGCGCACGGGCATGACCGTCGCGCCGTAGGCCAGGCCGGTGAGCGCGACGCCGTTGTTGACGGACTCGGCGATCGTCGACGCGACGTGGGTCCCGTGGCCGTTGTCGTCGACGGGGTAGCGGTCGCCGCCGACGAAGTCGTAGCCGGCGCGCAGCCGCGGCCGCAGGTCCGGGGAGCGCCGGTAGCGCCGGTAGCGGCGGTAGGCGACGCCCGTATCGAGCACGGCGACGACGACGCCCTTGCCGCCCGGGCGGCCGCTCGCGATGAGGTGGTCCCAGGCGCCAGGGGCGTCGACGCCGGCTGGGCCCTTGAGGAAGTTCCACTGCTGGGTCGTCCAGCCGCCCGGAAAGCCGCCCGTGCGCCCCGGGTCGTTCGGGATGAACGACGCGTGGGCCAGCCAGTTCGGGGTGGCCGAGGCGACGCCGGGCCGGCGCTCGAGCCGCGCGGCGGCCTCCATCACGGGCCCGTGCACGTCGACGGCCTGCTGCGTCCCGTCGTCGCCGCGGACCACCACCTCGCCCGGCTGGTAGTCGCGCCCGGCGACCGCGACCGGCGCCGGGGGCGCCGGGTCCTGCGCCGCGGCGGGCGCCGGCCAGACGGCCGTCGCGCCGGTGAGGGCCAGCAGGCCGAGGACGAGGGGAAGGGGGCGCATGGGGAGGGGGTGCGACGTGGGGCGGGAACTACAACATGCGACGGTGCCCGAAGTTGCCCGCGAACCGATCTGAGGGTATCCGGCATGACGCTCCCGCTCGACGACACCACCTGGATGCGCGCCGCGCTCGACGAGGCGGCGCTCGCGCCCGCGCACGAGGACGTGCCCGTCGGCGCGGTGGTCGTCCGGGGCGGCGAGATCGTCGGCGCCGGTCACAACGAGCGTGAGCGGCGCCAGGATCCGACGGCCCATGCGGAGCTGCTCGCCATGCGCCGGGCCGCGCGCAGTGTCGGCTCGTGGCGGCTGCTCGACGCGACGCTCTACGTGACGCTCGAGCCCTGCGCGATGTGTGCCGGCGCCATCGTGCTCGCGCGCGTGCCGCGGGTGGTGTTCGGCACGCCCGACCCGAAGGCCGGCGCGGCGGGCAGCGTCCTCGACGTCCTCGCCGAGCCGCGCCTGAACCACCGGCCCGTAGTCGCGGGCGGGACGCTCGCGCTCGAGTGCGCGCTCGTGCTGCGCGACTTCTTCGCGGCCCGGCGCGGCGCCCCGGCCCTGCGGCCGGACGGCGATCCGGCGTGAGGGGGGTGCGCGCTGGAGACCCCGGCGGTCCGGCGGGCGGGGGGCGCCGGGGCGGCGGGGGCGGCGCGGCGGTTCGCGAGCCCGCGGCGGCGGGCGGGCGGGGCGGCGGTCCGCGAGCCCGCCCACGTCCCCTGGGCGCTGACCTGGTCCGGCTCGAGGACCACGGCGGTTCGTCAGACCGACCACGCTGTGCTCCGGGCGACGTGGTCGCGCGTGTGGACCGTCACGGAGGTGGCGGACCACGCGGCGACCTCGACGTGGTCGGGAGGGTGCTCACCTCGCGGCGAGCCCCGTGACCGCGGAGGTCGCGGGCGACCCGGACGGGCTAGCCTGACCCGTCCCGCGCCGGAAGGCGCGCCCGCGGAGGGGTGCCGGAGTGGTTGAACGGGGCGGTCTCGAAAACCGTTGTAGTGGTAACCCCGCTACCGAGGGTTCGAATCCCTCCCCCTCCGTTGTAGAGCCGGTTTGCCCCGACGCAGACCCAAGTGGAGATGGGCGACTGAGCCGTCCCGGGTCTCGCGGAGGTCGGGTCAGGTGGATTCCTCGGTCAGAGAGATCGAGATTCGCCGAGCACCGGCGGGCCGGGAGGGCTGACCTCCGCAGGTGGGCGGTCGGTGAGCTCGCTGTGTTCTGCGGCTGCACGCCTCCCCCGGCGCACCCGTGACCGGGCCACTGCACGGCATCGCGCTCCTGACCGAGCTACATCTCGTCGCGAGCGCTGCCGGCAGGCGCTGGTGGGGCTGGTGGTTCCCTGCGGGCGTCGGGAGCGGTGATGGCGCTGAGCACCTCTCGTCGCGGGGTCGGCGATCCGTCGACGGTGAGGCGACCGGTCTGTTCGAGGTCGTCTGCGCGGACCGAGCCGTCGAACAGACTCCACAGGCCGAGAACGTCGGTGCGCAGCCGGACGTCCGGCGCCTCGTGGGTGCCGTGGGCCGGCGAGGTCTCGCCGTGCCCGTCGATCAGGACGGTGAAGTGGTCGGACTCGCCGAAGTCGACGGCGACGGCGAGCGGGCCGGCGAGTCCTGAGAGCCGGCGAGCGAGGAAGAGGATCGCGAGCTCCGGTCGGGGCTCCCCGGGAGCGTCGAGGTCGCGTGTCTTGCTGCCCCACATGCCGAGGCTCAGCACGACGGGTTCGAGCTCGCGCCCGTAGGGCGTCAGTACGTAGACGGTACCGCTGCCCGGCCGTGGCACGACGTCGCGGCTCAGCACGCCGGAGTCCTCGAGCTCACCCAGCCTGGCCGCCAGCGCATTGGTGCTCAACCCTGGCAGACCGGCCAGGAGCTCCGTATAGCGCTTCGGGCCGAAGAGGAGATCGCGAACGATGAGCATCGCTCGACCAGGGCGGCCACTTCGCCGCCATGGAGCAACCCAGCGCCTTCGCGGACGAGATCCGAGCCACCTTCCGGTCAGTCCGCTGAAGGCGTCCCAGATGGCCGGGACCGCCGCTGTCGGTGGAGCGCATGAAGGCGTCATAGCCGGCCTCGGCGAGGACGTCGGCGAGCTCGCCGGGCCCTTGGCGGGCGTGCAGGTCAGAGCCGCAGATGCCGCAGCGGTCCACCTCGACGAGCAGACTGACCGGGTGCCGAGCTCGTCCGTCGCGCGGTCGTCGACGACGGCCAGGTCCCTTGCTGGCAGGCGACCGCCCTCATGCCGGCAGCGGCGCCGGCGCGCGCTGCAGGTCGTAGGCGCCGGGGTCGAAGCGCCGGGTCTTCTGGCGGAAGCGCCAGGTCCAGTCCGGCCACAGGGTCGCGTTGCGGCCCGTCGCGTCGAGGTAGAAGCTCGCGCACCCGCCGACGTCCCAGACCGTCCCGCGCATGCGTTCGTCCACCTCCCGGTTGAAGGCCGCGTTGGCCTCTGGCCGGATCTCGATCGCCGTGGCGCCGGCCGCCTCGCGCGCCTGGACGGCGGCGACGACGTGGTCGACCTGGCTCTCGATCATGTAGACCATCGAGGAGTGGCCGAGCCCGGTGTTCGGGCCGAGCAGCATGAAGAAGCTCGGAAAGTACGGGATCGACGTGCCGAGGTAGGCGCGCGGGGACCCGCGCCAGACGGCGTCGAGCCGCTCGCCGTCGCGGCCGTGGACGTGCGCCGCGAACGGGATGTCGGTGACGTGGAAGCCGGTGCCGAAGATGATCGCGTCGACCTCGTGGGCGACGCCGTCGGCTCCCACGACGGCGTTGCCGCGGACCTCCTGCAGGCCGGAGGGGACGAGCCGGACGTTGTCGCGCGCCAGCGCCCGGTACCAGTCGTTGGACGGCACCAGCCGCTTGCAGCCGAGCGTGTAGGTCGGCGCGACGGCCTCGCGCAGCCGCGGGTCGTCGATCTGCTGCTCGCGATGCATGCGCGACAGCTTCTCCAGCGCGCTCATGAGCTGGGGCCGCTTGACGAACCCGACCACGAGCAGCTCGCGGGCGGCGTAGACGGCGCCGCGGATGAGACGCTGGACCAGCGGCACGCGGCGGAACAACGCACGCTCGCCGTCGCTGATCGGGCGCTTGGCGTGGGGTATCACCCACGGCGGCGTGCGCTGGAAGACGACGAGCTCCTCGACCTCGGGCGCGATCTCCGGCACGTACTGGATCGCCGACGCGCCCGTCCCCACGGACGCCACGCGCTTGCCGGACAGGTCGTAGTCGTGGTCCCAGCGGGCGGAGTGCATGACCTTGCCGCGGAAGTCGTCCAGGCCCGGGATCTCCGGCACGTTCGGCTCGGTCAGCGGGCCCATCGCGCTGACGAGGATCTCGGCACCGTACTCGCCGTCGGAGGTCTCCACGCGCCACCGCTGCGCCTCCTCGTCCCAGACGGCCCGCTCCACGCTGACGCCCGTGCGCAGGTGCCGGCGCACGCCGAAGCGGTCGGCCACGTCGCGCAGGTAGTCGCGGATCTCCGGCTGGGGTGAGTAGGTCGACGACCAGTCCGGGTTGGGGGCGAAGGACAGCGAGTACAGATGCGAAGGGACGTCGCACGTGCAGCCGGGGTAGGTGTTGGCCTCCCACGTGCCGCCGACGTCGGCGGCACGTTCGAGCACCAGCAGGTCGTCGATGCCCACCTGCTTGAGGCGGATGGCCAGGGCGAGGCCGGAGAAGCCGCCGCCGACGATGAGCACCTTGGACCGGATCACGATGTGAAAGTACAGATCGGGTACCGAAGGCGCACGGCGACGAACGTCCCGGCCGTGATCGCCCCGGTCCGGGTGTCACGCAGCCGTGCTCAGGTAGGCCGGCGACCCGCAGACCGGTGAGAAGACCGACGAGACGCGGGTGGTTGTTCAAGGCCGTATCGATGTTCGATCGCCAGCAGGTCACAGCGATCGACGGCGTCGAGCTGACGTCGCTTGAGCCGCCGTGCGAGTCATTGACCGGCGATTGGCATGCGCACCACGAACTCATCAACCACGGCGTCTCCATCGAAGCCGACTCGGTGCTTCGCCTGACCGCCCGCATCCAGCGCGTCGGCGGCTAGGAGGTGTCGGATCGGGGCGGTGCTGTTCGTCGTGGGGGTGAGGCCGCCCACAAGCGGCGGCGCCAAGGGAAAGGAATCGCGGCTATGAAGTTGACGACGATGACTCAGGTCACCATCGATGGAGTGATGCAGGGGAACGGGGGCGCGACGGAGGAGGAGCGCCGCAACGGGTTCGAGCGCGGCGGATGGGCTCTGGGGCGAGGCGACGCCGACACGCACGCGCTCATCAACCAGACCTACCAGCGCGCCGACGCCTTCCTGCTCGGCCGGCGAACCTACGAGATCTACGCCGGCACGTGGGGCACCCTGACCGAGCAGGACGTCCCTGGCTGGGAGCCCACCATCCGGGCGCTCAACTCCCAGCCCCGGTACGTAGCCTCGACCACGCTCACCGATCCGGCCTGGTCAGGTACCACGGTCCTGCCGGGTGACCTCGCGACCGCCCTCGCGGACCTCAAGGCCAGGCCGGGGGGTGAGCTGCAGGTGCACGGCAGTGGCGTCCTGACCCAGTGGCTGCTAGAGCACGACCTGGTCGACGAGATGACGTTGATCGTGGTCCCGGTGGTCCTCGGCCAGGGGGCGCGGCTGTTCCCCGACGCGGGCCCGGATCTCGTGCTCGATCTGGTCGAGTCGCGCGTCGACACGAAGGGCGTGACGATCCAGACCTTCCGGCCGGCCGGCCGGCCCGAGTACCCGCCGACCGACGCGTCCTGAGCCGCCTCGCACACTGTCCTCGACACCACAGGAGACGATCTTCAGATGCAGTACCTGGTTTCCGTGATCCACGACCAGGCCGGCCTCGCCACCCCGGACGAGATGGCTGCGATCGACGTGTTCAACGACCGGCTCCAGGCCGAGGGCCACTGGGTCTTCGCCGGCGGCCTCGCCTCGCCCAACACGGCCACCGTCATCGACAACCGGGGCGAGGAGGCGCTGGTCACCGACGGGCCCTTCATCGAGTCGAAGGAGTATCTCGGCGGCTTCTGGGTCATCGAGGCGCCCGACCTCGACGTGGCGCTCGAGCTCGCCACCGAAGGGTCGAAGGCCTGCAACCGCAAGATCGAGGTGCGCCCGTTCCTGTGAACGTGGCCGACGTCGAGCAGGCGATCATCCGGGTCCACCACGAGGAGTGGGCGCGGGTGGTCGCCTCGCTGACCCGGCGTTTCGGTGACCTCGACATTGCCGAGGAGGCGGCGGCCGAGGCGTTCGCGACCGCCGTCGGGCGGTGGGCGGCCGAGGGCGTGCCGCCGAACCCCGGCGCCTGGCTGACCACCACCGCCAACCGCAAGGCCATCGACCGGATCCGGCGCGAGAACAGGCGCGACGACAAGCACAAGGAGGCTCGGATGGTGTACGACGACGATCCGCCCGAGCCTCTCGGCGCCATCGACGACGATCGGCTTCGGCTGATCTTCACCTGCTGTCACCCGGCGCTGGCGATGCAAGCCCGCGTGGCGCTGACGCTGCGCATGGTCGGCGGTCTGACCGTGCCCGAGATCGCCCGCCCCTTCCTGATGCGGGAGACCACCCTGCAGCAGCGGATCACCCGTGCGAAGGCCAAGATCAAGGCGGCTCGCATCCCTTATCGGGTGCCGGCCGCCGACGATCTCCCGTCACGCGTAACCGGCGTGCTCGCCGTGCTGTACCTCGTCTTCAACGAGGGCTACCTGGCGACCGGCCCCGACACCGATCCCGTACGTCACGACCTGACCGCCGAGGCGATCCGGCTCACCCGCCTGATCCGTGCCCTCCTGCCCGACGACGGCGAGGTGGCCGGGCTGCTGGCGCTGATGCTCCTCACCGAGGCCCGCCGCACCGCCCGGGTCTCGGCCAGCGGCGAACTGGTCACGCTCGACGAGCAGGACCGTGGGGCCTGGGACGCGGCGCTGGTCGCCGAGGGTCACCGGCTGGTGCGCGAGCGCCTCGCCGCTGCCACGGCCGGCGTGGCTCCGGGCAGTTACCAGATCCTCGCGGCGATCAACGCCGTGCACACCTCCGCCCGCGACGTACGCGACACCGACTGGTCGCAGGTCCTCGCCCTCTACGACCAACTCGTCCGCCTCGACCCCTCGCCGATCCTCGCCCTCAACCGGGCCATCGCGGTCGCCGAACTCGACGGACCGGAGGTGGCACTCGCGGCCGTCGACCGTCTTGAGCTCAGGTTGGCCGGCTATCACGCCTACCACGCCACCCGCGCCGACCTGCTGCGCCGGCTAGGCCGCACTCAGCAGTCACGCGCGGCCTACGACAAAGCCATCGAGCTGGCGGGCAACACCGCCGAGACCGCCTACCTGACACGCCGCCGCGACCAACTCCAGTAGCGCCCACGGATCCCGTTCGACACCCCGCGCGCAGCGGCGGCCAGCCCTGGGGCGCCCTGCCGCTGCATGCCGCGCAGCCACGCTCAGCGATGACGCCGACATCGCGCCGGTCGCCGGAGGCTGGCGGCCCTACCGGTCGTGGGTCGCGCTCCTGCTGCGGAGTTCACGCTGATCATCGGCAATCGGTCTGCGGGCACGGCGAGCGCGCCGGACCTGCTGCCGTCGCCGGGGCAGACATCGACTCGCGACCAGGTCCGTGAGCGACCGCTGACGACGCGGGAACTCGGTCGAGCGCCCTCGGCGTCACGGCGAGTCGCCCGGCAGCACCGCGATCGCCTCGATCGAGACGAGCAGGCCGCGGGGCAGCCGCACGTGGGCCGGCGCCGACCGGGCCGGCGGCGGCTCGGGCATGTGCCGGGCGTAGACCTCGTTGAGCCGCCCGAAGTCCTCGACGTCGGCGTAGAAGATCGTCGTCTTCGCGACGTCGTCCATCGACGCGCCGGCGGCGGCGAGGACGGCGGCGAGGTTGACCAGCGCCTGCTCGGTCTGCGCCTCGATCCCCTCCGGGATCGTGCCCGTCGCGGGGTCGATCCCCGCCATGCCCGAGCAGAAGACGAGACCGCCGGCGACGATCGCCTGGCTGTACGGCCCGAGCGCCTCCGGGGCCCGATCGCTCGAGACTGCCTGTCGGGTCATCGTCCGTTCCTCTCGTGGTGGGTGCTTGCGGTGAGTTCGCGCTCGTACTCCATGGGCGACCGGCCGGCGACGGCCCGGAAGTCGCGGATGAAGTGCGCGTGGTCGAAGTAGCCGAGGTCCAGCGCGAGGCGGCTCCAGTCGGGGCGGCCCTCCGCGGCCAGGCGCTCGAGCGCCTCGTGGAGGCGGTAGCGCTGGAGCACCCACTTGGGGCTCACGCCGACTTGGCGGCGAAGAGCCGCTGCAGGGTCCGCACCGACACGGACCGCTCGGCGGCGATGTCGGACACGAGCGTGCCCGGAGCCGCCTCGCGCATCCCGGCGACCGCGGCGGCGACCACCTGGGTCCCGGCCGCAGCCGGCCGCCGACGCTCGCGCAGCAGGTCGTACATCGGCTCGAGCGCGGCGCGCGGGTCCTCCAGCTCCGTAGCGGACTGCGCCAGCCTGGCGCCCGCGCCGCCGAACACGTCTCCGAGCTCGAGCACCCGATCGGTGAGCTCGTCGATCGGCCGCCCGCTGAAGGCGGCGAACCCCCGGGCACGAACTTGGTTCCCATCGCGTACCCCCTCCCGGACAGCGTCCGCACGTCGAGGGTCCGGTGTACGCCGTACACGAAGGCGCCGTGGGGCTCGAACACGAGGTGCACGGACGGGTGGGTGAGCACCTCGGTGCGGTTGGGCTCCCGGCCACGCAGATCCCAGCGAACGAGCCAGTGGCGGTCGATGGCGTCGGCGAGATCGGTCGGCGGGTGGCTCAGCTGGAGCGAGAAGGCTCGTCCGATCTGACCCGGCCGCAGGACACCTCGACGATCGCTGCTCACGTGTCGGATTCTTCCAAGACCGGCGCGCCGGGCGGCCGTACCTTCCAGCCATGGACTTCAAGCATCTCAAGCTCTCCGACATCGCAGACCAGGCCCCCGGCTACGGGGTCGACTCGCTCGAGGCGTCCCGCCCGGACCGAGCTCGGCGCCGAGGCCATCGGGCTGACGAGCTACCGGGTCAAGCCGGGTCGGCGCGTCGGCTTCGGGCACAGCCACGACACGGTCGAGGAGATCTACCTCGTCACCTCCGGCGGCGGGCGGTTCAAGCTCGACGAGGAGATCGTCGACGTCGGCCCGGGCGAGGTCGTCTACTGCCCGCCGCACGTCATGCGCGAGTGGGAGGCCGGCGACGACGGGCTCGAGGTCGTCGCCTTCGGCGGCCACGCCGAGGGCGACGGCAACACGCAACCGGGCTGGTGGACCGATTGATCGCGTCCAAGTCCTGACGCCGCTCGGTCGTCACCGTGTCGGCCCATCCCGTCGAGGAGCGGCGTGCCGGCTCGCGCTAACTGTGCAACTTCGCGGATCACGTTTCTCACGCCGCGCCTTGCCGACGATGCGGCCGCGACGCACACTCGAGGAGCATGAGCGAGTCCCGAGTCCCTGATCGCCGTTCGGTCGGCTCACCCCTCTTCCTCGCGAGCACCGCCGGGCCGAGGCTCCGTCTCTCCCGGAGTCCGGGTCGCCCGGCCTGTACGTCTCGGGCGCCCATGTGGCGTCTCCCTGAGGCCGTGAGGAAGTCGCGGCGCGGGAGCCCTCTCCTCCAGGGCTCCCGCCGCCGCAGCTCGCCGCCGCTTGGACCGTGCGCCAGTGGGAACCGGCCGTGTGAGCTGTCTGGCTGGTCGCCGTGATCAGCTGCTACGGGGGTCCCGGATGGATCCGCAGCGCGAGCGCCGAGGAGCTGCATGAAGGGATCCCGTCGCACGCGGACGGCCTGGGGCTCGCGTCGGGAGCCACCGCTGAAGTCACGACTGCCGCCGGCGCCCGTGGACCCGCGGATCTCACCGCTGCTCGAGCGTCGCGGCCACCCCAGCCAGGTGCTCCTCGAGCTCGGCCACGAGGGTCCGCATCGCCGGAGACACCCGTGCCGCCCGACGCGTGACGAGGGCGAGCGTGTCGAACATCGGTGGCTCGAACGGCACCGCCGACAAGCCGGACGGGTACGCCGGTGTCCGCGTGTGAGCGCGCGGCAGGTACGTGTCACCGAGCCCCGCGGCCACAAGCCGCAGCGCCGTCTCGACGGTCTCCACCTCCACGCGCGGGCGCGCGCGAAGACCATGCGCCTGGGCCCGATCCGCGAGCTGGCGCCGGATGGGATCTGCGTCGGCGGACTCGGCGTCGTAGAAGACGAGCGTAGCCGCGGCGAAGCGCTCGATCGTCATGGCGGCCGTGGCGCGCGCGGGGTCGCCACTGACGTAGAGCACCTCGTCGCGCATGAGCGGTCGCACCTCGAGTCCGGCGTCAGGGACCGGCAGGGCGACGACCGCTGCCTCGAGCTCTCCTCCGCGCACGCGGTCGGCGGCCACGGACGAGTTGCGACCGACGAGCCGCAGGTTCATGGCGGGATGACGTCGCAGGAACGAGACGGCGAGCTCGTCGAGGCGGTAGGCCAGCTGCGCGCTGAACACGCCGAGCGAGAGCGTGCCGCCGCTGAGGGTGCTCAGGTCACCGACGCTGCCGGTTGCGTCCTCGAGCGCCCGGAGCGTGCGCGTGGCATGCTCCGCGAAGGCCCGGCCAGCATCCGTGAGCCGTACGCCGCGGCCGACGCGCACGAAGAGGTCGACGCCGAGCGCCTGCTCGAGGCGCCGGACCTGCTCCGCGACGGCCGGCTGCGAGACGGTCAGCGCCTCCGCGGCGGCGGTGAACGAGCCCCCGTCGAGCGTCGCGGAGAAGCACCGGAGCTGTTGGAGTGACAAAAGGTTCGCTTGTGCTTCTCGCAAGGACCAAAGGCTACCGAGCATGTCTCGAGTGCGGGACGATCGTCGGATGCACCATGAGGAGCCGCAAAGCGATCCGCCCCGGGACGTCGTGGTCATCGGCGGCGGCATCGCCGGACTCGCGGCCACCTGGCGACTGCGCGATCGCGACGTGCTGCTGCTGGAGCGCGACGACCGCCTCGGCGGCCGGATGCGGTCGGATCCGGAGGGCGACTACTGGCTCAACTACGGGGCGCACCTGTTCCCCGCTCCGGGCACTCACGTGGACGCCATGACCCGCGAGCTCGGCCTCGAGACCGTCCCCGTCACCGGCAGCATGATGGGGATGGCCGTCGGCTCCACCCGGCTCACGAGCGGTCGAGTGGAGAGCTATCCGCTGCGTCTCCCACTTCCCGCGCGCGACCGCGTCGCCTTTGCGGCCGCCGGCCTTAGGATCCGGCGCGGGGTCGCCCGCTACCACCGCGTTTCCCAGACGCGGGCGGGCGAGCGACCCGAGGCAGTCCGGGCACGGGTGCTGGCGTATGAGGACGGACGCACGTTTGGAGACTTCCTCGGTGCCCTGCCGCCGGCGGCCGCCTCGATCTTCACGTGCGCCGCCCATCGCGCGACGGCCGAGCCGTCCGAGCTGTCGGCCGGCTGCGGCATCGGCCTCTTCGCCCTCGTCTGGGGCGGCAAAGGCTCGCTCATCGGCCGCAACCTGCTGGGCGGCACCGGCCGGCTGCCGGCCGCGCTGGCGCAGGCTCTGGGCGGTCGGGCCCGCACGGGCGCAACCGTCACGGGGCTGACGCCCGACGGGGCCGAGCACGTGGTGGCGTACCGCCAGGGTGGGGAGACCCGGCGTGTCCGGGCGCGGCATGTCGTCATGGCGGCGCAAGCCCCGCACGCGGCACCGCTGGTAGGGCCGGTGGACGCGGACGCGGCGGCGGCGCTCGAGCAGCTCACCTACGGCCCCTTCCTCTCCGTCGCCGTGCACACCGACGAGAAGGGCGTCATGCCGTGGGACGACGTGTACGCGATGGCCACGCCCGGCCGGATCTTCGACATGTTCACGAACCAGGCGCACGCGCTGCGTGCCGGCGGCCGGCGGGAGCCGGGGGGCAGCCTCATGCTCTTCGCCGGCGGGTCGCGCGCCGCGAAGCTCATGCGGGCGCCGGACGCTGACATCGTCGATCGCTTCCTCGCGGACCTGCACGACCTGTATCCGGAGACCCGGGAATGCATCGCGGCGGCGACGGTCCATCGCTGGCCGCTCGGCAACGTCTTCGCCAGGCCTGGCCGCCACCGGCTCCAGGCGCCGCTGGAGGGTGCCCTCGGGGAGCACGGCAACCTCCACCTGGCCGGGGACTACTTCGCCGAGCTGGGCACGATGGAGACCGCGGCCCGTACCGGCCTGGCGGCCGCCGAGCGCGTCGTGGAGCGGCTGGCGGCATGAGGCCGGCCAGGGTGCTGCAGACCGTCGACGCCCACTGTGAGGGCGAGGCCTCGCGCGTCGTCGTCGGCGGCGTCGTGGACGTGCCGGGCCGCACGGTGTGGGAGAAGAAGCGCTGGTTCGAGACGCGCGGTGACGATCTCCGAAAGCTGCTGCTCTTCGAGCCGCGGGGGCAGTCCTGTCTCTCGGCCGTCGTCGTGCTGCCGTCCGCCGACCCGCGGGCGGCGCTCGGCTACGTGATCATGGAGGGCACGGACTATCCGCCCATGTCCGGCACGAACACGATCAACACGGTCACCGTGCTGCTCGAGACGGGCATCCTGCCCATGATGGAGCCCGAGACGCGGCTCACGCTCGAGACTCCCGCCGGACTGGTGGACGTCCGGGCCCGCTGCGCCGACGGCCGGTGCGAGGCGGTGACGTTCCGCAACGTCGCGTGTTTCGCCACCCATCTCGACGTGCCGGTCGAGGTCGCGGGCTTCGGCACCGTGACCGTCGACCTCGCCTTCGGCGGGCACTTCTTCGGCGTCTGCGACGCGGCGAGACACGGCTTCGCCATCACCCCGGACGAGGCCGCCGATCTCGCCGCGCTCGGCGAGCGCGTGAAAGCCGCCACCGGCGAGCAGGTCCCGCTGGCCCATCCGGAGAACCCCGGCATCCACGATCTCGGGCTCTTCGTCTGGACGGCCCCGCCCCGCGTCGGCGGGGATGGGCGGAACGCGACGGTCGTGAGTCCCGGCCGGATCGACCGGTCGCCGTGTGGGACCGGCACGTGCGCCCGGCTGGCGATCATGGCCCGGCGGGGCGAGCTCGCCCGCGACGTCGACTTCGTCCACGAGGGCATCCTCGACACCCGGTTCGTCGCGCGCTACGTAGACGAGCTCGAGGTGGGCGGCCATCACGCGGTGATCCCGGAGCTCACGGGACGCAGCTGGATCTACGCCCAGTCCTCCATCCTCGCCGACGCGACGGACCCGTTGCCCGTTGGCTACACCGCGAGCGACACCTGGGGCGTCGGCGTCGGCCGGCCCTTCGATCCCGAGACCGACGCCGAGCGCGAGCGCTTCGACGCGGCCGGCCCGCGAGTCCCCGTCCCGCAACAAGGAGCGCTCGCATGAGCGAGTTCGAGGGCGTCCTGCCCGCCATGATCACGCCGTTCACGCACGATGGAACTGAGGTCGACCACGCGGCCCTGACAGCCCTCGTGCACCGGTCGGTCGACGCCGGCGTCGGCGGCCTCGTGCCGTGCGGGAGCACGGGCGAGTTCACGACGCTGACGGTGGCCGAGCGCCGCGCGGTCGTCGAGACGACGATCGAGGCGGCAGCCGGGCGAGTCCCCACCGTTCCCGGCACCGGAGCGCTGTCGACACGAGAGACCGTAGAGCTCAGCGTCCACGCGCAGGAGCACGGGGCGGCAGCCGTGATGATCGTCCCGCCCTTCTACGAGGCGCTCCAGTGGCCTGAGCTCGTGCACCACTACGCCACGGTGGCCGAGCAGATCTCGGTGCCGATCATGTACTACAACATCCCGGGTGCCTCCGGGACGACCCTGACGGTCGAGCAGTTCCAGGAGCTGCACCGCGTGGCCGGGGTCACGAGCTTCAAGGACACGAGTGGCGACGCCGTCGCCGCCATGGAGCTCATCCAGCTCGGCGCGACGAGCGGTCCCGTGCTGCTCAACGGCTGGGACACCCTGACCTACGCGGCGCTCGCGGCGGGCGTCCGCGCCGTCGTGTGGGGGGCAGCGTCGATCCTGCCCGACCAGTGCGTCCAGCTGCACCGCCACCTCATCGACGAGCTCGACCTGGCTGCCGCGCGGGACCTGTGGGCGCGCCTGTGGCCGGTCTGCCGCTTCCTCGAGGGACAGAGTTACTCCGCGGCGGTCAAGGCCGGATGCGAGCTCGTCGGCCTTGCGACCGGACCGGTGCGCGCGCCGCTTGTGGGGCTCGACGCCGAGGCGCGCGAAGAGCTGGGCCGCCGCCTGGAAGCCGCCGGCGCCTCCGTGGTCACGACCGCAACGACCGTCTAGGCGAGGGAGCCGACGTGGGCGCCGCTCCACCCGTGGACGTCCTGGTCATCGGCTCCGGTCCGGCCGGAGCCGTCGTGACCCACACCCTGGCGACCCGCGGCTTCGACGTGCTCTGCCTCGAGCAGGGCGACTGGGTCAACGCGGACGACTTCCCAGCGAACCGCCCCGAGTGGGAGCTGCTCTGCCATCAGCAGTGGCACCACGACCCGAACCTTCGTGCCAACCGGGCCGACTACCCGGTCGAGACCTCAGACTCCGAGCTGAGCCCCGTGATGTTCAACGGCGTCGGCGGCTCCTCGATCATGTACGGCGGCCAGTGGCTGCGCCTGCTGCCGTCGGACTTCCGGGTCCGCTCCCTCGATGACATCGCGGACGACTGGCCCCTCGCCTACGAGGAGCTCAAGCCCTACCACGACGAGGTCGACCGCTTCCTCGGGGTGGCGGGCGTCGAGGGCGATCCGGCGTACCCGGACGGCCTGACCTACCCCATGCCGCCGCACCCGCTCGGCAAGGTCGGTCGTCGCGCGGCCGAGGGGATGAATCGGCTCGGCTGGCACTGGTGGCCGGGAGCCAACGCGATCGTCGGCTACAAGCACCAGACGCTCGAACCGTGCGCGCGCTGGGGCACGTGCGAGTTCGGGTGTCCCGCCGGAGCCAAGGCCTCCTTCGACCTGATCTATCTTCCGCAGGCGCTCAAGGCCGGCGCGCGGCTGCAGACCGGGGCCCGGGTCCGGAAGATCACCACGGACGCCGAGGGCCTCGCGACGGGCGCCACGTGGATCGACACCGACGGCCGCCAGCACCATCAGCCGGCGCGGACGGTCGTCGTCTGCGCCAACGGCGTCGGGACCCCGAGGCTGCTGCAGCTGTCGGCCTCGGCTCGGCACCCGGACGGCCTGGCCAACTCGTCAGGCCTCGTCGGCCGCAACCTCATGCTCCATCCCAACGCCACCGTCGTCGGGTACTACGAGGACGAGCTCGACTCCTGGATGGGGCCGGCCGGGGAGCTGATCCACTCCATGGAGTTCTACGAGACACGACCCGAGCATCCGTTCGTCGGCGGCGCGAAGTGGAACGCCATGCCGATGCCCGGCCCGTTCAACGCGCTGGAGGCCCAGCAGGAGCTGCCCTTCGACGACCGCTGGGGCGCCGGCTTCCACGAAGCCACCCGCAACCACGCGCGTGGTGTCCTCTGGGCGGCCAACGCCTCCGACCTCCCCGAAGCGCAGAACCGCGTGACCCTCGATCCTGCGTTGACCGACGGCGACGGCGTTCCCGCGCCGAAGGTCGAATACCGCCTCGGCGACAACACGCGGGCGATCCTCGCTCACGCGGTGGCACGCATGACGGAGGCCCACGAGGCGATGGGGGCGACGCGCACGGTGCCCGTGGAGCTCTGGACGGACCAGCCCGGACACCTGCTCGGCACCGCGCGCATGGGCGACGATCCCGCCCGCTCCGTGGTCGACGCCTTCGGCCGCGCCCACGACGTGCCGAACCTCTTCGTGGCCGACGGCAGCGTGTTCGTCACGAGCGGCGGCGTGAACCCGACGTCGACCATCACGGCCCTGGCGTTGCGGATCGCCATGGGGATCGCCGACGGCGCGGCCGGTCAGGTCGTCTCGAAGGAGCTCGCCCATGCCCGCTGACGAGCGGCTCTCCGTTCCGGAGTACCGGCCGCTTCCTCCCCGGGCGCTGACCGCGGCGGAGCTCTCGACGCTGCTGGCGGTCGCCGACACGCTGATCCCCGACGGCCCGGCCGGGCGGACGCCCAGCCGCACGCCGGACTACCCCCGCTGGCTCGACCGCGCGCTGGCGGCCCGTCGCGATGCCTTCGATCGGGTGCTGGCCCTCGTGGCCGAGCTCGGACGCCTTCCCCGAGAGCGGCTCGGCGCTGAACTGCGGCGGCTGGCCGGCGATCCCGACAGCGGCTTCACGGAGCTCTCGACCGTCGTGGCCGGCGCCTACCTCCTCGTGCCGCAGGTGCGCGAGGCGATCGGCTACCCGGGACAGGCTCACCGGCCGGCGCCCTTCGACGAGGCGGCGGAGCAGATCATGGACGGGATCCTCGACCCGGTGATCGAGCGCGGCCCGATCTTCCGGCCCGTCGGGGCAGGGCAACGACCGAGTGACCGCGACGACCGGAAGGATCGACCATGACCACCGAGGCCCCTGATCGCCTGGCCATCCGCAACTTCATCGGCGGGGATTGGCGAGACGCCGCCGACGGAGCCACCACGGAGATCCTCAATCCCTCCACCGCGACACCGCTGGCCACGATGGCCGCCTCGTCGGCGGACGACGTCGACGCCGCGGTTCGCGCGGCCAAGCAGGCGAGACCCGCCTGGGCGGCGTGCGCCCCGGCGGATCGCTCCGCGGCGCTGTTCGCGCTCGCCGACGCGTGCGCGGCCGAGCTCGACGAGCTGGCGCGCCTCGAGACGCTGGACGCCGGCAAGCCGATCACCGCCTCACGCGAGCTCGAACTGCCTGGTGTCGTCGACGCGATCCGCGTCTTCGCGGGCGCGGCGCGGACGATGGAGAGCATGAGCCCGGGCGAGTACGTCCGTGGCCTCACCTCGATCATGCGGCGCGAGCCGGTCGGCGTCGTCGCTGCGATCACGCCGTGGAACTACCCGCTGCTGCAGGCCGTCTGCAAGCTCGCACCGGCGCTGGCGACCGGCAACACCGTCGTGCTCAAGCCGGCCGAGACGACGCCCGTCTCCATCTCCAAGGTGGCCGAGCTGGCGGCCGAGCTCCTCCCGCCCGGCGTCCTGAACATCGTCAACGGCTTCGGAGCGACCGCGGGCTCGGCCCTCGTCTCCCATCCCGATGTCGACATGGTCTCCTTCACCGGCTCGATCGCCGCGGGCCGCAAGGTCGGTGAGATCGCGGGCGCGCACATCAAGAAGGCGGTCATGGAGCTCGGCGGCAACGCGCCCGTCGTCGTCTTCGACGACGTCGACCTCGAGCCGGCCGTCGCGGCCATCGCGGAGGCCGGCCTCTACAACACGGGCCAGGAGTGCATGGCCGCGAGTCGCGTGCTCGTCCAGCGGGGACTCAAGGACGCCTTCGTGGCCGCGCTCACCGAGCGCGTGCAAGCGGCGAAGCTCGGCGACACGCTCGACCCCGCGACCGTCCTCGGGCCGCTGACGTCGCCGGGGCAGCGCGATCGCGTCGAGGGCTTCCTCGAGCGGCGGCCGTCCAACGCGGAGGTCGTCACGGGCGGCGGCCGCCCTGACCTGCCGGGCTTCTTCCTGGAGCCGACCGTCGTCACCGGCCTCGACCAGGCCGACGAGCTCATCCAGCAGGAGATCTTCGGGCCGGTGATCACCGTCCAGGCGTTCGCGGATGAGCACGAGGCGATCCGGATGGCCAACGGCACGAGCTTCGGGCTGGCCGCGTCCGTGTGGACGGAGAACCTCGGCCGGGCCATGCGCGTCTCCACCGCGCTCGACTTCGGCACGGTGTGGGTCAACGCCCATCTCGCCCTCGCGCCCGAACTGCCCGTGGGCGGTTTCGGCGACTCGGGCCACGGCTATGAGAACGGCCTGCTCGGCGTGGAGGAGTACACCCGCATCAAGCACGTCGGCATCAGTCACGGGCTGAGCTGACGGCCATGCCCGCCGGCCCGCGGCTCTCCGCGCGCGACCGCGGGCTGCTGGACGGCGCCGAGGGCGAGGCTCGCCGGCTCGCCATGCGGGTGCTCGTCCGCCTCGCCGAGATGCAGGAGGCGCCGCGGCTGATCGACGTCACGCGCGCGCACATCGACGGCTGCATCCTCACCGGGCCCGCGATCGTCGCGTTCGCGGAGCGGCTCGTGAAGCTCGGCGGCCGGCTCGCCGTGCCGACGTCGACGAACGTCATCTCCGTGGACCGGCGGCACTGGCGCGACCAGGGCGTCCCCGAGGCGTGGGCCGGGCAGGCGGGGCGCCTCGCCGACGCGTATCTCGCGCTGGGCGCGGCGCCGACGTTCACCTGCTCCCCATATCAGGAGCCGGACCCGCCTCGGCCCGGCGAGCACATCGCCTGGGCGGAGTCCAATGCGATCGCGTTTGCCAACGGCGCCCTCGGCGCGCGGACCAACCGCTACGGCGATCTCGTCGACGCCTGCGCGGCGCTCGTGGGCCGCGTCCCGCTCGTCGGCCTGCACCTCGACGCGCCGCGCCTCGGCCGTGTCGTCTTCGAGCTCGACGATCGCGGCGACCTCGACGACGCGTTCTTCCCCGTACTGGGCTACCTCGTGGGCGCGCAGACCGGCGGCGAGGTGCCCGTCGTCGACGGCCTGACCGGCCCGATCCGCGCCGACGACCTCAAGGCGTTCGCCGCGGCCGCCGCGACGGCCGGGGCCGTCGGGATGTTCCACGTCGTCGGTGTCACCCCCGAGGCGCCGACGCGGGCCGCCGCGCTGGGCGGACGCGCGCCCGCGCGCATCGTGCACGTCGGGGCCGAGCAGCTGGGCAGCGCTTGGAGCGCACTGTCGACGCCGAGCTCGGGAGCGCTGGGCTCGGTCGCGTTCGGCAGCCCGCACCTGTCGCTGCCGGAGTGCCGGGAGCTCGCATCCCTCGTCGAGGGCGAGCGGGGCGCGCCGGGCGTCGGCGTGGTCCTGACCACGAGCGTTCGCGTGCACGAGGCCGCGGTCCGGCTCGGGCTCGCCGAGACGCTCGAGCGCTTCGGCGCGCAGTTCGTCTGCGACACCTGCGTGCTCAACACGCCGCTGCTGCCGCCGGGCGGCGGCACCTTCATGACCAACTCGGCCAAGTACGCGCACTACGCGCCGGGGGTACTCGGACGGGATGTCGTCTTCGGCAGCACGCGGGACTGCGTGCGTTCCGCGATCGCCGGCCGGCCGGTCGTCGCCACGCCGGGGTGGCTGGCGGCGTGAGGGCGCGCGTGATCGTCGCCGGCAGCGCGGACGGCCCCGTCCTCGCCTCGGACGTCCCGCTGAGCCTGTGGGGCGGCGTCGACGCGCGTACGAGCGAGGTCATCGACCGCACCCACCCGCTGTGCGGACGGCGCCTGACCGGCCACGTGGTCGTCCTGCCCGCCGGCCGGGGGTCGTCCTCGGCCAGCGCGGTCCTGCTCGAGCTCATCCACGCCGGATGCGCTCCGGCCGCCATCGTGCTCCGGGGGCTCGACGCGGTCCTCGCCGCCGGCATCGTCGTCGCCGAGGAGCTCTTCGGGCGCTCGCTCCCGCTGCTCGTCGCGGAGCCCGACCTCTTCGCCCGCGCACTCGGCGCGCGTCATGCGAGCGTCCGACCGGACGGGACGCTGAACCTGGACACGGTGTCCAATATCGACTAGCGTCCGTCTCCGCCGGGCATCCAAGGGGGGGAAGCGAGGAGCAGCGCAGGTGCGTGGACGGGTTGAAGACAAGGTCGCGTTGATCACCGGGGCGTCTCGCGGGCAGGGCGCCGCCCACGCGGCGCTGCTCGCCCGGGAGGGCGCCAGCGTCGTACTCGCAGACGTGCTCGACGAGGAGGGCGCCGCGACGACCGCAGCCCTCGTCGACGACGGGTTGTCGGCGAGCTACGTCCATCTCGACGTGACGCAGGATGCGGACTGGCGGGCGGCGGTGGCCCTCGCCGAGGAGCGCTACGGCAAGCTCGACGTGCTCGTCAACAACGCCGGGGTGCACGGCATGCCGGGGATCCTCGAGGAGACCGACGAGCATTGGGACCGGGTGGTCGCGATCAACCAGACCGGCGTCTTCCTCGGCATGCGCGCCGCGATCCCGGCCATGCAGCGGGCCGGCGGCGGATCGATCGTCAACATCTCGTCGATCTGGGGCGCGGTGGGCGCGGAGGCCAACATCGCCTACCAGGCGAGCAAGGGCGCCGTCCTGCAGATGACCCGCAGCGCGGCACTCTCCTATGTCGGCGACGGCATCCGGGCCAACAGCGTGTGCCCGGGCCTCGTCCTGACGCCGATGCTCGACGACGAGGGGCCGGGGGTCGAGGCGGCGGTCGCGGCGCTCACGCCGATGAAGCGGGGCGCGCAGGCGCAGGAGATCTCGCCCGGCGTGCTGTACCTCGCCTCGGAGGAGTCGTCCTTCGTCACGGGAACGGAGCTCGTCATCGACGGCGGGTTCCTGGCGCAGTGACGGCCGTGGGCGCTTCCGGCTCGGCCCACCGTCGCGTCGCCCTCGTCACCGGCGCCGGCAGCGGCATCGGTCGCGCCTGCGCCCGGGCGCTCGCGATGAGCGGGTGCGACCTCGTGCTCGCCGGCCGTCGCGCCGACGCGCTGGAGGCGACGCGGGCGCAGATCGCCTCGGCGGTTCCCGAAGTCAGGGTGGAGATCCGCGCCGCCGACGTCGGCCGCCCTGAGGAGTGCGAAGCGGTCGTGGCGGACGCCGTCGACCGACTCGGCGGCGTCGACATCGTCGTCACGGCCGCGGCGAACTTCGAGCCCGCGCACGTCCTCGACCTCACAGCGGACAGCTGGGACGCCTGCCTTGACGTCGTGCTGCGGGGCAGCGTGCTCGTCGCCATCGCCGGCGCGCGGCACATGCGCGACCACGGCGGCGGCCGCATCGTCCTCATCTCCTCGATCAACGGCGCCGAATCCGAGCCCGAGACGGCGCACTACAGCGCGGCGAAGGCCGGCATCATCTCCGTGGCGAAGTCCATGGCGGTCGATCTGGCCACGCACGACATCGCGGTCAACTCGGTCGCGCCGGGCTGGGTGGACACGGCGATGGTGGCCGAGTTCCTCGCCGAGGCGACGGAGGAGGACCTGCGGCACGTCAATCCCCTGGCTCGCGTCGGACAGCCCGAGGAGATCGGCAACGTCGTCGCCTATCTCGCGACGGAGGCTCCAGGCTTCTTGACCGGCACGACGATCTTCGTCGACGGTGGACAGACGACCACGGCGCCGGTGCCGTAGGCCTCGATGCGACCAACCTCGATCGACCTCGGAGCCCTCGTGCCGCGGGACCTCCCGTCCAGCGGCGACCTCGTCGCGGAGGCCCGCCGGCTCGCCGCCGACATCGAGCTCGGGCACACGCTCTACTTCGAGGAGAAGGGCGTGCGTTCGGAGATCGAGTACCGGCGTCGGGCGGCCGCGGAGGGCATCCCGTGCACGGCCATGAACATCGGGCTCAACACCTGGGCCGACACCAAGGCGGCGCTCGAGCACATCTACGAGGACGCCCTCCGGCGCGGGATTCGGCCCCCGGATCGCTACGAGCTGCTCGCCGAACGCCGCATGGGGCTTCCGCCCGAGATGCGCAGGGACGCACCCGTGGAGACCGGCCCGTGCCTGTGGACGGACGAGGACTGGTGGGAGCTCGGCAACACGGTCCCGATCCAACCCGAAGCCGGGGACAACATGATCGGCGGTCCCGGGTCCGTGCCGAACGCCACCGCCGCCCTGCGCGCGGGGGTGACCACCGTCGGCGTCGCGAGCCAGTTCACCTGGCGCTGGCCCTACTGGGACGACGAGCCGGCGCAACTCGGCGCGGTCGTGACCGCGGCCGCCATCCTCGCCGCCAAGCGCGACGAGGGCGCCTGCCTCAACGGCTACATCGACGATGGCTACTGCGGGGTGTTCGGCGACTACGCGAGCGTCGTGGGCTGGGCCATGCTCGAGCGCTACGTGTTCGAGGAGCTGCTCGGTGCGCCCTACAGCGTCTCGTGGGGCGGGCTGACCGCCGACCCGGAGCACAAGGCTGCCGTGACCATGGCGCTGCACGCCGTCAACCCCCAAGCCGTGCCGCCCGCCTACATCCAGGGCGACACGATCAGTCACGGTGAGGACCTCAGCGAGAACTTCGCCGGCGTCTCGGTCGACGTGCTCATGACCAAGGTCGTCTGCCGGCGCTACGGGATCGCCGCGGGGCAGATCGCCGTGCCCGTCACGGAGTCCGTCCGCATCCCCTCCTGGGAGGAGATCGCCGAGGTCCACGCGGTCAACCGCCGCGTCGAGGACTATCTGCCCTCCCTGGAGCGCATGGTCGACTGGCGGGCGCTGGAAGCTCGGCGGGACCACCTGGTCGCGGCCGGCCGCCGCGTCTTCGACGGCTTCCTGGAGACGGCGTCCGCGACCGGCGTCGACACGCGCGACGCCCTGCAGATGCTGCTCGCCATGAAGCGCGTCGGCGCGGAGATGTTCGAGCGTGTGTTCGGCGCGGGCGAGCTCGACGAACGCGAGCTCACGGGTCGCAAGCAGGTGCTGCGCACGGACCTCGTGGGACGCACGATGGAGTCGCGAGCCGCGGCGCTCGCCGACGTCCGCGACCGGCTCGGCGCCGACGCCTTGCACGACCGCTCCGTCGTCGTGGCCTCGACCGACGTGCACCACTTCGCGCTCTACCTGCTGCGCTCGGTCCTCGAGGCGGCCGGGGCCGACGTCATCGACGTCGGGGTCAGCCGCGATCCCGAGGACATCGCCAAGGTCGCCGTCGAGGTGGCGGCGGACGCCATCGCCGTGACGACGCACAACGGGGTGGCCCGGTCGTTCGGGATCGCGCTCGCTCGCGAGCTCGCGGCCTCGGAGTCCTCCGCGCCGATCTTCATGGGCGGCGTGCTGAACGAGGACGAGGACGATTCGCCCACGCCGGTCGACGTCCGCGCCCACCTGCACGAGCACGGCATCCGGACCCCGGAGGACCTGCCGGAACTCATCCGGCAGGTGCAGACCGTCGGCTAGCGCCTCCGTGGTCTACGCGCTCACGGACTTCGGCAGCACCTTCACGAAAGTCGCGCTGGTCGAGGCGCCGACGGGCCGGTTGCTGGCCACGGCGCAGCACCCGACGACGATCGAGGACGACGTCGCAATCGGCTTCGAGCGTGCTCGCGCGGAGGCGCTGGAGCTGGCCGGCTTGGGGCGCGTCGACCGCGCGCTCGCGGCCTCGAGTGCGGCCGGCGGACTGCGGATGGCCGCCGTCGGGCTCGTGGACGACCTCACGGCCGCCGCCGCCCGCCGGTGCGCGCTGAGCGCCGGCGCCAAGGTCGAGGCGGTCTGGTCGGGGCGGCTCGGCCCCGACGAGACCGCCGCCATCCACGACCAGGCGGTCGACGTCATCCTCTTCGCCGGCGGCACTGACGGTGGGGAGCGCGACCGGGTGCTGGCCAACGCCCGGGCGGTGGCGGCGGCGGACGGCGCGGCGACGGTCGTCGTGGCGTGCAACCGCGACGTCGCAGCCGAGGCCGGCCGGATCTTCGAGGCTGTCGGCCACGAGATCCACGTCGTCGCCAACGTGCTCCCGCGCGTCGACCGCGAGTGCGACGAACCGGCCCGCGAGGCGATCCGCGAGGTCTTCATCGGGCGCGTCGTCCACGCCAAGGGGCTGTCGCGCACGGCGGGGCTCCTCGGCTCGGTGGTGATGCCGAGCCCGGCCGCGGTGCTGGCCGCAGCCGAGTTGCTCGCCGCCGACTCCGCCGCGCGGCCCGCCCGGGGCACGGTCGTCGTGGTCGACGTAGGGGGCGCGACGACCGACGTCCACTCCGTGGTGCGGGCCGCCGCGTCGCCGGAGCGCCTCGGGCGCGCCGCACCGGCTCCGGCCCGCTCCGCCCGCACCGTGGAGGGCGATCTCGGTGTCCGTTGGAGCGCCGACACCGTCCTGGGCCTCGACGCGCCGTGGCTGGCCGAGGCCGTCGGCGCGCCGCGCGAGGCGTTGCGAGAAGCCGTGGCCACGCGCCGCCGGACGCCATCCTTCGTCCCGGCGGACGAGTGGGGGCGGCGGGTCGATCGCGCGCTGGCCACGAGCTGCGCCACCCTCGCCCTGCAGCGCCACGTCGGACTCCGGTCGACGCGCTACGTGCCGGGGGAGGGAGCCGAGGTGGTCCTCGACGGTCGCGACCTGCGTGACGCCGACGTCCTGCTCGCCACAGGCGGGTCGCTCGTTCGCGACCCGCAGGGCGCCCACGACGCGGTCAATCGGGCGGTGGAGCGCCTCGACGACCGGCGGCCGGCGCCACGCGACGCCCGGGTCGTCGTGGACACGAGCTACGTGCTGGCGGCCGCGGGGCTCCTCGCCGGGCCGGATCCCAACGCCGCCCTCGCGCTGCTGGCCGCCGAGACGCCGGGAGCGTGGACGTCGTGACCGACGCTGCCGAGCGGTCACTCCTGCAGCCGGAGCGTGCCGAAGAGCGGCGCCCGCTCCGGCGTGGCGACGTACAGCGCGTGCCACTGCAGCCGGGCGACCCTATCGGCCGCCCGCGCGAGGTCATCCTCGGCGGTCGGCACCGGGAACTCGGCGACGACATGGTCGATCATCGCGTAGACCACGGGCGTAGCAGAGGCCAGGTCGACGTCGTCGCGCAGCAGCCCGGCCGCCTGCGAGGCCGCGTAGATGCCGCCGAACCACAGGAGCATGGCGTCGTCGATGCGCCGATCCTCGCGCAGGTAGAACGGCTTGCGCAGGCGCCTCGCGCTGTCGAGCGCTCCTCGCAGCTCGGCGTGGGCGGCGCGCCAGCGCAGCTCCTCGGCCACGGTCTCGCGCAGGACCTCGAAGATCGTGTTGTGCGGCGCGGCCCACGCCCGGACGCGGGCCGTGATCCGCAGGTATCCCTCGAGGTACTCCGTGCACAGTGCCTCGAGCAGCTCGTCGCGGTTGGCGAAGTGGTTGTAGACCGTGGCCCGCGCGCACGGCACCCGCTCGGCGATGTCGGCCATCCGGACGTGCTCGTAGCCCGCTTCGCGACAGAGGTCGCGTGCCGCCCGCAGGATCGCGCGGCGCGTCCGGGCGCTGTCGATGCGCAGCTCGGCGACCGGCGTCGTCACGACGACGCCGACTCTACCGGTCCCACCCACCGTGGCTGAGGTCGTCGCCCTGGCCGAGGCGGTCGACGGGCTGGTGCGTGACGGGGACGCCGTGGCGCTGGAGGGCTTCACGCACCTCATCCCGTTCGCGGCGGGTCACGAGGTCTTGCGCCAGCGCCGCAGGGAGCTCGAGCTCATCCGGATGACGCCCGATGTGCTCTACGACCAGATGATCGGCGTCGGGGCGGCGCGCAAGCTCGTCTTCTCCTACGGCGGCAACCCCGGCGTGGGGTCGCTGCACCGCTTCCGGGCGGCGATCGAGCGCGGGGTGCCGCGGCGCGTCGAGGTGGAGGAGCACTCGCACGCGGGTATGGCGAATCGCTACGTGGCGGGCGCGTCGGGGATGCCCTGCGCCCTGCTGCGCGGCTATCGCGGCACGGACCTGATGCGGCACACGCGGGTGGAGGAGATCACCTGCCCGTTCACGGGCGAGGTGCTCGTCGCGGTCCCGGCGTTGAACCCGGACGTGGCGATCATCCACGCGCAGGAGGCCGACGCGGCTGGCAACGTGCAGCTGTGGGGCATCCTCGGCGTGCAGAAGGAGGCGGTGCTCGCAGCGCAGCGCTCGCTGGTCACGGTGGAGCGGATCGTGGACGAGCTCGAGCTGCGACCGGGCGGCGTGGTCATTCCCGGCTGGTGCGTGGACGCCGTCGCTGCGGCCCCGGGCGGATCGCAGCCGTCGTACGCCCACGGCGTCACCGTTCGCGACAACGACGCCTATCGCGACTGGGACCGGATCGCACGCGACGACGACACGTTCCGCGGCTGGATGGAGGACCGCGGGCTCGCGGGAGCTCGGGCATGAGCTGGGAGCGCGGCGAGCTGCAGACCATCGCGTGCGCGCGACGGCTGGCGGGCAAGCGGTCGGTCTTCATCGGCGTCGGCAAACCGAGCACCGCTGCCATCCTCGCGCGCATGGTCCACGAGCCCGGGCTCGTGCTCGTGTACGAGTCGGGCACGATCGGCGCCAAGCCCCATCGCGTGCCACTGTCCATCGGCGACGGTGACCTGGCCGAGACCGCCGACGCCGTCGTGTCGGTGCCCGAGATGTTCAACTACTGGATCCAGCCCGGCCGCATCGAGGTCGCCTTCCTCGGCGCCGCCCAGGTCGACCGGCACGCGAACCTCAACTCGACGGTGATCGGCCCCTACGACCGCCCGCGAACGCGGCTGCCCGGCGCCGGAGGAGCGCCGGAGATCGCCATCGGCTGCCCGGAGGTCATGGTCGTCGCGCCGCACGGGCGCCGGACGTTCGTGGACGAGCTCGACTTCCGGACGACGTCCGGGGCGCACACGACGGCGGTGATCACCGACCTCGGCGTGCTCGAGCCGGGAGCGGACGGCGAGCTCGTGCTGGTGGCCGTGCACCCCGGCGTGGACGCCGGCGAGGTGCGCGCGGCCACGAGCTGGAACCTCCGCGTCGCCGACGAGCTGCGAACGACGGACGAACCCACCCGACGGGAGCTGGATGCCTTGCGCGACCTGGTGAGCCGATGACCGCCGCCTATCTCTACGACGCCATCCGCACGCCGTTCGGCCGGCTCGGCAAGGGCCTGGCCGGCGTGCGGCCCGACGACCTCGCCGCCCACGTCGTGCGCGAGCTCGTGGCGCGCACGCCCGCCCTGGACCCGGCGCAGATCGACGACGTGCTCTTCGGCGCCGCCAACCAGGCCGGGGAGGACAACCGCGACGTGGCGCGCATGGCCGTCCTGCTCGCCGGCCTGCCCACGAGCGTGACCGGCACGACGGTCAACCGCCTGTGCGGCTCGTCGTTGGACGCCGCGATGCAGGCCAGCCGGATGGTCGAGGTCGGCGACGCCTCCCTGACGCTCGTCGGCGGGGTGGAGTCGATGTCGCGCGCGCCGTGGGTGCTGCTCAAGCCGGACAAGCCGTACCCGGCCGGGTCCGAGACGCTGCACTCCACGACGCTCGGCTGGCGGCTCGTGAATTCGCAGATGCCCGAGCCTTGGACGATCACGCTCGGGGCGTGTACGGAGCACCTCGTCGGCTTGCACGGCATCTCCCGGGAGGCGCAGGACGCGTTCGCCGTGCGCAGCCACCGGCTGACGCACACGGCGTGGGAGGCGGGCTTCTACGACCCGTGGGTCGTACCCGTACCCGGTGCCGAGCTCGGGCGCGACGAGGGCATCCGGCCCGACACGAGCGTCGAGCAGCTCGCACGGCTCAAGCCCGCGTTCGCCGACGACGGCACGGTGACGGCCGGCAACGCGTCGCCGCTCAACGACGGGGCCGGCGCCCTGTGGATCGGCGACGAGGCGGCCGGCGCGCGGCTCGGCCGGCGGCCGCTGGCCCGCGTCGCCGGCCGTGGCGCCCACGGCGTCGATCCCGTGGTGTTCGGGATCGGGCCGGTCGAGGCGGCCGAGCGGGCCCTTCGGCGAGCGGGGATCGGCTGGGGCGACCTGGCGGCCGTCGAGCTCAACGAGGCCTTCGCCGGCCAGTCACTGGCCTGCCTGCAGCAGTGGCCAGAGCTCGACCCCGAGATCGTCAACGTCCGCGGCGGCGCGATCGCCATCGGACACCCGCTCGGCGCCTCCGGCACGCGGATCCTCGGGACGCTCGCGCACGAGCTGCAGAGCCGTGGAGGGGGCTGGGGTCTCGCGGCGATCTGCATCGGCGTCGGACAGGGGCTGGCCGTGGTGCTCGAGGCGTGATCGCGCCTCAGGCGTTGGCGCCGGGATGGATGACGACGAGCTTGTGCTCGGTCATCTCGTCCATGGCGTACCGGACGCCCTCCTTGCCGAAGCCGCTCTCCCGGACGCCGCCGTAGGGCATCGGGTCGATGCGGAAGAGCGGGCCGGAGTTGACGTGCACCATGCCGCTGCGGATCTCGCGGGCAAAGCGCAGCGCCCGGTCCACATCCTGGGTGAAGACGCTCATCGACAGTCCGTAGCGGCTCTCATTCGCCGTCCGGATCGCCTCGTCGAGCGACGCCGCGGAGCGGATGGCCACGGCCGGGCCGAACAGCTCCTCGCTCCACAGCGTCGAGCCGGCGGGCGGGTCCAGCACGACGGACGGCGCGACGAGCGCCTCGTCGGCCTCACCGCCGCGCACTACCTCGGCCCCCTGCTCCCGGGCCTCGCCGATGACCGAGACCACGCGAGAGGCCTCCTCCGCGGTGATGACTGGCCCGAGCGTCGTGCCGTCCGCCTCCGGATCGCCCGGCCTCAGCGCGTCGACCCCTTCGAGCACGGCCTCGACCAGCTCGTCGCGCCGGCTCGGGCCGACGAGCACGCGCTGCGCGGCGATGCAGATCTGTCCCGCGTTGGTGTACCCGCTGCGCACGATCTCCCGGGCGGCGTGGCCGACGTCGGCGTCGTCGAGCACCACGACCGCTGCGGTCGAGCCGAGCTCGCACGTCAGGCGCTTGGCGCCGGCGTCCCGGGCGATGGCGTTGCCGACGTCGACGCTGCCCGTGAACGAGACCTTACGCACGACGGGGCTCGAGCACAGGACGGGTCCGAGCACACGCCCCGAACCGGTCACGGTCTGCAGGGCCCGCTCGGGGAAGCCGGCGTCCACGAAGCAGCGGGTCAGCAGCAGTGCCGTCAACGGCGTCGTCTCGGCCGGCTTGAGGATCACGGCGTTGCCCGCGGCGAGCGCCGGTCCGAGCTTGTGGCAGACGAGCAGCGCCGGGTAGTTGAAGGGCGTGATCGCGAGCACGACGCCGCACGGCTCCGGCACCGTGAAGCCCATCCGGCCGACGCCGGCCGCCGCGGCGTCCATGGCGAGGACCTCGCCCTGCCGGCGCAGGGCCTCGCCGGCGCAGTAGCGGAGCATCGGCCCGATCCGCGTAGCCTCGCCGCGAGCTTCGGCGCGCGTCTTGCCCTGCTCGCGGCAGATCGCCTCGGCGAGCTCGCCGGTGCGGTCGTCGACCAGGGCAGCGGCGGCCTCCAACAGCTCGGCGCGGCGGTGGGCGGGGAGGGCCGCCATGTCACGGGCGCCGCCCCCGGCCGCGCCCAGGGCCAGCTCGGCCTCCGCGACGCTGGCCCGCGGCACGGTCTCGAGCACCTCGCCCGACCACGGGCTGCGGACCGCGGCACGCGTCTCCCCGGCGGTCCATCGTCCTGCCACGAACATGTCCATTCGGGGGCGCTCCTCAAGCGTCGGAAGGCGTCAGCCTACGAGACACTGGACACGGCGTCCAGACCTCGGTAGCGTCCGGCACATGGCCTCGCCGCCCACCGGCGGCTGGGTCGCGACGACATGCAGCCCGACCTCAGCCTCGACTCCGGCCGCCAGCTCGACGCCGCCCGCGTGCGGGCGCTGCTGGAGCGCGAGGTCGAGGCCTACGCCGCGGCCCGGCCCCGCTCGCGGGAGCTCTTCGCCCGAGGCCGACACTCCCTGTTCGGCGGCGTCCCGATGCCCTGGATGGTGACCTGGGCCGGCGACTTCCCGCTCTACTTCGACCGGGCCGAGGGGGCCCGCCTCGTGGACGTCGACGGCCACGAGTACGTCGACTTCTGCCTCGGCGACAGCGCGGCGATGGCCGGCCACTCACCGGCGCCCGTGGCCCGAGCGGTCGCCGCCCGGGCGGCGCACGGCATGGCCGCCATGCTGCCGACGGAGGACGCTGTCTGGGTGGGCGAGGAGCTGGGACGGCGCTTCGGCCCTCCCGTCTGGCAGTTCACCCTCTCCGCGACCGACGCGAACCGCAACGCGATTCGCTTCGCCCGCCAGATCACCGGCCGCCCGAAGGTCCTCGTCTTCAACTTCGCCTACCACGGCACCGTCGACGAGGCGCTCGTGACGCTCGTCGACGGGGAGGTGCGGCCGAAGCGCTGGACCCTCGGCGCACTCGTCGATCCGTCGCTGACCTCGGCGGTCGTCGAGTTCAACGACCTCGCCGCGCTCGAGGCCGCGCTGGCGCAGGAGGACGTGGCCTGCGTGCTCGCCGAGCCGGCGCTGACGAACATCGGCATCGTCCTCCCGGACGGCGGCTTCCATACGGTGCTGCGCGAGCTCTGCACCCGTCACGGGACGCTTCTGGTCATCGACGAGACCCACACCGGGTGCGCGGGGCCCGGCGGTGCGACGCAAGAGCAGGGGCTCGAGCCCGACATGCTCGTGATGGGCAAGTGGATCGGCGGCGGGGTCACCGGCGCAGCCCTCGGCATGACCGCCGAGACCGCCGGGCGCGCCACCGCATCGCTGCGCGGTCCCCTGCGCGGCCCGAGCGGTGTGGGCGGCACCGTCGCGGGCAACGCGCTGTCGCTGGCGGCCATGCGGGCGACCCTCGAGCGCGTCCTGACCGCCGAGGCGTTCGAGGCGATGATCGCGGTCGCCGATCGCTGGCGTGCCGGCGTCGCGGACGTCATCGAAAGCCGCCGGCTGCCGTGGCATGTCGTCCAGCTGGGGTGCCGGGCCGAGTACCGCTTCCGGCCGTCGCCCCCCCGCAACGGCAGCGAGGCGGCGGTCGAGATCGACCCCGACCTCGATCGCTACCTGCATCTCGGCTGTCTGAATCGCGGCGTGCTGCTCACGCCGTTCCACAGCATGGCCCTCGTCTCGCCCGCCCACACGGCGGCCGACGCCGACCGCCACAGCGCGGTCTTCGCCGAGCTCGTCGACGACCTGCTGGTGGCCCCTTGACGGACGCGCCGCCCACGCCGGCCGCCGCGGGATACGTCGAGCGCCTCGTCGGCGTGGAGGGCCAGACCGCCGTGGTCTCCGGCGGCACGAGCGGCCTCGGCGCCGCGGCCGCGGAGGGGCTCGCCCGCGCGGGCGCGCACGTGGTCCTCGTAGGACGCGACGCCGAGCGCGGCGAGCAGGTCCGCGCACGCATCGACGACGTGGGCGGCAGCGCGACCCTGCGACTGGCGGACGTCAGCTCACCGGACGCCGTCGAGCGGCTGGCCCGTGAGGTGCTCTCCGAGCACCCGGCGATCGACGTGCTGGTCAACGCCGCCGGCATCGACGCCGGCGCGGGCCCGGCGGCCGAGCTGACGCTGACCGACTGGGAGCGCGTGATGGCCGTCAACGTCACCGGAACGCTGCTCATGTGCCAGGCGTTCGGCCGCCACATGCTCGAGCGCCGGGCCGGCAAGATCATCAACTTCTCCTCCACGGACGGGATCGTCGGGGTTGCGGAGAACCTCGCCTACACGGTCAGCAAGGCCGCCGTCGGGCAGTTGACGCGCTCGCTCGCGGTGGAGTGGATCGCCCGGGGCGTCCACGTCAACGCCCTGGCGCCGACGGAGTTCGCCACGCCGATGGTCGGGCGGCTGCTCGAGCGGCCGGAATACCAGGCGTGGGTGCGGCAGGCGATTCCCATCGGCCGGGTCGGGCAGCCGCCCGAGCTGATCGGCGCGCTCCTGTTCCTCGCCTCGGAGGCCGCGAGCATGATGGTCGGCCACACCCTGCTCGTCGACGGCGGCCGGACGGCGATCTAGGTGTCGCCTGGCCTTGCACGAAACGTGCAACCCGGTGGGCAGGTCGTCGCACTCCGACCCTTGCTCGTATGCCAGGACACACCAGACTTGTGTCGTGGGCGAGAGAGGGACTCGCCGCCGCGCTTCGGCGCCGGGAAGCAGCGAACTCAGCCGGTCGCACCCGCGGCCTCGACCGATAGGAGCAGGGGATGACGCAGGGCTCGGACGACTCGCTGGCACACGGACTGGGGCTCACGCGGCGAACGCTGCTGCAGCGTGGTGGCACCGGCCTGGTCGTGGTCACCGGCAGCGGATGGCTCGCCGCCTGTGGCGGTGGCTCGAGCTCCAGCTCCGGGTCGGGCACGCAGGCGAACACCGGCAAGCCGGTACGCGGCGGGACGTTGCGGCTCGGAGGCTCGGGCGGCGGCGAGACGGACACGCTCGACGGGCAGAACGCGCTCACCAACACGGACTTCGCGCGCGCCTACGCGTTGTTCGAGCCCCTGACGCAGGTCGACTCCAAGGGCGTGGTCCGGCCGGTGCTGGCGGAGTCGTTGGAGCCGAACAAGGACGCGACGCAGTGGACGATCCGCTTGCGTCAGAACGCCAAGTCGCACGACGGCAAGCCGTACGAGGCGGCCGACCTGTTGTACTCGCTGCGGCGCATCCAGAGCAAGAAGTACCCCGGTGCGGTGTCGTTTGGGCCGATCGACCTGAAGGCCGCCAAGGTCATGGACGCGCGGACCCTGCGGATCCCGTTCAACAAGCCCTACGCGGTGTTCGACGAAGGCCTCGCGCTCGTGCAGAGCGTCATGGTCCCGCGGGGCTTCGATCCGAAGAAGCCGATCGGGACGGGCCCGTTCAAGTTCGTGTCGTTCACACCGGGTCGGGAGAGCACGTTCGAGCGCTTCGACGAGTACTGGGACAGCCCCAAGCCGTACCTGGACAAGCTCGTCATCACGAACTTCTCCGACGAGACCTCCCAGGTCAACGCGCTCCAGTCCGGGCAGGTCGACGCGATCGACTACCTGTCCTCGACCTCCGTGGCGGCGGCCAAGAGCGCCGGCGGTCAGGTGATCGTGTCCAAGACGGGCGCCTGGGGTCCGATCACGATGCGCGTCGACAAGGCGCCGTTCTCCGACGTGCGGGTGCGCCAGGCCCTTCGGCTCGTCGTCGACCGGCCGCAGATGAACGAGCAGGTGTACGGGGGTCTCGGAACCACGGCCAACGACGTCTTCGGCATCTTTGACCCGCTGTTCTTCAAGGGGCTTCCGAAGCGTGAACGCGACATTGAGCAGGCGAAGTCGCTGCTCAAGGCCGCCGGTCAGTCCGATCTGCAGCTCCCGCTGATCACGACGCCTAACGCTCCCGGCCAGATCCAGGCGGCGCAGGTCTTCGCCACCCAGGCCAAGGATGCCGGCGTGAGAACGAAGATCACCAACCAGCAACCGTCCACGTACTTCGCGAACTCCTACCTCAAGGTCCCCTTCTCCCAGGACTACTGGCCGTACCAGCCGTACCTCGTGGCTGCCGGACAGGCCACGGTGAAGGGCGCGCCGTTCAGCGCCACCCACCAGGCCGATCCGCAGTACGACAAGCTCTACCAGCAGGCGATCAGGGAGGTCGACGAGGGCAAGCGCGGGGAGCTCGTCAAGGAGATGCTGCAGTTCGACTACGACAAGGGCGGCAACATCATCCCGTACAACTTCCCCGTCATCGACGCGGTCGCCGCGAACGTCAAGGGCGTCAAGCCGGGCGTCAGTGGGGTCGCGCTCAACGGCTTCGACTGGAAGAACTTCTGGGTGGAGTCCTAGTCGGTGTCGACGCTGAGCGCCCCTGAGCCGGCCTCCCCCGCCGTCGCCGCCGGTCCGCGTCCCGGCCGGGTGCGCGGTGCCCATCCGGTGCGCGAGATGCTGGCGTGGCGCATCCCGCTCGGGGTGCTCAGCGTCATCTTCGTCGCCATCCTCACCTACCTGGCGACGCAGGTCCTACCCGGCGACGCCGCGTCGTCGATCCTCGGGCAGAGCGCGACGCCGGAGCGCCTGGCGCTGGTCCGCAAGCAGCTGGGCCTGGACGAGCCGGTGCTCACCGGGCTGTGGAACTGGATGAGCGGCCTGGTACAGGGTGACTTCGGCACCTCGCTCGTCCAGGCGCGTCCGGTCTCGGAGGTCATCGGCCCGCGCGTGCTGAACTCCGTGGTGCTGCTCGTCGTGGTGGCGGTGCTGTCCACGTTGATCGGGGCGGTCGCCGGCGTCGTCGCCGCCCACTACCGCGACCGCTGGTTCGACGACACGATCTCGACCCTGTCGCTCGTGGCCATCGCGCTCCCGGAGTTCGTCGTCGGGGTGCTGGTCATCCTCGTCTTCGCCGTCGGGATCTTCAACTGGTTCCCGGCAGTGTCGCTCATCCCGCCCCAGGAGCGGATCTGGAATGACCTGAGCAAGCTCGTCCTGCCCGTGCTCACGCTCGTGATCGTCACGACCCCGTACATGTTCCGGATGATCCGGGCCGCGACCATCGAGGCGCTGCAGAGCGACTACGCCGAGGTCGCCGAGCTCAAGGGCGTGTCCGCCCCACGCCTGCTGTTCCGGCACGCGCTGCCCAACGCCCTCGCGCCCGCCGTCCAGGTCTTCGGCCTCAACGTGCTCTACCTGGCCGGGGGCATCGTGCTGGTGGAGACGGTGTTCCAGTATCCGGGGATCGGCCTAGCGCTGGTCTCGGCGATCCAGAGCCGCGACGTGCCGGTCATCCAGTTCCTCGTCGTCGTCCTCGCCATCTTCTACGTGATGCTCAACATCGTGACCGACGTCATCGTCCTGTTGTCGACCCCGCGCCGCCGGGCGCCCCGCTGAGGCAACCCATGGCCACCGTCTCCGCCGACAGCTCCCTTCCCGACGTCGCGCCCGCCGAGGATCTCCGCGGCCAAGGCGCGGTGCGGCGTGTCCTCGGCGGCGCGATCCGGACGCGTCGCGGCCAGATCGGCGCCGGTCTGACCCTGCTCGTGCTGGCCATCGCCTTCCTCGGCCCGGTCATCCCGCACGGCAGCGCGACGAAGTTCGACGCACCACCGTTCTCCAAGCCCGGGAACCTCGGGGCTGGACTGCTCGGCACGGATGCACTGGGTCGCGACGTCCTCTCCCGCGTGCTCGACGGCGGTTGGATTCTCATCGTGCTGGCGGTGCTCGCCACGCTGCTGACGATCGTCATCGGCGCCCTGCTCGGGATCAACGCGGCGTATCGCCGCGGCTTCGTGGAGGGCCTGACGATGCGCGGCGTCGACGTCGTCCTGGCCATGCCTCAGCTCGTCTTCGTCCTGCTCATGCTCAGCGTCATCGGGCCCAAGCGCTGGCTGCTGGTCCTCGCCGTGGGGCTCTCGCAGGCGCCCCAGACCGCGCGGGTGATCTACGCGGCAGCCCAGGACGTCTGCGAGCGCGACTACGTCAAGGCGGTGGCGGTCTGGGGGGTTCCGCCCCGTACGGTCCTTCGCCGCCACGTCCTGCCGAGTCTCATCACGCCGCTCATGGTCGAGGCCGGCCTGCGCCTGGCCTTCTCCATCATCCTCATCGCGGGCCTGAGCTTCCTCGGCCTCGGAACCCGCCCGCCGAACCCGGACTGGGGGGTCATGATCAACGAGAACCGTCTCGGGCTCGGCACGAACTACTGGGGTGTCCTGGCCCCGGCCATCCTGCTCGCACTGCTGTCCGTGGGGACCAACATGTTCGCCGACGCCATTGCCCGCGCCAACCTCGGCGAGAACCGCAGCGAACAGGCCGTCATCGCCTCGGCCGGCGGCACGGGGTCGGAGGCATGAGCGCCGCTCGGTCGGGACCGATGCCGAGGGCCGCCTCCACCGAGGCGACCGCGGGTGCGGCGCTCGAGGTCTCCGACCTGTCCGTGGTCATGGAGCGCTCGCGCATCCCGGTCGTCGCCGATGTGTCCTTCGCGGTGCCCGCCGGACACGTCATGGGACTCGTCGGGGAGTCGGGCTCCGGGAAGAGCACGGTCGGGCTGGCGCTGCTCGGGTACGTCCGGCGGGGCCTGGAGATCGCCACCGGACGCGTCAGCCTCGGCGACTGCGAGGTCCTGGAGCTCGAGGGCTCAGCGCAGCGTCAGGCGCGCGGACGGCTCGTGTCCTACGTGCCCCAGGACCCGGCCAGTGGGCTGAACCCCGCCATGCGGCTGGGCACCCAGCTGCACGAGGCGATCGCCATCCACGACGACGTGCTCGACGACGGCGAGACGGTGCAGGACCGGGCGACGCGGCTGCTCGAGGAGGTCGACCTCCCCACGACGAAGGCGTTCCGACGCAGCTATCCCCACCAGACGTCGGGCGGTCAGCAGCAGCGCATCGGCATCGCGATGGCCTTCTCATGCCGCCCTCGACTCGTGGTGCTCGACGAGCCCACCACCGGCCTGGACGTCACCACCCAACGCCACGTCCTCGACACCGTGCGCGAGCTGACGCGATCCCACCACACGACGGCGGTCTACGTCAGCCACGACCTGCCGGTGGTGGCCGGCATCGCCGACGAGACGGCGGTCATGTACGCCGGCAAGATCATCGAGTGGGCGACCGCGAGCGCGCTGTTCTCGCAGCCGCGCCATCCGTACACGCGCGGACTGCTCAACGCGGCGCCGACGCCGGACCGCGCCACGGTGCTCGTCGGCATCGAGGGCCAGCCGCCGCGCCCCGGTCAGTGGCCGAAGGGGTGCTCGTTCGCCGCTCGTTGCCCGCGGGCGCAGGACGACTGCCGCGAGGCGGAGCCGGCGCTGGCGCGGCTCGAGTCGGAGCGGCTCGTCCGCTGCATCCACCCGCTCGGGTCGGGTGAGGAGGCGGCGGCCACGCCGACCGACGCCGTAGCCCACGCGAAGGTCGAAGGCCGCGGCAATCTTGAAGTCGAGGGCCTCACCGCGCACTACGGGGCCAAGGAGGTCCTCCACGACGTCGACCTGGCGATCAAGCCCGGTGCGTGCCTCGCGGTCGTCGGCGAGTCCGGCTCGGGCAAGACGACGCTCGCCCGATGCCTCGTCGGTCTGCACGCGAACTGGTCAGGCGACGCGCGCGTCGACGGTCAGCCGATCGCTCCGCCGGCCAGCAAGCGCTCCGACGAGCAGCGTCGCCTCGTGCAGTACGTGTTCCAGAACCCGCACGCGTCGCTGAATCCCCGCATGTCCGTCGCGGAGAACGTCGAGGAGCCGCTGCGACACTTCGAACGTCTCGGCTGGCGTGAGCGGCGGGCGAAGGTGCTCGACACGCTCGAAGTCGTCGCGCTCGGCCGCGACTTCGCCGACCGGATGCCGGGCCAGCTGTCCGGCGGAGAGCGCCAGCGCGTCGCGGTGGCCCGTGCGTTGATCGTCGAGCCCGAGCTCGTCATCTGCGACGAGATCACCTCCGCGCTCGACGTCTCGGTGCAGGCGCTGCTCGTCGAGCAGGTGCGGCGGCTGCAGCACGAGCGCGGGCTCACCGCACTGTTCATCACCCACAACCTCTCCGTCGTGCGCAGCATCGCGCAGGAGGTGATCGTGCTCGAGCAGGGCGCCGTGGTGGAGCGCGGCGCCACCGACACGATCATGGAACGACCCGAGCACCCGTACACGAAGCAGCTCATCAACGACCTGCCGAGGTTCGCCGAGGCGGCCCCGGCCGGCTGAGTCGCAGGGAGTCGGCATGGACGTCGCCGTCGTCGGCAGCGGCTCGATCGGCGTCTCCTGGTCGGTGGTCTTCGCGCGGGCGGGCCATGCCGTCGTCCTGCACGACACGGATCCGTCCCGACTGCAGCGCGCACTCGCCGAGGTCGGCGAGCGGCTCGTCGAGCTCGCCCGTGCCGGACTCCTCGACGAGCAACCGGCGACGGTCGCCGCGCGCGTGCGAGCGTCCGGCGACCTGCCTGAGGCCGTCCGCACGGCGTCGCACGTGCAGGAGTGCGTGCCGGAGGACCTCGCGCTCAAGCGCGCGCTGTTCGCCCGGGTCGAAACGGCCGCCCCGGCCGGCGCCGTGCTGGCCAGCTCCTCCTCGGCCCTGATGCCGTCGCTGATCTTCGGCGAGCTGGCGACCGGCCGTCGGTGCCTCGTCGTCCACCCCGCCAACCCACCGCATCTGCTGCCCGTGGTGGAGCTCGTCGCCGCGCCGTTCACGGATCCGGCGGACGTCGATCGCACCGAGGCGCTGCTCATCGCCGCCGGCATGTCGCCCGTGCGGGTGCGCCGCGAGGTCGAGGGCTTCCTGTTCAACCGCCTGCAAGGGGCGGTCCTGCGCGAGGCCTACTGCCTCGTACGCGACGGCGTCGCCGACGTCGAGGACGTCGACCGGGTGATGCGGGAAGGCCTGGGCCGTCGCTGGGCCGTCGTGGGCCCCTTCGAGACCGCTGACCTCAACACGCGCGGCGGCATCGAGGCCCACGCGCGGCGGCTCGGACCGGCCTACGAGCGCATGGGCGCCGAGCGCGGCCAGCACGACCCGTGGACGGCGGACCTCGTCGCCGACGTCGCCGCCCAACGGCGGGCGCGGCTCCCGCTCGAGGACTGGGACGAGCGGGTCGCGTGGCGCGACGCGGCGCTCATCGCGCTCGAGCGCGCTCGCCGAGGACGACAGCCATGACCCCGTGAAACGCACTACCGAGCGTGAATCGGCTCGCGGGGTAGACGTCGTCGTGGTCGGCGCCGGACCCTCCGGGGCGGTGGTCGCGCACACGTTGGCCACCCGGGGCTTCGACGTGCTGTGCCTCGAGCAGGGCGACTGGGTCAACCCGAGCGACTATCCCGTCAACCGGCAGGAGTGGGAGCTCCTCATCCAGCGCCAGTGGCACCACGATCCGAACGTCCGGCGCAATCCGGCGGACTACCCCGTCGAGGTCTCGGGCTCCGACATGTCGCCCGTCATGTACAACGCGGTGGGCGGCTCGAGCGTCTTCTACGGCGCGCAGTGGCCGCGACTGCTGCCGTCGGACTTCCGCGTCCGCAGCCTCGACGGCGTCGCCGACGACTGGCCCATCTCCTACGAGGAGCTCAAGCCGTATCACGACGAGGTGGACGCGTTCCTCGGCGTCGCCGGCGTCGATGGGGACCCCGCCTATCCCGAGGGACTCACCTACCCGATGCCGCCGCACCCGCTCGGCAAGGTCGGCCGCCGCGCCGCCGCGGCGATGAACGAGTTGGGCTGGCACTGGTGGCCGGGGACGAACGCCATCGTCACCCACAAGCACGGCACGCTCGAGCCGTGCGCGCGCTGGGGGACGTGCGAGTTCGGCTGCCCCGCCGGGGCCAAGGCATCCTTCGACCTCGTGTACCTTCCGCAGGCGCTCAAGGCGGGGGCCAGGCTGCAGACCGGCGCACGGGTGCGGGAGATCACGACGGACGTGCGCGGCCGCGCCTCCGGTGCCACCTGGATCGACCGCGACGGCAGTGAGCACCACCAGCCCGCGCGGGTGGTGGTGCTGTGCACCAACGGCATCGGTACGGCGCGCCTGCTGCTGCTGTCCGCCTCGGCGGACCATCCCGACGGCCTCGCCAACGCCTCCGGGCTCGTCGGGCGCAACCTCATGCTGCACCCGACCTCGAGCGTCACGGGCTTCTACGCGGACGGCCTGGACAGCTGGCTCGGACCCGCCGGCGAGCTCGTGCACTCCATGCAGTTCTACGAGACGCATCCGGACCGCGACTTCGTCCGCGGCGCCAAGCTCGTCCTCATGCCGACGCCTGGGCCGCTCAACGCATTCGAGGTCCAGCGCGAGATGCCGTTCGACGAGCTTTGGGGGCCGGCCTTCCATCGTCGCGCCCGCGCCCACGCCGGCGGCGTGCTGGGGGGCGCGATCGCCGAGGACCTGCCGGACGAGCGCAACCGGGTCACGCTGGACCCGGTGCTGACCGACTCGGACGGCGTGCCCGCTCCGAAGCTCGAGTACCGCGTCCCCGAGAACACGCGCAGGATCCTCGCCCACGCCACGCAGCGGATGGGGGAGATCCATGCGACGATGGGCGCCGAGCGGACCTTCGACGTCGACCTCTGGGTCGACCAGCCGGGGCACCTGCTCGGGACCGCCCGCATGGGCACCGACCCGCGGCGTTCGGTGGTCGACGTCGACGGCCAGGCCCACGACGTGCCCAACCTCTACGTCGCCGACGGCAGCCTGTTCGTCACGTCCGGCGCCGCCAACCCGACGTCGACGATCACCGCGCTCGCGCTGAAGGTTGCCAAGGGGATCGCCGGGCGGGCGTCAAGCTCCGCCCCGTGAGCCTGCGCTCCACCCGCATCGGTCTCGTCGTCGTCTTCCTCCTCTACGGCGTGGCCGTCTCGACTTGGGTCTCGCGCCTGCCGCTGTTCAAGGCGGAGATCGGGCTCTCGACTGGCCAGCTGAGCCTCGCCCTGCTCGGTGCTCCGGCGGGCCTGCTGCTGGCGATGCGGGTGGTGGCGCAGCTCGTCCAGCGCTGGTCGAGCGCTCGCGTGGCTCGCATCTCGGTCGTCCTTGTCGGGCTGAGCCTGCTGCTGCCGGCGCTGGCCTGGAGCCTGCTGTCGTTCCTCGCGGGCCTGGTCGTGCTCGGCGCGTCGCTCGGCGCGCTCGACACCGCGATGAACACGCAGGGTGTCGCGTTGCAGCGCCGCTACGGCCGGTCGCTCATGTCCGGCCTGCACGGCATGTACAGCGTCGGGGCGCTCAGCGGCGCCGCGGCTGGTGCGCTGATGGCCGAGCTCGATGTGGTCCCGCTCGCGCACTTCGCCGGGGCGGGAGCCGTGATCGTGGGCTGCGGCCTGCCGGCCACCGGCCGGCTGCTCGGCCGGGAGGCCGACGTGCCGAACGCCGAGGGCGAGCCGGAGGCGACCGCGGCCGCCGGCAGGCTGCGGCTGCTGCGACAGCCGTACCTGATCCTGGTCGGCGCGATTGCGTACTGCGCGTTCTTCGCGGAGGGCAGTGTCGATGACTGGTCGGGGGTCTACCTCCACGAGGTGCAGGGCGCGAGCCTCGGCTTCGCGCCGCTCGGCATCGCCGCCTTCGGCGTGGGGATGGCGGTGGGACGCTTTCTCGGCGACCCGGTGATCGCGCGGCTCGGGGCCCGAACCGTCCTGCGGCGAGGGGCCGTGGTCAGTGCCGCCGGCATGACGGTGGCCGTCCTGGCTCCCTCACCCGGGATCGCGCTGGCGGGCTATGCGGTTGTCGGCGTCGGTTCCGCGCCGCTGGTGCCGATCGTCTTCAGCCTTGCCGGTGACGCCACGGGCGTCCCGCCGGCGTGGGGAATCGCGCGCGTGACCACGCTCGGCTACGGGGGGCTGCTCAGCAGCCCCCCGATCGTCGGCTTCGTGGCGCAGGGCACCGGGCTCGGAACGGCCCTGCTGCTGCCGGCGGTCCTGCTGGCGTCGATCCTGCCGCTGATGGCTCTCGGCCGTCGTCTGTCCGGCCGCGTCGGGCCCGGAGTCCACCGGGAGCCCGACGCGGTCGAAGCCGCCTAGAGGTGCTGCTCCTCGGCGCGCTCGGCCCAGTAGTCCGACTGGCGCTCGTCCGTGATGTACGCCGGCACGGGGAAGTCCCACCAGCCGGGGACCCAGGGGCCGGCCGCGTCGCGCGCGGTGGGCACCTCGACGACGGTCGGCCCGCCGGTCTCGAGGGCCGTGCGGAACGTGGGCTCGAGCTCGGCCGGGTCCTCCACGCGCCAGCTCTGCACCCCGAAGCCACGCGCGACCTCGGCCAGCTCGACGCCGTACGGCGAGCCGTCCTTGCGCGTGAACTCGCTGATGACGTGGCGGTCGGTGATCTTGCGCTGCCCGCCGCGGATGGAGAGGTAGCCCTCGTTGTTGGGGATGACGAAGCACACGGGGATCTCGTGCTGGGCGACCACGCCGAGCTCCTGGACGCTCATGAGGAAGTCGCCGTCACCCGCGAGGCAGACGACCTGGCGCTCCGGCTGCGCGAGCTTGGCGCCGATCGCGGCCGGCACGGCCCAACCCATGGACGAGTAGCCGCCGGCCGTCATGTGGGTCCGCGGCTCGTATACGGGGAAGGACTGCTTGACGGCGCCCTGCGGGTTGCCCGAGCCGGCGACGATGATCCCGTCGCGCGCCATCGCCCGGCGCAGATCGCGCAGCGGCCGCTGCGAGGTGAACGGGAAGTCGTCGCTGTCCGTGCGTCGGGCGGTCTTCTCCGCCCACTCCTGCCTGAGCCCCGCGAGCGCGTGCAGGTGGTCAGTGAGGTCGCCCTCGCTGCGCGCGTCGACGGCCTGCACGAGGTCGGCCAGGGCCGGCTTGGCGTCGGCCACGATGCCGACCTCGGCCGGGTAGTTCTTGCCGATCTCGTACGGGTCGATGTCGATGTGGATGAGCTTGCCGGGCGGCAGGGAGAACGAGACGCCCTTGCGGTAGCTCGAGGCGGACCAGTCCGTGAAGCGGCAGCCCACGGCGAGGACGACGTCGGCGCCGGCGGCGATCTGGTTCCCGGCCGTCGTGCCCGTCTGGCCGACGGCGCCCGCGAACAGCCGGTGATCCTCCGGGAAGCCACCCTTGCCGTTCCAGGTCGTCACGACGGCGGCCTGGACCTTCTCGGCGAGCTCCACCAGCTCGGCGCTCGCCTCGGCGGTGATCAGGCCTCCGCCGATGACGATGACGGGCCGCTTCGCGCCGGCCAGCACACGGGCGGCAGCCTCGACGGCGTCCGGGTCCGGATGCACTCGGCCCTGGGGCATGCGGCGTTCGAGGTCGTGCAGCGCCACCTCGGCGGAGGCGGCCTGCACGTCCATCGGCACCTCGATGTGCACGGGGCCCGGGCGGCCGGTGAGCATGGCGTTGAACGCGCGGTGCAGGACGAAGGGCAGCTCCGCGACGGTGTGGGCGACGAACTGGCGCTTGACGGCCGGACCCACCATCTGCGGGAAGTTGTTGGCCCGGACGCGGTCGAGCTCCTGCATCGTCCCGTGGCCCTGCATGTGCGTCGGCGGCGCGCCAGTGATGCACAGCAGGCTCGTGGAGTCCGAGTAGGCCGTGGCCAGGCCCATCAGCGTGTTCACGGCCCCCGGGCCGACGGAGGTCAGCGCGGCCATCGGCTTGCCCGACGCGCGCCAGTAGCCGTCGGCCATGTGAACGGCGCTCTGCTCGTGGAAGACCTGCGTCAGTCCGACGGAGGAGCCGTCCTGGAGGAAGCCGTCGAGCAGCGACCAGACCCCGTGGCCCGGGATGCCGGCCGCCTGTTCGACGCCGTAGTTGGTCAGGGTCTGGGCGACGATCTCTCCGCCGGTGAGCGTGGGCATGCGTGTTCTCCCTCGGGTTCTAGATCTGCTCGGGGTCGGGTTCGACGGTTCGGTGCGCCTCGACGGCCATGCGAGTGGCCGCGGCGTAGCCGCCCTCAGCGGCAAGCTCGGACAGTTCGCCGAGTCCGATGCCGGCCATCGCGGTCATGCGGTCCGCGTCGACGTCGATGCCGATCACGCAGCGCGTGTGCACGGCGTTGACCGCGGCCGCGAGGTCCTCTTGGGCGGTCAGCAGCTCGTACGCCACGACGGGCAGCATCGCGTGCAGCTGCAGCTGACCCGCGTCGAGCGCCAGCGCCACGGCGGCGTCCGCGCCGCGCACCTGGAAGGCCAGCTGGTTGACGTACTCCGGGATCACCGGGTTGACCTTGCCCGGCATCATCGACGAGCCGCCCTGCACGGCAGGCAGGTGCAGCTCGCCCAGCCCGGCGCCCGGGCCCGAGGCGAGCAGGCGGAGGTCGTTGGCGAGCTTCGCCAGGGCGATCGCCAGCCCGCGCAGCGCCGAGCTGACGGCCAGTAGGCCCGCGGTGTCCGTGGTCGCCGACACCAGCCGCGGAGCGGCGGCGAGCGGCAGGTGCGAGAGCTCCGCGAGGCGCGCGACGACGACGTCCCCGTAGCCGGCGGGCGCGGTCAAGCCGGTGCCGATCGCGGTGCCGCCGAGGTTGACCTCGTGCAGGCCCCGGCGGCTGGCGGCGAGCGCCACAACCGCGGCCTCGTGCGCATCGGCCCAGGCGGCGAACTCGTCCGCGACGGACAACGGCACCGCGTCCTGCAGCTGCGTCCGGCCGAGCTTGACGACGTGCTGGTGCTCGTCGCCCTTGGCGCGTAGCGCGGAGATGAGTCGGCCCACGGCGTGCTCGACCCGCGTCCCGCGCTGCATCAACGCCAGGCGCAGCGCCGTCGGATAGACGTCGTTCGTGGACTGCGACCGGTTGACGTGGTCGTTCGGGTGGCAGTGGTCGTAGTCGCCGTGGGGATGCCCGAGGAGCTCGAGGGCCCGGTTGGCCAGCACCTCGTTGACGTTCATGTTCGTCGAGGTGCCGGCGCCGCCCTGCACGATCGGGACCACGAGACCTCGGCGCAGCCCGGCGCGGTCGTCGATCAGGTCGCGGCACGCCTCCTCGAGGGCCGGGACGACGCGTCCGCCGATGACGCCGCACTCGACGTTGGTCTGCAGCGCGGCGAGCTTGACGAGCCCGAAGGCCCGGCCGAGCTCCGGCACGTCGCACACGCGCAGCGCCGAAGGACGGCGGAAGTTCTCCATGGCGCGATCCGTGTGGATCCCGTAGCGGACGTCGGCCGGCAGGCGGCGGTCGCCGATCAGATCGTGCTCGACGCGCGACGCCGTGGCCGCGGCGCGGTCCTCGGTCATGCTCGCCTCAGGCACGCTGCGCGGCTCGGTCCAGGCGCTCCTGGGCGCTGCGCGCGTGGCCCGGCAGCCGCTCGGCCTCGGCGATGGCAACGACGGTCGGCGCGATCGCGGCGCTGCCCTCGGCCGTGGCACGCTGATAGGTCAGCGTCTTGAGGAACTTGCCGACCCACAGGCCGCCGGTGTAGCGCGCCGCACCGGCCGTCGGCAGCACGTGGTTCGTACCGATGCCCTTGTCCCCGTAGGGCACCGTCGTGTGGCTGCCCAGGAAGAGCGATCCGTAGTTCGTCAGGCGTGCGAGGAACCAGTCGGGATCCGCCGTGTGGACCTCGATGTGCTCGCTGGCCGTCATGTCGGAGGCCTCCGCCGCCGCTTCGGGCGTGTCGCACAGGATCACCTCGCCGTAGTCGCGCCACGCCTTCGCGGCGACCTCGCCCGTCGGCAGCTCGGCGATCCGCCGCTCGATCGCCGCGACGGTCTGCTCCGCGATGGCACGGGACGTGCTGATCAGCCACCCGACGGAGGTGACGCCATGCTCGAGCTGCCCGGCGATGTCGGCCGCCGCGAGCTCCGGGTCGCTCGTCTCGTCGACGATGACCGACACCTCGCTCGGCCCCGCCAGCAGGTCGATGCCGACGCGGCCGAACAGCTGGCGCTTAGCTTCGGCGACGTAGGCGTTGCCCGCGCCGACGATCATGTCGACGGGCGGCACGTCCTCGATGCCGAACGCCAGAGCCGCCAGCCCGTGCGCGCCACCGACGCACACGACGCTCTCGGCGCCGCCCGTGCGCATGGCGTAGAGCATGGCCGGGGCGATGCCGGTGCCGTCGATCGGGGGCGCCGCGCACACGATGCGTCCGACGCCCGCAACATCGGGCACGACGGTCGTCATCAGCGACGAGGCGATCAGCGGGTAGCGCCCGCCGGGGGCGTAGGCGCCGACCGACGCGACGGGCACGTGGCGGTGACCGAGCGTCACGCCGGGAAGGGTGGCCATCTCCAGGTCCTGGAGCGTCTCGCGCTGGGCGCGCGCGAAGGTCCGGATCTGCTCCGCGGCGAAGTCGATGTGGTTGCGCAGCGACTCCGGGACCTGCTCCATCGCACGGTCGACGTCGCGTTCGGCGAGCACGAAGCGCTCCGGGGCCCAGGAGTCGAACCGCTCGGAGTACTCGCGGACGGCGTCCACGCCCCGGCGCTCGACGTCGAGCAGGATGTCGCTGACGACCTTGGCGATCCAAGGGTCGCTGGCGACGGGCGCCTGGTCGGCCCGCTTGAGGTAGCTGATCACGTCCGCGGAGTCTGGGCGGTGGTCTCGGCTGGGGGCAAGACACAATGTGCGAAGAGGTTTGACCAGCGCTGCACAGTCCGCGTAGATTCGTCACGTGGACATCGGCGAGCTCCTCGATCTCGACCTGCTCGTGCAGTCCGGCGTGACCGTCCTCGCGGGGCGGGCGCACCTCGGCCGTGCCGTCCGCTGGGTGCACACTGGTGAGATCGCCGACATCGCCCGGTACCTCACCGGAGGCGAGGTTCTGCTCACGGCGGCGACCGGCCTGCCGAGCACCCCCAAGGACCACCGGCGCTACGTGCGCGAGCTCGCGCAGGCCGGCGCCGCGGCGGTGATCATCGAGCTCGGCCGGGGCTTCGATCGCATCCCGCCCGAGATGATCGACGAAGCCGAGCGCGGCGACCTGGTGCTCGTGTCGCTCGATCGCGAGGTGCCGTTCGTGGCGGTCACCCACCTCGTGCACACCCAGCTGATCAGCTCCGCGCACGCGACGCTGCTGCGGGCGACGGACATCGAGGACGACATGGGCAAGATGATCGTCGAGGGCGCGACGCTGCCGGCCATGCTCGACCTGCTGTCCGAGCGCCTGCACAATCCGGTCATCCTCGAGGACGCCACCCACCGGGTCGTGGCGTTCGGTCGGGCTTCGGGCGCCTTCGCCCCGATCCTGCGAGCGTGGCAGCGACACTCCCGCTCGGCACACCGACCGGATCGGGCGGGGGTATCGAGCGCGCGCGTGGCGGACCCGCCCTGCGCCTGGGTCGACGTCGTGCTGCGCGGCGACCGGTGGGGGCGGCTGCACGTGCTCGAGGTCGACGGTCCGCTCGACTCCGTCGTCGGGCTCGTGCTCGGCCGGATGGCGGCGACGATCGCCCTGCACCTGATGAGCGAGCGCGACGCGTACCTCAGCGATGCGGCGGAGGAGGCGCTCGTCCGGGGACTCGCGTTCGACGACGACTCCGACGCCCAGGCGTGCGTCGCGCGCGCGACGGGCCTCGGGATCGACCTGGATGGCGAGCTCGTCACGCTGGCTCTCGGACCCGCGCCCTCGCACCGTCCAGCCAAGGACGGCGACGACCCGCTCGGGGAGCTGATCCCCATCGTGCGCGAGGCGCTGTCGCATCAGCGCTGGGCCAGCGTGGTCGGCACGCTGGAGGGCATCGTCGTGGCCGTGGCGTCCGCCCATCCGACCGGCGGTCTCGACGCGGCCGCCGCAGCCGTCGCCGAGCGCATCCACGCGAACGTCCCGTGGTCGCGCGACGTCGGGATGAGCCGCCAGTGCCCCCCGGCCGCGCTTCCGCGTGCCTTCCGGGAGGCGCTGGCCGCCCACCGCTTCGCCCCGGCCGACAGCGGAGGCCACGTGCAGCGCTACGACGACCTCGCTCTGCACCGGCTGCTCGCCCCGCTCGTCAACGGACCGGAGCTCGCGAACTTCGTCGAGGGCGAGCTCGGCGACCTGATTGCCCACGACGCCGAGCACCACGCGGACCTCATGCGGACGCTGGACGCCTACCTGCAGGCCAACGGCTCCAAGATCGCCACCGCAGGCCTGCTACACCTGCGCCGCCGATCCGTGTACTACCGGCTCGAGCGGCTGGAACAGATCCTGGGCTACTCCGTCGACTCGCCGGACCGGCGGGCGCGGCTCTACGTCGCACTCCGGGCCCGAGAGCTCCTGACGGATCAGCCCGCGCGCGGCGCCGCCAAGGCGCGGGCGCACGCGTGAAGCCGACGGACCGCGGTCTGCACACAATGCCCGTTGTGCTGCCTCCCCGGCCTTCTTAGCCTCCTGGCGATGGCCCGCGTGCTCTACCTGTACGGCGGCTGGCCCGGCCACCTGCCCTACGACGTCGCCGACTGGGCACACGGCGTCATGGGCGACCTCGGCTTCGACGTCGACGATACGAACGACCCGTACGTGCTCGAGCGCGACCTCACGGGCTACGACCTGATCGTCCTCGGCTGGACCCAGGCCATGACGACGGAGGACCTGCCCGAGCACGCCGAGCAGCGCCTGCACGAGGCGGTGCGCACCGGCACGGGCCTGGCCGGCTGGCACGGCATGGCGGCCTCGTTCCGCTCCAGCCTGCAGTTCTCCCTGCTCTGCGGCGCCTCGTTCCTCGACCATCCGGGAGGCGAGGGGGTGCCGGTCCCGTACACGATCGACATCGTCGATCGGGATCACCCGGTGACGGCGGGGGTCGACTCCTTCGAGATCGCCTCGGAGCAGTACTACATGCACGTCGACCCGTCCGCGCACGTGCTGGCCACCACGACGTTCAGCGGCGAGCACTGGCCCTGGGCCGACGGCGTCGTCATGCCGGCCGTCTACACCCACCGGTGGGGCGACGGGCGCGTCTTCTACAGCTCGCCCGGGCACGTGCCGGACGAGCTGCGCATCCCTGAGGCCGAGCGGCTCGTCCGCCAGGGCCTGCAGTGGGCGGCGCGCACTTGAGCGTCCTCGAGCAGACCCCGACCGACCTGGCGCCGCTGTTCGAGCCGATCACGCTCGGCACCGTCGACGTTCGCAACCGCGTCGTCATGACGGGTCACGGCACCGGCTTGGCAGAGAACTTCCTGCCGTCAGACCGCCACGTCGCCTACTACCGCGAGCGCGCGATCGGCGGCGCCGGCCTGATCGGCATGGCCTTCCCCCAGATCCACCCGACGTCGCAGGATGTCCCGGGTGAGCCGCACGCGTACGACCCGGCCATCGTGCCGGGCTTGCGTCGCATCGCGGACGCGGTTCACGAGCACGGGGCGCGGATCGTCATGCAGCTCGGCCACGGGGGCCGGCAGGGGTCGTCGACATTCACGGAACAGGCGCTCTGGAGCCCGTCGAACGTCCCGTGCCCGTTCAACCTCGAGATGCCGAAGGCCATGGAGCCCGGGGACATCGACGAGATCGTCGCCGCGCACGCCCTCGGCGCCCGCCACGCGAAGCAGGGCGGCATGGACGGCGTGGAGATCCACTCGGGCTACGGCGGCTACCTGCTGGCGGCGTTCCTGTCGGACTTCTCGAACTTCCGCGACGACGAGTACGGCGGGTCGCTGGAGAACCGCATGCGCATCGTGCTGCGGGTTGTCGAGGCGGTGCGCGCCGAGGTCGGTCCGGACTACCTCGTCGGGATCAACCTGCAGGGCCACGACTACAGCCCGCACGGCCTCGAGCCCGCCGACGCGCAGGCGATCGCGCGGGCGATCGAGGCGACCGGCGGGGTGGACTACATCTGCGTGAAGGCCGCCACGTACTTCGAGGCCAACCAGAACGTGCCGGACATGCAGCACCCCAAGCTCATCTGGGCCTCGCTGGCCCAGGCGGTCAAGGAGGCCGTCGAGATCCCGGTGATCGCCGTCGGGCGCATCAACGAGCCCGGCGAGGCCGTCAGCGTGCTCGACAAGGGGCAGGCCGACCTGGTGGCGATGACCCGCGCCCAGATCGCCGATCCGGAGATCGCCAACAAGATGCGCGAGGGACGGTTGGACGACATCCGCCGCTGCATCGGCTGCAACCAGGGCTGCATCGATCGCCTGTTCAAGATGACCAGCGCCACCTGCGTGCACAACCCGGCCGCCGGTTACGAGCTCGAGCTCGGCATCGGCACGCTCCAGACGACCGAGCAGCCCAAACGCGTGGTCGTCGCCGGCGCGGGGCCCTCCGGACTCAAGGCGGCCGAGATCGCCGCTCGCGCCGGACACGAGGTGACGCTGATCGAGCGCCGGCCGCAGGTCGGTGGGCAGCTGCGCCTCGCCGCGAGCGTGGAGGGCCGCCAGGAGGTCGCCGGGGTCATCACGTGGCTCGAGACCCAGGTCGACAAGCTCGGCGTCGACGTCCGGCTCGACTGGGCGCCGTCCGCGGACGAGCTCCTGGCGCTCGAGCCCGACCACGTGATCGTCGCGACGGGTTCGGCTCCCGGGAGCGACATCCTCGGCAACCTCGCCCAGGGCATCCACGAGACTCCCGGCCTCGACCGCGAGCACGTGCTCAACGTCTGGGACGTGCTCGAGCAGGAAGCCGAGGTCGGCCACCGGGTCCTCGTCGCCGACGACGGCGAGGGCAGCTGGAAGGCGATCAGCCTCGCGCTCGACCTCGACGGCCGTGGTCACGACGTCCACTTGAGCACGCCGCTGCCCTACGTGGGCGCGAAGATCGGCCCCTTCAGCCAGAGCAAGCTGCTGCCGCGGATCTTCGCCTCGTCGATCACGACGCACCCGTTCGCGTCCATCGCCTCGGTGTCGGAGGACACCGTGACGCTGACTGAGCGGGGCGCGGAGGTCGTGCTCGACGGCGTCGACACCGTCGTGCTCGCGGGCTGGCACCGGCCGGTCAACGACCTGTACTTCGCGGTCAAGGCCGCGGGCATCCCGGTCCAGCGCGTGGGCGACGCCATCGCGTGCCGGTCGATGCTGGAGGCCGTCCACGAGGGCGAGCGGGCGGCGCGCCGTGTCTGACGCCGTCTTCGAGCCGGGCGCCCCCGCCGTCGTGCCGGCCGAGCACACGGGCGACATCGCCTGCGACGTCGCGATCGTCGGGGCCGGCATCGGCGGCGCGACGCTCGCCTGGGCGCTGCGTGATTCGGGTGCCAAGGTGATCGTCATCGAGCAGGGCGACTTCCTGCCGCGCGAGCGCGAGAACTGGTCGCCGCGCGCCGTCCACGTGGAAGGGCGCTACAAGAACTCGGCGCCGTGGGTCGAAGGCGACGACGGCAAGGACTTCGTCCCGGGCAACTACCACTACGTCGGCGGGTCGAGCAAGTTCTACGGCGCGACGATGCCGCGCCTGCGCGAGGCGGACTTCGGCGAGCTGGCGCTGCACGACGGGGTTTCACCCGCGTGGCCGGTCACCTACGCCGAGATGGAGCCCTGGTACGCACAGGCCGAGGCGCTGTACTGGGTGCACGGCGGCGAGGGGGACCCGACGGAGCCGCCGCGCTCGGGGGACTTCCCGTTCCCGCCCCTGCCGCACGAGGCGCCGATCGCGAAGGTCGCCAAGCGCTTCGCCCGCCAGGGCCTCAAGCCGTTCCCGCTGCCGCAGGCGGTGGACTGGCGCGTCGGCGGGCGCTGCGTGCTGTGCAAGACGTGCGACTCCTACGTCTGCCTCGTCGACGCCAAGGCCGACGCGGACATCGCGGCGATGCGCCCGGCTCTGCGCTCGCCGGACGTCAAGCTGCTCACGCGCGCCACCGTCGACCGGGTGCTCACGGACATCGACGGCGGCGAGGTCACCGGGCTCGACGTACGCCGTGACGATCAGCCGCTGCGGGTGACCGCGGGTCGCTACGTGCTCGCAGCCGGGGCGGTGCAGACGGCCGCGCTGCTGCTGCGCTCGCGCACCGAGCGGCTGCCGGGCGGCGTCGCGAACTCGTCCGACCAGGTCGGCCGCAACTACATGGCGCATGTCTCCTCGTTCGTCGTCGGGGCCCGGCCGGGGCGGGCGCACCACATGCAGTACCAGAAGACGCTTGGGCTCAACGACTGGTACTTCGCGGGTCCGGGGACGCCGTATCCGCTCGGCAACGTCCAGGGGCTCGGCAAGCTCTACGGAGAGACGATCCACGCGGCGCGCCGCTGGGTGCCGCTCGGCCTGCTCTCCTGGATCACCGCCCGGACCGTCGACTTCTTCCTGGAGACGGAGGACCTGCCGTTGCCGGAGAACCGCGTGGTGCTCGACCCGGCCGGGCGGATCCACCTGCACTGGCGACCGACGAACCTCGAGTCGCACCGCGAGCTCGTGCGCCGCATGAGCCGCGCCCTGCGACGGGCGGGCTACCCGTTCATCTTCAGGCAGCAGCTCGGCGTCGAGGCGACCTCGCACCAGTGCGGTACGGCCCGCATGGGCACGGACCCGGCGGCGAGCGTCGTGGACTCCAAGTGCCGCAGCCACGACGTCGAGAACCTGTGGATCGTCGATGCGTCCGTGTTCCCCTCGTCGGCGGCCGCCAACCCGGCGCTGACCATCGCCGCCACCGCCCTGCGCGTCGCCCAGGAGGGCGGCCTCGTGGAGTCCCGACTCGCTCGGGCCGGAGCCGCGTGAGCGAGCGCGCCGGGCAGGTCGCCGTCGTCACGGGCGGCGGTCGGGGCATGGGCCGGGCGATCGCGCACCGGCTGGCCGCGGAGGGCGCGCGCGTCGTCGCCGTCGCGCGGACCGCCGCGGATCTCGCCGAGACCGTCGCCACGGCGCCGTCTGCCGGCAGCGTCGTCGATCGGACGTGCGACGTCGCTGAGCCCGTGGCCGTCGACGCGCTCTTCGACGGCCTGCAGGACGACTTCGGGCGCCTCGACGTCCTGGTCTGCTCGCACGGCGTCTATCAGGGCGGGAGCGGCGCGCTGGAGCTGCCGCTGGAGCAGTACGACCGGACGATGCGCGTCAACGTCCGCGCCACGCTGCACTGCGGGCAGCGGGCGGGTGCCGCGATGCGCGCCGGTGCCCGCGGCGGTCGCATGGTGTTCATCTCGTCCATGAACGGCGAGGCGTCGCAGACCGGCGCGGTCGACTACGACACTTCCAAGGCCGCGGTCAACGGGCTCACGCGGGCGCTTGCGGTCGAGCTCGCCGGGGACCACATCACCGTCAACGCCATCGCCCCGGGATGGGTGCGGACGCCGATGTCGTACGAGGAGCTGGAGCACCTCGAGGGCGAGGGGCTCGTGATGAACCCGCTGCACGCCGTCGGCGAGCCGGACGACATCGCCCTCGCGGCCGCGTGGCTGACGCATCCCGCCAACGGCTTCGTCACGGGCTCCGTCGTCCGCGTCGACGGCGGCCAGCGCGCGATGCTGCCGCGGCCGTGGCCCGCCGAGCAGCCGTCCATCGTCTGAGGAGACCCCTATGCACGTCACGCGCCTCGACCACGTCTCGTTCACCGTGGGCGACGTCGATCGCTCGACGGCGTTCTACGGCCGCTTCGGCTTCGAGCCGCACAAGGACTACGTGTCGGCCGGCCCGGTGGTCGACGCGGGTGCCGACACGGAGCGCGCGGACATGCAGATCCGGTGGCTGCGGCATCCGCTCGGCGGCCCGATGCTCGAGCTGATCCGCTACGTCCACCACGAGGCCGGCCGGTCCGCACACAACTCCCGCGTCGGCGCCGCGCACCTGTGCTTCGCGGTCGACGACGTTCGCGACGCCCACGAGGGGCTGCGCGCCGACGACATCAGGTTCCTGTCGGACCCGAACGAGGACGAGTTCGGCGTCGTCTGGGTCTACATGCGCGATCCGGACGGCAACGCCGTCGAGATCATCCAGGACCCAACTCCACGACCGTAGGAGCGTCACCGACATGCCGAACCTCGGACCCCCCGAGATCCTGATCGTGCTCATCATCGCCCTCGTCGTCCTCGGGCCGAAACGGCTGCCGGAAGCCGGTCGGTCGCTCGGCCGCGGCCTTCGCGAGCTCAAGCACGGCCTTACCGGTGACGACCGGCGAGAACGGCCCACCGCGGCTGACGAGCTACCGTCCGCTCGAGGCGAGCGCTGACGTGGCCGCGGCTGAGAGCTACGACTACGTCGTCGTCGGCGCAGGCTCCGCCGGGTGCGCGATCGGCGGCCGGCTCTCGGAGGATCCGTCGGTCAGCGTCGCCGTGATCGAGGCGGGTCCCCCGGCGGTGGGGCGGCTGTTCGAGATCCCCGCCCTGTTCTCCCAGCAGCTCAAGACGACCTTCGACTGGGACTTCGCGACGGAGCCCGAGCCGGCCCTGGGCGGCCGGCGTGCCTATCTGCCCCGGGGACGCGCGGTCGGGGGCACGAGCTCCATGAACACGATGCTCTACGTCCGCGGGCACCGGCACGACTACGACACCTGGGCGGCGCTCGGCAACGACGGCTGGGCCTACGAGGACGTCCTGCCGTACTTCAGGCGCTCGGAGGACAACCAGCGCTTCGAGGACGACTACCACGCCACGGGCGGCCCGCTGACGGTCAGCGACCCGCCGTCCGTGCATCCGCTGCTCGACGCGTGGGTGCAGGCCGCGCAGGACGCGGGCCACCGGCCCAACGCGGACTTCAACGGCGCCGAACAGGAGGGGATCGGGCGCTACCAGGTCACGCAGCGCCGTGGTCTGCGCTGCTCCAGCGCGGTCGCCTTCCTCGAGCCGGCCGTCGGGCGGCCCAACCTGACGGTGCTCAGCAGCACGCTGGCGCTGCGGATCCGCTTCGACGGCGATCGCGCCGCCGGCCTGCTCGTCGACCACGTCGGCGCGACGCGCGAGATCGGCATCGACGGCGAGCTGATCGTCTCGGCCGGCGCCTACATGTCCCCGCACCTCCTCCTGCAGTCCGGCGTTGGGCCGGCCGACGAGCTCACGGCGGCCGGCATCGCCTGCGTCCACGACCTGCCCGACGTTGGGCGCAATCTGCAGGACCACGCCGGGTGCTTCTTGAGCTTCACCAGCTCGACGCCGCCTCTGCTGGGATCCGACACCAGCGTGGAGGAGCAACAGCTGCGCGACGAGGGCACGGGCCCGATGGCCTGGTGCGAGGTTGGCGGCTTCGTTCGCTCGAGCGAAGACGTGACGGTGCCCGACATCCAGCTGCACGCCGCGCTCGGGATCGTGCGCGACGAAGGGCTGGCGGCGCCGCTCGACCACGGTATCGCCTGGGGTCCGTACGTCGCGCGGCCGGCCAGTCGTGGGTCCGTCCGGCTGCGCCACTCGACGCCGTACGCGAAGCCTCGCATCACTCATGGTTACCTGAGCGATGACGACGACCGCGTCCGCCTGCGCCACGGCGTCCGGATCGCCATGGACATCGCCCGCCAGACCGCGATCGCCGGGCAGCTGGAGATAAACCTCGACGACGCGGCCGCGGCGGGGCTGGCGCCCCGCTCGGACACCGACGCGGCGATCGACGAGTACATCAGCGCCGTCGCCTTCTCCTTCTACCACCCGTCGGGCAGTTGCATGATGGGACCGGTGGTTGACCCCCGGCTGCGGGTCCATGGCCTCGACAACGTCCGCGTCGCCGATACCTCGATCATGCCGACGCTCGTCACGGGAAACACCAACGCGCCGGCCATCATGATCGGCGAGCGCGCGGCGGAGTTCGTCCGGGCAGCAGCCGCCTGACGCACCGCGCGACCGTCCGCCCGAGGTACAGTTCGGACGAGCGGGATCAAGGAGGACTCGAATGGCCAGCGTGAGCGTCCGGTACATCGTCGACGATGTCGACGCTGCGATCGCGTTCTACTGTCGGCAGCTGGACTTCCACGAGGTCATGCATCCCGCTCCCACCTTCGCCATGCTGTCCCGGGGCGACCTCCGTCTCGTGCTCAGTGCGCCGAGTGGGCAAGGCGGTGGCGGTCAGCCGATGCCGGATGGCACGAGGCCCGAGCCTGGTGGATGGAACCGGTTCTCGCTGGAGGTGACCGACCTCGCCGGCAGGGTCGAGGCGCTGCGCGAGGACGGAGTCCGCTTCCGCAACGACATCGTCGACGGTGTCGGTGGTAAGCAGATCTTGATCGAGGACCCGTCCGGCAACCCCGTCGAGCTGTTCGAGCCCCGCCTCCCCGAGGCACGCCTCGCCGATCACTGAGATGGTGCTGCCTCCACGTGAGTGACTCCTCGTACCCGCTGCAACCGATCGGGTGGGTCGAGTCTCCGCTCGTCGACCGCGACTCCGCGCCCAAGCAGGGCGACGAAGGATCGCCGGACGCCTGGATGGTGTTCGAGACCGACGTCGGCGAGGGGATCCGAGACCTCGAGGTCGGGGCCGACATCGTCGTGCTGACCTGGCTTGATCGCGCCCGTCGCGACGTCCTGTCGGTGCATCCGCGAAGCGATCCGACGAATCCCTTGCGCGGAGTCTTCAGCACTCGGTCCCCGGATCGGCCAAATCCGATCGGGCTGCACCGGGTGCAGATCGTCGCGATCGACGGCACAAGGGTCCGCGTACGCGATCTCGAGGCGCTCGACGGAACGCCCATCGTGGACGTCAAACCCGTGCTCGAGTCGATCGACGAGCGGTGAATCTGCGCCCGTGGCGGTTCTCCTCGCGCAGCCTCTGCGCCGTCGCCCCGCCCGCGGCAACCGCCGGCCGGGCCACGTCAGGAGCGAGTCCTCTCCCGGCTCGCGGTCCCCGGCGCAGGCTGACCGCCGCAACCGCGCCTGGTCCCGCCGCCCGCCGCCTCGACGGCCTACGGCATCCCTACCGGCCCTTCCGGCTCGCCGGCGCCCGCCGCGTCGCCGCCCTCACCGAGCGCGGCGGCGACGACCGCCGCCGCCTTCTCGCCGTAGGGCGCCATGAGCACGTCGATGTTGTCGCCCTCGCCGCGAAGGAAGACGCCGCGCTGGTTCGAGAACTCGCGGAAGCCCTCGATCCCGTGGTGGCGGCCCATGCCGCTGTTGCCGATGCCGCCGAAGCCGAGCGACGGCAGGGCGCCCTGGATCGCGGCGGTGTTGCGGCAGTAGCCGCCGGAGACCGTGCCGTGCTGGATGCGCTCGGCCGCCTCGTCGTCGTTGGTGAAGGCGTAGAGCCCCAGCGGCCGCTCGCCCTCGTTGACGAACTCCAGCGCCTCGTCGAGCGAGTCGTACGGCTTGACCGGCAGCAGCGGGCCGAACACCTCCTCGCGCATGACGGCCGCGTCGTCGGACGGGTCGAGCACCATCACCAGCGGCAACCGCCGGCTCGCCCGGTCGGCCGCGCCCTGCTCGTCGAGCTGGACGATCTCCGAGCCGGCCGCCGCCGCGTCGTCGCGCAGCCCCTCGAGCCGGTCGAAGTGCCGCTCGGAGATGATGCCGGTGCAGTCGTCGGTGGCCGAGTAGGCCGGCATCGTCGCGGCCACGTGGTCGCGCGCGAGCTGGACGAAGTCGTCCATCCGCTCGCGGGGCACGAGGCAGTAGTCGACGGAGATGCACATCTGGCCGTTCTTGATCGCCTTGACGCCGATGATCTGCTCCACGCTGCGGGCGTCGACGGCGTCGGCGGTGAGCACGGCCGGGCACTTGCCGCCGAGCTCCAGGGTGATCGGCGTGAGGTGCTCGGCGGCCGCGCGGGCGACCTCCCGGCCGACGTTCGGGCTGCCCGTGTAGAGCAGGTGGTCCCACGGCAGGGTGGAGAAGTGCTGGGCCAGGGCCAGGCCGCCGATGGCGACGTCCACCGTGTCGCCGTCGAACGTGGTCCGGACCATGTCGCGCAGCGCCTCGCCGCAGGCCGGGGTGAGGTCCGACGGCTTGACGATGGCGCGGTTGCCGGCGCCGAGGATCTCGCAGAGTGGACCGAGCCCGATGTCGAACGGGAAGTTCCACGGGGCGATGTTGCCGACGACGCCCTTGGGCTGCGGACGCAGGTAGGCCTCCCCGGTGCCGTAGAAGGCGGGATCGACGTCGCGCGGCTCGGGCTGCATCCAGGCCTCGAGCCGGTCGATCGTGTACGCGGCGCGGCCGGCGATGCCGAGCATCTCGATGATGTCGCTGAACAGATCCGGGTGCGTGCCGAAGTCCTCGCGCAGCGCCTCGCGGATCTGCCGGCGGTGGGCGACGACCATGCCGGCCAGGGCCTGCAGGCGCTCCCGTCGCGTCTGGAGCGACGGATACGGATCGCGCCGGAATCCGTCCTGCTGCCTCGCGAACATGTCGTGCAGCTCGGCGATCGACGCCTCGTCGCCCGTCGCCGTCCCGGCCGGCCGCTCGATGATCGACATCCCGTCTCCTCCTCGGATCGCCCGGCCGGCGGCCGGATACCGCATGGCTACCCGGTCACGCGTTCCGTTGCGCCCCGGGGCCCCGCAGGACCGCCGCGTCGAAGCGCCACAGCCACGTGCACCCGACGGCGATGAAGGCCCGCTGGCCCCAGCCCGGCGCGTCGATGTGCAGCGCGACGAGCACCGGCACGACGGCCACCAGCACGAGCGCCAGGACGACGGCCTCGACGGTGTAGCGGCGGTCGCGGAGCGCCGCGAGCGCGGCGAGGGCCGCGACGACGAGCCCGGCCAGGACGAGCAGCGTGCCGAGGTCGTGCAGGCGCCCCGCCGTCGTCCGCCGCACGCCGCCGGGCAGCTGCCCGCCCACGGTCTGCGTCATGAAGGCCGCGCACAGCAGCGCGCCGGCGGCGGAGAGCCCGAGGGCGCCTGTGGTGACCCACCGCCCGAGCCGCGCCGGCCGGCCGGGGCCGTCGGGCAGCCGGACCGCGAGCGCCGCCGCGGCCACCATCGAGCCGGCCCAGGCCACGAACGCCGCCGACTGGAGGATGCGGGTGGACCCGCGCCCGTACTCGCTGACGAAGTGCCTGGCCGGCGGCAGGTCCGGGCGCAGCGCGTGCTCGAGCCCGACGGCGGCGACGAAGCCGCCGAGCGCGAGCAGGCCGAGGCGGGCGATCCGCGCGCTGGTCATGGGGTGCCGGTCTCCCGATCCGGGCCTTCCGAAGCCGGATCGCTCGCACGGGGCGCATCGCCGTCCGGTTCAGCCCGCGATCAGTTCACCCAGGACGTCCGCGGCCCGCTCGCAGTCCGCGCGGGAGACGTCGCGATGCGTCACGACGCGGACGGTGTCCGGACCGAAGGCCAGCGCGAGGACGCCGCGCTCGCGCGCCGCGGCGGTCAGGCGCGCGGCGCCGGCCTCGCCCGCGCGCAGGTGGAAGACGAGGATGTTCGTCTCGAGCCGATCGAGGTCGAGCGCGACCCGGCCGGACTCCGCGAGGTGCTCGCCGATGATGCGCGCGTTGGCGTGGTCCTCGGTCAGGCGCGAGAGGTGATGCTCGAGGGCGTGGATCCCGGCGGCTGCGTAGAAGCCGGACTGCCGCATGGCCCCGCCGAGCATCCGGCGGTAGCGCACGAGGCCGCGGACGGTGTCCGCGGACCCGGCGAGCACGGAGCCGCCCGGGCAGCCAAGACCCTTCGACAACGCGATCGAGACGAGGTCGAAGGGGGCGGCGAGCGCGGCCGGGTCGTCGCTGCGGGCGGCGGCCGCGTTGAACAGCCGGGCGCCGTCGAGATAGCTGGCGATCTCGAGCTCGCGGGCCGCGTCGCCGATCCGGCGCAGCTCGGCGGGGTCGACCACGAGGCCGCCGCCCCGGTTCTGCGTGTTCTCGACCTCGACGAGCGTCGTCGGCGGGTAGAGCATGTGCCCGCGCGGCTTGACGACGGCCCGGAACTCGTCGGCCGTGAAGGTCCCGTCGGTGCCGACCTCGGTGAACTGGACCCCGGCGATCGCCGCCGGGGCGCCGGTCTCGTGCCAGACGGCGTGGCTCTGGATCCCGACGACGACGTCGTCGCCCGGGGCCGTGTAGCGCTTGAGCGCGAGCTGGTTCGCCATCGTGCCCGACGGCACGAAGAGCGCAGCCTCCTTGCCGAGCACCTCCGCGACCAGCTCCTGGAGCCGGTGGACGCTCGGATCCTCGTCGAACTGGTCGTCGCCCACCGGCGCTTCGGCCATGGCCGCGCGCATCGCCTCCGACGGGCGGGTCACCGTGTCCGAGCGCAGGTCGATCATCCGGCTGACGCTACCGCCGCGTCCGTCAGATCGTGAGCGCGAGGGTGGCGAGCACGTGGCGGCGAGCGATGCGGAGGGCGTCACCGGCGGCGATCGTCGGTGAGCCCTCCCCCCGCCCAGCCGCGCTCAGCCGGGCGGCCGGAGCCCGCGCCGGGGCACGGGCGAGGACTGCATGATCGCGCTCGTCGTCTGCCCGTGGGCCGCGAACGCGTCGATCAGGACCTCGAGGTGCTCGACGTCGCGGACGTAGGCGGTCATGACGTAGCAGTCGTCGCCGGTCACGCGATGGCACTCCACGACCTCGGGCGTATCCCGGGCCAGCTGCGCGACCCCGGCCAGCAGCCGCGCTGACGGGCGGATGCGGATGATGACGCCCAGGCCGTAGCCGAGCCTGCGCGGATCGACCTCCACGCGGTAGCCGGTGATGACCCCGTCGGCCTCGAGCCGCTTGAGCCGGTCGGCCACGGCGGGCGCCGACAGCCCGACCCGCCGGCCGAGCTCCGCGGTCGCGGTGCGCGCGTCGCGCTGGAGTTCCGTCAGCAGCTCGAGGTTCGTCGCGTCGAGGGAGCCGGTTTCGGCGAAACGGCCGTTCGTCCTCGGATTCGCAGGCATGACCGGCAACATAGCTTCGATCGTGTCGCTGCACGTGGCCGCCGACCGGGCACGTTCAGGTCCATGGCCGCGGTCCGCGCCCTTCCCCGACGCGCACGCGCGCAGGCGCTCGTCGACGCGACGCCGCCGCAGCTGTACTTCCTCGTCAGCGCGGTCTTCCACTATCTCGGACCGGCCTTCGCCGTGCTGCTCTTCGCGCGCGTCGACGTGCTCGGCGTCGCGTGGATGCGGATCGTGTCCGCCGCCATCATCTTCGCGGCGTGGCGTAAGCCGTGGCGGGCCTTCCGCGCGCAGGACCGCACGGGACGCCGCCTGCTGCTCGCCTGGGGGCTCGTGCTGGCGCTCATGAACGTGTGCTTCTACACGGCCATCGACCGGCTGCCGCTCGGGACGGTCGCCGCGATCGAGTTCCTGCCCGTGGTCGGCCTGGCCGCGCTCGGCGCGCGCACGCCGCGCAACGTCGTCGCCCTGCTGCTCGCGGTGCCGGGCGTGTACCTGCTGACCCACGTCGAGCTGGGGGTCCAGCCGCTCGGGCTGGCCTTCGCCTTCGCCAACGCCGCGCTGTTCGCCGCCTACATCGTGCTCGCCGACCGGGTCGCCAAGCGACCGGCGATCAGCGGCCTGGACGGCCTCGCCGCCTCCATGCTGATCGCCGCGGTCGTCGTCACGCCGATCGGCGGCCGGGAGGCGCTGCCGGCGTTCGGCGACCCGGTCGCCCTGCTCGCCGGCATCGGCGTCGGCGTCTCCTCGTCGGTCATCCCCTACGTCACCGACCAGCTCGCGCTCGCGCGGTTGGCCCGGGCCACCTACGCGCTGCTCGTCGCGCTGCTGCCCGCGACGGCCACGGTCATCGGCATCGTCGTGCTGACCCAGATCCCGTCCGCCGCCGAGGTCGCCGGCGTGGCCCTCGTGATCGCCGGCGTCGCGCTGCACCGGGCACCGGCGGAGGAGGCCGTCCGCGACGGCCGAGGTCAGGTGCTCTCGGAGACGCGGTAGTGCAGGTGCACGACGCCGCCGGCGAAGCGGTGCTCGCCGAGCAGCTCGAGCCGGAACCGGACACGATCCGGCAGGGCCGGCGTGCCGCCACCCACGACGATCGGGTGCAGGAACAGGTGCACCTCGTCGACCAGTCCGGCCGCAAGCGCGTGGGCGGCGAGTCCGGGACCGCCGACACTGAGGTCCCGAGCGGCGGAGGCCTTCAGCCGCCGCACGGCCTCGGGATCGAACGCGCGCTCGACGCGGGTCCGGCCGCTGGAGGGCGCCTCGAGCGTCCGGGAGTACACGACCTTGTCCGCCGCCCGCCAGAGCCCGGCGAAGTCGCGGGTCACGGGTGAGGGGCCGGGGAGCGGGCGCCCGGTCTCCCAGGCGAGCATCACCTCGTACATCCGGCGGCCGTAGAGGTAGGTGCCGACCGGCCGCTCGAGGTCGTTGACGAACGCGTGGACCTCCGGGTCCGGCGCCGCCCAGTCGAAGGTCCCGTCGGCGTCCGCCACGTAGCCGTCGAGCGACGTGATCGCCGAGTAGATGAGCTTGGCCATCCCGTCAATCTGCCAGCCCGACCCGATCGGCGGCTTATGCTCGCCCACGTGGAGGCCGTGGAGCACCGCGCGGTGGTGGACGAGCGCCGGCTGCTGGAGCGCCTGCGCGCCGGTGACGAGGCCGCCTTCACCGAGCTGGTCGAGGCGCTGACGCCGGGCCTGGTCCGCGTGGCGCGCACCCACGTGTCCACCGCGGCGGTCGCGGACGAGGTCGTACAGGAGACGTGGCTCGGGGTCCTGCGCGGGCTCGACCGCTTCGAGGGCCGGTCCAGGCTCAAGACGTGGATCTTCCGGATCCTCGTCAACCGGGCGAAGACGCGTGGCGTCGCCGAGCACCGGACGGTGCCGTTCGCCTCACTCGCCGCACGCGAGCTCGACGGGACCTTCGCCGCCGTGGATCCCGAGCGCTTCCTGCCTCCCGACCACGACCGCTGGCCGCGCGGGTGGGCGACGCCCCCGCGGCGCTGGGAGCTCTCGCCCGAGGACGCGCTGGCGCACGGCCAGACGCTCGAGGTCGTCCGCGCCGGCATCCGGGAGCTTCCGGCCATGCAGCGCATGGTGATCGTCATGCGCGATCTGGAGGGGTTCTCCGCGGAGGAGGTGTGCGAGGTCCTGGAGCTCGCCGCCGTCAACCAGCGCGTGCTGTTGCACCGCGCCCGCACGCAGGTCCGCAACCGACTCGAGGAGCACCTGGCGCCGTGAGCGGGTCTCCGGACATGGCGTGCCAGGAGTTGGTCGAGCGGGTCACGGACTACCTCGAGGGCGCGATCGAGGCGCCGGATCGCCGGCGCCTCGAGGAGCACCTCGCGGTGTGCCCGCACTGCGACCTCTACCTCGAGCAGCTGCGGCTCACGCTCGAGCTCACCGGCGAGCTGCGCGAGGCCGACGTGGCGCCCGAGATGCGCGAGGAGCTGCTCGACGCGTTCTCGCGCTGGCAGCGGTCGCCGCGACCCTGAGCGCTAGGCCTCGCCGCGCGCGGGGTAGTCGTTGGCGGTCCAGAAGTCGATGCCCCCGAGGAGGTCGTCGAGGCGCGGGCGCCCGACGGGCATGGACAGGATGGCCTCGTAGTAGACGGTCCCGTCCGGCTTGACGAGGAACAGCGCCGGCTCGTTGAAGACCGCGGGCTCACCCTCGCGGCCACGGGAGACGAACAGGCCCCACTCGCGCATCTGCTCCTCGCCGAGGCCGTAGGCGAGCGGGACGTGGGTGACGTCCCACTCGTCGCGCATCCGGGCCGCACGCGCCTCGGACTCGCCACTGACCGAGACGACCTCGATGCCCCGCTCGGCGAGCTCGTCGCCACGCCGGTCGAGCTCGGAGAGCTGCGCTCGGCAGACGGGGCAGTGCAGGCCGCGGTTGAAGACGAGCATCGTGAAGCGCTCGGGCGCGCGGTCGGCGAGCACGAAGCGCCCGCCCCCGACGAGCGGCAGGTCGAGCGCCGGCGCTCGCTCGGTGGGACGGACGCCGTGGGCGGCAGGGGAGGTGGTCATGCGGCATGGTCTCCGGCGGCCCCGCGGCGTTACGCGGGCTCGGGAGGTGTAACCGACGCCCCCGACGGGAGACGATGACCGCGTGACCCTCGCCCTGCTCGAGTGGGCCGGCGCGCTCGTCGTCCTGAGCGCCTTCGGGCTCGTCCAGCTCGGCCGGCTCTCGCCCGAGAGTGACCGCTACTTCCTGGTCAACGTCGTGGGCGGCCTGGTGCTGGCGGGCGTCGGGGTGCCGACGCAGCAGTGGGGGTTCGTCGTGCTCAACGGGGCGTGGGCGGCCATCGCGCTGCAGGGACTGCTCGCCCGCCGGCGGCGCGCATGACCGCCTCGATCCTGCAGTGGCTGGGCGCCGCCGGCCTGCTCGCCGCGTTCGCGCTCTCCCAGCGGGGCACCTGGGCGGTCGACCGCCTGTCCTACCTGGTCGTCAACCTGGTCGCCGGCGTCTGCCTGAGCGTCTCGGCGGCGCTCGGCGAGCAGTGGGGCTACACGTTCCTCGAGGGCGCCTGGGCGCTCATCGCGCTGCGCGGGATCAGCCGCTGGGGCCGAAGCGCTCCGTCCGGATCCGCGCCGGCCCGTAGCCGGCGTCCATGAGCAGGCCGGCCGCCGCCTCGACGAAGCCGTTGGGCCCGCAGACGAAGGCCATGCCCGCCGGCCACGCCACCCGCTGCACGAGCTCGGCGTCGATGCGCCCGACGGCGCCCGTCCAGCCCTCGGGCATGCGACGCGTGTAGGTCAGCGCCGTCTCCTCGCCGAGCTCGTCGCGGTAGAAGACGTCCTCCGGGGAGCGGACGGAGTACACGAAGCGGACGTCGACCTCGGGCAGGGCCAGGCGCCGGTGACGCAGCATGCACATCAGCGGGACGGCGCCGGAGCCGCCGCCGAGCAGCAGCAGCGGCGAGTCGCCGTGCCAGATGAAGTACTCCGTCAGCGGCCCGCGGACGTCGAGCTCGTCGCCGACCTCCACGACGTCGTGCAAGAAGGGCGACACCTCACCGTCGGTCAGGCAGTCCACCGTCAGCTCGATCTCGCCCACCTCGAGCGGGCTCGAGGCGATCGAGTACGAGCGCACCGCCTGGTAGCCGTCCGGCGCGGTCAGCCGCAGCGAGTAGTACTGGCCCGGCTGGTGCGGGCGCCACTCGGGCAGGCGCAGGCGGAAGGACTTCGCGCGCGGCGTCTCCGCCCGGATGGAGGTCACCGTCGCGGTCTGCCACGTCACCCGCGGCGGCTGGCGGGGAGACGCCGGCGCGCCCGTCAGTCCCCCTGGAATCGCTGCTCCTTCCACGGGTCGCCGTAGTCGTGGTAGCCGTAGCGCTCCCAGAACCCGGGCTCGTCGTGATCGAGCAGCCGCAGGCCCTTGACCCACTTGGCGGACTTCCAGAAGTACAGGTGCGGGACCAGCAGCCGCGCCGGCCCGCCGTGCTCGGCCGGCAGCGGTCCGTCCTCGAACTCCCACGCCACCCACGCCTGCCCGTTGCGGACGTCGGCGAGCGGGAGGTTCGTCGAGTAGCCGTCGTAGCAGTAGGCGAGCACGTGCGTCGCGGCGGGGTCGATCTCGACGGCCTCCAGCAGGGTGTCGATCGAGACGCCGCCGAAGCTCGTGCCGAGCTTCGACCAGCGCGTGACGCAGTGGATGTCGCCCTCGAAGCGCGAGGGGGTGAGCGCGTGCGCCTCCTCCCACGTCCAGGTCCGCGGCTCGGCGACGAGGCCCTCGACGGTGAAGGTCCAGCCGTCCGTCGCGAGCTTCGGCGTCGGCCCCGCGGTCAGGACGGGAAAGCCCTCCTCGTAGTACTGCCCGGGCGGCAGCCGTCCGGCCATTCCCTCCGGCGCGCGCCGCCGGCCGAAGAAGCCGCGGGTGGTCATGGGCGCTGACGTTACAGGCGCCGTCGCCCTCGCGCGAAACGAATCGCCGCCCGGCGGGGACCATGGGGGCATGTCCACCATCCCTACGACGCTGCCGGACCTCACGCTGCCCGACCAGAGCGGCGCCGAGCGGTCCCTGTCGGAGCTCGCGGGCGGCGACCCGCTGATCCTGCACACCTTCCGCGGCCACTGGTGCCCGAAGGAGCAGCGCTTCTTCCGCCGGCTCATCGCCCTCCAGGACGAGCTCGAGGTCGGCTACGCGCGCCTCGTCTCGCTCTCCGTCGACGCGCCCGCGGTCAACGCCGCCTACCGCAACGGGCTGGGCGCCCGCTGGACCTTCCTCTCCGACGAGGAGAGGACCGCGCAGGCCCGGCTCGCCCTGCGGGAGACGACGGACACCGTCCACGCGCCCTACGTGCCGCGAGTGTTCGTCCTCCTGCCCGACCTCACGGCGCTCGCCGAGTACGACGGCTACTGGTACTGGGGGCGGCCCACGCGGGACGAGCTCGTCCGCGACCTGCGCGACGCGACGCGACGTCTGCGCTCCGACTACGACGCGCCCGCCGCGTGAGCGCCGGCCGCGCCTGGCTGGCGCTCGTCGACGCGCGTCCCGCGGGCGCGACGGCCTCCGCGCGGGTCACCGACCTCGCGACGGACGAGCCCCTCGGGTGGCTCTCGGTCTGGCTGCGCGCCTCCAAGCCGGTGCACCACGCCCTGCGCGCGGACCCGGCCGCCTTCGCCCCGGACGGCCCCCGCGCCTCGGCCTCCTACCTGCTCGTGCGACGGGGACGCGACGTCGTCTTCGACGACCCGGCCGTCCAGCGGGCGCGCCAGCTGGTCCTCGCCGCCGCCGGACCGTGGACGGCCGTGACGACGCTCGTGTCCGACGCGGTCCACTTCCGCGGGTCGCTCGTCGCCGTCCCCGGGGGCGGGGAGGTCGACGATCCGTTCGAGCTGATCGCGCCCGGTCGCCGGCTCCGGGTCGAGGCCGGCCTGCTCTCGGCCGGGCCGCTGCGGCTGCCGGCGCCGGTGCTCGAGCGCTACGCCGGACAGCCGTGGCCCCAGAGCGGCTTCTGAGAGGCGGGAGGCGACGAGGACGCTGCGGCGGCCAGGACACCGAGGCGTGAGCGCGCCCGGGCCGGGCTCGGCGGACCTGCCAAGATCCGCGCCTCGTCGTGCCCTCCGCCGACCCCACCGTGGAGCCCGAGACCGTGACGTGGCGGCGCATCGGCGCGCTGTTCGTCCCCTACCGCGGCCGGCTCGCGGTGCTCACCGCCGTGATCCTGATCAGTTCCGGGCTCACCGTCGTCAGCGCTCTGCTGGTCCGCAAGGTCTTCGACGACGCGCTCTTCGCCCCCGGGGGACCCGACCTCGGGCTGCTCGGCGTGCTCGTCGGCGCGCTGATCGCCATCCCGCTGCTCACCGGCGTGCTCAGCGTCGTGCAGACCTACCTCACCGAGGTCGTCGGCAACCGGGTGATGCAGGACCTGCGCGACCGGCTCTTCGCACACCTGGAGCAGCTCTCGCTGGCCTTCTACACGGCGGCGCGCAGCGGGGAGGTGCAGTCGCGTCTGGCCAACGACGTGGGCGGCGTGCAGACGACGATCACCACGACGGCCTCCTCCGTGGTCTCCAACGTCGTCGTGGTCGGCTCGAGCGTCGTGGCCATGCTCCTGCTCTCGCCGCTGCTGACGCTCATCTCGCTCGCCATCGTCCCGGTCTTCGTCGTCCTGAGCTCGCGCGTCGGGCGCCGGCGGCGGGAGGCGCGCCGGCTCGCGCAGATCTCGCTGGCGAACATGGGGGAGATCACGCAGGAGACGCTGTCGGTCTCCGGCGTTTTGCTGTCCAAGGTGTTCGGCCGGCAGGAGCGCGAGATCGGCCGCTACCGCGAGGAGAACGCCCGCCAGGCCGCGCTGCAGGTCCGCCAGGCGATGGTCGGCCGCTCGTTCTTCGCGCTCACGCAGGCCTTCTTCGGCGTGAGCCCGGCGCTCGTCTACCTCGTGGCCGGCCTCCAGCTCGACGGCGGCGCCGCCACGACGAGCGCCGGCACGCTCGTGGCCTTCACCACGCTGCAGGCGCGCCTGCTCATGCCGATCAACCAGCTGCTGCAGGTCTCGGTGGACGTGCAGTCCTCCCTCGCGCTCTTCGGGCGGGTGTTCGAGCTGCTCGACCTGCGCCCGCAGATCGTCGACGCGCCGGACGCCGTCGAGCTCCCGGCCGACGGCGCGGGCGGCGCGGTGGCGCTCGAGGGCGTGTCCTTCCGCTATGGCGGGGGCGAGCAGGGCGAGCCGGAGACGTCGACCCCCGCGCTGCGCGACGTCAGCCTCGAGGTCCGGCCCGGTCAGCTCGCCGCGCTCGTGGGACCCAGCGGCGCCGGCAAGACGACGATCTCCTACCTCGTCCCGCGCCTCTACGACGTCACGGACGGCGCCGTCCGGCTCGACGGCCACGACGTGCGCACCGTCACGGCGGCCTCCATCGCCCGTACGTGCGGGGTGGTGACGCAGGAGCCGTACCTGTTCGGCGGCACGCTGCGCGAGAACCTCCGCTACGGGCGCCCCGACGCCGGCGACGAGGAGGTCGAGGCCGCGGCGCGGGCCGGTTTCATCCACGACCGGATCATGGCCCTCGACGACGGCTACGAGACGGTCGTCGGCGAGCGCGGCTACCGCTTCTCGGGCGGGGAGCGCCAACGGCTGGCCATCGCCCGCGTGATCCTCAAGGACCCGCGCGTGCTCATCCTCGACGAGGCGACCTCCGCGCTGGACACGGAGAGCGAGCGGATCGTCCAGCGCGCGCTGGAGTCCCTCATGGCCGACCGCACGACGATCGCCATCGCGCACCGGCTCTCCACCATCCGCGCCGCCGACGTCATCTTCGTCCTCGAGGCGGGCCGGGTCGTCGAGCGGGGCGACCACGACGAGCTGCTCGCCGGCGGCGGGCTCTACGCCCGGCTCTACGAGGAGCAGTTCGGCGGCGGCGAGGTCGAGGCGCACTGCGCCGACGGCGTGGTGCTCGCCGACGGCCGGACCGCGCGCCCGGTGGTCCGCCGCCGCCGGACGCGGATCAGCACGGTCCGCGTCACCGCGACCCCGCGCCAGCCCGACCTCGCGGAGACGCCGCCGGAGTTCATGCGGCCCGGGTGAGCCCCGTATCCGCAGACAGCCCCCGACGCCGTAAGCTGTGGAACGCAGCTATGGCGCGACCCGAGCTCAGCCTCTTCTCCTACGAGGTCCTCGGCCTCATCGGGCGCGATGGGGCAGGACCGCACGACCTGCTGCAGATGACGCGCCGGGGACGCATCCTCGACTGGGCCGGCGAGAGCCAGTACTACGTCGAGCCGAAGCGGCTGGCCCGCCTCGGCTACCTCGAGGCCCGCACGGAGCCGGGCCGCACGCGCCCGCGCACCGTCTACACGCTCACCGACCAGGGGCTCGAGGCGCTGGGCGACTACGCGCGCACGCCGGTGACCCTGACCCCCGTGAAGTCCGAGGCGCTCGTGCGCCTGCTGATCGCCGACCTCGCCGGCGAGGCGGTCACCCGCGAGAGCCTGCTCACGCTGCGCGACGACCTCGCCGAGCTGCGGAGGTCCCTCGAGGAGAGCGCCGCGGCAGCCGACGCGCTGCCCCACCGCCGCAAGTACCTGCTGCTCGTCAACGGCTTCCTGCGCCGGCTCGTCGAGCTGCACGCCGACCTCGTCGACGAGGTCGATCGCGAGCTCGCGCCGGATCAGCCGCCGCCGACGAGCGAGCGCACGACGTCGAGCTCCTGACGGCCGTAGCGCGTCATGGGGTCGACGTAGGTGCCCTCGACGATCTCGTTCCACGATATCAGCGCCCAGGCCTCCGGGCGGGTGGCCCGGTTGCCGGCGTACAGCCGCCGCAGCGTGTCCCCGCCGCGGCGCGGCACGCAGGTGCTGCCGCCGGCCAGCTGGGTGTCGAAGCCGGGCGCCAGCGGCGCGATGAACGCCTTCCCCGAGCCGTCCGGATTGCGGCCCGTGCCCCGCACGGCGCCGGCGAGCGCGCGCAGCTGGTCGAAGGACTGCGGGTTGCCGTAGGGGTCCTGGGAGGACCAGTAGTACGCGTCGCCGTCGAGGTAGGGCGCGCGGTCGGCCGACCAGGTCGTCTCATCGCCGAGGATGCGCAGCTTCGGGCGCAACGCCGCGCTGACGTCGCGCAGCGCCGCCGTCGCGTACTTGCGGCTCCCGTTCCAGATGACCGTCGGCCGGCCCGAGCGCGTCCGGTCGAAGGCCGGGTCGTTGCCGTAGGTGCGCGCGAAGTAGCCGAGGTCGTTGGCGACGGCCTGGGGCGGCAGGACGGAGGCCGAGGCCTTGAGGCTGAGCCACAGCTTGAACGGGATGCCCTCCGCGTTGACGCGGTGGACGGCGTCGACCATCACCTGCAGGCGGCGGCTGTAGACGTTCGAGGTGGGTGACTGGGAGGCGCCCCCCGTGCCGAGCCAGTTGACCGCGAAGCCGCTGAGGCCGGCGGCGGCCGCCTCGCGGACGTCGGCCTCGATGAAGCCGGGATCGTCCTGGCTGTAAATCCGCGCGGGGACGTCCGTGACCGTGGCGCCCGCGAAGTTCGCGGTCGGGTTGCATCCGTCGGCGTCCAGGCGGGCCGGCAGCGGCAGCGGGTTGGCCGTCAGCGGGTACTTCGAGCCGAGTGTCGACTTCCAGTGGCCCGAGCTCCACCACAGGTAGTAGTAGGCGAAGATGCGCGGGCCGCCGCCCGGGGCGGCGGACCCCAGGGGCGGGGCCGGGGCCGGGGTCGGGGCCGGGCCGCCGGCGCAGCCCGCGGTGTGCACCGTGCGCCGGGCGGGGCGCGAGCGGTGCCCGTGCCGGTCGCGGGCCAGGGCGGCGACCCGGTAGCGGCGGCCGCAGTGCAGGCGACGGAGGGTGAGGCGGTGCCTGCGGCGGCGCACCCCGGCGACGCGCCGGCCGTTGAGCTTGATGACGACGCGCCTGGCGACGTGCGCGTGCCGGTGCCTGCGGCCGTGACGGCGCCCGCGCGGCCGCTTCCACGCGAGGGTCACGCTCCTGCGGGTCCTGCGCGCGACGTGCAGCCGCTTGATCTTGTGCGGCCGCGAGCCGGCCTTGGCGTGCTTGCGCGCGGACCGGTCGGGGTGCCGCGCGGCGCCGGCCGGCGCCGCTGCGGCAAGGAGCATCAGGGCGGCGACCGCGACGCCCACGAGCGTGCGCAGTCGACCGCTTTCGGTGCGGTGCATGCCCCCCATGAGAGCACGTCGCGAGCCCGACGTCCGCATTCCCGGTGTTTCGGCGGCCGGCGCCGATCCCCTCGCGGGGGCTTGCGCGTGCCGGATCCGTCGGCTATCCGTGGCGTGATGGGTCCGGATCGCCGCTGATGGACGCCTTCGCCTCCGCCACGGAGCTGGCCGCCGCGATCCGTCGCCGGGACCTGAGTGCCAGGGAGGCGCTGGAGGCGCAGCTCGCACAGGTCGACGAGGTCAACGAGCCGCTCAACGCCGTCGTCGCCCTCGACGAGGAGCGCGCCCTCGCGGCGGCCGCGGAGGCCGACGCCGCCCTTGCGAGCGGCCGGGAGACGGGGCCCCTGCACGGCGTGCCGATGACCATCAAGGACTCGTGGGAGACTGCGGGATTCGTCACGGCGTGCGGCGCGCGCAGCCTCGCCGAGCACGTGCCGGAGCGAGACGCGGAAGCCGTCGCGAGCCTGCGAGCGGCGGGCGCGGTGATCTTCGGCAAGACCAACACCCCGCTCATGGCGGGCGACCTCCAGACCTACAACGACGTCTACGGGACGACGAACAACCCGTGGGACGTCACCCGCACCTGCGGCGGGTCGAGCGGCGGGGCGGCCGTCGCCCTCGCCACCGGCATGACGCCGCTCGAGCTCGGCAGCGACATCGGTGGCTCGATCCGCACGCCGGCGGGGTGGTGCGGGGTCTACAGCCACAAGGCCACGTGGGGCATCGTCCCGGCCCGCGGGCACGTCCCCGGGCCGCCGGGCTCGCTGACCGAGCCGGACCTGTCCACCGGCGGTCCCCTGGCGCGTGACCCGCGGGATCTGGCCATGGCGCTCGACGTGCTGGCGGGGCCCGGGACCTGGGCGGCGACGGCCTGGTCGCTGCGGCTGCCCGAGCCGCGCGCTCGCGCCCTTCGCGAGTTCCGCGTCGCCACCTGGCTCGACGACGCGTCCTGCCCGGTCGACCCGGCCGTGCGCGAGCGGCTCGAGCAGGTGGTGGAGGCGCTACGGGCCGCCGGCGCCACGGTGCGCGCCGACGCCCGGCTGCCGGTGACGCTCGAGGACGCCACGGCGACGTACCTGCCCCTGCTCGGCGCGGTGATCGGGGCCGGCCTGCCGCGCCACGCCTACGAGGCGCAGCGCCGGCTGGCCGCGTCCGCCGACGCGGCGGACGCCAGCCCGGCGGTCCGCATGGCGCGCGCCATGACGATCTCGGCCCGCGACGCGGCGCACGCGGGCGAGCGGCGCCACCAGCAACGCGCCGCGTGGCGCGCCTGCTTCCGCGACGTCGACGTCGTCCTCATGCCCGTCGTGCCGGTTCCCGCGATCCCGCACGACCACGCCGATCCGCTCGCGAGCCGCACGATCGAGGTGGCCGGCGAGCGACGCCCCTACCTCGACCTCTTCAGCTGGATCGCGCCGGCGACCGGCGCCCACCTGCCGGCGACCGTTGCGCCCGTGGGCCTGACCCGCGGCGGCCTGCCGATCGGCGTGCAGATCGTCGGGCCGCACCTCGAGGACCGCACGACGATCGCCTTCGCCCAGGCGCTCACCGACGCCGGGATCGCCGCGTTCCGGGCGCCCGGCTCAGCCCGGGCGTGACACGGTCGAGTTGACCTCGTAGGTGTCGAACACCGGGCTGCCCTTGGCGGTGAGGGCGAAGGGCCCGACGTCGCCGGCGGTCGCCGTGAGCCGGCCGCGGCGCGAGACGCCGAGGCGGACCGGCAGGCTCGCGAACTCGACGCAGCGCGGCCGGCGCCTGCCCTCCGGCGTGATGAGCCCGGCGTACCAGAGGACGGCGGAGAGCTTCCACGGGCCGGGCAGCGGCAGCCCCACGAGCGTCTTGAAGGCGCCCTGTCAGGTGCCGCGCAGGCGGCAGCGGGGGACGATGACGTCGAGGCGCCCGGCCCGGCCGCCGCGCACCGCGACGCCCCAGCCCTTCTCGCGCACGTCGTTGCCGCGCGGCATGCCCTCCCGGTCGAGCCCGGTGGACTCCGACTCGATGGCGCCCCCGCCGAGGATGCGCCAGCCGCGCCGCGTGAGGCAGGTCGAGACCCGGACGGCCACCTCGCCGAGCGCGAACTCCTGCCGCAGCTGCTGGTGGATCTCCGGCGCGCCGTTGGTCCAGTTGCCCGTGTAGTTGAGGATGCGGTGGGTGAGCCGGTAGCGGACGAGGGCGCGCTCGCTCGTGCGGCCGCGGCGGCAGTCGAACGAGCCGTCCACGACGACGCCGGACGCGGCGGCGGGCCGCGGCTTCGGCGCGACCGGCGCGGGCGCCACGGGCTGCGGGCCGGCGGCGGGGGGACCGCCGGCGCCCGTGACGGCCGCCTCGGATGAGGAGCAGGTCCGCAGCCCCGCGTCGCGCTCGTCGTCGGCGCCGCCGGAGAAGTAGACCTCGCTCACCCAGCCCCAGGCGCCCGTGTCGGAGAGCGTGCGGGCCCACCAGACGTTCGTGTACTGCGGATGGCGGGCGTCGCGGTAGCGGACCGTGCGGCCGCCCGGCGCGGCGGTCTGGCACACGAACCAGTTGGCCCGTCCGGCGCGCGTGAGGCGACCGACCTCACGCACCACGCCGCCGGCGAGCGAGTCCACGGGGACGTAGGCCCGCGACGGCATCCACAGCGGACAGACCTGGACGCGGCCGAAGCTCCCATGCGTGGCCGGCGCCGCGCACGCGTCGCCGTCGGCCGCCGGCGCGGGCCCCGCGCCGACCAGCCCAAAGCCCACGACGGCCGCCAGGAGCGCACCCAGAAACGTATGACGTCTACACATGTCGAGGCACGCTACCGCGGTTCCGAGGGACCGGCAAAACGTGATCCGGCGCCCCATCGACGCTCCGCCCGGTGGCAGATCACCACCGCGCGGGCGGGTCAGCCCGCCGGACGGTCGGCGTACCGCGCGAGGTAGCGCTCCATCGTCCGGTCGGCGGCCGCGCGGTCGCCCGTGGCGAGGAGGTCGAGCAGCAGGCCGCGGCTGACCGCCAGGGCGAGCCGCGCCTCGGCCGCGGCGTCCCGCGGGCCGAAGCCGAGGCGCTCGAAGAGGCGCTGCACCGGCTCCAGCCAGGCGTCGATCGCCTCGTCGAGCAGCGGCGCCGCCTCCGCCTCGCCGCGCAGGCCGCGGGCGTAGAGGTCGAAGAACAGCCGCTCCTGCGGCCACAGGGCCGGGTCGGTGAGCCGCTCGTGCATCCGCCGCATCACGTCGACGGGGGACGCCGTCGCATCGGCCAAGAGGTCGGCGAGCGCGGCCCGCTGGCGCGCCTCCACCGCGCGCGTGACGGCCAAGAGCAGCCCATCGCGCGACCCGAAGTGGTAGCTGAGCATGCGGTGGCTGGTGCCGACCGCCGCGGCCAGCCCGCGCAGGCTGACGTCGTGGGCGCCGTGCTGCTCGAGGTGGGCGACGACGGCGTCCAGCAGCCGGGCCCGCGGTGCGCTCTCCGTCTCCGTCGCCGCCATCGCGCTCCAGCGTACCGGCTGCTGTACCATGTGGAACACCATCCCCCGGCACCGAGGCGGCTCCCATGGCACTCCAGGACATCGACATCCACGCGACCACCACGGCATCGCCGGCCGCGGTGTGGCGGCTGCTCGCCGACAGCTCGAGCTGGCCGGCGTGGACGCCGATCGAGGCGTTCGAGCCCGAGCGGGAGGGCGGCCCCGACGGTGTGGGCGAGCGCCGGGCCTTCACGACGGGGCGCGTGGTCGTCCACGAGGAGATCGTCGAGCGCCGGCCCGAGCGGCGGCTGAGCTACCGGCTGCTGTCCGGCCTGGCGCTGCGCGACTACCGCGCCGACATCGACCTCACGCCCCGCGACGCCGGCACCGAGATCCGCTGGCACACGACGTTCCGGCCGAAGGTCCCCGGCGCCGGATGGGTCTACCGCCGGGCGCTGGCCAAGATCACCCAGACCTTCGTGGACGGGCTCGTCGAGCACGCCACCCGTCAGGCCCCCGTGTCCGGCTGAGCCGCGAGCCGCACCGCGGAGCCGTGGTAGCTCGCGTGGCCGAGGACGTGCTGATCGGCGTCGGGCGAGACCGCGAGGCGGACCTCGGCGAGCCCGTAGGCGCCGCGACCGGGCGGTCGCTCGAGGCTCAGCCACGCCACCGGGGCGTCCGGCGGCGCGCCGGAGAGCAGGTCCGACAGTGTGCGCCGCATCCGCGCCAGGCGATCCGCGTCGAGGTACTGCTCGAGCACGGAGTGCCAGACCACCGTGGCGGCGCCGGCGCGCGGGCCGACCGTGCGCTCGAGCCAGTCGGCGGCGTCGGCGCGCTCGACCGCCGGCGGGTGGCGCCGGGCCTCGGCGAGGGCCGCGTCGAGCTGGGCGAGCCGGTCGAGCTGGTCGGCCCAGACGGCGGAGCGCAGCGTCAGCCGAGCGTCGGGCGAGCGCGCGTCCAGCGGCTGGGCGTCGCAGCCACGCGCCTCGAGCAGGTCGAGCCGCGGCGGCTCCGCGGGCCACGCGGCGCAGGGAAGGCGAACCGCGGCGTCGGCGGCGCCGAGCGACCAGAGGCCGGCGTCGAAGCGGTAGCGGGGCCAGTTGAGGTTCAGCCCCGCACTGGCGCCGAGCTCGAACAGGCGCAGCGGCTTGCCCGTCGCGGCGGCCACGGCGAGCAGCCCGGTGACGAGCGCGCTGCTGCGTCCGGGCTCGTTGGTCTGCAGGGGCGCGTCGAGCAGGCGGTCGAGCGTGTCGCGCTGCGCCTCGAGAACGCCGACCAGGGCGACCCAGGCGGCGTCGCGATCCCCGTCCCCGCCCGTCGACGGGTAGTGGGCGGCGAGCGCGGGCGCCGCGCCGCTGAGCGCGAGCCGGTGCAGGCACGCCATCAGCCGCAGGGGAAGCGCCCAGCCCGCCGGCTCGCTCGCGCGCCGTTCGAGCAGCCGCCACGCGGGGCCGCCGGCGAGCAGGTCGTCGGCGAGGCGCCGCAGCAGGCCGGTGTAGAGCGGCGAGCCCCGCTGGATGACCGAGTCGGCCTGGCGGCCGAAGCGGATCGCGAGCCGCCGGGCCCCAGACCGCCCGGCGGGCGTCACACCCCGCGGGGCTCGAGCTCGGGCGGCAGCGCGCGCGGGCCGTCCGGGTAGAGCTCGGCGAGCTGCGCGGGGGTCATGTCGAGCGTGTTGGCCGCCTCGGCGGGGGTGCCGACCACGAGCCACAGCGCCGCCTCGCCGGTGTCGTTGAAGACCTGGCGGACCGTCTCCGGATCGACGAGCAGCGCGGAGCGCGGCGAGAGGGTCAGGACGTCGGCCTCGACGCGGATCCGCCCGGTGCCCTCGAGCAGCACGTAGAGCTCGCGCTGGAGGCGATGGCGGTGGCGGGTGGAGGCCTGGCCCGGCTCGAGCCGCCAGAACCGCGCCCCGAGCTCGGCGGCGCCGAGCTGCCTGGCGAGGTCGGTGTTCGAAACGCCCATCTGGTTCGAGGGACGCCAGTGGGCCTCGGCGTCCGGCAGCACGCGGTAGCTCATCGTGGTCCCGACGCTACCGCGTAACCGGATGATCTGCAAGTATGCGGTTATGGACCTGCCCGACGACCTGGCGCTCCCGCTGCGTAGCGGGGCGGACTGGTGGTACTGGCTCGGCGGCCGGCCGTCGCTGGACTTCGTCAACACCCGCCGCGAGCGCTGGTGGCGCGACGTGGAGACGCTCGTGTCGCCGTCCGACCTCGGGCTCTGGCTCGTGCGGGCCCAGCTCGTGCCCGCGACGCCGAAGGTCACCCGTGCCCTGCTGCACGCCGCGCGTGATCTGCGCGAGGCGATCGACGCCGAGGTCCGCGCCCACCTCGCCGGCACCCCCGCCTCACCGGCGGCCGTCGCCGTCGTGGACGCCTGGCTGCCCGACGCCGTGCTGCCCGATCGGCTGGCTCCGGCCCCCGACGGACGACCGGCACTCACTTCGGGCACGCCGGCCGATCCGGCGCGCTTCGCGGTCGGGCTCGTCGCCCGCGACGCGGCCGAGCTCCTCGGGACGGCGCAGCGCGACCGCCTGCGGGTGTGCGCGTCGCAGACCTGCAGCGCGCGCTTCTACGACCGCTCCGCCTCCGGGCGGCGCCGCTGGTGCTCCATGCAGGGCTGCGGCAACGTCGCCAAGGCGCGCCGGCACCGGGCGCGCGCGGCGGATGGCACGGACGCCTGACGCGAGCTGCGCGTTGACTTTGCCCTGCGGGTGGACCAGCCTGGGCAGATGAGCCCCACCGCCCTGAGCGCCGCGACGTTGCACGACCTCGACGAGCGAATCGCCGTTCCCGGCTACGACCGCGCCGGGCCGGCCGCGGGCGTCGTGCACATCGGCGTCGGCGGCTTCCACCGGGCCCACCAGGCGATGTACCACGACCGGCTCCTCGAGCTCGGGCACGGCGACGGCTGGGGCATCTGCGGCGCCGGGGTGCTCGACTCCGACGCGGCGGTCGCCGAGGCCCTCGGCGCCCAGGACCACCTCTACACGCTCGTGCTCAAGCACGCCGACGGGACCTACGAGCCGCGCGTGATCGGCTCGATCGTCGACTTCGTCCTCGCCGCCCAGGACCGCGAGCCGCTGCTCGAGCGCATCGCGGCCCCGGTCACCCGGATCGTCTCCATGACGGTCACCGAGGGCGGCTACACCGAGGACAACGCGACGTTCGACCTGCTCGTCGAGGCGCTGGGCCGCCGCCGCGACGCCGGTGCCGGCGGGCTCACCGTCATGTCCTGTGACAACCTCCCGCACAACGGCGAGCGGGCGCAGGAGGTCCTGCTCGCGCGCGCTCGCGCGGTGGATGCGGGTCTCGCGGACTGGATCGCCTCCGAGGTCACCTTCCCCAGCTCGATGGTGGACCGCATCACCCCGGGCACGACGGACGACGACCGGCGCGAGGTGGCCGAGCGCTTCGGGATCGAGGACCGCTGGCCCGTGGTGTGCGAGCCGTTCGTCCAGTGGGTGCTCGAGGACGCGTTCGCGGCCGGGCGGCCGCCGTACGAGGAGGCCGGCGTGCAGATGGTCGGCGACGTCGGCCCCTACGAGCTGATGAAGCTGCGGCTGCTCAACGCCAGTCACCAGGGCCTGTGCTACTTCGCCCGGCTGTGCGGCTACGAGCTCGTCCACGAGGCCGCCGGCGACCGCACCTTCCGGGCCTTCCTGCACGGCTACATGGACGAGGAGGCCACGCCCACCCTGCCGCCCGTCCCGGGCGTCGACCTCGACGACTACAAGCACACGCTGCTGGAGCGCTTCGCCAACCCCGAGATCCGCGACACGATCCCGAGGCTGTGCGCCGACAGCTCCGACCGCATCCCGCGCTGGCTGCTGCCGGTGGTCCGCCACAACCTCGAGTCGGGCGGCGAGATCCGGCGCTCGGCGGCGATCGTCGCGAGCTGGACGCGCTACGCCGAGGGCGTCGACGAGGACGGCGAGCCGATCGAGGTGGTCGACCGGCTCGCGCCCGAGCTGACCGAGCGCGCGCGGCGCAGCCGGGAGGAGCCGCTGGCGTTCCTCGCGGAGGACCTGTTCGGCGACCTCGCGGCCGACGAGCGCTTCACGGACGCCTATACGGAGGCCCTGGAGTCGGTGCGCCGGTGCGGCGCGCGCGCGACGGTCGAGGCGCTCGCCGCGGACGTGCCCTTCCCGGCCTGAGCCGCCGCGCGGTGCGACACTGCCGGGACGGTGGCCGACGCCTTCCTCCACGACGCCGTGCGGACGCCCTTCGGTCGTTGCGGCGGCGCGCCGGCGCTGTGCCTCGGCGTCGGCCAGGGCCTGGCCGTGGTGCTCCATGCGTGACCGCGGCGTCCACCCGCCCTTGGACTCCCCCGCGTACCGGTCGACGGCGCTGCGGCATCCGCAGCAGCCGCTGGTCCACCTCCCGCACACCGTCACGGAGCGCACCGGCCCGCAACTCGGCCGCCTGCGCCCCGGGGCCCTCGAGCACGACCTCACGCGCCAGCACGAGGGGGAGCCGGTCGGCGAGCGCATCACGGTGTCCGGTCGCCTGCTCGACGGCGACGGCCGGCCGATCCGCGACTCCCTGGTCGAGGTCTGGCAGGCCAACGCCGCGGGCCGCTACGCGCACCGCTGGGACCGCTGGCCGGCGCCGCTGGACCCCAACTTCTCGGGCGGCGGGCGCTGCGTCACGGACGCCGACGGCCGCTACGAGTTCGTCACGATCAAGCCCGGGCCGTATCCGTGGGGCAACCACGCCAACGCCTGGCGGCCCGCGCACATCCACTTCTCGCTGCTGGGACGGGCCTTCGCCCAGCGCCTCGTCACGCAGATGTACTTCCCCGGCGACCCGCTCTTCCCGTACGACCCGATCTTCAACGCCGTTCGTGATCCGGCCGTCCGCGAGCGGCTGGTCTCGCGCTTCAGCCTCGACCGCACGCGGGAGCACTGGGCGCTCGCCTACGCGTTCGACATCGTGCTGCGCGGGCCGGACGAGACGCCGATGGAGGCGGCGTCGTGACGCCGCCGCTCACCCCGGCCCAGACCGTCGGCCCCTACCTGTCGCTCGGGTTGCCGTGGGCGGAGGGCCCGGTGGCCGACCCCGCCGGGGTCCGGTTGGCCGGCCGCGTGCTTGACGGTGCCGGGGACCCGGTGCCCGACGCGCTGGTGGAGACCTGGGACCCGGGCGCGCAGGCGTTCTGCCGCTGCCCGACCGACAACAAGGGCCGCTGGCACGTCGTGACGCCGCGCGCCCCGCACCTCGGGGTCAACGTGCTCGCCCGCGGCCTGCTGCACCGGCTGGTGACGCGCGTCTACCTCGAGCCGGACCCCGACGACCCCGTGCTCGCCACCGTCGCACCCGACCGGCGCAGCACGCTCGTGGCGGAGCCCGACGGGGACGGCTACCGGTTCGACATCCGCCTTCAGGGGCCCGGCGAGACCGTCTTCTTCGACGTCTGAGCCGGGGCCGAGACGATGGGCCAATCCGGGTCTAGCTTGGCTCCATGCGCCTCCTCCGTGCCGTCGTCGTCGCCGTCCTGCTCGTGCTCGTCGCCGTCGCCGCCGCCGAGGCCCGGCCCGCGCGGCTGCCGCTCGGCCCGCCACGCCTCGCCGAGCACCGCAGCACGCGGACGCTGGCCCCGGGGCTGACCCGGACGACGATCGTCCGCGGACGGCGGTCGCGCCGCGACGTCTTCGTCGTCGAGGCCGCGTTCGTCACCTCGCGAGCCGCGGCCCGGCGGGCGGGCCGGCGCCTGATCGCGGCCGGGCATCCGCCGCGCGTACGCCGCGCCGGGCCGCGGGCCGCGGACGACCCGCGGCGCGGACCCGTGGGCTACTCCGTGCGCACCGGGTCCTTCCGGCGGCAGGCGCCGGCGGACGCCCTCACCGCCCGTCTGGCCAAGCGGCGCTTCCCGGCGGCGCAGACCCTCTACACCGGCGAGGACGGCGGCCGCACGACCGGGCCGTGGGTCGTGCGCGTGTTGACGGTCGATCCGCGGCGCTTCACCGGCCGCGTGGTCGCCGCGCTCGGCACCGGCGTCGTGCCCGGTCGCGAGCGGGTCTCCGCCCTGGCCCGCCGTATGGGGGCGCTGGCCGCCGTCAACGGCGGCTACTTCGTGGTCGGCCCCGCCGACGGCACCGAGGGCGACCTCGCCGGTGTGTCGGTGATCGACGGGCGCCTGGTGTCCGAGGCGGTGCGCGACCGCACCGCGCTCGTCCTGCCGGCGGGCGACGGGACCGGCGCCTCGATCGGCACCGTCGCGACGCGCAACGCGGTCGTCGCCGCCGACGGGGCGCGGCGGGAGCTCGACGGGCTCAACCGGCGACCCGGGCTGATCCGGGCCTGCGGCGGCGTCGGTGGCGACCGGCCGACCGAGCGCCCGCTGCACGACATCACCTGCCGGGACCGCAGCGAGCTCATCCGCTTCGAGCCGGTGTTCGGCTCGCGGACCCCGGCCGGCGCGGGTGCCGAGGCGGTGCTGGGCGCCGACGGCGGGGTGATCGCGGTGCGCGAGCGCCGTGGCGGACCCATCCCCGCCGGCGGCGCCGTCCTCTCGGCCACCGGGACGGCGGCCGGATGGCTGCGCGCGCACGTCCGCGCGGGCCAGGCCCCGTCGGTGCGGGAGACGGTCGCCGGCCCGGGCGGGCTCGGGGCCCTCGCACCCGGCCTCGGGGTCGTCAACGGCGGCCCGCGGCTGCTGCGGGCCGGCCGGCCCGCGATCGACGCCTATACGGAGGGCTTCGTGCACCCCGACGACGCGGCGTTCTACTTCGCGTTCGGGATCCGCCGCAACCCACGCACCATGGCCGGGCTCACGCGCGCGGGCAAGCTGCTGTTCGTCACCGTCGACGGCCACGCGCCGGCGTACAGCGTCGGGGCGAGCTTCCGCGAGGAGGCACGGATCATGCGGGCCCTGGGCGCGCGCGAGGCGCTCAACCTCGACGGCGGGGGCTCGACCACGATGGTCGCCGGCGGCCACGTGGTCGGCCGCCCGTCCGATCCGGAGGGCGAGCGGCCGGTGGGCGACGCCCTGCTGCTGATGCCATGACGGGTGGCCCATGACCACGCGCGAGCTCCCGCCCTTCCGCGCCGACCACGTCGGCAGCCTGCTGCGCCCGCCCGAGCTCCTGCAGGCGCGCGAGGACCTCGCGGCCGGCCGCATCGACGCCGACGAGCTGCGGGCCGTCGAGGACGAGGCGATCCGCGACGTCATCCGGCTCCAGCAGGACGTCGGCCTGCGCACGGTGACCGACGGGGAGTTCCGCCGCGCCTCCTGGCACATGGACTTCATCTACGCGCTGGACGGAGTGTCGAAGGCCCCAGGGGACCTCGCCGTCCAGTTCCACAACGAGCAGGGCGACCTCGAGTTCACCCCGGCGGCGATGCGCGTCGACGGCCGGCTGGGCGTGTCGGCGACCGTCTTCGGAGACGACTTCAGCTTCCTCGAAGCCAACGCCGCGGACGGGCAGACGCCGAAGCTCACGATCCCGTCGCCGAGCATGGTCCACTACCGCGGCGGGCGGGCGGCGATCGACGAGGTGCTGTACCCGGACATGGACGCCTTCTGGACGGACCTGACGGCGGCCTACCGGGAGGAGGTCCGGCGCCTCGGGGACCTCGGCTGCGGCTACCTGCAGTTCGACGACACGAGCCTCGCCTACCTCAACGATCCGAAGCAGCGCGAGCACGTGCGCGAGATCGGCGGCGACGCCGAGCACCAGCACGAGGCCTACATCCGCCACATCACCGCGGCCCTCGCGGGCCGACCCGCGGGCATGGCGGTCACGACGCACATGTGCCGGGGCAACTTCCGGTCGTCCTGGGTCGCCGAGGGCGGCTACGACTTCGTCGCCGAGGCGCTGTTCAACGAGCTCGACGTGGACGGCTTCTTCATGGAGTGGGACGACGCGCGCTCGGGCGGCTTCGAGCCGTTGCGCTTCGTGCCGGAGGGCAAGGTCGTGGTGCTCGGCCTCGTGAGGACCAAGCGGGGCGAGCTCGAGGACCGCGATGCGCTGAAGCAGCGCATCGAGGAGGCGTCGGCCCACGTCGACCTCGACCAGCTGTGCCTGTCCCCGCAGTGCGGCTTCTCGTCGACCGTCGAGGGCAACGCGCTCACGCGCGAGCAACAGGCCGAGAAGCTGCGCCTGGTCGTCGAGGTGGCGCGCGACGTCTGGGGATAGGCCGCGCGGCCGGCCGGGCAGCGCGCGCCGCGGGTCGCCGCCCGGCGACCTACAGCCGATCACGACGGTCAACAGCGGCACGGCCGGAGCGGGCGGCAGCTTCGGCGCGGGCGGCCGGAGGGCTCCGCGACGGCGGACGGCGGCCAGCCGTCCTGCTAGCGGACGCGCTCGGCCGCGGCCTCCCGGCCCCAGCGGCCCGACGTCGACCGCTGCTCGGCGACGGGGGTCGCGGGCGGCGTCGTCTCGGCGCCCGCCTCGCTGAAGCTCAGCCGGACGCGCTCCATGACCTCGCGACGCGGCTCGTCGGGGCGGCGGCGGATCGGGGCCGCGAACGTCACCTCGATGGGCCGGCGGCGCCCGGGCGCTGGGAAGCCCCGCATCCAGCGGGCCCCGGGTGGCATCACGGTGTGTGTGCCGGACACGTAGACCGGGACCAGGGGCAGGCCGTGGCGCTCCGCGAGCACCGCCGCCCCGGAGCGCAGGCGGCCGACGCTGCCGTCGCGAGACCGGGTGCCCTCGGCGAAGATCACGAGGCTGAAGCCGTCGCCGATCAGCCCGTCGAGGTGGGCGGAGGACTCCGGATCGAGCCCGTGACCGTCCCGCCGGACGGGCACCGTGGCGAAGGCCAGCGACACCGCCACCGCGACACGGCGCCGCCGGTAGAAGTAGTCGGCGGCCGCCGCGACGACGGTCCGGCGCCGGCGCGCCGCGGGCAGCGCCCGCAGGATCACCGGCGTGTCCATGTGGCTCGCGTGGGTCGCGACGAGGATGACCGGGCCGCTCACCCGCCCGAGGTGCGCGCGGCCGCGGACCCGCCGCCGGGTCCAGAGGTCCATGAGCCCGCCGAGCACGCCGCAGATCACCACGTCGCGCAGCGCGCGGGCGGGTAGTGTCCGCGCCCAGCGCTCGTCGAGCGCCGCGCACGCCCGGTCCCCTTCGGCTCCCATGCCCGCTACTACTCCCGCTCAGCGGGTCGGTAACGAGCTCCGGTCCTCCACGATCTTGCCCGGATTGAGGTTGTGACCGGGATCCGTGCCCTCGAACAGCGCCCGGAGCATGGCCACGCCGGGGGCCGAGACGTCCTGCTCGAGCCAGCGCGCGTGCTCCGTACCGACGGCGTGGTGGTGCGAGAGGGTGCCGCCGCCGTCGACGAAGGCCTGCTGCACGGCGGACTTGACCGCGTCGTACTGCTCCACTGGCGCGGGCGCGCCCGCGCGCAGGGACGGCGTCAGCGCGAAGGTGAAGTACAGGCAGGCCCCGCCGTGGTAGGAGTGCGAGAGGTGGCACATCACGTAGCTCGGCACGTCCAGGTGCTGCAGGGTTGCGCGGGCCACGCCCATCACGCGGTCGTAGAGCCCTGGCAGCTCGCGCCACGGCGCGGCGGTCTCGGACACGTCGGCGAGCACCCCGCGCTCGAGCAGGTGATCGCGGATGTAGGGCGTGTCGAACTTCTTCTGGTCGTACAGCCTGCCCGGGCCGGACCCGATGCCCAGGCCCCCGTGGCGCTTGACGATCTCCCCGACGAGCTTGCGCTGGAGCTTGACGTGGCGCGCCGAGCCCTCGTAGCCGACGAAGGCCAGGCACATCGCCTCGACGTCGAAGCCCTTGACGCGCCGCAGGAACGTCTTCAGCGCCCACGACTGGAGGGCGTCGAGCGGCCCGCCGGCCTTCTTCGTCGCGAAGGAGAACGTCGTCTCGGGGGCGTCGGAGACCCGGGTGACCGAGGGGGACGCCTCGCTCGTGGCGATGTCGCGCATCGCGGCGAGCCCGGCCGGCCAGGACGGGAACAGGTAGCCGAGGATCGTGCGCTCGGCCGGGCGCCGGTGCACCTGCACGGTCGCCTCGGTGATGATCCCGAGCCGGCCCTCGCTGCCGAGCGCCATCTCGCGCACGCTCGGGCCGGTCGACGTGCTCGGCACGGGGCGCACGACGAGCGTCCCGCCCGGCGTGACCATCCGCAGGCCGCGGGTGAGCTCGGCCACGTCGCCGTAGCGGTCGGACTGCATCCCGGACGAGCGGGTCGCGATCCAGCCCCCGAGCGTCGAGTGCGAGAACGAGTCGGGGAAGTGCCCGAGCGTCCAGCCCTCGGCCTGGAGGTGGGCCTCGAGCTCGGGCCCCGGCGCGCCGGCCTGCACGCGCGCCAGGCGCGAGACCGGGTCGATCTCGAGCACCCGGGTCATGCGTCCCAGGTCGACGGAGACCACCGGGCGCGCCTCGTCCGCCGGCGCCTCGAGGCTGCCGGAGATGCTCGACCCGCCGCCGAAGGGGATGACGACCGCGTCGGCCTCGAGCGCCGCCGACAGCACGCCCGCGCAGGCCGCCTCGTCGCCCGGCCGGACGACGACGTCGGGCAGGCGCCCGAGGTCGCCCGCGCGCTGGGCCACGAGGTCGCGCAGGCTCTTGCCGCGCCCGTGGACGACGCGGTCGTGGTCGTCCGTGGACACGTGGGCGGCGCCGGCGGCGGCCTCGAGCGCCTCGAGCAGCTCGGGCTCGAGCTGCGGCGCCGGGACGGCAAGGGCGGCGAACTCCGGCGGCCGGCCCGCCGGGTGATCCACGTCGACGCGGAGGTGCTGCTGGACGAAGGGCCGGAAGGCCGGCTTGTCCACGTGGTCGAAGGCCACGTCCTCGCGACCCCAGCCCCACCACTTCATCGCCGTCACAGGTATCCCTCGTCCATGGCTTGTCCGGCGGACCTTAGCCCGGCTAACGTGCCGCGCATGACCGAGGTCACCCCCGAAGGACCGGCTCGGCGGACCGTCGCCACCTACACGGACTACGCGGAGGCCCAGCGCGCGGTCGACTTCCTCTCCGACGAGGACTTCCCGGTCGAGAAGGTCGCCATCGTCGGCCGCGGGCTGCGCACGGAGGAGCAGGTGCTCGGCCGCGTGACGACCGGGCGGGCGGCGCTGCAGGGCGCGCTGCAGGGCGCGACGCTCGGCCTGCTCTTCGGCCTGCTCTTCGGGCTGTTCTTCGACACCGCGCCGGCCGTGCTCGGCGTGCTGCTCTACGGGCTCATCGTGGGCGCCGTGCTCGGGGCGGTGCTCGGCGCCCTGTCGCACGCGGCGCTCGGCGGCCGGCGCGACTTCGCCGCCGTCTCGGGCATGCGCGCCGACCACTACGACATCGTGGTCGCCGAGAGCGAGGCGGCCCAGGCCGAGTCCCTGCTCGCCGGCCTGCCGGCGGTCGCCGCGCGGCGCTGACGCGGTGCGGCACAACGCGTGCGAGTCGTTTGGAGCCCTCCATGCGGGTAAAGCGTTCCCCCGTGTCGGTCCCGTCGCCTGAGACAGATCCCGACCTCGCCGAGGAGGAGCGCCAGCCGAGCGAGCCGACCTTCGACGAGCAGTTCTACCCCGCCCGCCCCCGGCGGCTGCGGCCGTCGGCGAAGCGGGCGCTGCGCTCCACCCAGCCGCCCGGGGCCTCCGGCGCGGCGGACGTCGACAACGCGGAGTACATGCGTTGGCTCGTCAACGAGTCGATGCTCTCGGACGCCAACCACCTCGCCTGGCAGCTCTCGGGCCAGGGCAGCATGTGGCAGAACCCGTTCGCGCACCCGGACCCCCGCGCGGCCGTCGAGCGCGCGTCGGTGTGGTTCACCGCCTATCCGCTGTCCTTCGTCACCCGCCCGCACCAGACGTTCATCTCCGGCCTCGCGGACGAGCAGCTCTGGAAGGCGTTCAAGCAGATCGGCATCGACGCCGTCCACACCGGGCCGGTCAAGCAGGCCGGCGGCCTCGACGGCTGGCGGCTGACGCCGTCCGTCGACGGCCACTTCGACCGGATCAGCATGCAGGTCGACCCGGCCTTCGGCACGGAGGACGAGTTCCGCGAGCTGTGCCGGACCGCGGCCGCCAGCGACGGCACGGTGATCGACGACATCGTTCCCGGGCATACGGGCAAGGGCGCGGACTTCCGGCTCGCCGAGATGGCCTTCGGCGACTACCCCGGCATCTACCACATGGTCTCCATCCCGCCGGAGAGCTGGGACCTGTTGCCCGAGGTGCCGCCGGGCCGCGACTCCGTGAACATCGGCGCGGAGGCCGAACTGGCGCTCGAGCGGGCCGGCTTCATCATCGGCCGCCTGCAGCGCGTCATCTTCTACGAGCCGACCGTCAAGCAGACCAATTGGAGCGCCACCCGGGTGGTCACCGGCATCGACGGCATCGACCGCCGCTGGGTCTACCTGCACTACTTCAAGGCCGGCCAGCCCTCGATCAACTGGCTGGACCCGTCCTTCGCCGGCATGCGCCTGGTCATCGGCGACGCGCTGCACGCGCTGGCCGACCTCGGCTCGGGTGCGCTGCGCCTGGACGCCAACGGCTTCCTCGGCGTCGAGAAGCGGGCGGAGAACGTCGCCTGGTCCGAGGGGCATCCGCTCTCGGAGGCGGCCAACCAGCTGATCGCGAGCATGATCCGCAAGATGGGCGGCTTCTCGTTCCAGGAGCTCAACCTCACCATCGACGACATCAAGACGATGTCGGAGTCCGGCGCCGACCTCTCCTATGACTTCATCAACCGCCCGGCCTACCACCACGCGCTGGTCACCGGCGACACCGAGTTCCTGCGCCTGACGCTCAACCTCGCGCTGGCGTCCGGCGTCGACGCCGCCTCGCTCGTCCACGGCCTGCAGAACCACGACGAGCTCACCCACGAGCTCGTGCACTTCGCCTCCGGCCACTGGGACGACCCGTTCGAGTTCCGCGGCGAGCGGGTCCGCGGCGAGGATCTGGCCGCGACGGTCCGGACGGAGCTCCAGGAGGGCCTGACGGGCCCGGCCGCGCCGTACAACCTCCCGTTCACGACCAACGGCATCGCCTGCACGACGGCCTCCGTGATCACGGCCGCGCTCGGCGTCCGCGACCTCTCGACGCTCACCGAGCCGCAGGTCGGGCGGGTCAGGGACGTCCACCTGCTGCTGACGATGTTCAACGCCCTGCAGCCCGGCGTCCTCGCGCTGTCGGGCTGGGATCTGGCCGGCATGCTCACCGTCGACGCGGACGAGGTCGCCGAGCTCATCGCCGACGGGGACACCCGCTGGATCAACCGCGGCGCGCACGACCTCATGGGCGTCGATCCCGACGCGCCGCGCCGCTACGGGCAGATGCCGCCGGCCCGCAGCCTGTACGGGACGCTGCCCGAGCAGCTGGCCGACCCGGGGTCCTTCGCGAGCCGGCTCGCGGGCATCATCGACGTCCGCCGCCGCTACGGGATCGCGACGAGCACCCAGCTCGACGTTCCCAGCGTCTCGCAGCGGGCGATGCTCGTGATGGTCCACCAGCTCGACGGGGGCTCGCAGCAGATCACCGCCCTGAACTTCGGCGGGGAGGAGCTGACGGGGACCGTGCGCTCGGAGCAGCTCGTCGCCGGCGCGCGGGTCATCGACATGTTCTCCGACGAGGAGGTCGGCGTCGTCGACGACCTCAACTCCTTCAGCCTCGACCTCGCGGCCTACGAGGGACGGTCGCTGCACGTCTGCCCGACCGAGCCCGGGGCCGGGTCCACGGCGTAGCGAGCCGCGGCGCGCCCGCCGCGCCGCTCGGGCTCGTCGAGGTGACCTCGCCGGCGGGCGGCCGCGCGCGAGTGCCCGTCGGCTCAGGCGCCGGCCAGGGCCGGGTCGCGGACGAAGGCCAGCAGGTCGTCGGTGAGCCGGTCCTTGTGGGTCGTGGCGAGCGGCACCCCGTGGGGACAGCCGGCGTAGACGACCAGGCGGCTGCCGGGGATGCCCTCCGCGGTCGGCCGAGCGCACAGCTCGACCGGCGCCGAGGCGTCGGCGTCGCCGCCGACGACGAGTGTCGGCACGTCGACGCGGGCCAGGTCGGCGCGCAGGTCGGCGTCGATCTGGGTGCGCACGAGCTCCACGCAGGTGCGCAGCGACGCCCGCGCAACGAGCTCGACGCCCCAGCGCATGAGCTCGGGCGACACGGCACCGGGCCCGCCGAAGAAGCCGGGCGCCGCCGCCGCCAGGTAGGCCGGCTTGTCCGTCCTCAGCCCGGCGAGCATCGCGTCGAACCCCGCCCGCGGCAGGCCCGCCGGGTGGTCTGCTCCCGCGAGCAGGCGGGGCGTCACCGGGGCGACGAGGACGAGCCGGTCGATCCGGGCCGCCCCGTGGCGGGCGAGCAGGCGGATCGCCTCACCGGCCGCCATGGAGTGCGCGACGAGCGTCGCGCCGCGCAGGTCGAGGTGCTCGAGCACGCCGGCGAGGTCATCGGCGAGCTGGTCGTAGGCGTAACCGGCCCGCCCGGTCGTCGAGCGTCCACACCCGCGCCGGTCGACGCCGACGCAGCGCAGGCCCGCTCCGGCCAGGGCCGTCATCTGGTACTCCCACATCTCGGTGCCGACGCACCAGCCGTGCGTGAACACGACGGGGTCGCCGTCGCCCCAGTCCTCGACGTGCAGCCGGGCGCCGTCCGGGGTGTGGATGGTGTTCGCGGTCTCGGTCATGGCGCCCAGCCTGGCCTGCCGGCCGCCGGACGTCGATGACCTGGGAGGTAACCGCCCGCAGTCGCCCGGGTGACGCACGTTTCTCGCCGCCGGAACGAGGTGCGTGGGACACTCGGCGCCGGCGGCGTCACGGCCAGGCGACGTCGACCACGAGCGCCGAGTGGTCGCTGAGGCCGCTGCGGCGCCAGTCGTGGGCGTAGGCGCTCGCAACCGGTCGCAGGCCGTGGAGGAGGACGTGATCGAGCCGCCAGCCGCCGCGGTCCCCGGCGAAGGTCCAGCTGGCCTGGCGCTCGGCGTAGCCGTGCACGAGGCGGAAGCCGTCGACCCAGCCGCGCTCGCGCAGGTCGTGCACGAGCGCCCGCTCGGCCCGGTCCCAGCGCGGGCCACGCTCGGCCCGCAGGTGTCCGGCGCTCGTGCGCGCGAAGGTCACGACGTCGCCGTCGGGCAGCTCCCGGCGCGGGGTGTTGAGGTCGCCGCACACCACCCGCTGGCCGTCGCCCGCGGCGAGGTGGGCGGCGAGCGCCTCGTGGGTGCGGACCTTGGCCAGGCCGGGCGCCGGCGCGATCGGCGAGTGGACGTTGAGCACGTCGATGCCGAGCACGCGGGCGCGCAGCACGCGCTCGGGCCAGGGCAGGCCGGGGACCGGGGCGAGCCGCTCGAGCGGCTCGCGGGCCGCGGTGAGCACACCGAGCACCTTGCGACCCGCCTTGGCCGGCGCGGCGTCGAGCGCGCAGGCCGAGGACGCGAGTCCCGCCTCGGCCAGCACGGCCCGCCACAGCGGCGCCGTGCGGGCCGTGACCTCCTGCAGGCAGACGACGTCCGGCGCGGCCGCGGCGACCGCGGCCGCCTGCTCGGGCTGGCGCCGCACGCGGCCCGCGACGTTCCAGGTGAGCAGTCGCAGGGCCACGGGTCCGACAGTCTGGCGCTCCCGTCGGCTTCGCCCCGATCAGCGCCCGGCCGCCAGCACGAAGGCGACGGACAGGGTGACGATCGCCACCCCCGGTACGGTCTCGCCATGGCCATCTCGCGCGCGGTCCTGATCACCGGATGCTCGTCCGGGATCGGGCGGGCGACGGCGCTGCGGATGGCCGCTGCGGGCTGGACGGTGTACGCGAGCGCGCGGCGGCTCGAGTCGATCGCCGACCTCGAGGCCAAGGGCTGCAAGCTCATCGGCGGCCTCGACGTCACCGACGAGCCGTCCATGCGGACGGCGGTCGAGCAGGTCGAGGCCACCGAGGGCGCCGTCGGCGTGCTCGTCAACAACGCGGGCTACAGCCAGTCCGGGGCGGTGGAGGAGCTGTCCTTGGACGCGATCCGCCGGCAGTTCGAGGCCAACGTGTTCGGCCTCGTGCGCATGAGCCAGCTCGTGCTGCCCGGGATGCGTGCGCAGGGCTGGGGCAAGCTCGTCAACCTCTCGTCCATGGGCGGGCGCTTCACGTTCCCGGGCGGCGGCGCCTACCACGCGTCCAAGCACGCCGTCGAGGCGTTCTCGGACGCGCTGCGCTTCGAGGTCGGCGGCTTCGGCGTCGACGTGATCGTGATCGAGCCCGGGCTCATCCGGACCGGCTTCGCCGACGCGGCGACCACCGCGCTGCAGGACGAGACGGCCGGCGCGGGACCGTACGCGGCGTTCACCCAGCGGGTTTCGGAGGCGACGCGGTCCGCCTACGAGGCGGGGCCCCTCGCGCGACTGGGCGGCGGGCCGGAGGCGGTGGCCGCCGCCATCGAGCAGGCGCTGGAGGCCGATCGCCCGCGGGCCCGCTACCGCGTGACCCCCTCGGCCGGCGTCATGCTCGGCGCCCGCCGGCTCATGTCCGACCGGCTCTGGGATGGCTTCCTCGGCTCGCAGTTCCCCCGCCCCGGGGCGCAGGGGCGGCGGACCTGACACCATCGGCGGGTGGCCGTCACCGAGATCGATTCCGCACCCCGCGACGCCCAGCGCCGACAGCCACGCCGGCCCGCGATCCTCGCGGTCGACGACGAACCGGCCGTGCTGGCGGCGGTCGCCCGCGACCTGCGACGCGGCTTCGGCGAGGGCTACCGGATCCTGCGCGCGCCGTCGGGCGCGGAGGCACTCGACATCCTTCGCGAGCTGCGCACCCGCGGCGAGCCGGTCGCCCTGCTCGTCGCCGACCAGCGCATGCCGGGCATGGCGGGCACGGACTACCTCGTCCAGGCCCGCGAGCTCGTGCCGGACGCCAAGCGGGTGCTGCTCACGGCCTACGCCGACACGGAGGCCGCGATCCAGGCGATCAACGACGTCGCGCTGGACTACTACCTGCTCAAGCCGTGGGACCCGCCGGAGGAGCATCTGTTCCCCGTGGTCGCCGATCTGCTGCAGACCTGGCAGTCCGGCGCGGCCCTCGAGGCCGGTGGCGTCCGGGTCATCGGGCACCGGTTCTCCAAGGACTCCCACGACCTGCGCGACTTCCTCGCCCGCAACCGGGTGCCGGCCCGCTGGCTCGACGTCGAGCGCGACGCCGAGGCCCGCGAGCTGCTCAAGGTCGTCGGCCTGCCCGACGACCGGCTGCCGGTCGCCCTGATGGAGGACGGCGCCGTGCTGGAGCGCCCCTCCGTGCTGGAGATGGCCGAGCGCCTCGGCCTGCGCACCCAGGCCACGCAACAGCACTACGACCTCGTAATCGTCGGCGGCGGCCCGGCGGGGCTGGCGGCCGCCGTCTACGGCGCCTCGGAGGGGCTGCGGACGTTGATGGTCGAGCGCGAGGCCACCGGCGGCCAGGCCGGGCAGTCCAGCCGGATCGAGAACTACCTCGGCTTCCCCAACGGGCTCTCGGGCTCGGAGCTCGCCGGCCGGGCGACGGCCCAGGCGCGCCGGCTCGGGGCGGAGATGCTCGCCGTCCAGGACGCCGAGGCGCTGCTCGTCGAGGGCTCGGGACGGGCCGTGCGGCTGACCGGCGGGGCGGAGCTGAGCTCCAACTGCGTGCTGATCGCCTCGGGCGTCTCCTACCGGCAGATGGACGCCCCGGGCTTCGTCGAGTACTCCGGCGCGGGCATCTACTACGGCGCGGCGATCACCGAGGCCCGCTCCTGCGCCGACCAGCACGTCGTGGTCGTCGGCGGCGCGAACTCCGCCGGCCAGGCCGCCGTCTACTTCAGTCGCTTCGCCCAGCGCGTCACGATGCTCGTGCGCGGCGATTCCCTGGCGCGGGGCATGAGCGCCTACCTCGTGCAGCAGCTCGCCGAGCTCCCCAACGTCATGATCCGCACCGGGTCGCAGGCCGTGGCGGCCGAGGGCGAGGACGGCCGGCTGCGCCGGCTGCGGATCCGCGACGGCGACGGCACGGAGACCTCCGAGGACGTCGACGCGTGCTTCGTGTTCATCGGTGCCCTGCCGCGCACGGGGTGGCTGGAGGGCGTCGTCGCGCGCGACGAGCGAGGCTTCATCCTCTCCGGGCCCGACGCCCGGGTCGACGGCTGGCCACTGCCGCGCGACCCGTACGTGCTCGAGACGAGCGTGCCCGGCGTGTTCGTCGCCGGCGACGTCCGCGCCCGCTCGATCAAGCGGGTCGCCAGCGCCGTGGGGGAGGGCTCCATGGCCGTCTCGCTCATCCACCAGTACCTGGCGACGACGTGACGGCGGCCGTGGCGCCGGTCACGCCGGACGAGCTGCGACGGATCGACCTCTTCGACGGGCTCGAGGACGCGCAGCTCGCGCAGTGGGCGACGGCCGCGACGGTGCGCCGCGTCGCCGTCGACGAGGTCATCGCCGAGCAGGGCGAGGCGGCGGACGGCCTGCAGCTGCTGCTGGAAGGCTCGGCCGAGGGCTACGTCATCGAGGGCGACCGGCTCGAGCCCGTCGGCCGGCAGGAGGCGCCGACCTGGCTCGGGGCGATCGCCGTGCTCACGGAGGGTCCCATGGGCGTGCGGATGATCGCGGTCACCGAGTGCCGCCTGGCGACCGTCCCCACCGATGCCTTCTACGACCTGGCCGTCGCCCACCGCCCGGTGCTCAGGCGCATCCTGCGCCAGATCCGCCCGGTCTTCGCCCGCATCACCAGCATGGAGGCCAACCGCGAGCGGCTCGCCTCGCTCGGCACGATGGCAGCCGGGCTCGCGCACGAGCTCAACAACCCGGCCGCCGCCACCCGCCGCGCGGCGGCGGACCTCGCCGACGCCTTCCAGGTCGCGAGCGCGACGCTCGGGAGCTTCGTCGAGGCCGGCCTGAGCCGCGAGGAGGCCGAGCGCCTGGTCCTCCGCCAGCGCGAGGCGCTCGAGCGGGCCGGCGAGCGCGGGCCGCTCGGGGCCCTCGATGCCGCCGACGCCGAGGACGAGGTGCTCGACGCGCTCGAGGCGGCGGGCATCGCCGAGCCGTGGCGGCTGGTCGAGCCGCTCGCGGCCGCCGGCCTCGACGCCGCGTGGGTGGCCGAGGTCGCCGAGGAGGGCGGAGCGGCCGCCGACGCGGCGCTGCGCTGGATCGCCGCGTCGCTGGCCGCGCGGGGCCTGATCGAGGAGCTGACCGACTCGGCGGCACGGATGTCGTCGCTCGTCGGGGCGGTGAAGTCCTACGCGTACATGGACCGCGGCGACGTCGTCGACGTGGACCTCCACGAGGGGCTGGAGACGACGCTCACGCTGCTCGGGCACAAGCTCAAGCACACGCGGATCGAGGTCGTGCGCGACTACGACCGGGACCTGCCGCGGATGACCGTCCACGGCCCGGAGCTCAACCAGGTGTGGACGAACCTCCTCGACAACGCGATCGACGCCCTCGGCGAGGCGGGCACGCTGACCGTGCGCACGCGCCGGGACGGCGACTGCGCGCTCGTCGAGATCGCCGACAGCGGCCCGGGGATCCCCGACGACGTCGTGCCGCGGATCTTCGACCCGTTCTTCACCACCAAGGACGTCGGCTCGGGCACGGGCCTGGGGCTCGACACCGCGCGGCGCATCGTCGCGGATCGCCACCGCGGCTCGCTGACCCTCGACACGAGCCCGGCCGGCACGACCTTCCACGTCTCGCTGCCCATCCCAGGAGGCTGACCGCCATGCCGCAGTGCACCCATCTCGACACCATCGAGGTCACCGAGCTCCCGGCCGCGGTCGACGGCTGCGAGGACTGTCTGCGCGAGGGCACCCAGTGGGTGCACCTGCGCATCTGCCTCGAGTGCGGCCACGTCGGGTGCTGCGACAGCTCGCCCGAGCGCCACGCCAGCGCCCACGTCTCCACGAGCGGGCACCCGATCGTGCGCTCCTTGCAGCCGGGCGAGGACTGGAGCTTCTGCTACCCGGACGAGCTCGCCATGCGCATCGCGGAGATCACCGGCGAGACCCGCATCCCGCCCTCGCCGCTGGGCGGCTGAGCTCACGTCATCGGGCTGACGCGAGCCGCACGGGGCGGTCCCGTAGGGTCCGCGCATGTCCAACCGCCTCTTCGGCGTTCCCGCCGGGCGGCGGGGCAAGTGGGTCGTCTTCGTCGTCTTCCTCGTCGTCGCGGGAGCCGTCGCCGGTGCCTTCGCCGGCAAGTTCGAGGACGCGCAGCAGAACGAGACCGTCTCCTTCCTGCCCGGCGACACGGAGTCCGTCAGGTCGCTGAAGGCCGTTCAGCAGTTCCCGGCCGGCGAGCTCGCGCCCGCGGTGATCGTCTACCAGCGTGAAGGCGGGCTGCGGACGGCCGACCGAGCGCGGATCGCCGCCGACCGCGCGTTCATCAACGAGCAGCGGTTCCCGGCCACGCTGCCGACCGGCAAGCCGGTCTTCAGCCCGCGCGACGACGCCGCGCTGCTGACCACGCCGATCCGCGCGACGGGCGAGGGCGACGTCCTGCTCAACACGGTCAAGGACATCCGCAAGCGCGTGAGCGGCGACCGGGACGGGATGCAGGTCGACGTGACCGGGCCCGGCGGCTTCTCGGCGGACGCCATCGAGGTGTTCGGCTCCATCAACGGGACGCTGCTCTACGTCGCGGCCGGGATCGTGCTGATCCTGCTCATCCTCATCTACCGCTCGCCGATCTTCTGGGCCATTCCGTTCTTCACCGTGCTGCTGGCCGAGGGCGCCTCGCGCGGGTTCGGGTACCTGATCGCGGAAGCCGGGGTGACGATCAACGGCCAGTCGGGCGGCATCCTCCCCGTGCTCGTGTTCGGCGCCGGCACGGACTACGCGCTGCTGCTCGTCTCCCGCTATCGCGAGGAGCTGCGCCGCCACGAGGACAAGCACGACGCCATGCGGATCGCGCTGGGCTCGGCCGGCCCGGCCATCCTCGCCTCCGGGCTGACCGTGATCGCGGCGCTGCTGACCCTGTCGCTGGCGGAGGTCAACGGCACCGCCGGTCTCGGCCCGATCGGGGCGATGGGCGTCGGCATCGCCATGATCGCCATGCTCACCATGCTGCCCGCGCTGCTGACCATCTGCGGGCGGCGGGCGTTCTGGGCGCCGTTCATCCACACGATCCCGCACTACGGCGACTCCGGCACGGACGAGACGCACGGCCTCTGGCGGCGCGTGGGCGATCGCGTCGTCAAGCGCCCGCGAGCGGTCTGGGTCGGCGGCACGCTGCTGCTCGTCGTGCTCGCGCTCGGCATCACCCAGATCGACACCGGCCTGACCAACGGCAACTCGTTCCGCGGCGAGGTGGAGTCCGTCCAGGGCCAGGAGGCGCTCGCGCGGTCGTTCCCGGCCGGGGCGTCGGCGCCGACGAACGTCATCGTGCCGGACCGGGGCCGGGCCCCTGCGGTGGCGCAGGCGCTGAAGGGGCGCCGCGACCTCGTCGCCGCCGTGGCGCCGCCCCGCGTCGGACCGCCGGGCGTGCGCCTGGACACGGTGCTCGCCGCCGACCCCTACTCGACGGAGGCGATCGACTCCGTGCCGCAGCTGCGCCGGGTGGTCAAGCAGGCCGGCGGGCAGGGCGCCCTGGTCGGCGGGGCGACCGCCGAGTCCTACGACTACCGCAAGGCGGCCGAGCGCGACAACCTCGTCATCCTGCCGGTCGCCCTGTTCGTCGTCTTCGTGATCCTCGCGGTGCTCCTGCGGGCGCTGTTCGCGCCGCTGCTGCTCGTGCTGAGCGTCATCCTCTCCTTCGCCGCGGCGCTCGGCACCGGGATCATCGTCTCCAACGAGATCTTCGACTTCCCGGGGGTCGATCCGTCCCTGCCGCTGCTGACCTTCGTCTTCCTCGTCGCGCTCGGCATCGACTACAACATCTTCCTCATGGCGCGGGTGCGGGAGGAGTCGCTCGCGCACGGGACGCGGCAGGGGACGCTGCGCGGCCTGGCCGTGACGGGGGCGGTGATCACGAGTGCCGGCATCGTGCTCGCCGGGACGTTCGGCGCCCTCGCCGTGCTGCCGCTGATCTTCCTCACCGAGCTCGGCTTCATCATCGCCTTCGGCGTGCTGCTCGACACGTTCCTCGTGCGCTCGGTCATCGTGCCGGCCCTCGCCTTCGACCTGGGCAAGGTCATCTGGTGGCCGTCGAAGCTGTCCAAGCACGACGGGGCCGACTGAGCGAGGGCGCGGCTCGAGCCAGTCGCGCTCCGGTCGTCCGGGCGACCACCGCGCGACTGAAGCTCCGCTCCACGCTCCCGCACTGAGCGGTGTCAGTCGCTAGTGCGACGTACCGAGCGTGTGCGCCGGGGCCGGCCGCGGGGCGGGAGGGGCCTCGGCCCGGACCGCAACCGGCTCACCCCGGCGCTGCGGGCGGCGGACCTTCAGGTGCTCGGCGAGGTAGTAGGAGCCGACCACGAAGCCCGCGGCCAGGATCTGGGCGCCGATGGTCTCCCAGTAGGAGTAGACCTCGAACCACGAGCCCATCCACTCCGGCACGGTGAACGGCGTCCTGTGCAGCGGGATCCAGCCGAGGTCGCCGAAGGTCAGCGCGGTGCCGCCGATCATCACCACGAGGACGACGGCGACGAGCACACCCGTGAGGATGAGCATCTTGCGGTAGGGCAGCTTCTGGTGCATCCAGAAGGTGAGCACGCCGACCACGGCAGTGGCCGCCAGGCCGATGCCGACGCCCTCGAGGACGGTGCCCGTGCCGTCCTGGAGCTGGAGGTTCTGGAGGAAGAGCACGACCTCGAAGCCCTCGCGGAAGACGCTCGTGAAGCCGAGCGCGACGAGCCCGAGGGTCGCGCCGAGCCCCGTGCGCAGGAGCACCCGGCGGCGCTGGCGATGGTGCTTGCCGATCCACTCGCTCCAGTAGACCTTGTGCACGAACCAGTTGAGGACGATGAGCAGCACGACGATGGCGAGGAAGCCGGTGATCCCCTCGAGCCGCGGGCCGAGCGGTGAGGCGACGCCGAGCAGCGCCTGGGCCAAGAACCACGTGGCCACCGTTGCGGCGAAGGCGACGGCGACGCCGAACACCATGGGGCGGCGCTTGCCCTGGTTGGCGCCCTTCATCGCGGCGGTCACGGCGGCGAAGATGAGCACGGCCTCGAGGCCCTCGCGGAAGACGATCATCGCGGAGTTGAACACGACGGTCCCGTGGCTCTGGGCGCCGCGGACCTCCGTCGGGTCCACCGGGCCGGTGCTCGCGGTGGCCATGAGGTAGACAAGCCCGGCGACGGCGGCGAGAATGGCGGTCCACAGGACGCCGCGAGGAAGCTTGGAGGTCTTCGTCTCGGCCATGTGTTCGGGTAGCCTAACACGGAGTTCCGGGTAGCGCCCGGACATGTCCGTCCCGCCGGCTCCGACCGTCCGCCTCCACAGTGGGGCCACCATGCCGCGCCTCGGGCTGGGCACCTGGCCCATGGACGACGCAGAGGCCGAGCGCGCCGTCGCGCAGGCCGTCGAGCTCGGCTACCGGCTCGTCGACACGGCCTACGCCTACGGGAACGAGACCGGCGTCGGCCGTGGGCTGCGCGCGAGTGGCGTCCCGCGCGAGGAGCTCTTCGTCACCACGAAGTTCAACGCCGCTTCCCACGGGGTCCGCGAGGCGCAGGAGGCGTTCGAGGCCGCGGCCGGGCGGCTCGGGCTCGAGTACCTCGACCTGCTGCTCATCCACTGGCCGAACCCCGCGCAGGACCGCTACGTCGAGGCCTTCGAGGGGCTGATCGAGCTCCACGAGGCCGGGCGCGTCCGTGCGCTCGGGACGTCGAACTTCAAGCCGGCGCACCTCGAGCGGGTGCGCGAGGCCACGGGCCGCAGCCCGGACGTCAACGAGATCGAGCTCGACCCGACGCTCACCCGCACCGGGCCGCGCGGCTACCACGAGACGCACGGGATCGTCACGGAGTCCTACAGCCCGCTGGGCCACGGCAGCGCCCTGCTCGAGCACCCGGCGGTGCGCCGGCTCGCCGGGCGACACGGCCGCACGCCGGCCCAGGTCGTGCTGCGCTGGCACATGGAGCTCGACCTCGTGACCATCCCGAAGTCCTCCGACCCCACGCGGATGCGCGAGAACCTCGAGGTCTTCGACTTCACGCTCGAGCCCGAGGAGGTCGCCGAGCTCTCCGCGCTGGACCGCGGCGAGGAGGCGGCGACCGACTCGGACCGGACGGGTCACTAGCACCCGGCTCCGGAAGTACGCACGGTTCCGGCGCCCGCCGGTTCAGCCCGGCCGGAGCAGGGGGTCGGCGCCCCGATGCCGACGCCGCCTCAGTGCCGCTCGATCGGCATCCGGCGTCCGCCGCGTGCGAGACTGCGGCCATGATCGCCCGCCGGCCCGGACCAGTCGTCCGCGGGCTGCTCCGTGCCCCCGCGCGGCTGTACGACTGGAACCTCGGCTGGCTCCTCGGCCGGCGCTTCCTGCGGCTGACCCACGTCGGTCGCCGCACCGGACGCCGCCATCGCACGATGCTCGAGGTGATCGGCACGCGCCCGGCGGCCGGCGAGTTCCTGGTTCTCGCAGGCCTCGGGCGGTCGGCGAACTGGTACCGCAACGTCCAGGCCGGTCCCGCGGTCGAGGTGGCCGTCGGCCGCCGACGCTTCCGGCCCGAGCATCGCACGCTCGGCGAGGACGAGGCCGTCGTCGTCCTCGCCGACTACGAGCGGCGCAATCGGCTCGTGGCTCCTGTCGTCCGCCGGGTGCTGAGCTGGCTCGTCGGCTGGCGCTATGACGGCTCCGAGGAGGCGCGGAGCCGGCTCGCGCGCGAGCTGCCGGTCGTGGCCTTCCGGTCCGCGGCGCGCTGAACGGTGCAGACGTCCACGTCGTGGAGCGCCGGCGTTCACGACGCGGCGGCGGCTGCGGCGGCTCAGCCCGGACGCCGGAGCAGGGCGATGAGCGCGCCGATGTCGGCCGGTGGCCCGAGGTGGCGCAGCTTGTCGGGGTTCACGACGGAGCGGACGGCCTGGACCTGCCCGTCGGCGATGTCGAGGGCGGCGACGCTGATCAGCCGGCCGTCCGGGGCGAGGTAGCGGGCGCCCGGCTGCCCGTTGACGGTGGCCGGCTCGTAGCGCGCGCCGATCGCGGCGCCGGTGCGCGTCAGGTTGACGAGCATCCGGGCGACCTTCTCACGGCCGTGGACGGGCGCCCGCGCGGCCGGCGCCCGGCCGCCGCCGTCGCCGTAGAGGACGCTGTCGGCCGAGAGCAGCTCGAGCAGCGCGGCGCTGTCGCCCTCCTGGCAGGCGGCGAAGAAGCGGCGAGCGAGCTCGTCGCGCTTGGCCCGTGAGGCCTCGAAGCGCGGCCGCTGCGCGTCCACGCGCCGGCGCGCGCGCAGCGCGATCTGGCGGCAGTTCGCCGGCGTGCGGCCGACGACCTCGGCGATCCCCTCGTAGTCGTAGTCGAACGCCTCGCGCAGCAGGAAGACGGCTCGCTCGACCGGCGACAGGCGCTCGAGGAGCACGAGCAGGGCCATCGAGATCGAGTCCGCGGTCCCGGCGAGGTCGGCGGCGTCGGGCTGGTCGGCGATCAGCGGCTCCGGGAGCCAGGTCCCGACGTACTGCTCGCGGCGCCTGCGCGCCGACTTCAGGTTGTCGATCGCCCCTCGGGTCACCATCGTCGTCAGCAGCGCCCCGGGGTCGCGCACCTGCGCCGGGTCGAGGCGCTGGTAGCGGGCGAAGGCGTCCTGCACGACGTCCTCGGCGTCGCCGACGCTGCCGAGCATCCGGTAGGCGACGGCGAACAGCCGCCGCCGTTGGGCGCGGAAGAGGTCGCTGAGGTCGTCGGGCTCGGTCATGCGCGTCGGGCCGGCGGCGCGGGGTGCGCCCACCACCCACCAGACGAGCCACGCCGCCCGAGTGTGACAGCGGCCCGGGCTGTCACGCCCGCGCCGGCCGCCTCGTCTACCGGGGGACTCCCCCGAACCAAGGAAGGCCGCATGAGCCACCCGCATCGTCATCAAGTGGTCGTCGTCGGCGGCGGCTACGTCGGCGCGCTGGCCGCCGTCCGGACCGCCGGCCGCGCACACCGCCGGGCCGACGTCACGCTCGTCGAGCCGCGCCGCGAGCTCGTCCAGCGCCTGCGCATGCACCAGCTCGCCGCCGGCCAGGACGTCGGAGGCTACGACGTGGACAAGCTGATCGGCCGGCGCGTGCGCCACGTCCGGGCCACCGCCGACGAGATCGATCTGGACCGCTCGGTCGTGCGGGTCTCCGGCGGCACCGGCCGTCGTGAGCTGCCCTTCGACCAGGTCATCCTGGCGCTGGGCAGCATGATCGACGCCGACGCGGTTCCGGGCGCGCGCGAGCACGCGCACTCGCTGCAGGATCCGGCCGCCGCCGCGCGTCTGAACGCCAGGCTGCGTCACTTGCCCGAGGAGGCGACCGTGGCGGTCTGCGGCGCCGGCCTGACCGGCATCGAGGCGGCCAGCGAGTTCGCCGCCGCGCGCTGCGATCTCCGCGTCCAGCTGCTCGCGGCGGAGCGCCTCGGTGAGTGGTTGTCGCCCGCGGGTCGCGAGGAACTCGCCCTGCGGCTCGCGCGACTCGGGGTGGAAGTGGTCGAGGGCGCTCGCGTGGTCGCGGTGCACCCGCGGCGGCTGGCGCTCGCCGACGGCCGCGAGCTGCCCGTCGACGCGACCGTCTGGTGCACCGGCTTCATCGGGCACCCGCTGGCCTGGAACAGTGGGCTGCCCACGGACAACCGCGGCTGCCTGCTCATCGACGCCACGTTGCGCTGCGTGAGCCACCCGCAGGTCCTCGGCGCGGGCGACGCGGCCGCCATCCCGACGCTGCCCAACGGTGGCGCGTTCCGCATGAGCTGCCAGGCCGGGCTCCCGGCCGGTGCCCACGCGGCCGACAGCGCCGTCGCCGTCGTGCAGGGCCGCGAACCCCGGCCCTTCGATTTCGGCTACCTGCACCAGGGGATGTCGCTCGGCCGGCGCGACGGGCTGGTGCAGTGGGTCGACCGCGCCGACCGGCCCAAGAACAGCGTCCTCACCGGCCGCCTCGCCGCCCTCTACAAGGAGCTCGTGACCCGCAGCGCCGTGCTGAGCATCCGCTGGGAGCGGCGCGTTCCCGGCACCATGCGCTGGCTCTCGGGCGGCGCGCCGGTCGCCCAGGCGATGGAGGCGGCGTCTGCGGACGGGGCCGTCGGTCGGGCGGCGCCCCCGTTCGGGCTCGTCGAGCACCGGCAGACCGCCTCGCGACCGCCGAGGTGGACGGCCTGAGCCGGGGCGAGCTCAGGACAGGCCGAGGAGGTCGACCACGAAGACGAGCGTCTCGTCAGGGCCGATGACCCCGCCCGCGCCGCGCTTGCCGTAGGCGAGCTGGGGCGGGATGGTGATACGACGCCGGCCGCCGACCTTCATGCCGGCCACGCCCTGGTCCCAGCCTGGGATGACCTGTCCCTTGCCGAGCCCGAACTTGAACGTCGCACCACGGTCCCAGGAGGCGTCGAACTGCGAGCCCGTCCTCCACGACACGCCCACGTAGTCGACCTCGACGACCCGGCCGGCGACCGCCTCCTCGCCCTCGCCGACCTCGAGGTCCTCGAGCTCGAGCTGGTAGGACGGCGGCTGGTCAGGGACGTCGACCTGGGGCTTCTCGCTGGGGGCCATCCCGCCGACCCTACGCGCCCAGGGCCCGCATCCGGTCGGCGAGCTCCGTGGCGAAGAACTCGAAGAAGCCGTCCGGGTCCGGCCCGGCGTTGACGAGCACGAGCCGGTCGAAGCCCGCCTCGGCGAACTGCCGGGCCACCCGCACGTGCGCCTCGACGTCGGGCCCGAGGGCGAAGACCTCGCGCATGTCGTCCTCGGTGACGAACTGGGTGGCCGCCTCGAAGTTGATCGGGTTGGGCAGCTCGGACTGGATCTTCCAGCCCGTGATGCCGAAGCGGAAGAGCCGGTGGGCCGACTCGACCGCGGCCTGCTCGTCGGGCGCCCAGGCCAGCGGGACCTCGACGTAGCGGGGGCCCGCGCCGCCCGCGTCCGCGTAGGCCTGGGGGAGCTCCGGCTTGGGCTCCGTGGCGAAGATGCCGTCCCCGAGCTCCGCGGCGATCGCCGCCGAGCGGCCGCCGCTGATCGCGACGGGCATGAGCGGCGGCGTCTCCGGCAGGTCGAAGACCCGGGCGTCCTCGAGGGTCAGGTGCTTGCCCGCGTAGGAGTGGTAGCCGCCCGACCACAGCAGCCGGATGATCTCCAGCGCCTCGCGGAAGCGCTCGTGGCGCTCGGTCACGGCCGGCCAACCGCCGCCCACGACGTGCTCGTTGAGCCGCTCGCCCGAGCCCACGCCGAGCACGAAGCGGCCGTCGGAGAGCAGCGCGTTGGTGGCCGCGGCCTGGGCGACGATGGCCGGGTGGTAGCGGAAGGACGGGCAGGTCACCCCCGTGATGAGCTCGATGCGCTCCGTGCGTGCCGCGGCGGCGGCGAGCATGGAGAACGCGAAGCCGGAGTGCTGCTGCGCGTAGAGCCAGGGGTGGAAGTGGTCCGAGACCTCGACGAAGTCGAAGCCGGCGCGCTCGGCCTCCACGGCCTGGCGCACGATCTCCTTCGGGCCGAAGGCCTCAGCGATGAGCTTGTACCCGATCTGCATGCCGGGGGCCTACCCGGCTCAGCCCGGCGTGAGCGCGTCCTTGGCCCGTTCCAGCGGGCCCGGCTCGTCGTCGCCCGGAAGCAGGTCGACGGCCTCGTCCAGGCGCGCGCGCACCTGGGCGAGGTCCAGGCGGGCGGCGTTGAGGTCGCGGCGGGTGGCGGCGAGTTCGGCCTCGATCCGCTGGGTCGTGGCGTCGAGCGTGGACTCGATGTCCTCGATGCGCCCCATGGCCGGGATCAGCGACCCACGCAGGACGTTGAGGTCGTCCGCGACCTGTCCGAGCAGGCCGAGCGTCTCGTTGAAGCGCCGCTCGAACCCGCGCACGGTCCGCGGCAGCGCGTCGGAGAGCTCGCCGACCCGGCCGACGGCGCCCGCCACGGAGCGGACGCCGCCCAAGGCCTCGCCGATCACTCCGGCTCCGGGCGCTCCTCGCCCGGCCAGGCGCCGATGGAGCGCATCCAGCCCTGGCGCAGACCGTGGTCGACCAGGCCGCGGACGAGCTTGGCGATGGCGCCCTCGACGATCAGGGCGATCAGCAGCTTCACGTACGGGATCTCGCGGAACTTCGGATCCGGCGCGTCCTCGTCGTCGACCTTGCTCCAGACGAACGCGAAGAGCTTCTTCGCGGCCTGGCCGGCGACCAGGCCGATGACCAGGCTGAACGGGGTGAAGACCTTGCTCACGAGCCGACCCGGCGCCCGATCAGGTACCCGAGGATGAGCGCGACCGCGGCCGCGACCGGGATCGGGTTCTCCTTCGCCTTGGCGACCGCCTGCTGGCCGGCCTGCTGCGCCTTGGCCATAGCGTCCTCGGTGGAGGACGTCCCGCCTGCGCCGCCCGAGCCGGTGTAGCCGGTGTTCCCGGTGCTGCTCGCGGTGGCGTCGTCGCTCGAGTCCGAGCTGACCTTGGCCTTGACCTGATCCGTCTTGTCCTTCGCGGCGGTCTTGACCTCGGCGACCTTCTGCTGCGCGCGGCCCTTGACCTCGTCGACCTTCGACTGGGCGCGGCCCTTGACGTCCGTCTTGCCGGCGAGCGCCTCGACGGTGTCGCCGAGGTCCTCGCGGGTGGACTCGATGTCGGCGCGGATCTCCTCCGGAGTGCGCGCCTCCTGGTCTCCGTCAGCCTGCTGCCCGGTGCTCCTGCTGCTCTCGGCGCTCATTGGTGGTTCCTGCCCTCCTGGGCGCGGCCCTTGGTGGTCTGCACGTCGGTCTTGACGCTGTCGACGGTGCGCTCGGGCACCGGCGGCAGCGCCTGCTGCACCTTGTTCTTGCCCTGCAGCGCCAGCACGCCCGCGATGGCGGCGAGCACGACGGTGACGATGAGGCCGGCCAGCCAGGTGTCCATCGCGAGGCTCAGTGCGGCGATGATCGTCGCCACGAGCGCCCCTCCGGCGTACAGGCCGGCCACGCCGGCGCCGCCGAACATGCCGGCGCCGATGCCGACCTTCTTGCCCTTCTCGGACACCTCGGCCTTGGCGAGCTCGAGCTCGTCGCGGACGAGCGACGTCGTCTGCTCGGAGAGCCGCCGCATGAGGTCTGCGGTGGACTCCTCGGTGGGTGGCGTGGTGCGGTCAGCCATGGATGGCGGGCTCCTCGTTGAGGTCGACGGTCGGGGCGGGGCCGGGATCGGCGCTGCCGGACGCGCGGCGCTTGGCGACGACGGCCAGTGCGGCCGCGCCCCCACCCGCGAGCCCGACGCGCAGGACGTTCTGCCGCTTCTTGCGGCGCCGCTCCTGCTCGGCGAGGCGGCGGGCGCGGAACGTCGCCCGGCCCGCTTCGCGGACGGCTTCGGCGACGCGCTGGCGCGGCGAGCGCCGCGAGGGCGCCTTGCGCGACGTGACGGCCTTGCGCGAGGCGGTGCCGGCACGCCGCAGGTGGTCGGTGAAGTCGCCGTCCTCGATGAGGGTGACGACGAAGGGTGCGGCGCGTTGGATGGTGTCGGTGACGGCCATCGGAGATCCTCTCAGGTGGTCTGCTGGGACTTGGGAGCGTCGCGCGGCTCGAGCTGGATCTCCTTGTCGGCGCGCGGCACGCCGGCCTGCAGCTCGGCCGAGCGCTCGCGCTCGGCGTTGAGCTGCATGCCGAGCAGCAGCACGCAGTTGGTGATCCAGAACCAGACGAGCCCGACGATGACCCCGCCGAGGGCCCCGTAGGTCTTGTTGTACGAGCCGAAATTCGCGACGTAGAAGGCGAACAGCGCGGAGGCGACGACCCACAGCACGACGGCCACGACCGCCCCGACCGAGACGAACTTGAAGGCCGGCATCTTGACGTTCGGCGACGCGTGGTACAGGACCGCGAACATCACCATCACGATGACCAGCAGCACCGGCCACTTGGCGATGTTCCACACCGTCTGGGCGGTGGAGCCGATGCCGAGGGGCCCGGCGACGGCGCTGACCAGCGGGCCCGTGAGGATCAGGGAGAACAGGACGACGATGGCCAGGATGATCATCACGAGCGTCACGAGCAGCTGGAGCGGCTTGAGCTTCCAGAACGGCCGGCCCTCCGGCGTCTCCCACACGACGTTGGAGGCGCGCGAGAAGGCGCCGATGTAGCCCGAGGCGGACCAGATCGCGCCGACGATGCCGACGATGAGCAGGACGCCCGAGGCCCCGCGGTTGGACGTGATGCCCTCGATGGTCTTCGAGAACGTCGACCCCGAGGTGCCCGGGCTGATCTTGGAGACGATCTCCGTGAGCGTCTTCGTCGCCTGCGCCGGATCGGCGAAGACCCCGACGATGGCGACGAGGGCGATGATGGCGGGGAAGATGGCCAGGACGCCGTAGTACGTCAGCGACGCCGCCCAATCGGTCATGTTGTCCTCGCCGAACTCCTTGAAGGTGCGCTTCAGCGTGGGAAGGAGTCCGGTGCCCGTGTCGGCTCCCGTCGGGCCGTAGTCCGCGCGCGGGGAGTCCGGGAACTCGCGGTCGTGGTCGTCGTCGCCCGTGGGCACAAGGTCTCCTAATCGAAGTGGGACGCCAACCGGGACATCCGGGGCGACCTGTCTCACCTACCTCGTGTCGGACTGCCCTAAACCGAGGAGTGCGTCACGTCCGGTGTCCCACGCCTGACACAAATGGGACTCGGAGTACGCTGCGTGCCGATGATCGACCGCCATGCCTGAACGCGCGGACGCTGTCGCCAGCCGGCAGCGGATCCTCGACGCCGCCGGCGAGATGGGGGGCGACCGGCGAATGACGATGACCGAGCTCGCCGCCGCCGCGGGGGTCGGGCGCTCCACGCTGTACCGGCACTTCCCGACCAAGGAGGCGCTGGTCGCCGCCCTGCGCCGGCCCGAGGGCCTGCCGAACCCGGTGCCCGAGGACACGGTCGAGCCGACGGGCGACGTCGCCCCGCTGCCGTTCCAGCCGCCCGGCCGGTTGGGACGCAGCGACGCCACCGTCCTCGACGTCACCCACGTCCTCGACGAGGTGCCGCCGCACCTGCTCGCCGACCAGCTCGTGGCCGAGGCGCGCCGGGCGGCGGGCGTCGCCGTCGCGCTCTACGTCGTCGACATCGACGGGTCGCAGCTCATCCGGCTCGCGGGCTCGGAGGACTTCCCCGCCGAGCTTTTGGCCCCGCCCGCCCTGGGGCCGGAGATCGTGCCCGAGGGGCTGCCCGGCTTCTACACCGCCCTGCGTGAGCGCCTGCCGCGCTGCAGCGCCGAGCCGCTGTGGCTGCGCGGGCGGGTCATCGGCCTGCTGCTGTGCATCGGCCAGCCCGTGCTGTCGCTGGCCGACATCGCCAAGCAGGGAGCCGCCGCGCTCGAGCTCGCCAACGACTACACGGACCTCATCGAGTCGGCCCGCCGCCGCAAGCCGGCCTCGCCGGCCGCCGAGGTCCAGCAGGCGCTGCTGCCGCCGCGCCTCGCGCGCGTGACGGGTGGGCAGCTCGCGGGCGGCCTGCTGCCGAGCTACGAGGTCGGCGGCGACTGGTTCGACTACGTCGAGAACCGCGACGGCGTGTGGGTCGGGGTCGCCGACGGCTGCGGCATCGGCCCGACGGCGGCCGGCCTGAGCGCCTCGCTCCTCGGGGCCCTGCGCTCCGCCCGGCGCGCGGGCGCCGGCCTCGTCGACGCGGTCCGGGCGATGGACGGCGTGGTCCGTGGCCTGCCCAACCAGCTGCCCATAACGGTCATGCTGGCGAGGTGGCACGCGCCCACCGGCACGCTGACCTGGGTCTCCTGCGGCCATCCGAGCGCGTGGGTCGCCGACCCCGACGGTGACCTGCGCGAGCTCGACGGGCCGGTCTACCCGGCGCTCGGCGAGGGCGACCCGGTCCCGGAGCACGTGCCGGGCAGCGTGCAGCTCGAGAGTGGCGAGCGGGTGGTCCTCGTGACCCGGGGTGTCATGAATCGCGACGTGGAGGGTGGCGGGACCTTCGGCGCCGAGGGACTCGCCCGAGCCGTGCGCGAGACCTCGATGCCGACCGCCGCCGGCACCGCGATGGCCATCCAGCACGCCGTCACGAGCTGCTGGACCGAGCCGCTGGCCGACGACGCGACGTTCGTCGTCCTCGCCGTGGACTAGTGGACTAGGGGTGGCGGGGGCGCGCGCGTGGATCCACAGCCCGCGCGCCGGCCGTGTCGGCCGGAGGCCGGGCCCCCGTGGGCCATGCGGAGTCTCCACGCGCCGGGAGGCGCGCCGGCTGACCTCCGGCCGATGCCCGACGGCCGCTCGCGGGCAGTCCCTGTGGATCCGCATCCAAGCAGAGGAGGAACCCGCATGATCCTGCGCCTCGACCGGTGGGGCATCGAGCTGCCACCGCCGTCCGATCCAGACCCCAAGGGCGCCAACGCCGTCCAGGAGCTGCTGGGCGGGCGCTTCGGCGAGATGTCGACGCTGATGAACTACACGTACCAGTCGTTCAACTTCCGCGACAAGACCCGCCTGCGGCCCTTCTACGACCTGATCGCCTGCATCGCCGCGGAGGAGTACGGCCACGTCGAGCTGGTCGCCGCGACGATCAACACGATGCTTACGGGGACTGACTACGCCCAGACGCTCGCCGAGGGCAACCCGCACCACGTCCTCAAGGGCGGCAAGGGCGCGCTGCCGGTCGACTCGCTCGGGGCGCCGTGGACCGGCGACTACGTGTTCTCCTCGGGCGACCTCGTCGAGGACCTGACGCACAACTACTTCCTCGAGACGGGCGCCCGCAACGGCAAGCTCAAGGTCTACGAGGCGGTCGACCACCCGGCGGCGCGCGCGCTGACCGGCTACCTGCTCGTCCGCGGCGGCGTCCATCAGGTCGCCTACGCGCGGGCCCTGGAGCTCATCACGGGCGCCGACCTGACCAAGACGTTCCCGGCGCCGCGCATCCCCACGAGCAAGATCCCCGAGTGCAAGCCGCACCTGGACGTGGGCTCGGACCGGACGCTGTACCGCTTCTCGCCGGAGGACTACCGGGAGGTCGTCGCGGTATTCAAGGGCCCGCACCCCGAGACGGGTGAGGACCTGCAGGTGGCCGAGCAGCCGATGCTGGAGGGCTCGCCGGCGCAGGACCTGCCGCCCGAGCCGGACGTGTTCGCCCCGGACTACGCACCGGAGGAGATCGCCGAGATCGCCCAGCGCCTGCGCCAGGAGGCCGGACTCTAGGTCCGTGGCCGGCTCCGCTCCGCAAGGCCGGAGCGGAGCCGTAGCCTCGACGCCCATGGGGCTCGCGGGCTACGACCACCTGCTGCGCGCGGCCGACCGGCTGCGCTGGGACGACGGCGGGCTCGACCTCGCCGGTGACGCGCCGGCCTGGCGGGCGCTGGCCCCGGAGCTGCGCGCCCGGCTGGAGCGCCTCGTGGCCGGCTTCTGCGTCGCGGAGGCGGCCGTGGCCGAGCATCTCGCGCCGTTCGAGGCGGCGGCGCCGGACGAGCGGCTGGCGGCGTGCTTCGCGGCGCAGGCCGACGACGAGGCGCGCCACGCCCGGCTCTTCCGCCGGGTCGCGACCGAGGTCATGGGCGTCGACGGCGTCCGGGACGCGCGAGCGCTGGCCGGGCCGGCCCTGTGCGAGCTCTTCGAGGGCGAGCTTCCCGCGCGCGCGGCGTCCGTGGCCGCGGGCGGCGGCCTGCCACGCGCCGTCGGGCTCTATCACCTCGTGCTCGAAGGCGTGGCGTTCACGGGCGGCCAGGAGGCGCTGATCGGGCTGCTCGTGCGGGCGGGCACGCTGCCCGCCGTCCTGGACGGCGCCCGCCGCGTGCAGGCCGACGAGCGCTGGCACCTCGGCCTCGGCGTCGCGTGCCTGCGTGAGGCGGGGGCCGCCGAGGATCTCGGGCTCGAGGCCCCTCTGCGGCTGGCCGCGGCGTGCTGGGGCGACGCGGCCGGCGACGCGCTCGACGCGAACGCCGTCCTGGCCCGCCACCACCGCCGCCTGGAGCTCGTTGCGACCCCCCGGCGGCGGATGGCATGATCCGCAGCATGGCGACCTCCTCGCCGCGCGGCGGCATCGATCTGGGCGGCACGAAGATCCAGGCGGTGGTCGTCGACGCCGGCCACGAGGTGCTCGGCCAGGCGCGCGGGCAGACGCCGGTCACCGGAGGCCCCCAGGACGTCGCGGACGCGCTGGCCCAGGTCCTGCGCGAGGCCGCCCGGGACGCGGGCGTCGAGCTGTCCGCGCTCGGCGGCGTGGGCGTCGGCTCGCCCGGCGACGTCGACGCGGCGGCGGGCACGGTCACCAGCGCGCGCAACCTGCCCGGCTGGAGCGGGGCCTTCGAGCTCGGCCGCGCCCTCGGCGACGCGCTCGGCACGCGCGTGGCCCTCGGCAACGACGTCCAGGTGGCCACGGACGCCGAGTTCCTGCTCGGCGTCGGCTCCGAGCACGAGGACCTGCTCGGCGTCTTCTGGGGCACCGGGGTCGGGGGCGGCATCATCCTCCGCGGGCAGCCGTGGCTCGGGCGTGGGGCGGCGGGCGAGATCGGCCACGTCGTCGTCAGGCAGGGCGGCCGCCACTGCCCGTGCGGACGCCGCGGCTGCCTCGAGGCCTATGCGGGCCGCTCGGCGATGGAGTCCACCGCCCGCAAGCGGGCCGACGACGGCGAGCACACGAAGCTCTTCGAGCTCATGGAGAAGCGCGGGCGCACGCGGCTGACGAGCGGCGTCTGGGCGAGGGCGCTCGAGCGCGGGGACGAGCTCGCGGAGGAGCTCGCCGAGGAGGCCGTCGCGGCGCTGGGGACGGGCATCGCGTCCGTCATCAACGTGCTCGACGTCCCCGCCGTGGTCATCGGCGGCGGCATGGGCGTCCGTCTCGGCGAGCCCTTCGCCGCCCGCATCCGCGACGCGATGCACCCGCACCTGTTCTCGGACACCCGCCCGCCGATCGTCCAGGTCGCCCAGCTCGGCGATCTCGGCGGCGCGATCGGCGCCGCGCTGCTCGTCCGCTGAGGGGTCAGCCGGACTTCGGCACCGCAGCCACCCCGAGCTCGGAGAGCCTGCGATCGAAGACCGGGAGATTGGCCGTGTCCACGTAGAAGTCCTCCTGGTCGACGACCTTGCCCCACTTCGTGCGCAGCACGAGCACGGTCCGGTTCTCGTAGAGGCGGGTCCCGTCCGGGCCGTCGGCGTGGTCGTCGAAGCGGACCCACATGGTCAGCGCCCACGGCGGGCCGGTCGTCGCGATCTGCTTGATCTCGCCCTGGACCTTGGCGGCGGTGAAGTTCTGCAGGAAGCGGTCCATGCCGGCCCTGCCGACCCAGTCGCCGGCCCAGCGGTGGTCACCGTCGGCGAAGTGCAAGACGGCGTCGTCGGCGTAGGCGTCCAGCAGCGCGGAGTGATCGCCGGCGTTGAGCCGCTCGACGTCGCGGTCGAACTTCGCGCGCAGCAGCTGGGGGAGCAGGGCACGGCCGGCGACGGCGAGGGCCGCACCGGCGAGGGCGCTCTTGGGATGCATGGCGGGGGCCTTTCTAGGTAGATCGCTCTAGTGAGGCTCAGCGTACACTGCCCGGCGTGGACGTGACGGCCACCCCCACCCGCGAGCGGATCCTCTACGCGACGGCCGAGCTCTTCCGCCGCCAGGGCTACACCGGCACCGGGCTCAAGCAGGTGGTCGCCGAGGCGCGGGCGCCTTTCGGCTCGCTCTATCACCACTTCCCGGGCGGCAAGCAGCAGCTCGCGGACGAGGTCATCCGCGCCGGCGGCGCGTTCTTCCAGGCGATCGCGATCGCGGCCTACGACGAGGAGCGCACGGCGGAGGCGTCCGTGCGGGCAGTGTTCGCCGGCGCGGCCGACACGCTGGCGGCGACGGACTTCCAGGACGCCTGTCCGATCGCCACCGTCGCCCTCGAGGTCGCGAGCACCAACGAGGACCTGCGCCGGGCGACCGCCGAGGTCTTCGAGCGCTGGACCGCCGCGCTGACCGACCGCCTCGGCGACCGGGCTCACGCGCTGGCCGTGCTCTCGGCCCTCGAGGGCGCCTTCGTCCTGTGCCGGGCGCAGCGCACCGTCGAGCCCATGCTCGCCGCGGGGGCCATGGCCGCCGCGCACGTCGCCGCGGCCGAGGCCTAGCCCTCTCCCCGCAGCGCCGCGCGGCGGACCTTGCCGGAGGTCGTGCGGGGGAGCGCGTCGGCGAAGTCGACCACCCGGGGGTACTTGTACGGCGCCGTGCGGGCCTTGACGTGCTCCTGCAACTCGCGCGCCAACGCGTCCGACGGCGGGTGGCCCTCCCGGACCACGACCACGGCGCGAACGACGCTGCCGCGCTCGGGGTCGGGCGCCGCGACGACGGCGGCGTCGCCGACGGCGGGGTGTGCCCGCAGCGCGGCCTCGACCTCGGCCGGCCCGATCCGGTAGCCGCTGGAGATGATCAGGTCGTCCGTGCGCCCGCGGAAGACGAGGAAGCCGTCCTCGTCGCGGTCGACGCGGTCGCCGGTGCGCCAGGGCCGCGCCGCCGGGTCCTCGCCGGGATCCGCGCCGAGGTAGCCGAGGAAGAAGGTCGGGACGGTGGCCGGTTCGACGACGAGCTCGCCGTCTTCCGAGACGTGCAGCGCCACGCCGGGCAGCGCGCGCCCCATGGAGCCCGGCCGGATCTCGCCGCCCGGCGGCGCGCCCGTCAGCGCGCCGGTCTCCGTCTGGCCGTAGCCGTCGCGGATGGCGAGCCCGGTCGCGTCGCGCCACGCGCGGAGCGCACCGGCGTCGAGCGCCTCGCCGGCCGCCACGAGCTCGCGCACCCCCGGCAGCGGCGCGAGCGTTGCACGTGCGGCGATCACCCGGTACTCCGTCGGCGCCATGCAGAGGACCGCCACGCCCTCCTCGGCGAGGACGGACAGCCGCTCGTGCGGGTCGAAGCGCGCGTCGTGCAGCAGCGCCGCCGCCCCGCACAGCCACGGGGCGATGAAGACGTTGCGCGCGCTCGTGCTCCAGCCGCTCGCGGCCGTGCACCAGACGAGCTCGCCCGGCCGCGCTCCGAGCCAGTGCTCGGCCTGCAGGCGCTGGCCGGCGAGGTAGCGCTGGCCGTGCAGGACGGCCTTCGGCTCGCCCGAGGTGCCGCTGGTGAAGGTGACGAGGCAGCCGTCCCGCGGCCCGAGCTCGGCGGCGGGCGCGGGGTCGGCCGCCCACAGCGCCGGGTCCGGCACCCAGCGGACCCCGGGGCGCGGGCCGTCGGCGCCGAGCGCGAGCGCGGCGTCCAGGACGTCGCGGTTGCGCTCGTCGCAGACGACGAGCCGGGGCTGCGTCGCGTCCAGGCGCAGGCGCAGGTCGGTTGCCCGCAGCTGCTCGGTACAGGGCAGCACCACGGCGCCGATCCGGAAGCAGGCGACCATGGTGAGGACCCACTCGGGACGATTCCCGATCAGCGTCATGACGACGTCGCCGCGGGTGACGCCCTCGGCCAGCAGCGTTCCGGCGACCCGCGCCGCGCGGTCGGCGACCTCCCCGAAGCGCCACGCGCGCCGCGGACCGTCGTGCGGGAGCTCGACGAGCGCCAGGTCGCCGGGGTCGGCGGCGTCGACGACGTCGCGGGCGAAGTTCACACCGCCGATCCTCGCACGGGCGCCGGGACGGCCGCCGCCCCGCCGGTCAGCCGGTGGCGCCGGCCGCGTCGAGCAGGTGGGCGTGCGCCTCGAGGTAGGGCGTCAGGAAGCGGCCGCCGACGGCACCGGGCGGCCACGCGAGCGGCTCGGCGACGTACGGCTCGATCGGGACGGCGACGCCGAGCCCGTTGGCGATCACGGCGGCGGCGATGTCGGCCTGCTGGGCCGCGCCGTCACCCAGCCCGGGGGCGTGGCCGGTCATGTCGCCGACCGCGTGGACGTTGACCGTGCCCGGGACGCGGCACAGCTCGTCCACGGCGACGAAGCCGCGCTCGTCCGTGGGCAGGCCGAACACGCCCGGCCCGGCGAGGCCGGGCAGCGCCACCGCGGCGTCCGCGCGCACCCAGCGGGGTCCCGGCAGGCGCAGGAGGCCGTCGTCGTAGCCCTCGGGGACGCTCCCGCTGAGCAGCTCGACCTGGTGGCGGGCGAGCTCGATGCGGGTATGGGCGCTGACGTCGGGGCCGAACGCCTCCAGGGGGGCGGTCTCACTCGTGACCACGACGGCCTCGAGCTCGGCGCCACGGCGCTCGGCCCACGCGCTGGTCACGAGCGCGAGCTCGTAGGCCGGCAGCGTCCAGGCGGTCGTGGGGGGCACGACGAAGGCGACGCGCGCGCCGGCGGTCAGGGTGACGTGGCCGAGCAGGGCGTTGAGCGCGTCGGCGTCGCCCGTGCCGGCGAAGGTCGTCGCGCCGGGGACGGCGTCGACGGCCCGCGGGCCGAGGGCGAGCACGAGCGCGTCGTAGCCGAGCTGGCCCTGGTCCGTGCGCAGGATTCCCGAGTCCGCGTCCACCCCGACGACGGCGGCGGAGCGCAGCTCGAGCCGCAGGTCGGCGGCGATCGCGTCGAGGTCCACCGCCGAGCGCCGGCCGAACGGCTCCTCGCCCGCCCACGGGCGGTGCGTGAGCGTCGGCGAGGCGCCGACCATGACGATGCGCACGTGGTCGCCGACGAACTCGCGCAGCGCGAGCGCGGCCTCCAGGCCCGCGGCGTCGGCGCCGGCGATCACGACCTCCGCTCTGCCGCGGGCGCTCATGCGGCGGCGCCCACCCGCCCTGCGGCGAGCGCGGTCAGCGCCGCCCGGTGACGGCCGGCGCCGCCGAGCAGCGCCGCGTCGAGCTGGGCGCGCTTGTAGAGCCAGTGGACGTCGGCCTCCCAGGTGAAGCCGATCCCGCCGTGCGCCTGGATGGCGCTGGCCGCGACGGAGCGGCCGGCGTCGGCGGCGGCCGCCGCGGCCAGCGCGGAGGCCTCCGGCGCGCGCTCGGGGTCGGCGTCGGCCGCCCAGGCCGCGAAGTACGCCGTCGAGCGGGCGCTCTCCGTGTCGAGCAGCATCTGCGCGCAGCGGTGCGACACGGCCTGGAAGGCGCCCACCGGCACGCCGAACTGCCTGCGGTCGGCGACGTAGGCGAGCGTCATGTCCAGCGCCCGCTGGCAGACGCCGACGACCCCGGCGGCGAGGACGGCGAGGACCAGGTGGGTGCCCTCCGGGCCGAGCGGCTCACCGGCGCCCGCGACGGTGACGTAGCGGCGGGTGGGATCGATGGCCACGAAGGCCTCGGCGTCCGGGGCCTCGACGAGCACGGCGCCGTCGGCCTCGAGCACGACGGCGACGGCGGCGTCCGGGGCGCCCGCGGCGAGGTCGCGGCGCCCGACGGCGGCCGCGAGCTCGCCCGTGGCGAGGCCGGGCAGCCAGCGCTCGCGCTGCGGGTCCGTGCCGCCGGCCTGGATCGCCGCGGCGGCGGTCGCGACCGGCAGGAGGGGCACCGCGGCGCAGGCGTAGCCGAGCTCCTCGATCAGGGTCGCGAGCTCGACGACGCCGAGCCCCTGGCCCCCGGAGTCCTCGGCGACGGCGATGCCGGGCCAGCCGAGCTCCACGAGCTCGGTCCACAGGGCGCCGTCGTCGGTGCCCGCGAGCGCCGCCTCGCGGACCTTGGCCATCGGGGAGCGCGAGGCGAGCAGCTCGCGCGCGACGGTCTTGATCTCCTGCTGGTCGGCGGAGAGGTCGAAATCCATCCGGGCGCTCCTAGCGGGCCTTGGGGAGTCCGAGCACGCGCTCGGCCACGATGTTCTTGAGGATCTCCGTCGTACCGCCCTCGATCGAGTTGCCGCGGGCCCGCAGCAGCTCGAACGCCCACGGGTCGCCGGCGCGCAGCGCCTGCGGGCCCATGAGGTCCGCCGCGAGCTGGGTGAGCTGCTGGTTGGCCTCGGACCACATCCACTTCGTGAGCGACCCCTCCGGGCCGGGCTGGCCGTACTTCTCGATCGCGGTCAGGCCGCGGTAGGCCGTGAGCCGCAGGACCTCGGCCTTGAGGTGCAGCTCCCCGAGCCGGTCCGCGACGACCGGGTCGTCGAGCAGCCCGCGCGCGCCCGCCTCGCGGATCACGGCGTCGAGCTGCTGGCGCAGGCGCACCTGGAGGAAGAAGGCCAGACCGGAGCGCTCGTTCATGAGCGTCGTGAGCGCGACCTTCCAGCCGTTGCCGACCCCGCCGAGGACATGCTCGCCGGGGATGCGGACCTCCTGGAGGAAGAGCTCGTTGAACTCGGCCTCACCCGTGATCTGGCGCAGCGGCACGACCTCGATGCCGGGCAGCTCCATGTCGAGCAGGAAGTACGTGAGCCCCTTGTGCTTCGGCGCCTCGGCATCCGTGCGCGCGACGAGCATGCACCACTTGGAGTACTGGGCGCCGCTCGTCCACACCTTCTGGCCCGTGACCACCCAGTCGTCGCCGTCGGCCACCGCCCGGGTCTTGAGCGCCGCGAGGTCCGAGCCGGCGTCGGGCTCGGAGAACCCCTGACACCAGATCTCGTCGCCGCTGACGATCGGGCCGAGGTGGCGCTCCTGCTGCTCCGGCGTCCCGTAGGTCATGATGGTCGGGCCGGCGAGCAGCAGGCCGAGCACGTTGGCCGGCAACGGCGCCCCCGCCCGGCCGAGCTCCTCGAAGAAGATCGCCGACTGCGTCAGCGTGGCCCCCCGGCCGCCGAAGGCCTCCGGCCAGTGCACGGCGGCCCAGCCGCCCCCGGCCAGCGTGCGCTGCCACTCGCGCCGCCAGGCGTAGTGCGCGTCCTCGTCGCCCGTGGGCTCGGGTCCGGGGGGGTTGGCCGCGAACCACTCCCGCAGCTCGTCGCGGAAGGCCGTCTCGGCCGGGTCGAAGGTGAGGTCCATGGTCGGTGCAGTGTCGCAGCGTCGAGGCGAGTTCCTCGCGTCAGTCGAGCCGCGGCGCGGCGACGCGGCGGTGGATGTCGCCGTGCACGTCGGGCTCGGCGAGCAGGTGGAGGCGATCGCCGGCCTGCAGCCGCAGCTCGGGGGCCACCAGGAGGGCCCGCCCCTCGCGCACGACCACGCTGGTCCACGCGCCCGTGGCCTCCTGCAGGTCAGACACGCGCTGGCCATCGACGGACGACCCGTCCTGGACCAGGGCGTCGAAGGCGTTCTCGGGACGCTCCGCCAGCGGCGCCACGAGCTGCCACGGCTGCGGTGGCGTCCGGTGCATGGGGAGGCCCAGCCCCTGGGCGACCGCCGGCACGAGGCTGCCCTGGACGAGGACGGAGAGCAGGACGACGACGAAGACGATCTCGTAGATGCGGGGCGCCTGGTCGACGCCGCCGAGCAGCGCGAAGGCCGCCAGCAGGATGGGCACGGCGCCCTTGAGGCCGCTCCAGGCCACGAACAGCCGCTCGTTGCGCTTGAGCCCGAGACCCGAGAGGGTCGCCGCCACGGTCAGCGGCCGGGCCACGAGCGCCAGCACCAGGGCGAGCACGGCGCCGTCGAGCCAGACCTCGGCCGGGATGTCGGTGATGGAGATGGTCAGCCCGAGCGCCACGAAGACGACGATCTCGGCGACGCTGGCCAGGGACTGCTGGAAGCGCTCGATCTCGGCCTTGTAGGGCGTCGCGGCGTCGCCCAGGGCGAGGCCGACGACGAAGACGGCGAGGAAGCCGGAGCCGTGCGCGAGCGAGGTCAGATCGTAGATCGCGCCGGCGAGCGCGAGGACCAGCACGGGGTACAGGCCCTCGGAGTCCAGCTGCAGGCGGCGCACGAGTTGCAGCAGGACCCACGCGCCCACCGCGCCGCACGCGAGCCCGATGGCCATCTCCTCCACGAAGGTCGTGATGACCACGAGGAACGAGGCGTCGGGCTCGGTGGCGAGCTCCACCATGCCGAGCATGAGGGCGATCCCCGCGGGGTCGTTGACGCCGGCCTCGCCCTCGAGCGTCGTGCCGGCCCGTCCGCTGATCTCGCGGCGGCCCAGGACGGCGAAGACCACCGCGGGGTCGGTCGGGGCGAGCGCGGCGCCGACGACCCCGGCGAGGACCCAGTCGAAGCCGAGGGCGAAGTGCGCCGCGAGGGCGACGAGCGCGGCGGTCAGGAAGGTGCCGAGGATCCCGATCGAGAGCACGGGCGCCAGCGAGGCGCGCAGCCGGCTGAGCCCGAGGTCCATGCCCCCGTTGAGGAGGATGACGATGAGGGCGACGACCGCCGTGCGCTCGACCCCCTTGATGGAGAAGAAGTCCCGGAGCTGCGGGAGGAAGTCGGAGAGAAAGGCGGCCGCGACGAGGAAGAGCACCGGCGCCGGGACGGGCAGCCGGTCGGAGATCTTCGTCCCCAGGATGGCGACGATGTAGCCCGCCGTGATCGGCAGCAGGAGGTTCGCGAAGGCGGTGATCTCGGACATGGCACGACGAGCGCCGACCAGGCTTCCCGGCTCACCCGCCGACAGCCTACGGGGTGACGCCGTCGGCCCGGCCCCGCCCGAGGGCGACCAGCAGCGCCGGGCCGAGCCCGGCGCCCACCGCCGAGCCGAGCAGGATCCCGACCTTGGCGCGATCGAGCAGCGCCCCTTCGGCGAAGGCCAGCTGGGCGATGAACAGCGAGACGGTGAAGCCGATGCCCGCGACGGCGCCGACGCCCGGCAGCTGGGTGCGGGTGACCCCGGAGGGAAGCCTGCCGACGCCCGCGCGCAGGGCCAGGCGCGCGGCACCGGTGACCCCGACGAGCTTTCCCACCACGAGCCCCGCGACGACCGCCCAGGTCAGCGGGTTGGCGATCGCGTCGCCGAGCACGCCGCCGCCGAGGTCGATTCCGGCGTTGGCGAGGGCGAACAGCGGCACTGCCACGAACGCGCTGAGCGGATGCAGCCGGTGCTCGAGATCGGTGAGCACCGGACGGCCGGCGACGGGCCGCGCAGGCGTCAGCACGCCGAGCAGCACGCCGGCGAGGGTGGCGTGCACGCCGGACTCGTGGACCGTGAACCAGACGAGCACGCCGAGCGGCACGTACGCGGCCACGCGCGCCACGCCCGCGCGGCGCAGGCCGACGACGACGGCCAGGCACGCGACCGACGCGCCGAGCCAGGCCACGGACAGGCCGTCCGTGTAGACGAGCGCGATGATCACGATGGCGAGGATGTCGTCGACGATGGCGATGGTCAGCAGCAGCAGCCGCACGCCGGCGGACACGCGGTCGCCGAGCAGCGCCAGCACGCCGACGGCGAAGGCGATGTCCGTCGCCGCCGGGATCGCCCAGCCGCCCGCCCCCTCCGCTCCGCCGAGCGTGATCACGAGCAGGAAGACGACCGCCGGCGCCGCGACGCCGCCGACCGCGGCGAGCGCCGGCAGCGTCGCGGTGCGGGTGTCGCGCAGGTCGCCGGCGACGAGCTCGCGCTTGATCTCGAGTCCGACGACGAAGAAGAACACGACCATGAGGCCGTCGTTGATCCAGTGGCGCAGGTCGAGGGACAGCGGGCCGACGACCAGCTGGGTCTCCCACAGCGCGGCGTAGCCGTCCCCGGCCGGGGAGTTGGCCCAGACGAGCGCTACGACGGCGGCCGCCAGCAGCGCGGCTCCGCCCGCCGCCTCCTCGTGGAGGAACTCCACGACGGGATCGAGCGAGTCGCGCAGGCTCACGCAGGTCGCTGCAGGAAGCGCTCGGCGAGGGTGGCGAAGAAGGCCCCGCGGGTGATGAGCCCCACGACTCCTCCCTCGTCGACCACCGGTACGACGAGCACGCGGTGGTGCAGGAAGATCTCCGCCACCTGCGTGTCGGAGTAGTCCGGCCCCACCTCGACGTGCTCCGTCGTCATGTAGCGTCCGATGCCCTCGCCGCGGCACTCCTCGCGCTTCTCGAGCACCTCGTCGAGCGAGCTGGAGAGGAAGGAGATGTGCCTGAGGTGGTCGAGGTAGCCGGGAAACAGCGCTCCCATGAACTCGCGCTCACCGAAGATGCCGGCGAAGCGCCCCCGGTCGTCGACGACCGCGAGGGCCGGCACGGACGCCTCCACGACCCGCCTGACCGCGGTCTCGACGGTGTCGTCCGTGCGCAGCACGGGCGCGTCGCGCACGGCGATGTCGGTGATGGAGCGCGGGCTCATGCGTACCTCAGGGCGACATACCCCGTGGCCAGCAGCAGCGACACCAGGGTGACGGGGATGCCGTAGCGCAGGAACGTGAGAAAGCCGATGGGGTGCCCGGCCTTGGCCGCCATGCCCGACGCGGCGACGTTGGCGGCGGCGGCCACGATCGTCGCGTTGCCGCCGAAGCAGGCGCCGAGCGCGAGCGCCCACCAGTAGGCCTCGTCGGAGACCCCGGCCGCGCCGCCGCCCCCGCCGAGCGAGTCGACCACCGGGATCATCGCGGCCGTGAAGGGGATGTTGTCCACGAGCCCGGAGCCGATCGCCGCGGTCCACAGGATCCCGTAGAGCTCCGCGGAGCGGCTCTCGTTCGTGACGTTGGCGACGAACTTCGTCACCTCCTCGAGCGCGCCCGTCTCCTCCAGCGCTCCGACCATGACGAAGAGGCCGATGAGAAAGAACAGGGTGGCCCACTCGATGCCGGCCAGCGCGTCGTGCAGCGACTGGCGGGAGACGAGCAGCATGACGGTGGCACCGAACAGCGCGACCGTCGCCGGCTCGAGGTGCAGCACCTTATGGAAGAAGAACAGCACGATGGTGGCCACGAGGATCGGCACCGTGCGCTTGGCCTCCTCCGGCTCCTCGATCGAGCGGGCCGCGTTGAGGGCCATCATGCGGTCGCGCGCCTCGGGGGCGACCTGCAGCCGGCTGCGGAAGACGAAGTAGAGGCCCCCGATCACCAGCGCCGCGACGACCACGACGACCGGCGCGAGGTTGATGATGAACGCGTCGAAGGACAGGTCCGTGTGGCCGGCGATGAGGATGTTCGGCGGATCGCCGATCAGCGTCGCCGTGCCGCCGACGTTGGAGGCGATGATCTCGACGATGATGAGGGGGAGCGGCGAGATGTCGAGCGCGTCGGCGAGCAGGAAGGTGATCGGCACGATGAGCAGGATCGTCGTGACGTTGTCCAGGAAGGCCGACAGCACCGCCGTGGTGACGCTCAGGGCGAGCACGAGCACCAGCGGGCGCCCGCGCGAGAACTGGCCGGCGCGGATCGCCAGCCACGTGTAGACGCCGGTGGCCTCCGTCAGGCGCACCATGAGCATCATCCCGGCGAGCAGCCCGATCGTGTTGAAGTCGATCGCCTCGATCGCCTGCTCCTGCTCGAGTGTCCGGGTGAGCAGGACGAGCACCGCGCCGAGCAGCGCGATCTTCGTGCGATCGACCCGTTCGGAGGCGATCAGGGCCAGTGCGACGGCGAAGATGCCGATGGCCAGGGCCATCATCCGGGGCGCGGCAGCGGGTGGGATGCGGCGTGGCGGGGCAAGGATCCTTCCAGGCGTGGACGAGCCATCGCCGACCAGTCTTCCCGGCACACCGTCGGCCACCCTAGCCGCCGGCCGCTAGCTGAGCCGCTCGCGCCGGGCCACCCGGCGCAGCTCCTCCGTGCGCACGAGCTTCACGCGGGGGCGGCCGTGGGGCTCGCCCAGCGCCCGCTCGTAGGCGTCGATGAGCTCCCAGCTCGCCCAGTCGACGAGGTGGGGCACCCGCTCGTGGAGCCACTCGCGGGCCGCCTCGGCACCCGGGTGCGGCGGCTCGGGCAGGCGCCCGGCCTCCGCGTCCTCGACGAGCCGGGCCGTCGTCCCGGCGGCGTCCTTCTTGTTCGTGCCGATCACGCCGCTGGGACCGCGCTTGATCCAGCCGACGACGTACTCACCCGGGCGCACCGTCCCGTCGAGCTCGGTCACGCGCCCGTCGGCGTTCGGGATCAGACCGCGCCGGGCGTCGAAGGGGACGCCGGGGATCGGCTCGCCGCGGTAGCCGACCGCGCGCAGGACGAGGCCGCACTCGATGACCTCCTCCTCGCCCGTCGGCACCGCGCGGCCGTCCTGCAGCCGGTTGCGGACGACCCGTACGCCGCGCACGCGCCCGTCGGCGTCGCCGAGGATCTCCACGGGCGAGCGCCGGAAGGCGAGCACGACCTTGTGGGTCCGGGCCGCCGGCTCGCGCGCGGCGTACTCGCGCAGGAGCTCGACGTTGCGCCGGGCGCCGGCGTTGTCGCCGAGGCTGGCCTCGCTGGCCGGGTCGAGCGCGAGCTCGGCCGGGTCCACGACGACGTCGGCGCGCGAGAGCTCGCCGAGCTCGCGCAGCTCGGGGTTCGTGAACGCCGCCTGCGCCGGTCCGCGCCGCCCGAGCAGCACGACGTCGGTCACGCCGGCGCCGTGGAAGGCCTCGAGGGCGTGGTCGGCCGTGTCCGTGGGCGCGAGCTCCTCCGTGGCGAGGACGAGCATGCGGGCGACGTCGACCGCGACGTTGCCGTTGCCGACCACGACGGCCCGCTCCCCGTCGAGGTCGAACGCATGCTCGGCGAAGTCCGGGTGGCCGTTGTACCAGGCCACGAAGTCCGTCGCCGGGTGTGAGCCGCGCAGGTCCTCGCCGGGGATCTCGAGGCGCCGGTCCTTCGCCGTCCCGATCGCGTAGAGCACGGCGTGGTAGCGCTCGAGCAGCTCGTCGCGGGTGACGTCGGTCCCGAGCTCCACGCCCCCGAAGTAGCGGAAGCCGGGCCGCGCCGCGGTCTTCTCGTACACGCGGGTGACCGACTTGATCTTCGGGTGGTCGGGCGCCACCCCGGCGCGCACGAGCCCGAACGGCGTGGGCAGCCGATCGAGCAGATCGACCTCGAAGCCCGCCGCCAGCAGCTGGTCGGCGGCGTAGAAGCCGGAGGGCCCGGCACCGAGGATGGCCACCCGCTGGGGCATGCGCTCCACGGTATCCGGGCCGTCCGGCGAAACCCGCGCCGCGCGAGCCGGGCCGTCGCGCTACACCTCAGCTATGACGACCGTCGACCTGCCCACACTGCACCACTGGATCGGGGGCCACGCCGAGCCCCCGGCCGCCGAGCGCCACGGCGAGATCACCGAGTCGGCCACCGGCGCCGTCGTGGCCCGCGTGCCCTTCGCCTCGGCCGCCGTGGTCGACGCCGCCGTGACGGCCGCCCGCGGCGCCGCGGACGCGTGGGGCGCCGCCTCGCTGTCCACCCGCACGCGCGTGCTGTTCGCCTTCCGCGAGCTCGTGCACGCCCATCGCGAGGACCTCGCTGAGCTCGTCGTGCGCGAGCACGGCAAGGTCCGCGCGGACGCGCTCGGGGAGGTCCAGCGCGGCCTGGAGGTCGTCGAGTTCGCCTGCGGCATCGGCGAGCTGCTCAAGGGAGAGCTGTCCGCTGGCGTCTCGCGCGGCGTCGACTCCTACTCCATGCGCCGGCCCCTCGGCGTGGTGGCCGGGATCACGCCGTTCAACTTCCCGGTCATGGTCCCGATGTGGATGCACCCGGTGGCCATCGCGTGCGGCAACGCCTTCGTCCTCAAGCCCTCCGAGCAGGATCCGTCCGCCTCACTGCTCGCCGCCGAGCTGTGGAAGCGCGCGGGGCTGCCCGAGGGCGTCTTCAACGTCGTCCTCGGCGACCGCGAGGCCGTCGACGCGCTGCTCGTGCATCCGGGGGTCGACGCGGTGTCCTTCGTCGGCTCGACGCCCATCGCCCAGCACGTGCACGAGCTGGCCGGAAACCACGGCAAGCGGGTGCAGGCACTCGGCGGCGCGAAGAACCACGCGGTCGTGCTGCCCGACGCCGACCTCGAACTCGCCGCGGACGGGCTCGTGTCCGCCGGCTACGGATCGGCCGGCCAGCGCTGCATGGCGGTGTCGGTCGCCGTCGCGGTCGGGGACATCGCCGACCCGCTGGTCACGAAGGTCCGCGAGCGGATCGCCGCCCTGCGTGTCGGCGACGGCCTGGACCCGGACTCAGACATGGGGCCGCTGGTCTCGGCCCGCCACCGCGAGCGCGTCGCGGGCTACGTCGACGCGGGCGTGGCCGACGGCGCGGAGCTCCTCGACGACGGGCGCGACCTCGTCGTCGAGGGCCGCGAGGACGGCCACTTCATCGGCCCGACGCTGCTCGACCGCGTGCGGCCCGGGATGTCGGTCTACGACGAGGAGATCTTCGGCCCGGTGCTCGTCGTCGTGCGCGTCGACAGCTACCCGGAGGCGCTGGAGCTCGTCAACGCCAGCCCCTTCGGCAACGGCGCGGCGATCTTCACCAACGACGGCGGGGCCGCGCGGAGGTTCGAGCAGGACGTGACGGCCGGCATGGTCGGGGTCAACGTGGCGATCCCGGTCCCCATGGCCTACCACTCGTTCGGCGGCTGGAAGGCGTCGCTGTTCGGCGACGTGCACGTGCACGGCCGGGAGGGGGTGCGCTTCTACACGCGCGCCAAGGTCGTCACCCGGCGCTGGCCCGATCCCGCCCACCGCGGCGTCGACCTCGGGTTCCCGACCGCGGGGTGACCGGCCACGCGCCGGGGAAGGCGCGGCTCCATGCCCGTCGCCCGCACGGAGGTCGCGATCGTCGGCGCGGGCCCCGCGGGGCTGCTGCTCGGACGGCTGCTCGGCAACGCCGGGATCGAGACCGTGGTCCTCGAGCTGCGCGACCGCGACCACGTCGAGCACCGCCAGCGCGCGGGCATCCTCGAGCAGGCCACGATGGACGTGCTCGAAGCGGCCGGGGTCGGCGCCCGCATGGTGCGCGAGCGGCTCCTGCACGACGGCGTCGAGCTGCGCTTCGGAGGTGCCGGCCACCGCGTCGACCTGCACGGGCTGACGGGCCGGCGCGTGGCCATCTACGCCCAGACGGAGGTCGTCAAAGACCTCGTCGCGGCCCGGCTGGAAGCCGGCGTGCCGCTGGACTTCGAGGTCTCAGACGTCGCGGTCAGCGGTCTCGACACGGACGCGCCGACCGTGACCTACACGCACGACGGCGAGCGGGTCGAGCTGCGCTGCGAGGTCGTGGCCGGCTGCGACGGCTTCCACGGCGCCTGCCGGCAGGCGATCCCGGAGGCCGCCATGACCGTCGTCGAGCGCGACTACCCCTTCGCGTGGCTCGGCATCCTGGCGCAGGTCGCGCCCTCCAGCCCCGAGCTGATCTACGCCAATCACGAGGATGGCTTCGCGCTCGCGTCCATGCGCTCGCCCGAGATCAGCCGCCTCTACGTCCAGTGCGACGCCGCCGACGAGCTCGAGGCCTGGTCCGAGGACCGCATCTGGGCCGCGCTGCACACGCGCCTGGCCACCGACGACGGCTGGACGCTGCGGGAGGGGCCGGTGCTCGACAGCTCGATCACGCCGATGCGCTCGCACGTGGCCAGCCCCCTGCGCCACGGCCGGCTGTTCCTCGCCGGCGACGCCGGCCACATCGTCCCGCCGACGGGCGCCAAGGGCCTCAACCTCGCGGTCGCCGACGTCACCGTGCTCGCCGCGGCGCTCATCGATCACCTGCACCACGGCGACGACGCCGGGATCGACGCCTACTCCGACCGCGCCCTTGACCGGGTCTGGCGCTGCGAGCACTTCTCGTGGTGGATGACGGCGATGCTGCACCGCTTCCCGGGCGCCGACGGCTTCGACCGCGCGCTGCAGCGCTCGCAGCTCGACTACCTCGCGGCCTCCGAGGCGGCGCGGACGAGCCTGGCCGAGAACTACGTCGGCCTGCCCCTGTGACCGGCGACCGCGCCTGGGTGCAGGCGATGCTCGACGCCGAGGCGGCGCTCGCCCGCGCCAACGCGGCGGAGGGGATCGTCACCGCGCAGGAGGCCCGGGCCGTCGAGGCGGCCAGCGACGCCGCCGACTGGGACCTCGACCGCCTCGCCCAGGAGGGCGCCGAGCACGCTTCGCCCGTCGTGCCGCTCGCCGACGAGCTGCGGCGGCGGGCGGGCGCGGGCGCGCACGTCGGCGCGACGAGCCAGGACATCCTGGACACCGCCGCGATGCTCGTCGCCCGACGCGCGCGGACGGCGCTGCTCACCGACGCGGCCGCGGCCGCCGACGCCGCCGCGATGCTCGCGGCCGCGCACCTCGCGACGCCCATCCTCGCCCGCACACTCCTGCAGGCGGCGCTCCCGACGAGCTTCGGCCTCAAGGTGGCCGGCTGGATGCAGGGGATCGACACCGGCCGGGCCGCGCTCGCCGCCGTGGCACTTCCCGTCCAGCTCGGCGGTCCCGTCGGCCACCGAGCGCCCGCGGTCGCGGCCCGGGTGGCGCGGGACCTCGAGCTCGCCGAGCCCGTGCTCCCCTGGCCGGGCGACCGCACGCCGGTGGCCGCCCTGGCGACCGCGCTCGGGCTGCTCGCCGGCGCACTGGCCAAGCCGGCGCGCGACGTCGTCCTGCTCGCGCAGACCGAGGTCGCCGAGGTCCGCGAGGGCGGCCCGGGCGGGCGGTCGTCCGCCATGCCGCACAAGCGCAACCCGGTTGCCGCGGTCACCGTGCTCGCCGCCGCCGGGCGGGTTCCCGGCCTCGTGGCCACCGTGCTGGCCGGCATGGCCGGCGAGCACGAGCGCGCCGCGGGCGCCTGGCAGGCCGAGCGCGGCACGCTGTCCGAGCTCCTGCGCCTCACGGGGGAGGCCGCCGCCGGTGCGGCGCGGCTGCTGCGCGACCTCGAGCCCGACCCGGACAGGATGGCCGCCAACCTGCGCGCCGCCGGAGTCGAGGGCGACCTCGGGGCCGCGGACGAGCTGATCGACCGCGCCCTGCGCGCCCACGCGGAGGTTCTGACGCCATGATCCTGCACCACGTCCCCGACGGGCCCGAGGACGCCCCGCCGCTCCTGCTCGGCGGCTCGCTCGGGACGACGCTGGAGATGTGGGAGCCGCAACTGCCGGCCCTCGGCGGTCGGGTGCGGACGATCCGCCTCGACACCCGGGGTCACGGCCGCTCGCCGGTGCCGCCCGGGCCGTACGCGATCGAGGACCTGGGCCGCGATGTGCTCGACACCCTGGACGCCCTCGGCCTGCAGCGCGTGTCGTTCTGCGGGCTCTCGATCGGCGGGATGGTCGGGCAGTGGCTCGGCGCCCACGCCCCGGAGCGCCTCGACCGGCTCGTGCTGCTGTGCACGGGTGCCCATCTGCCGCCGGCCTCGGACTGGACCGAGCGCGCCGCCACCGTGCGCGAGGCGGGGACGGTGGCGAGCCTCGCCGACACCCTGCTCGACCGCTGGCTCACCCGGCCCTACCGGGACGCCAACCCGGACACCGAGGCCTGGCTGCGCGCGATGCTGCTCGGCAGCGACCCGGAGGGCTACGCGGGCTGCTGCGAGGCGATCGGCGCCTTGGACCTGCGCGCCGGCCTCGGCCGCATCCGCGCGCCGACGCTCGTGATCGGCGCCGCGCAGGACGGCTCCATCCCCGCCGAGCACGGCCGCGCGATCGCCGCGGCCGTCCCCGGCGCGCGCTTCGAGCGGCTGGACCCCGCGGCGCACCTCGCGTCGATCGAGCGCGCCGACGCCGTCGGCGCCCTGATCCTCGACCACCTGGAGGCCCCATGAGCGACGAGACGTACGAGGCCGGCATGCGGGTGCGCCGGGAGGTGCTCGGCGACGCCCACGTCGATCGGGCCACGGACGCGGCGACGGAGCTCACGGCCGACTTCCAGGCCTTCATCACCCGCTACGCGTGGGGCGAGGTGTGGACGCGCGAGGGCCTCGACCGGCGCACCCGCTCCTGCGTCACGCTCGCGGTCACCTGCGCCCTCGGCCGCGACGGCGAGCTCGCGTTGCACGTGCGTGGCGCGCGCAACAACGGCCTGACGGACGCCGAGATCGCCGAGGTGCTCATGCACACGGCGGTCTACGCCGGCGTGCCGGCCGCCAACCACGCGCTCAAGGTCGCCCAGGGGGTGCTGGACGAGCTCGACGCGGAGGCGTGAGCCGGCGGCTCAGGCCGGCGCGGGCTTCGGGCCCGACGTCTTGCGCCAGGAGAAGAAGATCGAGCCGGCCAGGACGAGCACGATGACCCCGAGCGACAGGGCGACGGGGAGGTGCACCAGCGGCTCGACGATCATCTTGAGGCCGATGAAGACGAGGATCAGGGCCAGGCCGACCTTGAGGTAGACGAAGCGGTCGGCGGCGTTCTCGAGCAGCGCGTAGAGCGCGCGCATGCCGAGCAGCGCGAAGGCGTTGGCGCTGAAGACGATGAAGGTGTCGGTCGTGATGCCGAAGATCGCCGGGATGGAGTCGACGGCGAAGATCACGTCGGCCGTCGCCACGGCCATCATCACGGCGAACAGCGGCGTGGCCAGCCGCTTGCCGTCCTCCTTGACGAAGAGCTTGCCCTCCCGGTAGTCGTCGGCGACGGGGAAGAAGCGCTTGACGATCCGCACGCCGAGGTTCCTGTCCGGGTCGACCTCCTCGTCCTCGTCGCGGTGGCGGGCCATCTGGATGCCCGTGTAGAGCAGGAAGGCGCCGAAGATGATTAGCACCCAGTCGAAGGTCTTGACGAGCTCCGCGCCGAGCACGATGAAGACGAAGCGCAGGACGAGGGCCGCGACGATGCCGAACTCGAGCACCCGCTGGCGCTGCTCCTCCGGCGTCGCCATGGCCGTGAAGATCAGCGCGAAGACGAACACGTTGTCCAGCGACAGCGAGCGCTCGAGCAGGTAGCCGGTGAGGAACTCCTCGCCGTCGGAGGCCGAGCCGGCGACGAAGACCACGCCGGCGAACACGAGGGCGACGCCGATCCAGAACGCGCTCCACAGCCCCGCCCGCCTGAACGACGCCCGCGAGCCGTCCCTGGGCTCGAAGAACCTGAAGTCGGCGACGAAGGCGATCAGGACGCAGGTGACCAGACCGCCCCACACAAGGATGCCGTGCTCCATTGGTCGAGAGCTTACTAGGAGTAAGTGTCGAGGGGCGGTCGAGGCACGAAGACTGACACCGGGCGTTGACACGCGCGAGGCGGAGCGAAAGGGTGGCGAGGGTGACCGAGACCACCGGTTGGACCGTGCGTGACCGCACGGTGTGGCACCAGATGAGCGGGCGCCCCGCCGAGGGGAAGGGCCCGATGATCGTCGCCGAGGGCGACGGCGCGTGGGTGACGGACGTCGAGGGCAACCGCTACCTCGACGGCCTGAGCGGGCAGTGGTGCGTCAACGTCGGCTACGGGCGTGCGCGCCTGGCCGAGGCTGCGGCCGAGCAGCTCAAGACGCTCGCCTTCCATCCGCTGACCCGCGGGCACCTGCCGGCGATCGAGCTGGGCGAGCGGCTGAGCGAGCTGCTCGGCGGTGGCCGCGCGACGTTCTACGCCAACTCCGGCTCGGAGGCCAACGAGCTCGCCTTCAAGCTCGTGCGCCAGTACCACGGGCTGCGCGGCGAGCCGGGCCGCTTCAAGATCATCGCGCGCTACCGCGGCTATCACGGCTCGACGCTGGGCGCGCTGTCGGCCACCGGGCAGGCGATGCGCCGCACGGGCTACGAGCCGCTGGCGCCCGGCTTCCTCCACGTGCCGCCGCCGGACCCCTACCGCGACGGGATCGCGCAGGACGACCTCGCGGCCTACGGCGAGCGCTGCGCGGCCGACCTGGAGCGCACGATCGAGTTCGAGCTGCCCGAGACCGTGGCCGCGGTGATCATGGAGCCGATCATCACCGGCGGCGGGATCCTCATCCCGCCGGATTCCTACCTCCCCGCGGTGAAGGCGATGTGCGAGCGCCACGGCGTGCTGCTGATCTGCGACGAGGTGATCTGCGGGTTCGGGCGCACAGGGACGTGGTTCGGCCACGAGCGGGCCGCGGTGCGGCCGGACCTCGTGACGATGGCCAAGGGCATCACCGGCGCGTACTTCCCGCTCGCCGCGACGGTCGTCAGCGACGAGATCTTCGCCGCCTTCCCGGCCGACCCGGCCGACGACGGGCGGCTGCGCCACATCAACACGTTCGGCGGCCATCCCGCCGGCTGCGCGGTCGCGCTCGAGACGCTCGCGATCATCGAGGAGGAGGGACTGCTCGAACGCTCGGCGACGGTCGGCGCCGACCTCCTGCTCCGGCTGCGAGACGCGCTCGACGACCACCCGCTGGTGGGCGACGTCCGCGGGCGCGGCCTGCTGATCGGCATCGAGCTGGTGGCCGACCAGGCGACCCGGGCGCCGGCCGCGAACGCGGTGTCCGGCGGGATCGTCAAGGCGGCGCAGGCGCACGGGCTGCTCGTCGGCCGCAACGTCGACACCGCCGCCGGCCTGGACAACGTGATCGCGCTCGCGCCGCCGCTGTCGCTGACGGACGCGGACACCGACCACATCGTCGACGCGCTCGGCGCGGTGTTCGCCGAGCAGTCGAGCCAGGCGCGAGGCGACCGCGCGGCGTCGCCGGTGACGAGCGAAGCGAGGCAGGTGTAGCGATGGGCGACAAGTTGTTCGCCGGCGGCACCGTGGTGACCGCCGAGGGGTCGTTCCGGGCCGACGTCGCGGTGGCGGGCGAGACGATCGAGGCGGTCGGGCTCGACCTGCCGCGCGACGGCGCCGAGCTGATCGACGTCTCCGGCGCGCGGGTCATGCCGGGCTTCATCGACGGCCACACCCACCTCGACATGCCCTTCGGCGGCACGATGACCGCCGACGACTGGAACACCGGCACCGCGGCCGCGCTCGCGGGCGGGACGACGACGATCGTCGACTTCTCGCTCCAGAACGTGGACGGGACGCTGACCCAGGCCGTCGAGGAGTGGCAGGGCAAGGCGGAGGCCGCGCGGATGGACTACGGCCTGCACGTCGCGATCACGAACCTGACCGAGGACGTCAAGCGCGAGCTGCCGTCGCTGCCCGCGCAGGGCGTGGCGACCGTGAAGATCTTCATGGCCTACAAGGGCACGCCGCTCTACACGGAGGACGACGACCTGTTCGAGGCGATGCAGATCGCGCGCGATTCCGGGCTGCTCGTGCTCGTGCACGCCGAGAACGGCGACGCGATCGTCAAGCTCCAGGAGCAGGCGCTGGCGCGCGGCGACGTCTCGCCGAAGTGGCATGGGCTCACCCGGCCAGAGGCGGTCGAGGCCGAGGCGACCAACCGCGCGATCCGGCTCGCCGAGGTCGCGGGCTGCCCGCTGCTCGTCGTCCACGTCTCGTGCGCCGCCTCGCTGGAGGAGGTCAGGCGCGCCCACGCCCGCGGCCAGTGTGTCTACGCCGAGACCTGTCCGCAGTACCTCGTCTTCTCCGACGAGCAGCTCGCGCTGCCCGGCTTCGAGGGCGCGAAGTACGTCCTCTCGCCGCCCCTGCGCGACGCGTCCAACCAGCCGGCGCTGTGGAACGGCCTCCAGCGCCAGGACCTGCACATCTTCGGCTCCGACCACTGCTCGTTCAACTACCGCGAGCAGAAGGAGCTCGGCAAGGACGACTTCACGCTCATCCCGAACGGCGCGCCGGGGCTCGAGGAGCGCGCGCAGGTGCTGTGGACGCACGGCGTTCGCGAGGGGCGCGTGACGGAGAACCTGATGGTCGCCGTGCTCGCCACGAACCAGGCCAAGGTGCACGGCATGGCCGGCAGGAAGGGGGTGATCGCGCCGGGCGCCGACGCCGACCTCGTGATCTGGGATCCGGACATGACGATCACGGCGACGCAGGCCAACCGCCACGGCAACGTCGACTACACCCCCTACGAGGGGATGACGTTCACCGGCGGCCCGGGCCAGGTCCACCTGCGCGGGACGCTCGCCTACGCCGACGGCGAGGTGCTGTCCGAGCCGGGGACCGGGCGCTTCGTGCACCGCGCCTTCGCCCAGCCCGCGCCCGGCCCGGCGATCCGCTGATGCCCGAGGTGGACGCCGCCCGCGCGGTCGCGGGCCTGAAGGAGATCCGGAAGCTGACCGAGGACGACGACGGCGCCCAGCGCGTCGCCTGGACCGACACCTGGATCACCGCGCGCGACTGGCTCGCGGAGCAGCTCGCGGGGATCGACGGCGTGAGCGTCGAGCGCGATGCGGCCGGCAACACGTGGGCGACCGCGCCCGGAGCGGACGAGCGCTTCGTGATCATCGGCGGCCACCTGGACTCGGTGCCGAACGGCGGCTGGCTCGACGGCACCCTGAACGTCCTCGCGGGGCTCGAGGTGCTCCGCGCGCTCGCGCCCGAGGAGCGCCCGCTCACGCTCAAGCTCGTCGACTGGGCCGATGAGGAGGGCGCGCGCTTCGGCCGCAGCCTGCTCGGCTCGAGCGCCGCCGCCGGCACGCTCGATCCCGACGCCGTGCGCGGGCTCACCGACCGCGACGGGGCCACGCTGCCCGACGCGCTCGCCGGCCACGACGTCGAGCTCGACTCGATGAAGGACGCCGGCGCCGCGCTGGAGGGGGCGCTCGCGTACCTCGAGCTGCACATCGAGCAGGGCCCGGTCCTCGAGCAGCTCGACAAGCCGCTCGGCGCGGTCCTCGGCACGTTCGGCGTGCAGCGCCACAAGGTCGTCTTCACGGGCGCACACGCGCACGCGGGAGCGAGCCCGATGCACATGCGCAAGGACGCCTTCCTGGCGGCCGCCCGCAGCTCGATGGCCTGGCGCGACGACGCGGCGGCGCGCGACGACGTCCGCGCCACGACCGGCATCGTCACGGTCACGCCGGGGATCGTCACCGCGTTCAACGGCACCTGCGAGGTCTCGCTCGACCAGCGCGCGCTCGACGCCGACGTGCTCGCCGACATGCTCTCGACGGCGAAGGAGGCGTCGGAGCGGATCGCTCAGGAGGAGGGTTGCGCGGTGGCGTGGGAGCAGCTCTGGGAGATCGAGCCCATCCTCTTCTCCGACGCCCTGATCGACCTCGCGGACGCGGCGATCCAGGAGGTCGCCGGGACGAGTGAACGGCTCCCGTCAGGCCCGCTGCACGACGCGGCGGAGATGGCCCGCGTCATGCCCACCGTGATGCTCTTCGTCAAGAGCCTGGGCGGCGTGAGCCATACGAAGGATGAGGACACGCCCGACGCGGACCTCGAGCTCTCGGTCCGCGCGCTATACGAGCTCGCCCGGCGCACGCTCGCGTGGGCGGAGGAGGACGCATGAGCACCGCCATCGCCGATTCGCACCTCAGCAACGCCGACCTTGCGCCGACCTCGCGCGAGCGCCGCACCTGGGGGACATACAACCTCGCGGCGCTCTGGATCGGCCTGTCGGTCGTGATCACGACGTACACGCTCGCCTCCGGGCTGATCGCTTCGGGGATGGCCTGGTGGCAAGGGCTGCTCACCGTCTCGCTCGGCAACTTCCTCGTGCTCATCCCGATCCTGCTCAACTCGCATCCGGGGGCGAAGTACGGGATCCCGTTCCCGGTCCTCGTGCGCTCGAGCTTCGGCATCCGCGGCGCCAACGTGGCGGCGATGGCGCGCGCGCTCGTCGCCTGTGGCTGGTTCGGGATCCAGACCTGGATCGGCGCGCTCGCGCTCGACACGCTGCTGACGACGCTGACGTCGGGCTGGGCGGACTTCGGCGCCCACAAGGCGGTCGCGTTCGGCGTCTTCTGGCTCGTCCAGGTGGTGATCATCCTGCGCGGGATCGAGGGCATCCGCCTCCTCGAGAGCTACGCGGCGCCGCTGCTGATCGGCGGCAGCGTGGGCCTGCTGATCTGGGGCTTCGGCGCCGCGGGCAACGTCTTCTCCGCCTCCTCGCAGCTGATCAGCGACAACCAGAGCTTCTGGGCGCTGTTCGGCCCCGGCCTGGCGGCGAACGTCGGCTACTGGATCACGCTCTCGATGAACATCCCTGACTTCACGCGCTACGCGAAGGACCAGCGCTCGCAGCTCATCGGGCAGAGCATCGCCATGCCGCTCGCCATGACCGGCTTCTCGTTCATCGGCATCGCGGTGACGGCGGCCACGATCGTCGAGTTCGGCAAGCCGATCTGGGATCCGGTGGCGCTCGTCGCGCGGCTGCTGGGCGGCCTCCCGGTGCTGCTCGTGCTCGCGATGATCATCGTCGTGATCGCGCAGATCTCGACGAACATGGCGGCGAACGTCGTCTCGCCGTCGAACGACTTCTCCAACCTCTCGCCGCGGCAGATCTCGTTCCGCGCCGGCGGGATGATCACCGCCGTGATCGGGATCATCTCGTTCCCGTGGAAGCTCTACGAGGACGTCGGCGCCTACATCTTCACGTGGCTGGTCGGCTACGGCAGCCTGCTCGCGTCGTTCTTGGCGGTGATGGTGTTCGACTACTGGCTCCTCCGGCGCACGCGGCTCGAGCTCGAGGAGCTCTACCGCCCCGGACCGGGCGGCCGCTACTGGTTCTCGGGCGGCTTCAACTGGCGCGCGCTCGTCGCGGTGGCGATCGGCGTGATCCCGGTCCTACCCGGGTTCATTCACGCGGCGACGACCAAGGGCGGCGTCGTGGCCGACCCGAACTTCCTCGACCAGCTCTACCGCTACGGCGTGTTCGTCGCGTTCGGCCTGTCGGCGATCTCCTACGTCGGCCTGTCCGCTGCGCGACTCGGCGCGCCCGAACCGGCCTCGGCGGCGAACTGACCATGGACTTCGGCGTGACGCTCCAGACCGACCCGCCGCAGCGACGGGTGGTCGAGCTGACCCGGCGGGCGGAGCGGCTGGGCTTCAGCCACGCGTGGACGTTCGACTCGCACATCCTCTGGCAGGAGCCCTACGTCATCTACGCGCAGATGCTCGCGGCGACCGAGCGGATCACGGTGGGGCCGTTCGTGACGAATCCAGCCACGCGTGATCCCACCGTGACCGCGTCGCTGTTCGCGACCCTGAACGAGGGCTTCGGCAACCGGACGATCTGCGGGATCGGCCGCGGCGACTCCGCGCGGCGGGTGCTGGGCCGCAAGCCGACCACGCTGGCCGAGACCGAGCGGGCGATCCACGTGATCAAGGAGCTCGCCGAGGGCCGCGCGATCGAGACGCCGGCGGGAGAGGTCCGGATCCCATGGGTGGTCGACGGCAAGCTCGACGTCTGGATGGCCGGCTACGGGCCCAAGGCGCTCGCGCTGGTCGGCCGCGAGGCCGACGGCTTCATCCTCCAGCTCGCCGACCCGGTCATCCTCGAGTGGACCCTGGGGCGGGTCCGCGCCGCCGCCGAGGAGGCCGGCCGCGACCCCGACTCGCTCGCCGTCTGCGTCGCCGCGCCCGCCTATCTCGGCGGCGACCTCGGCCACGCGCGCGAGCAGTGCCGCTGGTTCGGCGGCATGGTCGGCAATCACGTCGCCGACCTTGTCCGCCGCTACGGCGAGGACGGCGGTGGCGACGCCGGGATCCCCAGCGCGCTGACCGACTACATCCGCGCCCGCGAGGGCTACGACTACAGCCACCACGGGCGCGCGGGCAACCCGGACACCGAGTTCGTGCCGGACGAGATCGTCGACCGCTTCTGCGTGCTGGGGACGGCCGCGGACCACGTCGCCAAGCTGCGCGAGCTGGAGTCGCTCGGCGCCACGCAGTTCAACCTCTACCTCATGCACGACGCGCAGGAAGCGACGCTCGACGGCTACGGCGCCGACGTCATCCCGGCCTTCGCCGCATAGAGGGTCGGTTTCCGCCCGCTCGCGCCCTGGTGGGCGCGGAGTCGCCCTGGCGGATCAGCGCCGGCAGTATCTAGGATCGGCCCGTGTCCGCCGCCGCCGCTCCCGCCGCCCGCGGCCACCGCGACCGCCTGCTCGCCGGCATGGGCGAGGCGGTGGCCGAGCTCGGCCTCCAGCGCACGACCGTCGCCGACGGCGTGCGCCGCGCCCGCACGTCGCGCCGGACCTTCTACGAGCACTTCGAGGACCGCGACGCCTGCTACCTCGCGCTCTTCGACGCGGCGGTCGACGCGCAGATGGCCGAGGTGGCCGCCGCCGTGCGCCCCGGGGCGATCGGCGACCAGGTCGACCGCGCCACCGCCGCCTGGCTGGAGGCGCTCGCCGGTCAGCCGCTGTCGGCGAGCTTCGTCCGCGAGCTGCCCGCGCTCGGCGAGCGCGGCGCCGCCCGCCAGCACGAGGCGCTCGTGCGCTTCGCCCGGCTGCTGGTGGCGCTCGTCGGCGAGCGCGCGGACGTCGCGCCACTCTCGGAGGACCTGGCGCTCGCGGTGGTCGCCGGGCTGCGCGAGCTCGTGATCACGGCGGTCGAGCGCGGCCGCGACGTCCACGAGCTGCGCCCGGTCACCGCGCGGCTCATTCGCGCCGTCATCGCCGCCTGAGCGGACGGGCGGCGTCTAGGCGGGGAGCTTGCGCCGCACGACGACCGTCCCGCCGTGCTCCGGGATGATCGTGACGTTGCGGTGCTTCGCCCGCTCCGGCCGCGGGTCGACGGCCTCGAGGTCCGTGCGCCGCGTGACGATCTCGAGGACCGCCTGCAACTCGGCGAGCGCGAGCGCCGCGCCGAGACAGCGCCGCGAACCGCCGCCGAACGGGATCCAGGTGTAGGTGCCCGGCTTGACGCCGAGGAAGCGCTCGGGCCGGAAGGCGAACGGCTCGGGATAGACGTCGGGCCGGTGGTGCACGAGGACGATGCTCATGCTCACCGGCGTGTCGGCCGGCACGACGTAGCGCCCGAGCCGCCACGGCACGGTCACGAGCCGGCCGATCAGCGGGATCACCGGCCGCACGCGCATCGCCTCGTAGACGGTGGCCTCGACGTGCTCCGCGGCGCCGTCGGCGCCCCGCACGGCGTCGCGCAGGGCGTCGTAGGCCTCGGGAACCCGGACGAGCCGCTCGAACGCCCAGGCCAGCGTGTTGGCCGTCGTCTCGTGGCCCGCGAGCACGAGCGTCAGCAGCTCGTCGCGGATCTCGCGGTCCGAGAGCGCGACGCCGTCCTCGTCCGTGGTGGCCAGCAGCAGGGAGAGGATGTCCGTGCCGCGCGTCGGGCTCGCGCGGCGCTCGCGGATCACGCGCAGGACGTGCTCATCGACGCGGTCCATGATGAGCCGCAGCGGCCCGCGCGGCTCGGTCCGGCCGAGATTGACGAGGTCCACGAGCGCCCACCACGAGCGCCGGGTCATGGCGAGGAAGCGGCGGGTGCTGTCGCGCACGAGGCGCTCCGGCGTGCCCGGCGCTGCCTCGCCTTCGATGCCGAAGACCCCGGCCATGATCACGTCGAGCGTCACGGCCTGCATGCGCGGCGCCAGCTGGAACGGCTCCCCGACGGGCCAGCCGTCGACCTCGCGCTCGACGACCTCGCGGATGAGCGCGACGTAGCGCTGCACCGCCTCGCCGTGGAAGGGCGGCAGCAGGAGCTTGCGCTGGCGCAGATGGCGCGTGCCGTTGGCGGTGAGGACGGAGTTGGGCCCGAGGACGGGGCGCAGCGGCGACTCGGCGGTCAGCGACGGCGCCTCGCCGAACTTCGCCGTGAACAGCGAGCGCACGTGGTCGGGGTGGCTCGTGAAGGCGAAGTCGACGTCGCGCACCGCCAACCGCAGGGCGAAGACCTCGCCGAGCTCGCGCTGGGCGCGGAAGTGCAGCTCGAGCGGGCGCTGGACGAAGCGCAGCGTCGTCAGGCTGCGTGAGAGGCCGAGGTCCGGCGGGAAGGCGACGGGCTCGTCGTCGCCGGCGCGTCCGGCGGGGGAGGGCGCCCAGCCGGCGCCGGCCTGGCGGGTGGGGGGCTCGGCGACGGCCATTGGTACGTCAGCGTACCGACCCGCGGCGACCGTGTCCAGTCAGCCCAGCTGCTTGTCGAGGTTGACCACCGCGGAGATCAGCGCGAGGTGGGTCAGCGCCTGCGGGAAATTGCCGAGGTGCTCCCCCGACGTGCCGAGCTCCTCGGCGTAGAGTCCGACGTGGTTGGCGTAGGTGAACGCCTTCTCCAGCGTGTCGCGGGCCTCCCGCAGCCGCCCCGCCCGCGTGAGCGCCTCGACGTACCAGAACGAGCACAGCGTGAACGTCCCCTCGCCGGCGTCCAGGCCGTCCTCGCCGTCGGGTTCGTAGCGGCGCACGAGCGAGTCGAGCACCAGGCGCTCCTCGATCCGCGCCAGCGTCGAGGTGAAGCGCGGGTCCGTCGGCCCGGTGAACTTCACGAGCGGCATGATGAGCAGCGAGGCGTCCATGCGCCCCGAGCCCGGGAAGTCGACGAAGGCCTCCAGCTCGTCGTCCCAGCCCGCCTCCTGCACGCTCTCATAGGCCTCGCCGGCGAGCTTGGCCCACTCGTCCATGGGCGCCGGCAGACCGCGCTGGCGCGCGAGCCGGAGCGCCCGCTCGAACGCCACCCACACCATCACGCGCGAGAACGTGTGCTCCCGCGGCTCGCCGCGCTTCTCCCACAGCCCGTGGTCGGGCTCGCGCCAGTGCTCGGCGAGCCACGCGAGGCAGGAGCGCACCTGCGACCACAGGTCGTAGGAGATGGGCGCGTGCTTGTTGAACAGGTAGACGGAGTCCAAGACCTCCCCGTAGGTGTCGAGCTGCAGCTGCTCCCCCGCCGCGTTGCCGCTCCGCACTGGCGTCGAGCCGCGGTGGCCGGGCAGGTGGTCGAGCACCTCCTCCGCCGGCGGCGGGTCGCCGTCGAGGGTGTACATCGGCAGCAGCCCGGTGTCCGGCTCGGCGTCGGCCATCCGCTGCTGCAGCCAGTCCATGAACGCGCTCGCCTCGTCCGTGAAGCCGAGCCGCATGAGCGCGTAGGTCGTGAACGCGGCGTCGCGCAGCCACGTGTAGCGGTAGTCCCAGTTGCGCTCGCCGCCGATGCCCTCCGGCAGCCCGGCGGTCGGCGAGGCCACGAGCGCGCCGGTCGGCGCGTACACGAGCAGCTTGAGCAGCAGCGCGCCGCGGTTGACCGTCTCGCGCCAGCGACCCGTGTAGGTCGAGCGCCCGATCCACTCCTGCCAGAAGGTGACGGTGGCCGTCTGCAGGCGCTCGGCCTCGCCGTCGGCGACCGGCTCGCAGGCGGCGTCGTCGGTCCAGCGCAGCAGCAGGTCGGCGGTCTCGCCCGCCTGCAGCGTGATGCGCCCGACCGCGGCTGGGCCGTCGGCCTCGAGCGGGTGGGTGCAGCGCAGGGTCAGCGTGCCCGCCGCGGAGCGGAAGACCGCGCCGCCGCCGGCGAGCTCGACCTCGTGCGGGGCCCGGCCCCAGTCGAAGGCCGGTCGGCAGCGCACGCTGAACGTCTGCTCGCCCCGCACCGTGCGCAGCCGGCGCACGAGCGGCCGCCCGCCCTCCTCCGGCACCCCGGGAGCGTTGGGGACCATGAAGTCGACGACCTCAGAGACGCTGTCCGGGCGGTGGAAGCGCGTCATCAGGACGTTGGAGTCCGGCAGGTAGAGCTGCCGCGTCCGGTCGCTGGCGTCCGGCTCGACGGTGAAGGCGCCGCCGTCGTCGGGGTCGAGCAGGCGCGTGAAGACGGCGGGCGAGTCGAAGCGCGGCAGGCACGCCCAGTCGATGGCGCCGTCCGTGCTCACGAGGGCGACGGAATGCAGGTCGCCGACGACGGCATGGTCCTCGATCCGCGTCTCGTCGGCCATGCGGCCGAGTGTGCGCGGCGGCCCGGCCGTCCAAACGCGACCCGTCATGCCCGGCTCATGCCGCTCTGGCAGTCTGTGCGCGGTGAGCGACCCCCTGCACGTGTGGGAGGCCGTGCTCCTCGGTGCCGTGGAAGGCCTCACGGAGTTCCTTCCCGTCTCGAGCACCGGTCACCTGACGATCCTCGAGAAGCTGCTCGGCCTGAAGGTCGACGACCCCGGCATCACCGCCTTCACGGCGATCATCCAGACGGGGGCGGTGCTCGCCACGATCCTCTTCCTGCGCGACGACGTGGTCCGCATCGTGCGCAGCTTCCTGCGCGGACTGCTGTCGTCGTCCGAGCGCGGCGACCCGGACTACCGGTTCGGCTGGGCGATCATCCTCGGGACGATCCCGATCGGGGTCGTCGGGCTCGCCTTCAAGGACCAGATCGAGACGACGCTGCGCAGCCTGTGGTTCGTCGCCGCCGCCCTGATCCTGTGGAGCGGCGTGATGGCCTACGCGGACATCGTCGCCGACCAGCGCCGGCATGAGCGCGACATCACCTGGCGCGACACGCTGATCGTCGGCCTGGCGCAGTGCCTCGCGCTGATCCCCGGCGTCTCGCGCTCCGGCGCGACGATGTCCGCCGGCCTGCTGCGGGGGATCGACCGGGTCGCGGTGACGCGCCTGTCCTTCTTCCTCGCCATCCCGGCCCTGCTGGCCGCCGGGCTGCTCGAGGGCGTGCAGAACGCGGGCCGCATCTCGGACGGGATCGGCTGGGGCCCGACGGTGGTGGCGACGCTCGTGTCCTTCGGCGTCGCCTACGCCTCCGTCGCCTGGCTTCTGCGCTTCGTCGCCCGCCACACCTTCGCGGTCTTTGTCGCCTACCGCATCGTGCTCGGCCTCGTGCTGCTCGTGCTGCTCGCTACGGGCGCGCTGGCGGCGACCTGAGGGTCAACCGCCGGGGCGCCCGGCTCCGTACGGCTGCAGATGACCCTGAGACTGACGGATTGGGTGCTGCGCCACGGCCGCCTCGTGGTGCTCGCGTGGACGGTGCTGGCCCTCGCCGGGATGGCCGCCGCCTCCCAGATCGGCGGCGCCCTGTCGCTGTCCTTCGACGCGCCGGGCCGCGAGGGCTTCGACGCCAACCGCACCATCGTGCAGACCTTCGGCGCCGGGGGCGGCCTGTCGCCCGTGGTGCTCGTGGCCGCGACGCCGGACGCCTCCGCGCGCGAGCGTGCCGGCCGGGCCTTCGCGCGCGTCGCGAAGGCCGTCCCCGGCGCCCGGGTGCGCCAGGGCGCCCAGGCGCTGCGCAGCGACGACGGCCGCACGACCTTCGCGCTGCTGCTGCCGCCCCGCCCGGCCGACGGGGCCGACGTCAACACGACCGCCCTCGCCGCGGTGCAGCGCACGGCTAAGGGGGTGACGGTCGGCGGCCGGCCGCTCGGCGTCACCGGCGTCGACGTGCTGGCCGAGGGCTCCTCCGACGGCGGCCCGGGCCTGCTCGTCGAGACGCTGCTCGGCGGCGTGGGCGCGCTCGCCGTGCTGGCCTTCGTCTTCGCGTCGCTGCTCGCGCTCATCCCGCTGCTGATCGCCGCGGTCTCCATCCTCACGACCTTCCTGCTGCTGCTCGCGATCACCACGGTGACCGACGTGTCCTTCGTCGTGCAGTTCCTCGTCGGGCTGATCGGCCTCGGCGTGGCCATCGACTACTCGCTGCTCATCGTCGTGCGCTGGCGGGAGGAGCGCGACGCCGGCGTGCGCGGGGACGAGGCGATCCGGCGGGCCATGGCCACGAGCGGCACGGCGGTCGCCTTCAGCGGGACGACGGTCGGGATCGGGCTGCTCGCGCTCGTCGTCGTGCCCGTCGCGTTCATCCGCTCCATCGGCTACGGCGGCATGCTCATCCCGCTCGTCTCCGTGGCCGCCTCGCTCACGCTGCTGCCCGTGCTGCTGCGCCGCTTCGGCGAGCGCCTCGAGTGGCCGCACCGGCGCCGCGAGGACCGGCCGAGCCGCGCCTGGACCCGCTGGGCGCGCGCCATCGTGCGGCGGCCATGGCCCGCCGCGGTGGCGGGTCTCGCGGTGGTCGGGACGCTGCTGGTCGTCGCCACCGGCCTGCGCCCCGGCGACCCGGACCTCGACGCGCTCGCGACGTCCGGATCGGCGCGGAGGGCGCTCGTGACGGTCGAGGACGCCGGGATCGGCGGCGGCGTGCTCACGCCGATCGAGCTGCTCGTCCCGGCCGGCGGCGCCACCGCGGTCCGCGATGCCGTGGCGGGCGAGGACGGCGTGCGCGCGGTGCTCGCCCCGGAGGAGCAGGGCGACCGCGCGGTGCTCGACGTGCTGCCGGAGCGCGACACCGCCACGGACGCGGGGTCGGCGACCGTCGACCGGGTACGGGCGGCGGCTCGCAACGCCGACGCCGGGGCGCGGACGGGCGGGCGCACCGCGCAGACCCAGGACCTCACCGACGCGATCTACGGGGCCTTCCCGGTGATGATCGTGCTCATCGCGCTGATCACCTTCGTGCTGCTCGCCCGCGCGTTCCGCTCCGTCCTGCTGCCGTTGAAGGCCGTCGTGCTCAACGTGCTCTCCGTCGGCACGGCCTGGGGCGTCATCGTGCTGGTCTGGCAGGAGGGCGTCGGCTCCCAGGCGATCTGGGGCATCCCGCAGACCGGCGCCATCACGACCTGGATCCCGCTGGCGATCTTCGCCTTCCTCTACGGGCTGTCGATGGACTACGAGGTCTTCATCCTCGCCCGCATCCGCGAGGAGCGCGACCGCACGGGCTCTACGGACGAGGCCGTCGTCGGCGGCCTCGCCCGCACGGGGCGGCTCGTCACGAGCGCGGCGCTGATCCTCTTCCTCGCCTTCGTGGCGCTCGGCGCGAGCCCCGGCACGGAGATCAAGATCCTCGCCACCGGCCTGGCGGCGGGCATCCTCCTCGACGCCACGGTCGTTCGAGCGCTGCTCGTCCCGGCCCTCGTCAAGCTCTTCGGAGAGGCGAACTGGTGGCTGCCGCGCCGGCTGGCGCGTGTCCTACGGGTGCGGGACGGCCGCACCTAGCGCGGCCCGGATCGCCGCCTGGTGCGCGTCGGCGAGCGGGTCGAGCATCCCGTGCACGTCGGGCAGCATCCGGACGTCGTCCTCGAGCAGCACGCCGTCGGCACGGCCGGCGGCGAAGGCCTCGAGCGCCTCACGCAGCCGGCCGAGGCGGGCGACGGTCAGCGTCAGACGAACCCTGGCGCCCGTGCCGGCCGGCGCGGCGAGCTCGTCCGCGAGCCGGTTCAGCTCGCGCATGGCGAGGATCTCCTCCGTCGAGTCGAGCACGGGGACGCGGTAGCGCTCCTGCAGGAGCCGGCCGGCGGCGTGCGCCCCGGCGGCCAGCTGCCGGGCGCTCAGCTCGAGGGTCACCTCGACGAGGCGGCCGCCGTCGGGCGACGGTCGCACGTCCACGCTGTAGGGGACGAGCATGGCCACGGTGTACCCCCCGCGCCGGATGGCTAGCGCAGGGCGTAGCGGACGCTGCCGGCGGCGTTGCGCTGGGTGACGCGCACCGTCCGCGACTGCGCCCCCGACCGGGCGCGGCAGTCGAACGTCGCGCCCCGCCGGCCGACCACGACCTCCGGGCAGCGCAGCCGGATCGTGGCGCCGAGCCGGGCGCGCAGGTCGCCGGTGATCGAGCGCTCGAGCTCGCGCGGATGCAGGAAGGGGACGTCCGTGCGCAGCCGGCCCTCGTCGTCGAGCTCCCGGACGACCGCCTTGCCCGTCGAGCCGTCCGTGCCGGTGACCGTGCACGTGAAGGTGTCGCCCCGCTTGGCGGTGACCTCGCGGGGACATCCCACGGACGCCACGCGCACGCCCGCCCGCCGGGAGACCGTCCGCTCGATGAAGCGCTCCGTGCCCGTCGTGTCGATCTTCGTGGTGCCGCACGCGGCGAGGGCCAGGGCGAGGGCGAGCGCTCCCAGCAGAGCCGTGGTGGGCATCGCGGGAAGCTATATCGTCGCGCGGCCATGAGCGTCACCTTCACGCCGGAGCAGGAGGACTTCCGCGCGGCGATCCGCGATTTCTGCGCCCGCGAGTGCGGCACCCGCGAGCAGCGCGACCGGCTCACGGACGGCGGGCGCCACCCGCACAGCGTCGAGCTCTACGGGCGCATGGCCGAGCTCGGCTGGCTCGGGGTCGCCGTGCCGGAGGCCTACGGCGGGGCGGGCGGCGGCCTCGTGGACATGTGCCTCTTCCTCGAGGAGACGGCCCGCGGTCTCGCCCCGGTCGGCGGCTTCGGCGTCTCCTCGATCGTCGCCGGCGCGGTCGAGCGCTTCGGGACCGAGCCCCAGAAGCAGCAGCTGCTCGGCGGCATCGTCAACGGCGCCGTCGAGGCGATCGCGATGTCCGAGCCGGAGGCCGGCTCCGACGTGGGCAACCTCAAGTGCCGGGCCGAGCGCGACAACGGCGGCTACGTCGTCAACGGGCAGAAGACGTGGATCTCCGAGGCCCACCTGGCCGAGCACGTCCTGCTCGTCTGCCGCACCGACGCCGGTGGCTCCAAGCACGAGGGGCTGACCATGCTCTCCGTGCCCGCCGACGCCGAGGGGGTCGAGATCCGTCCCATCCCCACGATGGGCGGCGAGGTCGTCAACGACGTGTTCTTCACGGACTGCCAGGTCGACGGCGAGCGCCTGCTCGGGCAGGAGGGGCAGGGCTGGACGCAGCTCATGGCCGGGCTCAACGTCGAGCGGCTGATCCTCGCCGCGCTCATGCTCGGCACGGCGCAGCGGGCCTTCGACGACACGCTCGCCTACGTCAAGGAGCGCAAGCAGTTCGGCCGCCCGGTCGGCTCCTTCCAGGCGCTCAAGCACCGCATCGCCGACCTCGCGACGGAGATCGAGTGCTGCCGGCTGCTGACCTACGACGTCGCCGCCCGGGTCGACGCGGACCCGGGCGCGATGTTCCCCCGCGAGGCGTCCATGGCCAAGCTCAAGGTCACCGAGGTCGCCAAGGCCGTGGCGCTGGAGGGCATGCAGATGATGGGCGGCTACGGCTACGCCTCCGAGTACGACATGGAGGGCCACGTCCGCCGGACGCTCGTGTCGACGATCTACGGCGGCACGAGCGAGATCCAGCGCGAGATCGTCGCCAAGACCTACGGGCTGTGAGGGGGCGAGTCACCGGCCGGGGCGCGCGCGCCGACGAGGTACAGCGGGGACAGCGCGCCGATGGGCACCACCGGCGCGACGCTCACCCACCACCTCAGGGGGTAGGCCCACGGGCATGCTGCACCGCGACGTCGCACCAGGCATCCATCGCGTCGAGGACGCGTTCACCAACTTCTACCTCGTCGAGGCCGACGACGGCGGCCGCGCCCTGACGGTCGTCGACGCCGGCCTGCCCGCGTCCTGGTTGGCGTTCCGACGGGCGCTGCGGGCGCTCGGGCGGAGCCTGGACGACGTCGAGGCGCTCGTGCTCACCCACGCGCACTTCGACCACGTCGGGTTCGCCGAGCGCCTGCGCTGGACGCGCGGCGTGCCGGTCTGGGTCCACGAGCGCGACGTGTCGCTCAGCCGCCATCCGCTCCACTACGAGCACGAGCACTCCGTGCTGCGCCAGGCGCGCTACCCGAAGGCCGACCTCGTCCTCGCGACCATGATCGCCAAGGGCCGGCAGGTGACGCGCGGGATCCGGGAGGTCCGGGGCTTCTCGCAGCTGGACGGCCCGCTCGACGTCCCCGGCGCCCCGCTGCCGGTCTTCACGCCGGGCCACACGCACGGCCACGTCGGCCTGCACTTCCCGGACCGCGCGACGATGATCGCCGGCGACGCGCTGGTGACCTTCAACCCGTACACGGGCGGGCACGGGCCGCAGATCGTCTCCGGCGCCGCCACCGCCGACAGCCGGCAGGCGCTCGCGTCGCTGCAGGGCGTCGCCGACACGGCGGCCGGGACGCTGCTGACCGGTCACGGACCGCCGTGGACGGCCGGCGTGGAGGCGGCGGTCGCGCAGGCGCGGGCGGCCGGGCCCTCCTGACGCCCCGGTCTTCCGCCCGTCCGTATGCTCCGCGCGCATGGACGAGCGCTACGCCAGGCTGGCCGACCTCGTGGTCCGCGTCGGGGCCAACGTGCAGCCGGACCAGATCGTGTCCGTCGGCTGCGAGCCGGGCAAGGAGCCGCTCACGCGCGCGGCCGCCGAGGCAGCCTACCGCGCCGGTGCCCGCTTCGTCGACGTGCAGTGGTTCGACCCGTGGGTCAAGCGCGCCCGCGTCGCCCACGCCCGTGACGAGACGCTCGACTACGTCCCGCCCTGGTACGGGCAGCGGATGCTCGCACTCGGCGAGGAGCACGCTGCCCGCATCGCCTTCTCCGGCCCGTCCGTGCCGGGCGCCCTCGACGGCCTCGACCCGGTCCGCGCCGGGCGCGACAACCTGCCGGCCATCAAGGAGTCCAGCGTCGTGCTCGGCCGGCGGCTGTGCAACTGGTCGATCGTCCCGTGCCCGACGGCCGCCTGGGCGGCGCTCGTCCACCCCGACCTCGAGCCGGACGCGGCACTGGAGCGCCTGTGGGAGCAGATCGAGCACGTCTGCCGGCTCGACGAGGCCGACCCCGCGGCGGCCTGGGAGGCGCGGCGCGCCCAGCTCGAGACCGCCGGCCGGCGCCTGTCCGACCGCGGCTTCGACGCCCTGCACTACGAGGGCCCGGGCACCGACCTGACGATCGGGCTGCTGCCCGGCTCGAGCTGGATCTCCGGAGCGATGCAGACCGTCGACGGCGTCACGCACCTGGCCAACATCCCCACGGAGGAGGTCTTCACGAGCCCCGATCCGGCGCGGACCTCCGGCGTCGTGGCGGCGTCCAAGCCGCTCGTCCTCATCGACGGGACGGTCGTCGAGGACCTCGAGGTGCGCTTCGAGGAGGGCCGCGCCGTCGAGATCACCGCCTCGACCGCGCAGGACACCATGCGGACGATCGTCGCCCGCGACCCGGGCGCCGCGCGCCTCGGCGAGGCCGCGCTCGTCGACGACCAGGGGCGCATCGGCAAGCTCGACACCGTCTTCTACGACACGCTGCTCGACGAGAACGCGGCGAGCCACGTCGCCTTCGGCGTCGGCTTCCCGTTCACCGCGGACGAGGCGCAAGCCGGCCGGGTCAACGAGTCCGAGATCCACATCGACTTCATGATCGGCTCGCCGGAGCTGACCGTGACCGGGGTCACCGGCGGGGGCGAGCGGGTGCCGGTGCTGGTCGGCGGCGTCTGGGCGATCTGAGGACGCGGGCGTGCGGCTACCCTCTGGCGCCGATCCAGGAGAGGTGCCGGAGCGGTTGAACGGGCACGACTGGAACTCGTGTAATGGGTAATCCCCATTCGAGGGTTCGAATCCCTCCCTCTCCGCTACAGGCCCTGCTCGCGCAGCCAACCGAGGCAGGCGTCGGCGACGTCATGCCAGCCCGAGTCGATGACGAGCGAGTGGCCGCGGTCTTCGAGCTCGACGAGATCGGTGACCGCTGTGGAGTGCCGGTACTGCTTGAGCGTCGACCTCGTCACCGCGTCGGGGACGGTGTGGTCGCGGCCGCCGGCGATGAGGAGCAGCGGCCCGCGGTCGGTGTTGCGTGTGTCGACCGCAGCTTCGGAGTGGGGCGTGAAGTTGGCCGTCGCGGCTTGGAAGAGCGGCTTGCCGGGCGCCGGGATGGACCAGCGCTCGTGCAGCGCGTCGGACTCCTCGGGTGCGATCGCGTTGCCGAACGCGTAGCGGAACTGCTCGGGGCTCAGCGACACGGCGCGATGGCGGTTGGCCGGGTTCTTGAGCACGGGGAACGCCGAGCGCAGGGCTGAGATCGGCGTGGGCAGGACGCCCTTGATCGGGGCGGCATCGATGGCGATCCCGGCGCGCCCGTGACCCTGGCCGAGCAGCTTCTCGACGATCGTCCCGCCGAACGAGTGGCCGATGAGGATCGGATCCGTGCCGTCGATCTTCGCGGCGTACGCGTCGACGACCTCGTCGAGGCCGTGCCCGGCCAGGCGCTCGGGCTCTGCGCGAGCCGCGGCCACGCTGTCCGGCTCGCCGGGCCAGCCCGGGGCGGACGGCGCGTAGCCGGCCGCCGCGAAGCGCTCGGTCCAGGCGTGCCAGGAGCTCGCGTGCAGCCAGAGGCCGTGAATGAAGAGCACCTGCGTGGGTTGGGTGGACATGGGTCAGGCCGGCGTGGTGTGGCTGACGGCGGTGCCGACGCCGCTTGCGAGCGGATCGCCGGGGTATTCGTAGAAGCGGCCGGCCCCCAGGCCCTGTTCGCCATAGCCGATGCCGAGCTGCTCGAGCTCCTGGCGGACGGCCGCGACGCTGCGCCAGTCGAAGTTCTCGAAGCCGACGTCGTTGGGGACGCCGACGTCCTTGCCGAGCTCTCCTTGGGCGAAGCGGACGAGCGCGCGGTGGACCGCCTCCGTGCCCATCGCCTCGGCGCACAGGCGAGCGCCGAAGTCCTCGCCGGCCCGCGCGAAGGCGCTGACGCCCAGCAGGTAGAGGCTGATCTCCACGGTCTCGACGACCTCCAGCGTGGAGAAGAGTCCGACCCCGCCGTTGTCGAACGCCGCGTCAGGGAACCAGTACGAGGTCGTGAGCGCCCGGCCGCCGGCCTTCTTCAACGCCTCGACGTGGTGGAACTCCTGGGTCACCGCGTTGCGCAGGACCGGTGCGAAGGCCTCGGAGGGCGTCCCCGCCGACCGCTCCACCGCGGCGCTCACGAACGTGACGCCGAGCTGTTCCTCGGTGACGAGGAAGTCGAGGACCTCCTGCAGGCTGTCATGGTCGCTCGCGATCGTTGCGGCTTCTTCGGCAGTGGACATCGGGACTCCTTGAGGACGCTGGCCTGACGAACCGTCAGCGTGCGCCACGGCCGTTAATCGACCCGAAACCGCCCGTCAGCGTCGCAGCCGCTCGAGCAGCACCACCGTGGTCTCGGTCGGCTTGGCGCCCGCGGCCGCCAGCTCACGTTCGCATTCGCGGTACGCGCGCAGGACCGCCGGGTAGTCGCCCAGCGCACTCATGGTCTGCATGCGCACCTGCCAGGCGTCCTCCCGCACGGGATCGTGGGCGATCGCGCGGCTCGCGAGCTCCTCCGCGTCGCTGTACATCCCGGCGTCGAAGGCGAGGATCCCGGCTTCGACCAACGCGTCGTCGCGGGCGGCCTGCAGGCCGAGGCGACGATCGTTCGCCCACGCCAGGTCGACGCGGGGAAGGTAGTCGCCGCCGTCCCATGCGGACAGCGCGCGCACGAGGACGTCGAACCGCGCGCGCCCCTGCAGCGCAAGGGACTCCTCGAGCAGCGCCTCGAACCGCACCGACTCGCTCACGACCGCCAGCGGCGGTCGCAGGGTGACCGAGTCCGCGGTGAGCTCGAGCAAGACGCCCTCCGGAAGTACCTGGCGTGCGCGATGCGCGGCCTGGCGCAGGTAGGCGGCCACCGAGCCGTCGCGGCCCGCGTCGAAGAGCGCCTCGAGCACGCGGCTCCTCCGATCGGCACGGTCGGCCGTCGTGGCCAGGTACGCCAGGAGGAGGCAACTCTTGGTCAGCCGCAGAGGAGCCGGTCGGTCGTCGACCTCGACGGAAAGCTGTCCGAACTCCCGCACCAGGATGCGAGCGGGGAGGACACCGGAGAGCTCGACGCGCTCGGCGCGCAGCGCGCGCCCCAGGCGGTGCCAGCGCGATGCGCCGCTCGGCTCGGCATCGATGCGACGGGCGGCGACGGTCGGGAAGTCGCGTAGCGCCTGCAGGAGCACGTGGCGGGAGCCCATCCGCTCGCTCGCGTCCAGCGCGACCTCGACGGCTTCGTCCGAGGCCTCCTCGTCGCCGGCCCGCCACTCGGCCTCGGCCAGGTACGTCGCAGCCGTCGGCAGGTAGAGCAGGCGATGACCGGCCTGCATGCTCGCGACGGTGGCGCGCAGGACGCCGAGCGCCTCGTCGTCGCGGTTCTCCATGAGCAACGCGAGGCCGCGCCAGGCCGCTGACTGCTCGCGCAGGAACGCGTAGTCCGCAACCCACGGCTGCGCGTCGAGGCGATCGAGCACGGCGTGGCCGGCCGGGACGTCGCGCCGGTGCCGGAGCTGGAGCTTCGCCTCGATGGCGTCTGAGAGCGCCTGCAACAGCCGCGACCCGGTCGCGTTCACCAGGTCGCCCGCGCCGTCGAGCGCGCGCCGTGCCTCCTCCTTGCGGCCCAGTTCGTAGAGCAGATCGGCAGCGGCCACGGCCGACAACCACGTGCTGCGGCGGGCCCGGCGCGTCGACTCGAAGAGCTCCACCGCCTCCTCCGTGCGACCGAGAGCGATCAGCGCCCCGACCCTCCACGCCGCGGCGACATCCCGTGTCCAGGGCTTCTGCGCGTCCACCAGCAGGCGATCGAGAAACCCGTGGTAGTAGTCGACGCGCATGACGAGGGCGTCGAGCGGCCCGCCCGTGATCGGCGCGGCGAGCGCGGCCGCGTCCTCGGCCTCGGTGTCGGCCAGCGAGAGGCAGTACCACATGGCCGCGGTCTCGCTCGTGCGCTCGGCGCGCTCGAGCACGCCTCGAGCGTCGTCCAGGCGGCCGGCGTGGAAGGCGCACCAGGCCATGAGCGCCGCCGCCCGCGGAGAGGAGCGCGCGACCTCGTCCCGCCGTCCGAGGGCGTGCAGTCGATCGGACACCTCGATCGCCCGCGCGTACTCCTCTGAAGCGATCAGGAGCATGAGCTCCGCGGTGGTCAAGCGTGGGGACGCGAGGGGCCGGACGTGGGCGAGGAGGGCCAGCCAGCGCCGTGCGACGTTGAGATCCAGCCGATCGAGGACCGGGATGATGGCGTGCTCGGCGGCGGCTACGGCGGCGTCATCCGCACCGCCGGCGAGCAGCTCCTCGACCGCTTCCTCGTCGCGTTCCTCGCTCACCAGCAGCCGCCCGTACGCGGCCCGCGTCGCGCTGACCAGGTCCTCACCCCGCCGCTCGAGCCGCTCACGCAGGAACTCGCGGAAGCGTGGGTGGACACGCATCGCGAGGGGGTAGTGCCTCCAGGTCAGCGGCAGATGCCGACCGCGCAGCGAGGCGAGGCGCTGGGCGGCGTCGGGGTGCCCGAGCCCGCTTGCGCGCTCGGCCGAGACCTCGTCGAGCACCGACGTCTCGACGAGGAAGTCGCGGTCGGCGGCGTCGAGGCGGGCCAGGATGCCGGACGACAGGTAACCGTGCAGCGGATCGGCCTCGCCGTTGATGAGGGGCAGGTCGGGCGCCGAGCGCCAGGCTTCGAAGACGACGCCGGCCACCCACCCGCCCGTGGCGGCGACGGCCACGCCGGGGTCGACGCCGCTCGCACCAGCGAGCTCAAGGGCCTTCGCGGCCTCGTCGACCGTGAATGCGAGTTCGCTCTCGCCAAGCGCCCCGACGCGGCCCATGAGCAAGGTGGGACCGAAATCCAGCGGCGGCTCCTCCCGGCTGATGAGGACGATTCTCGTCTCCGGCGTCGCGTACCGCACGAAGCCTTCGATCACGCCGAAGGCATCGCCGGAGTCGACGAGGCGCTCGAGGTCGTCGAGCACGAGCAGCACGGGGCTCTCGCCGAGCGCCTCCGCCAGCAGGCCGGCCGCCTCCTGATGCTGGACGCCGGCCCTCAGCGCCCGCGTCGCCACCCCGTCCGCGGCGGGCACCCGCAGGGCGAGCGTCGCCTCGAGGTAGGTCAACAGCCGCCCCGCCGACGTCTCGGAGGCATCGACCCCCAGCCAGGCCACCGGCAGGCCGAGGCTCCCGGTCGCTCGCACGACCGCGGTCGTCTTCCCGGCTCCCGCCGTCGCGACGACGCAGACCACGGAGAACCGCGAGATGAGATCTGCCAGTCGGCGGTCGAGCCGAGAGCGCTCGACCAGGTGGCCACGGAGCGAAGGAACGGCCAGCTTGCTTCGGATTATCGGCGCCCGTTCCACCCGACGGACGCTCACCGGCCGTACCGCGCGATGGCGCGACGCATCGCGCCGAAGGCCGGTTTGCGCGCGTAGTCGTCGAAGAGCAGTCCGACGGCGTCGAAGAGGCCCGGCCCGCTCGAGCGGTTGTCGCGGAGGTTGAACCAGCGGTAGTCCGTGACGTTCAGCGTCCCGGCGTAGCGCGCGACGGCGCCGATCGTCGCCGTTGCGTCGCGGGCCTGGCGGGCCTGGCCGAGACGGGCGGGCGTGGCGTAGCCGTTCTCGGTGATCCAGATCGCCGTGCGCCGGCCCAGCCGGGCCTTCGGCATCCAGCATGAGCGCAGCAGCGTCAGCGCCTCCACCACGTCGCCCGCGGGGTCCGCGGTGACCGGCGGGTAGAACCGCCCGGGATAGAGCTGGAGCCCGACGTGGTCCAGCGCGGCGCGGAACGCTCGCGTCGAGCGCCGGCCGAGCGCGGCGAAGAAGCGGTCGTCGGACGCCGGCGTGAAGCGGTAGGCGTAGGTGAAGCCGAGCGCCAGGTCGCGCCGGCCGAGCCGGTCGGCCTCCCGGCGGGCGGCGACGATCCCCCGGACGAGGGCGCCGACCACGCCGCGGAACGAGCCGTCCGACGTGTTCGGAGAGACGGGCAGGTTGGCCTCGTTGGTGATGGACAGCTCGACGACGGCGCGTCGGGCGGCGAAGGTCCGCACGACGCGGCGTACGTAGCGCGCCCACGCGTCGAGGTCCCCCGCGCGCCCGGCCGGCGGGTGGTAGCGCACCTGCAGCTCGACCTCGAAGCCGTGCGCCGCGTAGCGGTCGGCGAGCCGCGCGTAGCGAGCGATCCCCGCGCGGCCGTCGGACCAGAACATCCGGTTGAGCCGGACGACGAGCCGGCGCCCCGGCGGGCGCAGCCGCCGCAGTGCCGACAGGGTCCTGCTCCGGTCGACCGGGCGCGCCGGCTGCTGGGCCGTCCCGGCGCTTCCGGCGAGCTGCGGCGTGACGCCGAAGCGCAGGTGCCGGGCGGGAGCCGTGGGCGCCGGCGGCGTCGCGCGCAGGCAGTCCGCCGCGGCGGCCGGGCCCGCGCCGGCGGCGACGAGCGAGAGGCAGCTTCCGACGATCGCCGCGACGCGCACGCCGCCAGCCTACGGATGCCGGCCATGATCCGCCGCCGCACGTTTGGCGCGCCCTTGCGGCGATCAGCATCAGAGCATGGCGACCCTGACGACAGGCACGGACCACGAGACCCCGGTCGAGCTGCACTACGAGGACGTGGGCAGCGGTCGCCCGGTGGTCCTCATCCACGGCTGGCCGCTGAGCGGCCGCTCGTGGGAGGCGCAGGTGCCGGCGCTCGTCGAGGCCGGGCATCGCGTCATCACCTACGACCGCCGCGGGTTCGGCGCCTCCTCGCAGCCCTGGACGGGCTACGACTACGACACGTTCGCCGCCGACCTGCAGGCGCTCCTCGAGCACCTCGACCTGCGCGACGTGACGCTCGTCGGCTTCTCCATGGGTGGTGGCGAGGTCGTCCGCTACCTCGGCACCTACGGTTCGGACCGAATCGCGAGCGCGGTGCTCGCCGCAGCCGTGCCGCCCTACCTCTACAAGGCCGACGACAACCCGGACGGCGGGCTGGACGACGCGACCATCGCGACGTTCGAGGGTGGCGTCAGGGGCGACCGGCTCGCCTTCCTGGACGGCTTCCTCCACGGCTTCTTCGCGGCCGGGGAGCAGGACGACCTCGTGAGCGAGCCGCAGCGCGACTACGCGCGCCAGATCGCGGCGTTCGCCTCGCCGAAGGGCACGCTGGACTGCATCGCGGCCTTCGGGCGCACGGACTTCCGCGCCGACCTCGAGAAGATCGACGTGCCGACGCTCGTCATCCACGGCGACGCGGACGCCATCGTCCCGTTCGAGGTCAGCGGCGAGCGCAGTCACGAGGTGCTCGCCGACAGCGAGCTCGTGCTCGTGGAGGGCGGCCCGCACGGCCTCAACCTCACCCACGCCGACGAGTTCAACGCCGCGCTGGTGCGCTTCCTCGGCGCCTGACGGCGGCCGCCGGCGGCTCAGCCCGGGGCGGCCGCCGGCTCGGCGAGCACGTCGGTGAGCCGGCGCTGCGGCCAGTCCACCGCCCGCGCCGGCGCGCGCAAGGTCACCCGACCAGCATGGCGCAGCGCCCACGCTCACTCCTCCCGTGCCAGCGTCGCCGCCGCGCGCAGGTCGTCGAGCACGCGGTCCCCGACCCCGCCGACCAGCGCCGTCGCCTCGCGCAGCGTCGCGGCGCCGGCGGCCGCCGCGACCGGATGCATCGAGCCGGCGAACATCTCGAGCAGCACGTCGCCGGGCGCCTCGTCGCCGAACGCGTCGGGAGGGACGGTCTCGTAGAGCTCGTCGAAGAGCCCGCACAGCATGACGCTCGTGCGCAGCAGCTCCTCGACGAAGGCACCGATCTCGCGGTCGGTCGGCGGGGCGGGGGGGTCGGCCATACCCCTCCTAGGGCTGAGGGGTCGCAGTTTCGCCCCCGGTGTGCCGCGCGTACCGGCGGACGGCAGTCGCAGGCTGGCCGTCCCAGCGACCACCGGGCGACTGACGCACATCGCGACCGCGCGCGTGGGTCGGACGAGAGTCGGGGGGGGGGGGGGGGGGGGGGGGGGGGGGGGGGGGGGGGGGGCGCCAGCACCGCCCCCCGCGCCACCGCCCCCGCGCGCCCCCCCGCCACGCGCCCCCCCCCCCCCCCCCGCCCCCCCGCACCCCGGCGGGCGGGGGGGGGCGG